>CAVWJE010000007.1:0-269516 GCA_963755225.1 uncultured Acidobacteriota bacterium
CCACGCCGTTCGCCACCGCAGGCGCGGAACTCGAATTCGTAGTGGAACTCCAGAGCTTGGCCCCGTGCCGGCGCTTAGCGCGTACAAGTTGCCGTCGTCGGAACTCACGTAGACCACGCCATTTGCCACCGCGGGGCCGAAAAGGATCTCGTCGCCGGTCTTGTAGCTCCAGAGCTTGGCGCCCGTGCCGGCGTTTAGCGCATACAGTTGCCGTCGTTGGAGCCCACGTAAACCACGCCATTCGCCAGTGCGGGCGAGCAATACACCATTCCGCCGGTGGTGTAGCTCCATAGTTCAGCGCCGGTGCTGGCGTTTAGCGCGTATACGTTGCCGCCACCGGAGCCGGCATAGACCGCACCATTCGCCACCGCAGGCGTGGAGTAGACCGGGCCGCCGGTGTCGTAATTCCAGAGCAGCGCGCCGGTGCGGGCGTTCAGCGCGTAGACGTAGCCGTCGTTGGAGCCGATGTAGACAATGCCATTCGCCACCGTGGGCGAGGAATTCACATAAACCCCGGTCGCGTAGCTCCACAGCAGTGCGCCGGTGCTGGCTTTCAGAGCGTACACGTTGTCATCGTCCGAGACGAAGTACACTACTCCGTCGACCACTGCGGGCGAGGATTGCACGTAAGCGCTGCTGCTGTAACTCCAAAGCTCGCGCCGGTATTGGCATTTAAGGCATACACGTCGCCGTTCCCGGAGCCGACATAAACCACTCCATTCACCGCCGCGGCCGAGGAGGTCACAATGTCGCCGGTGGTGTAACTCCATTTCACCCGGAGGCTGCCAACGTTGTGGACGTTGAGTATGTTCTCGGCCGGGTTGAAACGCATCATGTTGGGGAAGTGAAACTCACTCCAGTTCGTGACAACGTTGCCCGCTGCCTGCTGGCCCCATGTCGCAGGAACTAAGAACGCACACAGAATCAAAGCGAGGATACGAACATATCGCATTGACAAACCCTCCCGAGCAAAAATGTTGGCCGCCGCATTAGGAACTGCCTTCGCCTGTGCAGCGGTCCCTCACTAAAATATTTCGACCAAGCTCTTGGTCGTTCCCGAACCACATCTGCCAGACTCACGTTTCGCGACTATTCCAGGCCGAAGCCGTAAACAGTTTGCTCGTCGTATGAGCCGACAAAGACCATCCCATTCGCCACGGCGGGAGCGCACTCTCCAACCTCGGTAGCGTACCTCCACAGCAGGGCGCCGGTGCTGGCGTTGAGTGCGTATAAGTGGCGTAGTTCGAACCCACATAAACCACGCCGTTGGCCACCGCGGGCGAGGAATTAATTGTGGTGTCGCCGGTGAAGGTCCATCGCAGCGCGCCAGTATTGGTGTCGAATGCGTAGAAATTGTTGTTGATCGACCCGACATAAACCACCCCATTGGCTACAGCAGGCGAAGAATCCTCGGCGCTGCCCGTGGGATAGCTCCAAAGCAGGGTGCCGGTGCTGGAGTTGAGCGCGTAGAAGTTGCCGTCGTTCGAGCCCGCGTAAACCACCCCGCCGGAGGGAGTGGGCGAAGACTGCACCCAATCGCCGGTCGTGTAGCTCCAAAGCAGAGCGCCAGTGCTGGCCTCCAGTGCGTACACGTTGTCGTCGTCCGAGCCGGCGTAGACGACTCCATTGGCAACGGCGGGGGCGGCCTCCACACTACCGCCAGTGGCATAGCTCCAGAGCAGGGTGCCGGTGGCGGCGTTCAGCGCGTAGACATTGTTGTTGCCAAAACCCCCACCGACGTAAACGACGCCATTGGCGACGGCGGGCGGGGAATCGGCATTGCTGACGAGAGAGTAGCTCCACAGCTTGGCGCCCGTCGTGGCATTCAAGGCGTAGAAGTTGCCATCGTTCGAGCCGACATAAACGACGCCATTGGCGACGGCGGGTGCAGAGTAGACCCGCCCTCCGGTCGTGTAGCTCCACAGCTTGGCCCCAGTGCCCTCGTGGAACGCATAGACGTTGAAGTCCCACGAGCCGATGTAGACAACTCCATTCACCACGGCGGGCGAGGAATTTACATTGCCGCCGGTCACGTAGCTCCACTTTAGCTTGAGCTTCTTAACATTGTTGACGTTGAGCACGTCCTCGTACGGGTTATAGCGTTGCATGTTAGTGCGGTGAAACTCGCTCCAGTTGTTTTGAGGGTTGGATGGGGACTGCCGAGCCCATGCTGTAGATACGAGGCAGGCGCACAGAATCAAAGCTAAACTGCGGATGTGTTTCATAGTGAACCTCGAAAGCAAAATTTGGGCCCGACAAAATTACCCTCTCCTCCACGCGAACATCTCCTACTTCAGGCCGAAGGCGTAGATGCTGTTGTGGGTTTTTGAGCCAACGAAAACCATGCCATTTGCCACAGCGGGCGAGGAATATTCGTCAAAGATGTAATAGCTCCACAGCTGCTCGCCGGTCTTGGCGTTCAGCGCGTACATCAAACCGTTGTACCAGGCGACGTAAACCACTCCATTGGCCACGGCGGGCGAGGAGCCTGTGTCTCCTGTGATGGCGACGGTCCATAGCGGCTCGCCGGTGCCGGCGTTGAACGCGTACATGTTCTGGGCAAACCAGGAGCTGACATAGACCACGCCGTCGGCCACGGCAGGGGCATCTGGTTCGACCATTCCTTGAACGTCGTAACTCCACAAGAAAACGCCGGTAGTGGCGTCCAGCGCATAAACATCGCCAACGGAAGGGGTATAGACCGCACCATTGGCCACGGCGGGCGCACCCTGGATCTGGAAGCCTGTGTTGTAGCTCCACAGCAGTGCGCCAGTGCCGGCGTTCAGTGCGTAGAGGTTGCCGTCCCACGAGCCGATATAGACTACGCCGTTTGCAACCGCAGGCGAGGAGCTCACATAGAGGTCCGTGGGGTAGCTCCACAGCAGCGCGCCAGTGCGGGCATTGAGCGCGTACACGTTGTAGTCATACGAGCCGAAATAAACTACGTTGTTTACCACAGCGGGCGAGGAGATCACCCATAAGCCAGTGGCATAGCTCCACAGCTTGGCACCCGTTGTGGCATTGAGCGCGTACAGGTTGTTGTCGCTAGAGCCGACATAAACCACCCCATTGGCCACGGCGGGCGAAGACTGAACCGAGTTGCCAGTGGTGTAGCTCCACAACTTGGCACCGGTGTGGGCATTGAACGCGTACACGTTGCTGTCGCTGGAACCGACATAGACCACCCCATCCACGACGGCGGGTGAAGAAAACACGGCGCCGCCGGTGGTGTAGCTCCACTTGAGCTCGAGCTTTCCGACGTTGTGGATGCTGAGCACGTCTTCATAGGGGTTGTAGCGTTGCATGTTGGTGCGGAGGTACTGGCTCCAGTTGTTGAGAGAATTGGCCGCAGGCTGCTGAGCCCATGCGAAGCAGGCCGAGCACGTATAGAGAATCGAGACCGAAACCAACATACGAATTAGCTTCATGCAGAACCCTTCCTGACGGCGATTTCAATTTGCGCCGAATTGTTTACGTTTGCGGAGGAGGTGTGGGGTCAATTGAATAAGCCGGTGCAATAAGGCTGCGCCGGATCATGGTGTGAACTCGAACACCACGCCGCAGCCGAAGGAGTATCCGCTGATGCAATTGAAGTCGCCTCCGGCGGGGGCTGTTCCGTATAGATTGCCTTCTTTGTCGAGAACCAGAGTGCCCTGCGGATATGCGCCGTCGGCATAGCCGCTGAAGTTGTAAAGCGTCTCGCCCACGCCATGCCTGGTGACCTCGTAAAGGACTCCCGCATCACCCTGGCCGCAGCATGAGGTCACGCCGTAAAGATTACCGGCGGAGTTCTCGACTACACCTCCCTCGAGGATGCTGCCGTCGTTGTAAGTTGGAAAGTCATAGAGAGTGATGAGTTCTCCACTTTTAGTGACTTCCCACACTGCTTGCTCCAGGGACGTGCCGCAAATGGCGCCGGAGTAGCAAAATGCGGGAGCGGCGTATGAGCCGGTGGAAGGAGTGCCGGCAAGCACTGTCAACTGGTTGCTGGTGTCCAGCTTGAATAGCACACCGCCGCCCTGATCGGGGGTGTTGGGTCCGCATTCGCAGGTTGTGCCGTAGAGATTTCCCTCCGAGTCGCGGATCAGGGACGAGAGCGGAGTATAGGTGTCGCTGCCTCCTCGAAAGCGGTAGAGCACGCTCTCTTTACCGCTGGCGTCGATCTTGAAGATGGTTCCATAGCCGCTGTATCCGCCGCCGTAGGTTGTTCCGTAGAGATTCCCGGCGCTGTCGCGGATCACACCGCCCCAGGGGAAAGCGCCGTCGGTTCCACCACGAAAGCGGTAGAGAACGGTTTCCTTTCCACTGCTGCTTACTTTAAATACCGTGCCACATTGGCAAGTGGGACTTCCACCCGCCGAGGTTGTGCCATAGAGATTGCCCGCGGAGTCGCGAACCACGCCTCCGTTCGGACCCGCGCCGTCCGTTCCTCCGGCGAAGCTGTAGAGCACTGTTTCATTGTTGCTGGGGTCGAGCTTGAACACGACTCCAAAGCCGTAAGGCTGACTAGAAAAATAAGCGCCACCATAAAAGGTGGTCCCATACAAGTTGCCCGCGGAGTCGCGGATCACGCCCGCAAAGGGCACGCTGCCGTCTGGCCCGGTGAATGTATACAGCGTAGTGAGAGTTTGCGCGTGCGCCGGTGTTGAAACCGCGGTCAGTGCCAAAATGATCGCTAGCGCCGGTGCCCATTGATGCCATCTTGCCGAGGACACGCAAGCTACGACAGGGTTTGCAGTACGTCTTACAGATCCAGAGTTCATGGCATACCATCCTTCAACTCGCATCGATTTTTCGTTCCGCGGGGGAAGTACGCCCTGGGGTCACTTCAATAAATCACTTCAACAAGTCGGTTCAATCCGGCTTTCGCTGGGTCATGGTTTGAACTTGTATACGCTGCCGCAGTAGCAGGTGGGATCGCCAAAATTGGGCGTAGTGCCGTACAAGTTGCCCGCCGCGTCTATGATCAAATCCCCCTGCGGATATCCCCCGTCGGCATAGCCGGCGAAGTTGTAGACCACGCTATACCTGCCCTTGGTATTGATCTTGAAGATGGTTCCGAAATCCTGGCCACAGCATGACATCGTGCCATAGATATTCCCGGCGGCGTCCTGCACCACTCCTCCCAGCGGCTCCAATCCCCCGCTATATCCTGTTGTTTCCCCTAACACTGTCGAGTCTCCCGTCTTGCGATTTACCTCATACGTGGCGCCGCCCTGGTTCAAGGTACCGCAGATATCCGCTCCAGTTCCGCAGAAGCTTGGGTCCGACGAGACGCAACACAGACTCGGGAAACTGAGCTGGCTCAGCACAGTCTCATTACCGTTGGCATCGAGCTTATAAAGGACTCCGCCCCCGCCGTTTCCCCCGCCGGCCGTAGTGCCGTAAAGATCGCCGACAGAATCGCGGATGAGCCCAAACGCGGGCGTGCCGCCATCCGTGCCACCGGTAAAGCTGTAGAGCAAGCTCTCTTTGCTGCTGGCGTTCACTTTGAAAACGGCCCCGCTGTTGTACGCGCCGCCAGTGGAAGCCGTGCCATACAGATTGCCGGCGCTGTCACGCACCAAGCCAGCGGTGGGCGTGGACCCGTCCGTTCCGCCACGGAAGCGATAGAGCACTGTTTCTTCGCCAGTGCTGCTCACCTTGAATACGACACCGCACTGGCAAACCGGACTGCCACCCGCCGGAGTCGTGCCGTAGATGTTGCCCGCACTGTCGCGAATAACTGCTGCAACAGGATTTGCTCCGTCCGTTCCGCCAGCAAAGCTGTAAAGCACCGTTTCGTTGTTACTGGTGTCGATTTTGAAAACTGTCCCAAAACCAAGAGTTCCGCCGGAGTATGTGGTTCCATACAGATTTCCCGACGAGTCCCGGAATACACCCGCGTTGGGATAACTTCCGTCTGGTCCGGTAAAGTCGTGCAATGTAGTGAACGTTTGCGCTTGCGCCGTCGTCGCTACCACGACAAAAATCGTTAACCAAAGCGGACAAATGGCAAGAAGTCTCATAACGGTTCCTCCATAGAAGTCGTTTATATTTCGATTCTGGGGCCCGGACGTGGCAGGCTCGGACAACCTGCCTTTACACGAGATAGTGTTCACACCCGCCTCAATTCGGTCCACCGTCTTATAGCTTCTGCACGCAAGCCACGCTGTTTTGCCATCAATGCCAAGGAAGTCGTGTGGGTGCCGATGGGGCACACCCGCTTCGAAAGCAAGTTGACTTCGCGAAATCTCATGGGGAAATTTCTGTTCGTGTTTTGCCCGCCACCTTATTGCCTCACTTGGAATTCACCTGGAATTGCACGTTGCTGTTCAGCACGACGGTGGGCGTGGTCACCGTCACGTAGCCCGTGCTCGCCCCTGTCGGCACATCGGTTTTGATCTCCGTGTCGCTCACCACGGTGAATGTCGCTGTGGTTCCGTTGAACTTTACGCTGGTTGTGCCCGTGAGATTGTTCCCCAGAATCACCACCGGCGACCCGACCTTGGCGGATGTGGGCACTGTTTGGGCGAAGGGTCCCAGCCCCGTGGAGAGGCTGTAAATCGTTCCCACGCCATCACTGCCCAAGAAATAAGTCGCCCCATAGAAGGTCCCATTCGTGGCCTGCATCAGTCCCTGAGCGTCACAGGAAAGATTGTCGAAGGGGTACAACGTGGTCAAGGTTCCGGTCGGAGTGATCTCGAAGGCGGTGCAATCGGAGTCGCCCAGGCCCCCATTGGTTGTTCCGTAAAAGTTACCGTCCATGGCTTGCACAAACGGGCCCTCGGGATTTCGGCCGTCGGCGCAGTTTGCCAGGGAGCAAAAATCGTAAAGTAACGTGAATGCCCCTCCCAGGGTGATTTTGAAGAACGTGCCGGTGTTGCTGAAATTACCCGATCCGGCTGTCCCGTAGATGTTTCCATCGGTTGCTTGCAGCAGGGTACCGGGGACGCTGCCATCCTCGCCGCTGCTAAAGCCGTACAGAATGCTAAACTTGCCACCGGTAGTAATTTTGAACAGCACCCCTGAACCGTTGCTGGCGGCCGTCCCGTAGAGGTTCCCGTCGCTGGCTTGTATGATTCCCGCGGGACTGGACCCGTCAGTACAGTTCCGCTTCTGGCAAAAGTCGTGCAGCTTCGCGAATGTGCCCGTCGGCGTGATTTTGAAAACCGTTCCCGCCCCCTTTGAGCCACCGGCGAAAGTCGTTCCGTAAAAGTTCCCGTCTCGGGCGAGGATAAGGCTCACAGGGTACTCCCCATCAGTCTTGTCGAAGCTGTGGAGCGTAGTCAGTGAGCCCGCAGCACTCACTTTGAAGATTGTGCCGTCGTTAAGAGCCCCGCCGACTTGAGTGGTCCCCCAGAACGTGCCATTGACCGTTTCCACCAGTGCAGTGCTGGGAAATGAGCCGTCGGTGCAGTTCGTTTTCGCGCAAAAATTGTAGAGAGTGGTCAGGCTGCCCGCGGGCGTAATCTCGAAGACCGTCCCCCCGAACGCGCACGGAGAGCAACCCAGCATGCCATAGAGCCCGCCTGCGCTGGTTGTACCGTAATAATTCCCGTTGGTTCCTTGAACCAACGAGGACAGGGGTTCCCCCCCGTTGGTCCCGTCGAAGCTGAACAGCGTGTTGAAGGTCTGCGCTGGCAAAGGCATCGCGCCCAAAGCGAGGAACAACAATGCGGCGCGGATCGCCGTCCAGCCGAAACAGAATCGATCGCAGATTCTTGGTGTTTTCATAAATCCTCCTCACGACTAATTCACAAAATCGATGTTAATCAAATCGTCCACTGACGTTAGTTCAACCGAACGCGGCGATACCCTTTTACTTCAGCCCGAAGGCGTAGATATTGCCATCCTGTGAGGTGGCATAAACCACGCCATTCGCTACGATGGGCGAGGTCACCACTTGTCCGCCGGTTGTGTAATTCCAGAGCTTGGCGCCAGTGGCGGCGTTGAATGCGTAAACATTGCCATCGCTGGACCCGACATAGACGACGCCGTTCGCCACGGCAGGCGAGGAACCGATCGGACCTCCGGTCTGGTAGCTCCACAACTTAACGCCCGTGGTGGCGTTGACGGCGTAGAGGCTGTCGTCCTGCGATCCGAAATAAACGACGTTGTTTGCGACTGCCGGCGACGAAAACACTTCGGCGCTGGCGGCAAAATTCCAGAGGAGCGTGCCATTGCTGGCATCCAGGGCCGTCAAGTTATTGTTGAAGTCACCAAAGTAGAGGACGCCGTTTGCCACAGCAGGTGAGTCAACCGGATAAACAACGTTCCTGTAGTTCCAGCGAACCGAGCCGTTCCTGGCATTGAGGGCATACATAAACGCCTCATCACCGATGTAGACGAGTCCGTTGGCCACCGCGGGTGACCCAATCACACCAGCGTTGTAGTAGGTGTTATAGACCCACAATTGTGTGCCATCGTCCGCGTTCACCGCGTAAACGTTGCCATCATATCCTCCAAAATAGACCACGCCATACACCACAGAGGGCGAATCCAAAATGTTGTATTGCGTGGCGTAGCTCCACAGTTTGCTGCCGGTGCCGGCGTTCAGGGCGTACATGTTGTAATCGTAGGAACCGACGTAAACCACGCCATTCACGACGGCGGGCGCGGAGTCGACTTCGGCGCCAGTCACGTAGCGCCATAACACAGCGCCGTTGTTGGCGTTCAGGGCGTAGACCGTGCCGTCTTGTGCGCCAGCGTAGACCTTACCGTTCGCCTCCGTAGGCGAAGATGTCGGCGTAGTGCCGACGTTGTAACTCCACTTCACCTTGAGATTCCGAACGTTCTTGACGCCGAGCACATTTTCCACCGCGTTCCAGCGCATCATGTTCGGCTGGTGAAACTCCGTCCAATCGCTTTGGACGGAGCCCGCAACCGGTGCGGGGGTTGTGGTTTGTGCCGCTACTGAAACAGCATAGGCCGCCAAAACCACCCCGCACAGCAGAGCCTGCTGATAACCGCGCCTCCAGCTTCCCGCAGCGCGGGCGGAGATTGCATCAAAAGGGGGTGTTGCGAAATCGATCCCCATCGATATGTTTCCTTTCACGAAGGCGGAGTACCAATTTCTCGCGCGTTTTTTCCCCGAGACGAGGGAATCTCAATCCGGCTCAAACGCCCATATCCCACGAGCAGGGGAGCCCAAATAGCCCATTCGGCCGGACCACACCAAGAATTGCCTCGATACGGACGTATCCTGTTGCGAAGCTCCTTGGGACAAATTTTCCTGTGACAGATGAGAGAGAATTGAAACGCAATTTGTCGCGGGCGCTGATTCAGATTTCATGGCGTCCCATCCTTTCAGTTACGCCGAAAAACCTTGTACCGATGAGATTCACGCCCAGGGGAGGAAGTGAGAACGGCGCAAACCTAAGATTAGAAGGGGCCCTTGTCCGACAATTTGCACACTGAGCTTTTCAAAAGCCCGAGTCAATGGCCGGATGGTGGTGGGCGGGGGCGCTTTAGTGGGGGTAGCCTCTATCGCTCTGAATTGTTCGCGGCAGGCTTATAGACGGCGAAGGTCAGGACAAAATCTTGTGCCAACCACCCTGATTTGTGGGAGAATGGCTTCGTTCGAGTCGGTTCGTCTGGGGGTGTGTATGTCCTGCCGGAAAGCCTGCCTGATTCTTCTTCTGATTTGTTCCACTGCCGCATTAGCGCAAGTTTCTCATTCGGAGCAAGTGCAGATTTCGCCGCCGCTACTGCGCGCGGTAGACCCTCCCGCGCCCGACGCAACGGCTGCCGATCTAGAGCGGCAGGCCGATGAATTGCGCTCGGAAAAACTTTACCTCGACGCGCTCGATTATTACCACGCCGCGCTGGCCAAGAAATCCGACGACGGCGGCCTGCTCAACAAGATTGGAATCACAGAGCTTATGATGCAGCGCTATAAGGAGGCGAAGAAATCGTTCGAGCACGCCATCCATGTTAATCGCGAATATGCCGACGCCTACAACAACCTGGGCGTCGTTCTTTACGAGAGCAAGAAATATGGAGCGGCGGTGAAGGAATACGATAAGGCCATTGCGCACGATTCAAATTCCGCATCCTTTTACAGCAATCTGGGCGCGGCGTATTTTTCGAAGAAGGAGTTCAATCGCGCCGTGGTGGCGTACCAGCATGCGATGGAATTGGATCCCGAAGTATTCGAGCGGACTTCACGCGCCGGCGTCCAGGCGCAACTGCCGAGTCCGCAAGATCGCGCGCGCTACGATTACACGGTGGCGAAGTTATACGCCAAGATGGGATTCTCCGATCAGTCTCTCGAATATTTGAAGCGCGCGATGGAAGCTGGTTATAAGGATTTGAAAAACGTATATAAAGACACGGAGTTCGCGGAGCTGCGAAAGAATCCGCGGTTCTCGGAATTAATGGCTTCGAAAGCGATTGTGATCCCGGATTAAATGCGGCAACAAGTATTACAAAGTTTTACAAAATTAGACGGAACTTGAGTCGCTAATAGGGTTTAATCAATTCAAATACTCCTGAAAACAACAGGGTGAGTAAGGAGAAACGGTAGCCCATCGGATGCTGACCCGAGCACGCCCCAAGCAAGCATCTGGTGGGCTTTTTTGTGAACGGTGAGGGGCCAGCAAGTTAGCGGAAGCAATTCTCAATTAACAAATAAGCGTTAGCAATTGCCTGCTAAGGTTTTTGGCTCTCGCCTTCCATGGATTCATCGGGCAGAAAACAAATTTGCCGTCTGTCAAAACGCCTTCTCGAACAGAATAAGTTTGATTTTGCGGACGCGGGGCCTGAGCCGAGAGGCTTGGCATTGCGGGAATTCTAGCATTCTGGGTCTCGGCCCTCGCCCATTACCGCAAACTTGCGGGCTTTTGCGTGATCGTCGTTCCTGCGATCACGTTTGAGGGCCGCTATGAGTGACGGTCCTCCCTTAAGGGACCCTCCAAGGTGCTTGATAAGAGCGCGAACTGACAGGCCATTCGCCGAAGGACCGCCCGCCTTACGTGCGGGCGGTTTGGTTTCCGGCCCTTCGGCAGCAGGGGCGCGGTCGGTTTGCATTTGCTTCTGCGGCATCTTCCTGGGTCTCATCGGCTTCCTATCCTTCGTTGAATGCCGGGCGCTCCGACGCTACTGATCTGTTAGCAATGCAATTACTGTGTCAGGGCTTTTAGCATTTGATCGGCTTCATCCCGAGTATCAAGCGATCGGTGGCCTGTAGCGGATTAAACGTAGTAGCTTCCGACATAGATGCCCTTCTTATTAGGGATTCTACGCTCGGCACAGCCCCAGAAGCGAAGAATTTACGAAAGTTAACGTTCCGGCTACAATATTCAAATGCTGTCCCTTCCTGCCTCTCTTGCCTGGGCTCATCCGCTGGTGGCGGAGTGGTTTGTGCAGCGGTTTGCCACGCCGACTGAACCGCAAGAGCAGGGATGGCCGCACATACTCGCCGGGCGCACGACGCTCATTTCCGCGCCCACAGGTTCCGGGAAAACGCTGGCCGCTTTCCTTGCGTGCATTGATCGCCTGGTGCGCAAGGCTCTCGCGGGCGAACTCTGCGATCGAATCGAAGTCCTTTACGTTTCGCCGTTGAAGGCGCTGGGCAACGACATCCAAAAAAATCTCGAGATTCCCCTCGGAGAAATTCTCGCGATGGCAGGCGAGCGCGGCCTGCTCATGCCCGAAATTCGCACTGCGGTGCGCACCGGCGACACGCTAATGCCGGAGCGGCGCGCCATGTTGAAGAGGCCGCCGCACATTCTGGTGACCACGCCGGAGTCGCTTTACATCCTGCTCACCGCCGACAAGAGCCGCGCGATTCTGCGCGACATTGAGACCGTGATCGTTGACGAAATCCATGCCGTGGCCGACGACAAACGCGGGGCGCATCTGACCTTATCGCTCGAGCGGTTGGACGCGCTGACATATAAGCGGCCGGTGCGGATCGGGCTTTCCGCGACGCAGAAGCCGATTGAAGAGGTTGCGCATTTCTTGACGGGGAATCGAGCGTTCGAAACGGATGTCGCGGGCATAGACCCTGTGATCGTCAACATCGGCCACAAGCGCAAGCTCGACATGGCAATCGAAGTTCCGTCGATGCCGCTCGGTCCCGTGGCTTCGAACGAGATGTGGGACGAGGTTTACAACCGTCTTGTCACTCTGGTTGAGCAGCATCGGTCAACATTAGTCTTCGTGAATACGCGGCGCATGGCGGAGCGCGTGGCCCATCACTTGGGCGAACGCATTGGCGAAGACAATGTGGCGGCTCACCACGGAAGTTTGTCGCGCAAGTTGCGCTTGGCGGCGGAAAAGAAGTTGAAAGAAGGCAAGATGCGGGTGCTGGTGGCGACGGCATCGCTCGAGCTCGGAATCGACGTGGGCACCGTCGACCTGGTTATACAGATCAATTCGCCGCGCGCGATTGCCGTGACACTTCAACGCGTAGGACGGTCAGGCCACTGGCGTGGCGCGGTTCCCAAGGGACGCCTCTTCGCGACCACTCGCGATGACTTGATCGAATGCGCCGCGCTGGTGCGCGCCATCCGGCAAGGCGATCTCGACCGACTGATGATTCCGGAATCGCCGCTGGATGTTTTGGCGCAGCAGATCGTGGCGGCATGCTCCGCCGAGGAGTGGGACGAGGACGATATGTTCGCGCTGGTGCGGCGCGCGTATCCCTATCGCAATCTAACCCGCGCGACCTACGAAGCGGTTTTGGAAATGCTGGCCGAAGGCATCGCCGCTCGTCGCGGACGTTACGGCGCATACATTCATCGCGATCGTGTGAACGGAAAACTTCGGGCGCGGCGCGGCGCTCGCCTGGCGGCCATTACCAGCGGCGGTGCGATACCGGATAATTCGCTCTATGCGGTCGTGGCTGAGCCTGACGGTCTGGTCGTAGGAACTGTCGACGAAGATTTCGCGGTCGAAAGCAATCGCGGCGACATCATGCTTCTGGGCAATACCTCGTGGATGATTCGCCGCATCGAAACCAACGCCGGCCGCATGTTGGTGCAGGATGCGCATGGCGCGCCGCCCAGCGTGCCCTTCTGGCGCGGCGAAGCTCCGGCGCGAACCGAAGAACTCTCCGAGCATATTGGAAGCTTGCGGCAAAAGATCAGCGATATGCTCCCGCACACGTCTCCGGTGGGTTTCTCGGCGACACAACCGGACGTGGCTGCCGCAGTTTCCTGGCTGGAGGAAGAATGCGGCCTCGACGATTCCGGCGCGGAGCAGGCTATCGAATACGTTTTGCAAGGCCGCGCGGTGCTGGGCGCGGTTCCGACGCAGCAGACAGTAATTGCCGAAAGGTTTTTCGATGAAGGCGGAGGCATGCAGCTGGTTATTCATGCTCCCTTCGGCGGACGCATCAACAAAGCCTGGGGCCTGGCTCTGCGCAAGCGTTTCTGTGTGGGATTCAATTTCGAGTTGCAGGCGGCCGCCACCGATAATGGACTGAACATCGCGCTGGCAGAGCAGCATAGTTTTCCATTGGCCGATGTTTTCAATTTCTTGCACGCCGCGACGGTGCAGCCGATTCTCGAACAGGCCGCGCTCGACTCTCCCATTTTCGCCACGCGCTGGCGATGGGATGCGAACCGCGCGTTGGCGCTGTTGCGCTTTCAGAATGGAAAAAAAGTTCCTCCGCAGATTCAGCGCATGCGCTCGGAGGATTTGCTGGCATCCGTTTTTCCCGACGCGGCCGCTTGCTTCGAAAACCTTCGAGGAGAACGCAAGATTCCCGATCATCCGTTGGTGGGCGAAGTAATGAAAGACGTGCTCACCGAGGCGATGGATATCAACGGGCTGAAGAGTGTTTTGACTGGTTTAGCAAATGGAAGCATCCGTTGTATTGCCGTCGATACGCCGGTGCCGTCGCAGTTTTCGCACGAGATTTTGAATGCGAATCCGTACGCTTATCTTGACGACGCGCCGCTCGAAGAGCGACGGGCGCGCGCCGTGCAGATGCGGCGCATGCTGCCGGAATCGGTGCTTGAAGAAGTGGGAGGGCTCGATCCGGCGGCGATCGCGCAGGTGCGGGAAGAAGCGTGGCCGGATGTGCGCGATGCGGATGAGTTGCACGATGTGCTGCATACGCTGGTGGCGCTGCCGGCGGAATCTCTGGGCCATGGGTCAGGCCTGTGGGGGTATCACTTCGAGCGATTGATCGGCGAGGGGCGAGCCGCTTCAGCGTCAGTTGGCGATCGTACCTATTGGGTCGCCGCCGAGCGTGGCAAAACTTTTTCGGTGTTTTTTCCCGAAGCGAGGTTTGAGCCTCAATTGGCTGAGGTTGAAGCCAGTGTTCCTACTCGCGACGACGCCTTGTTGACGCTGGTTACAGGATGGATGTCTCATCTCGGGCCAGTGACGGCGACGCAATTGGGGGAGACTCTAGGGCTTCCGGCACCCGAGATTTCGAACGCGTTGCTTCGGATGGAAGCTAGCGGGACTGTGCTGCGAGGAAACTTCAGTGCCAGGGCTGCCGAGCTTCGCTCGGCCGGACAGCCGGTAGCGGCTGTCGCTGCGCCAGAGGATGTTGCGCCACAGGAAACCGAGTGGTGCGAGCGGCGGCTGCTGGCGCGGATTCATCGGCTCACGGTAGCGACGTTGCGCAAGCAGATCGAGCCGGTCACGGCCGCGCAATTCATGCAGTGGCTGTTGCAATGGCAGCATGTCGCGCCGGGGACGCAGGTTTCCGGCGAGCGGGGTGCTCTGGAAGTTCTGCGGCAACTGCAAGGGTTTGAGATTCCCGCGAACGCGTGGGAGCGGCAGGTATTGGCGAGGCGCATTACCGATTACGATCCGAAGTGGCTGGACCAGCTTTGCCTCACGGGAGCCGTGGGATGGGGAAGGTTATCGCCGCATCCAGCCACGCTCGACTATGCGCCGACAAAGAAAGACGGCGACGGCTCCCCGGCTCCGCGCCAGCGGCGCGTGATTCCAACCAGCGTGGCTCCGATTACTTTTTTCGTTCGCGAAGATGCGGACTGGATGACTCCGCGCCATCCCGGATTCGGGCCGAAGGAAGATCAGGCAGCGAACAATGGCCTGAGCCATGGCGCACAGCAAGTGCTCGATTTCCTGCGGCAGCGCGGCGCGTCATTTTTTGCCGACATCGTTCGCGGCACGGACAAGCTGAAAGCGGAAATCGAAACTGCGCTGTGGGAATTGGTGGCAGCCGGTCTCGTGACCGCCGACGGCTTCGACAATCTGCGTTCGCTGATCGATCCCAAGCGCCGCGCGGGGCAGGGAAGCGGGCGCACCACGCGGCCGCGGCACAACGCCGGGCGCTGGGCTTTGCTGCATGCCGACGATGTGGTCGAGCGTCCGCGTGCTGTCGAAGCGGCCTGCTGGATGCTGCTGCGGCGTTACGGTATCGTAATTCGCGATGTGCTGGCGCGAGAAGCGAACCTGCCGCCGTGGCGCGAGCTGCTGATGGGTTTCCGCCGCCTCGAAGACCGCGGCGAGATTCGCGGCGGCCGCTTCGTCGATGGATTTCTCGGCGAGCAATTCGCCCTGCCGGTTGCAGTGGAATCGGTTCGCGCTTTGCGGAAACTCGACGCCGCGCAAGGCACCGTAACGCTCTCGGCGGCCGACCCGCTGAATCTGGTGGGAATTCTGGTGCTGGGCGACCGCGTGCCCGCGATTTCGGGAAACAGCGTGACTTTCCGCGACGGGATTGCCGTGCCGCTGCCAGCAGTGGGAGCGTCGCCCGCCAGTGAGGCCGTTGCGGGCTAGTTCGCTATTTCCTCCGCATGATCCAAAAATACGTTAGTCCCAGTGAGGCGAAGAGATCGCCCAGCAGAATTTCCGGATCGTGAACTCCGCCAAAGACCATGCGGAGGCCAGGAAGCATGAAGTAGGAAGCGACGAATACGCGAGCGGCTTCGAGGGGGAACGTTCTGACGGCGGTCCAAAGTGCGAACACTAAGCCTAACAAAAGGAAGCGAGAGGCACAGGTAAACAATTGCATCCCCCATAATGGTTGTCCGTCCTTCGCTGGGTGTCCCTCCTGGGCTCCTTTGCGGACAATCTCAGAAAATAAGGCGGCGAGAAATACGCCGCCCCGCTATATTCACTCTTTCGGGGCCAAACGTCAGTTCAGCCGTTTGGTCCGTCGCAGTAATTTTATCGGCCGCGCGTTCGGCCTCGCTTCTGATGGGAGCCGGCGAAGCCAGCTCGAAGAAGACGTCGTAAGTAAAACGCCCGTCCTTCGATTCGCCGTCCTCAGCGTCGGGATTCAAAACGCCTTTGTAGCGGAACTGATTGCCGTATGCGTCAACCAAGGGCTCGTCGCGATACTTCAGTCCAATCGAAAACACGCCCAACTCCCGAAGAGTGTGCAGTTCGTTTGGCTGCGAGATACCGTCGTGGTTTTCGTCGATCCAGAGCAGCAGCCGAGAGTACACGGAAACCCGCTTGTGGATGATGCCGTCCCCGTTGCCCCCGTTTTCCGGGCGGTCATATTCGCCCAAAGCCAAATAGCCGTTGGCATAGTCTGACTTGCGTTGAGGCGTGAAGTCGCCGAAAAGTTCCTTGCCATTATCGATCCGGCCGTTGTGGTTGCGCTCAAGAGCCAGAAAGGCATTGCCGGAGTTCGCGGCAGTCCAGGCCATCTTTACTGGATGTCCATCGCCTCGAATGTCGAAGGCTACGCCGTCGGAGGCCGAGGTTAGTTGGAATCCTCTGCCAGTCGTATCCACGATAATGGGGGACGGGCCGCAGGCGCAGCGGAAGTAGCAGATCGCATCGCCACAAGTGCCCCCGCCCCCGCCGCTACCCACGCAGCCTTCGCCGATACAACCGCAGTCGGTGTAGGTCTGCTCACAATAAGGATTGGTTGCTGCAACCGTGACGACCGAGTTTGTGGGGCACGACGTGCCGCCAGGACAGGTCAGAGTCACGGGTGTAGAGATGGGGTGCATACAGCCAAAGGTTCCAGGGCTATCTACAATGACGTCGGCGACGGATGCGTGCGAAGAACAGGGGCGGGTCGTTGCATGCCACAGTCTCAGTGTCGAAGGTCGCACATGTAGTGTCCTGTGCCATTGCTCTGGCTGCGACCAGAATGAGAAACGCGAAACAGATCGTCGAGGTTTTCACTGGGAGGCCTCCTGGCGATAAGCGTCGAACTCCTTTTGGGAGATGCGGCTATACTTCCCCGGCGCGCTGAAATCAGGACGATAGTAGCCTCCGGCCCATTTCGCTCCGTCCTCGAAATAAACCGTGGGAACGTCGAGCCGAATAGCGGTTACGCTGGAAAGTGGCTGCCGGGTTTCGAGGGCCTGCCTCACCTCGTCAAACCGCTCTGGGCTGATCGCGGGCAGGCTGAACTCCTGGCCTGGCGCGATAAGGGCCGGACTGCGCTCGGGGTCGTTCTGCCACCCGCCGCGAATCGTTGAATATCTTGCATGCCTAGGTCTCTCGCCGATCTGGTTTCCGTCGCTAATCATGGAACGCTTGTCGTCGGTGCTGAGAAAAAATACGCGGACATCGGCGCACACCACTTTTTCCTGGAAACGTTTTTCAATACGACGCTGAGATGATTGAACCAGTCATTGCCCGCCTCGAACGGCACGCCGGGCTTGTCGGTAGGGTAGGCCTAGAGGCCAGTCTTAACTTCCACGCCGTCCAGCATCACCTTCACGATCTTGACCGGGTCAGGACGGGACGGGGCAAGTTGTATCGTCCGTGCGGCGGTCGCGGCGCCGCCCTGCGCGAAAGCACCCAGAGACGAAGCAATCATAAAGCAACCTACAACGGGAAATTTCATGGGCTGACCTCTTTCTTAACAATTATGTCTGGATCGTTTCGAGAAGCAGCCGCTCCATAAATTGGTCTCAGGATCAGGCTCTAAAATCAAGGGATCCGATGAGGGGGCCCCTCGGATCCCTGATGACGCAGCAGGCTCGGCCAGAACTCAATGCAAAAGCGCTTCCCCCATCGCTTTTTGCCGGGCGACTGGCGCTACCTTGTTATTTGCATGCCGAATGCCAGTCGTCGAAATCCCGCCAAAGAATCAAGGGATCGCTTGCAACCAGCTCTGGACAAAGTGTTTAACGCCACAGCAGATAGTTTCGGCAATTTCACCAGGATTTCTCTGCCGACCCGAATTCGCTATCCGATCAGATAGCGCCCTATCTGTTCGGATATTGGAACGGTTTCAGTTTGGGCATGAATTTCTCTCCAAACTGTGATACATAATGCGCGAGGTATTTCGTTTGCGTCCTAGACTGCTTGCGCTTTCCGGGCCCTTGAGAGAATCCACCATCCCCTTATCCGATGGGGAAATCACCATTGGACGCGACGCCTCAAACGGGATTTCGGTAACCGATCCCTCGGTTTCGAGAAAGCATTGCCTGCTGACCGGTGACAGCGGAAGGTTTCGCATCCGCGACCTCGACAGCCGTAACGGGACCGCCGTAAACGGCACAATTGTGGAAGAGCACTGGTTGCAGCATGGCGACCAGATCTCGACCGGCGATTCGTCTTTCCTGTTTTTGCTGGAGGAAAGCGAACAGGTCCCGGCTGCCGGACGCGTAGAGTTCGAGGATTCCCAGTTCACGGCGGAAACCACCATTATCCATCCCCGCGACGTGGTCTATTTGCAGCCTGAGCGGCTCTCGCGCGAGCTGCCCGCAACCTCGCAACTGGCCCGCAACCTCAACGCGCTGCTGAAAATCAGCCGCATCGTTCATGCCATCCGCGACCTTGACGAATTGCAGGGGCAGTTGCTCGATTTGATTTTTGAAGTGGTTCCGGCAAAACGCGGCGCTATCCTGCTGGCGGATAAAGAAGGCGTCCACTTCAATTCGATTTTCCCTCGCACTCGCGATTCTAGCCAGCCCCTACTGGTTAAGGTAAGCCGTACGGTCGCGCGCCAGGTGCTGGAGCAGGGGATCTCGTTGCTGGGCAGCGACGTTCCCGGCCACGCCGGGCTGCGGCAGGTCGAGAGCCTGGTCGAGTCTCAGGTCCACTCGGTTTTGTGCGTTCCGCTCACCGTGTTTCAGCGCGTGATCGGCTGCATTTACCTCGACAGCGACAGCTTCACCAGCCGTCTACAGGAAGATCATTTGCAATTGGTGACGGCGATCGCAGGAATTTCCGCGGTTGCGCTGGAAAACGCCCGGCGCCTGCAATGGCTGGAAGACGAGAACGAACGCCTGACGGTGGAGGTCACTCAGGAACGCAGCCTGGTAGGCGAAGGCGGCCGCATGAAAGAGGTTTACCAGTTTCTCAAGCGCATCGCTCCCACCGATTCCACGGTATTGATTGAAGGCGAAAGCGGCACCGGCAAAGAGTTGGCGGCGCGGGCATTGCATCGCAACAGTCCGCGCGCCAGCAAGCCCTTTATGGCGATCAACTGCGCTGCGATTCCCGAGACGCTTCTGGAAAGCGATTTGTTCGGCCACGAGCGCGGAGCATTCACCGGCGCCGGTTCGCAGAAAAAAGGCCGCTTCGAAGTAGCCGACGGTGGCGTAGTTTTTCTCGATGAGATTGGAGAGTTGGCGCCCGCGCTGCAAGCCAAGTTATTGCGGGTTCTCCAGGAGCGCGAGTTTGAACGCGTGGGGGGAACTCATCCTATTAAGGTGGACCTGCGCATAATCGCCGCCACCAATTGCAATTTGGAGCAGGCGGTGCGCGAAGGCCGCTTCCGTCAGGATTTGTATTACCGCTTGGCAGTGTTAAAGATCACCATGCCAACCCTTCGCGACCGCAGAGACGATATTCCGATGCTGGCGCGTCATTTCGTTCAGAAGCACGCCAAACGCTGCAAAGTGAAGCCGCGCCCAATTTCCGGCGACGCCTTGTCGCGCTTGCAAAACTACGACTGGCCGGGGAATGTTCGCGAGTTGGAGAACGCCATTGAACGGGCTTTGGTTCTGGGTTCGTCCGAGATGATTCTGCCCGAGGACTTACCGGAGTCGCTGCTCGAACTGAATCCCATGCCCGATGTGATGGAAGCGAAGTATCACTCCGCGGTGAAAGAACTGAAGAAGCAATTGATTCGTGACGCGGTGGAGCAGACCCACGGCAGCTATGCCGAGGCTGCGCGACTACTGGGAGTTCATCCTAATTACCTGCACCGGCTGATTCGCAACCTTGAACTGAAAGAAAGCTTGAAGGATGTTTTGCGCGAGGTTTCGACACGCGGGCTGAGCGGGATCGCCGGCGGGAATGCGTGACGGAACCAATCAGAAATCAGCCCTCAGCATTCGGCACACAGCATTAAGGACATCGAGATATTTTCTGAATGCCGGGTGCTGCTTTCTACGGCAGCTTCAGGCGCAGCAAGCTTGCCGGATCGAGATACGTTCCCTGCCATCGCACGGCGACGTGCAGATGCGGTCCCGTAGCCCGGCCCGTGCCCCCGCTTAATCCCACAATCTGTCCGCGTTTCACTTTTTCGCCTTCCTTCACTTTGAAGTCCGAAAGATGCAGGTAGAGAGTAAGCAGACCCTGGCCGTGATCGATCACGACGAAATTGCCTTCGAAGTAAAGCGGGCGAGCCAGCAGGACTGTCCCCTCGTTCATTGCGGCCACGGGCGTCCCGGTGGGCACGCGAAAGTCCAGACCCAAGTGGGGGCTGGAAGTTTTTCCGTTGAAAATTCGTTCGGAACCGAAGACGTCGGAAATAGCGGCGTCAACGGGCGTGGAAAATGAACCTTCCCATCCGCGTTCGGGCGTGACTCGGCCCAAATACTCCTTCTTCACTTCCTGGCCTTCCGCGATCTGTTTCTGCTGGTCGGGACTGGGTTCGGTGAATTTTCCTTCCACGCTCAGCGCAACTTTGATGCGAGGATATTTGCCGGGCGCGACGGTAAACTTACGGCTGAAAGAAATTTTAGCGGCAGGGGTTTTTCCGGAAACGGATTCGCCGGTCAGATCAAGCGCGTAACTTCCGGGCGTCGTTTCCAGGCTCACGCCAGCCAGTGCGAACCATAGTTTGCTCGCCGAATCGTAGCTGAAAGAAACTGGGTGTCCCAACCAGGTTCCAGTCAGCGATTCCATGCGTTGCGGAGTTTTTACTTGAAACAGAACCGGCGCGCCGTTTACCAGACGCGCTGGCTGGGAGTGCACGGTCCAGTTCGCGGCGGTGGAGCGAGACGAAAACAAGAGCATGCAAGCAAAAAGAATGCCTGCCGCACTCCGGAAAGAAATGATTGCCGGCCGATAATTCACCCTATAAGCGTAGCATCCTCGGCAACCGCATCGATTACCGGGCAGTTCCAGTGTCGGGAGCACAAAGCTTTTGACCGCAAAGCTCGCGGAGGATTCGCAAAGGTCGCGAAGAAAGCACTATAGAAATTTCCTTAACCTAAAATCCACTGCTCGCTTGGGCATAGTTGACCTTCGGTTGCCATGGCCGAGCCGGTTGAAAAGGCACAACGACTGGGATCATGGAGAAGGAAACTGGGCTGACCTCGCCCGCTGCCGGAATAACATCCAAACGATTAGGTGCGATCGCGCTTTCGGCGGTCGCATCGATTACGAAAATTTCTTGTACGCAAGTCTAAGGTTGTTGAGTATGCCAGATCTCAGCGCCATCCACACCGAGAGCTAACATCCCAAGCGATGGCGACCGCAAAGCCGGAGCGCTCTGCGCTGCCGGAGCCGAACTACCGGTCGCATCGGCTCCGGATTCAGTGCCCGCGAAGATTTCTTTGCCGGGGATAGTTTCGTAGGCATAGCCGCTCAGGTTCACAAGGTATTCGCCGCCCCTGGTGCCTTGCACGCTCAAGCGGGCCCAACCGTAGTGGACCTGGCCGTCGATAAGAAGCTTCAAGCCCAGATAACTATCGGTTTTGTTGACTTTCTAGTCGCAGAAAGTCAAGGAAGGAGTCTGGAGGGTGGTGGGTCAGTTCGAATTCCCTTAGCTCTGACCCAGCATCATCCTGAGCGAAGCCGTTTTTCGGCGCAGCGAAGGATCTCATTCAAGCCAGTATTCGTAGGAGATCCCTCACGCGGCGGAAGTACGCTGCGCTTGGGGATGACCCATCAATCATTGGAATCATTCAAACTGTCCCGCTACCGTCTGGAGCGCATGCGACTTTCCGGCGGCTTGAATTTTGGTGGACCTGGTCGGGATCGAACCGACGACCTCTCCCGGCAAGGGCGGGCGCGCCGTCGGTGTCGCGTTGACTAACCCGGCGATGTGGGCGAGAATGAATTAGTTACTTGCCTTGATATCGTTTCTTCGGGCATCGTTTCTTCGCTTCAAACGTGGGCCTGTGGCGCAGCTGGGAGCGCGCTTCCATGGCATGGAAGAGGTCGTCGGTTCGATCCCGACCAGGTCCACCAGATCGCCGGCTTATGCCTCCCGTTTACATCCTGCGAGCCGGGGCCAACGCCGCACCCCCAGGAACGCCCTTTGTTTTCCTTCGTGTAACTTTGTGTCCTTCTTAGTCGATATCATTTCCGCCGATTCTTCTATTTCTTTCCACAGGCTGTTCTGCCATAATTGATCGTGCACCCCACCTGCACAATCTTTCAAACACAATTTAGAGCGAGGAAGAGATGCCAGCAAAGTACATCTTTGTGACGGGCGGAGTTGTGTCTTCGTTGGGCAAGGGATTGGCCGCGGCCTCCATCGGCTGTCTGCTCGAGAGCCGTGGGTTGAAGGTCAACCTGATGAAGTTCGATCCGTATCTCAACGTCGATCCGGGGACGATGTCGCCGTTTCAGCATGGCGAGGTTTTCGTCACCGACGATGGCGCCGAAACCGATCTCGACCTCGGCCACTACGAACGCTTCACTCACGCCAAACTTTCTCGCGATAATAACTGGACCACCGGACGCATCTACGAGCAAATCATCGCCAAAGAGCGCCGCGGCGACTATCTCGGCAAAACCGTGCAGGTAATTCCGCACGTCACGAATGAAATTAAAGCGGCGATGAAAAAAGTCGCGCAGGAAGTAGACGTGGCAATCGTCGAGATCGGCGGCACGGTGGGAGATATCGAGTCGCTGCCTTTCATGGAAGCGATTCGCCAGATGCGCCAGGAACTGGGACGCGACGATACTTTGTTCGTTCATGTGACACTAGTGCCGTTTATCGCCGCCGCGCAGGAGTTGAAGACCAAGCCCACGCAGCACTCGGTGAAAGAATTGTTGAGCATTGGAATCCAGCCCGACATTTTGCTTTGCCGCACTGACCGTTTCCTGGCGAAAGAATTGAAATCGAAGATTGCGCTCTTCTGCAATGTGCAGGAAGAAGCGGTAATCACCGCGAAAGACGTTGCGTCGGTATATGAAGTTCCGCTGGTATTCGCGAATGAAGGCGTGGACACGCTGGTGCTGAAATACCTGCGCATGGAGGCCGAAGAGCGAAACCTTTCCAAGTGGGAAGATGTTGTACACCGCGTTTACAACCCGAAGGATACGGTTACGATTGGCATTGTGGGCAAGTATGTGGAGTATGAGGATTCGTACAAATCGCTGAAAGAAGCGCTCATCCACGGAGCGCTGGCCCACAATCTGAAACTGCAATTGAATTGGATTGAGGCTGAAGGCCTGGAACATGCCGACCAGGATAGCGTCGAATCTCAACTCGAAGGTTACGACGGAATTCTTGTTCCGGGCGGCTTCGGCAAGCGCGGCATCGAGGGGATGCTGATCGCGATTCGATACGCGCGGGAAAATAAAGTCCCCTACTTCGGGATTTGTCTGGGCATGCAAACGGCATGCGTGGAATTTGCCAGAAATGTGGTGGGGCTGGCCGAGGCGAATTCGAGCGAGTTCGACCCCGCGACGCCGCATCGTGTGATCTATAAACTTCGCGAATTGCGCGGCGTGGAGGAACTGGGTGGCACCATGCGTTTGGGCGCCTGGACATGCAAGATCGAACCGAACACGCTGGCGCATGATATCTATGGAAAGCTCGAGATCAGCGAACGCCACCGCCATCGCTACGAATTCAATCGCGAGTATGAAGAGCCGATGGTGGCTGCTGGGCTTCGCATCTCAGGATCGACTCCTGACGGCACTTACGTCGAGATGGTCGAATTGCCGGACCATCCGCATTTCATCGGCTGCCAGTTCCACCCCGAATTCAAGTCGAAGCCGCTGGAGCCGCATCCGTTGTTCAGCACTTTCATTGCGGCGGCGTATGAGCACGGCTCGAAACGGCGCGAAGAAAAGGAAGTGGCGGCGGTTGAGATGTTTCATCGCCCGGAGAAAGTGGCGAGACGCTAGAGAAAGTTTCCAGTTTTTAGTTTCCAGTCTTCTGAGTTTGCTTCGACACTGGCGACGGCTTCTGGAACAGGAAACAAGAAACCTGAAACTGAATTTCCAAATCGGCGATATTCGCATCGGGTCCGGCGACCTTTTCCTTATTGCCGGGCCCTGCGTGATCGAAAGCGAAGAGCACGCCATTCGCATGGCGGAAATTATCAAGGGCGTCACCAAAGCGCTCACCTTTCCTTTCATTTTCAAGGCCAGCTACGACAAAGCCAACCGCACTTCGATTCGCAGCTTTCGCGGGCCGGGAGTGAAAGAAGGCCTGCGCATTTTAAAGAAAATCAAAGATGAACTTCAGCTCCCGGTCCTCACCGACGTTCACGACGTGGGAGACGTGGCTAAAGTGTCTGAGGTCGCCGATGTGCTGCAAATCCCCGCATTTCTTTGCCGTCAAACCGATCTGGTGGTTGCGGCGGCGCTGAGCGGCCGCGCGGTCAATATCAAGAAAGGTCAATTCGTCTCTCCGTGGGACATGCGGCATGTCGTCGAAAAGTGCCGCGAGGCGGGCAACGCGCAGGTTTTTCTTACAGAACGCGGCAGCAGTTTCGGCTACAACAATCTGGTCGTCGATATACGTTCCCTTCCGATCATGCGCAAGTTCGCGCCGGTAGTGTTCGACGCCACGCACTCCGTTCAACTGCCTTCATCTCAATCGAACGACGGCGGCGCGGCGACAAGCGGCGGGCAGCCCGAATTCATTCCCGTGCTGGCGCGCGCCGCGGTAGCGGCCGGCGTCGACGGAGTTTTCCTGGAAGTACACGACAATCCGAAAGAAGCGAAGTCGGATGGGGCAAATGCGTTGGAATCCACCAAACTGCGCGAAGTTTTGAAGGAATTGCTGACGGTGCGGAAAGCGCTGGATGTTGCGCACGCCACTCCGTAGCCGGTATTTAGGCAATGCTCTGGCAGACGAGTTCTGAGTCGTCCGGGAGGGGCGAAGCAATTTAGCCCAGCGCTTCAGCGCTGGGTAATCGATGCGAGGGATAATAAGTCCCGGAGGGACGGCATACCTCATCCGAGCACATGAACGGGGTCGCACGATACTCCATATTTCTTCAGAAACGCAAGGAACTCTTCTTCAAAGTTTTTCTTGGCATGATGCGCGCGTTGGTCCTTTATGTAACGCACGACTTCGGACGTTTGTGATGCGCTCACGCTGAATGCGCCATAACCCTCCTGCCACGCAAAGCGGGGCCCGTCCAATCGACCCTCGTTAATCCATTTCGAGGAACTGCCTTTTAAGTATTGAACCGCCTTTGCCAAAGGCAAGCTCGGCGGGACGATCAGCAGAGCATGAACATGATCTTCCACGCCACCGATGGTCATCGCTTCGAAGCCCTGGTTATGGGCGATGCCTGCCATGTATGCCCATAGTTTTGGCTGGAAGTCTTCGGAGAGATTCTTCTCGCGTTGTTTCGTGCTGAAGATGACATGAACGCGATTGCTGGAATATGTGTGCGACATCTTCTGTCGTCCCTCTGGGACTCGCCAACTCGTGCTCGTCTCCCCAGCGCTGAAGCGCTGGGCTAAATTGTTTGGTCTTACTAATGACCGAGTTTTCGGCTCTGCCCACCACATTAGAGAAGTTGGCATTCCGGGGCCTGTGACGGATATCACGCGGGGTCTGTGGATAGCGCTGTTCTATTTCACAATGGAAGCAAAGATGAGATGCTCCCGCATGGTAGATTTGAATCTCCGCATGAAGCAGATCGCCAACTGGGCTCTGAACGTCGCTACGATGCGCGGCGCGAGCTATGCCGATGCCCGCGTCATCAGTCAGCGCGGCCGCGCGCTCACCACGAAGAATGGCAAAGTTGGCAGCGCCTCTGACGCCGAGTCCGTCGGCATGAATGTGCGTGTGCTTGCCGATGGCGCATGGGGATTCGCGGCGTCGGAAGATCTGTCGCGCGCAGGGGTCGAAGCAACCGCCGCCCGAGCGGTCGAGATTGCCCGGGCTTCCGCGCGCGTGAAGCGGGAAGATGTCCACCTCGCTCCCGAAAAACCCGTCACCGCAGCATGGACGACCCCTTACGTCATCGATCCGTTTTCGATCTCGGTCGAACAGAATATTGCTCTCTTGCTGAGCATCGACTCCGAACTTCGTTCGGTCGAGGGCGTCACTCTGGCCGAGTCCAATCTCAACTTCAATCGCGAGGAGCAATGGTTCACGTCGTCGGAAGGCTCCGACATCCATCAGACAAAATATTCCGCGGGCGCGGGCTATACCGCATACGCCTTTGCCGGAAATGAAATTCAGAAGCGCTCGTATCCGAACTCTTTCGGCGGCCAGTGGCAGAATAAAGGATACGAACTGATCGACGAGTTGAAACTCGTCGAGAATGCCCGCCGCATGGCCGAAGAGGCGGTCACTCTGAATCATGCCGATCAATGTCCCGAAGGGACGTTCGACATTATTCTCGACAGCTCGCAGCTTGGGCTGCAAATTCACGAGTCCATCGGGCATCCCATCGAACTGGATCGCGTGCTGGGCATGGAGGCGAATTTCGCCGGCACTTCGTTCCTCACGCTCGACAAACTGCGCACCCTGCGCTACGGCAGCGACTTGGTGAACGTGGTCGCCGACGCCCGACAGGGGCACGGTCCCGGGCTCGGTACTTTCGCTTTTGACGATGAGGGTGTTCCCGCGCAGTGCACGCCGATCATCACCAATGGATTATTTACCGGATATCTCAGCTCGCGCGAAACCGCGCACACCATTGGCGAGCAGCGGTCGGGAGGAACTCTGCGGGCGGAAAGCTGGAATCGTCTGCCAATGATTCGGATGACGAACATCAGCCTGCTGCCGGGCGAGAAGCCGCTCACTCTCGAGCAACTCATCTCATCCACGGATCACGGCATCCTGATGCAAACCAACCGTTCCTGGTCCATTGATGACCGTCGATATAACTTTCAATTCGGATGCGAAGTCGGATGGGAGATAAAAGGTGGAAAGCGTGTTCGTATGCTGAAGAATCCATCGTACTCCGGCATCACAACCGACTTCTGGAATTCGCTCGACGCAATTTGCTCTCGCGACGAGTGGACGCTTTGGGGCACGCCGAATTGCGGCAAAGGCCAGCCGCAACAGGTGATGGGCACGGGCCACGGCGCGGCGGCGTCGAGATTTAGGAAGATAAAAGTGGGAAGCGCTTATAAGGGAAGCTAGCTCACCACAGAGACACAGAGGCACAGAGAAACCGAACCCAGCCTTGCATGCTAACCCACGAACAAGCCGCCGGCATTTTCGACCGCCTCAAGACACTTTCATCCGCTGACGAGGTCGAAGTTCTTTTTTCGGGCGGGAGTTTCGCACTCACGCGTTTTGCCAACAACACGATTCATCAGAATGTTGCCGAGGAAAATCATACAGTCTCCGTGCGCACCGTCTTTGGCGGACGAACCGCTCGTGCAACGACCAATAGATTCGACGACGAAAGCCTGCGACGGGTTGTAGCGTCTTCAGAAGCGTTGGCCAGGGTGCAGCATCCCGACCCTGATCTGCTGCCAGTGCCGGATCCACGCGAGGCCGCCGCAGCGGACGAGTCCAGTACCGCGCATCTTCCATCCCGCCACTTCGACGAGACCGCGGCCATTACTCCTCAGCTTCGTGCCGATGGAGTAAAGAAGATTGTCGGCGTTGCCGGAAAGCATAGGCTCACAACCGCCGGAATCTTTTCCACTTCGGATTCTGTCGAGGGCATTTTTAATTCGCGGGGAGTGAACCACTGGCACGCTCAAACGCTCGCCGAAGTTTCGATCACTATGCTGGGCGCTGATTCTTCCGGATGGCAAAAGGCAAACTCCCCCGACGTTAAGACTCTCGATCCGCTCCGCATGGCCGAAGTCGCGGCGCAGAAGGCGCTCGACTCGACGCATCCCGCCGAAATTCCGGCAGGAAAGTACACCGCAATTCTGGAACCCTCGGCGGTTCTCGATATTGTGGGATTTATGTTCGCCGATTTTTCTGGTATGGCCATCCTCGATCAGCGCTCGTTTCTCAACGGCCGCATTAACGACAAATTGTTCGGCGACAGCATCACGATCTGGGATGACGTCGCGCATCCGCTTCAGACGGGTGCGCCCTTCGACGGCGAAGGCATGAAGCGCATCCGTGTGCCGCTCGTCCAGAATGGAGTGGTAAAGCAAGTGGTTTTTGCGCGCGGTACCGCCGAGCGGATGAAGCGCTCCGAACAAAAAGATGCGGTTGGTCCAATCGCGGCCACTGGACATGGTTTCCCTTTGCCTAACGAAATTGGAGAGATGCCGCTTAATATTGTTTTTAGTGCGCCCGCAAATCCGCAAAGCATTGCGGCCATGATCGACTCCACCGAGCGCGGCGTGCTGATAACGCGGTTGTGGTATATCCGCGAGGTCGATCCCTACGAAAAGATCGCCACCGGCATGACTCGCGACGGAACATTCCTGATCGAGAATGGTCGCGTAACGAGGGGTATTCGAAATTTTCGTTTTAATGAGAGCCTCATTCACATGCTCTCAAACGCGGAATCGATGAGCGTGCCAATTCGCTCCTCGGGAGAAGAATCGTTTGACATGGTTGTTCCGGCCATGAAAATTCGCGATTTCAACTTCACCGAAGTCACGAAGTTTTAAATAACGGGCAATCTCTCCGGATATCCGGAGGCCTGCAGGAACTGGCTTTCAGACCTCAAGTTGCTGTCGCTGATTATCCTCTAATCCATTCATCCACAAGCATTTAGCACCCATCCGTTCCATGACTTCAGTAACTTTGCACACCTGATTCCGGGGTGTACGCTCCCCTTAAGTTCCTCGAAAAATCCGGATGAGTCTTGTTCAAGGCGCACCGGAGGAAGGTTCCTCAGAAACGGTGTCAGGCGAAGCTGAGCAGCAATTGGCCGTGGGATCGCAGGCGCAAACTGCGATCAAACACTATTCCGCGATGCAGAGCGCTCCGCGATTTCCTTTGCGCCTGCCCGCGGAAGTGAAGTCACAAGACGGCGCCTGCACTGCCGAAACGCAAAATATTTCGGCGAATGGGGTGCTCCTCGCCATGGACCACGACGTTCCAGTCGGTTCGCTGGTGGATTTCACAATCATGCTGCCGGGGGATGTCGTAGGCTCGCGGTGCGATGTGCAAATCGATTGTCACGGCCGTGTGGTTCGCAGTTTTGAAGACCGGGGACGTCGCGGTGTCGGAGTGGTAATCGACGAATATCATTTCGAGCGGGCATAGGTGAAAAGAAGCTAATGGCGGGCACTTCAGTCGGAGTCGGAGAAAATCACGGAACTCACGGAACCGGAACAGGCACGCTGATTCGCGTGATCCTGGCCGATACCCAGGCCATTTTCCGCGCCGGCTTGCGAAAAATTTTCGCGCTGGAAGACGACATCCGCGTAGTCGGCCAGGCTGAGACTCTGCCCCAAACCCAATCGGCGGTGACCAAGTTCTCCGCGGACGTTCTCATTTTCGAGTCTGCGCTCGCGCATAATCCAGTTGAAGCCGTAGCCGAACTGCTGCGCCAGGCGCCTCAGTTGAAGGTTGTAGTGGTCACGCCTGCCGCCGACGAACAACTCACTCTCGATCTTTTCCGCCGCGGTGCGCATGGCATTCTGTCGCGCGAGGTCGAACCGGAAGTGTTGGTGGAATGTCTCCGCAAAGTTGCCGCTGGAGAACCCTGGCTCGAAAATCAGGCCATTCACTGGGTAATGGAAGCCTATCGCGGCCACACGCTACGCCCTTCGGGGGCTCGCCCCAAAGTTCAGCTCACGCCCAAGGAAACGCTGATCGTTTCCTGCGTTACCCAGGGCATGAAAAATAAAGAGATAGCCACTCGCGTAGGCACCACGGAACAAGTGGTCAAGAACTACTTGCGCAAAGTCTACGATAAACTAGGCGTGGCCGACCGCCTCGAATTAGCGTTGTACTGCTTGAGCCATCATGTTGTCGATGGAGTGAAGCCGCCGCCAGTTCCAACCACCGACTCCTCCCAAACGGATTCATCGAGCCTCTCCGCCCCCAGCGTTATTGGAACGTCGTCGAAGATAAATTGCTCCTTACCCGCCGAGCTGAACGCAGTTTCCGCGCTGCCGCAGAAACTCTCCTAGACTCTTCCTCCGAATATTCTGTCGCACGTCGACGCTCAAAACATGCAGAACTTTCCGTCCAAGATTTGTTTCGTCACGTTGTGCGCCAAGTTGTGCGTCCCCGTCGTGCGCTTGTCGAAGAAGCCTCGGAAACTTTTGCGCCACAACTCCCATTTGCGCCGATTCGTTCGCGCCCATAGAATGAACGAAGCCGGGACGGATTGGAAAGGACAAGGCGAATCGCTGGCGTCGCCAAAAGCCCATCGTCCCACCAAATACGTACGCCGGAGAGATGGCCGAGTGGCTGAAGGCGCACGCTTGGAAAGCGTGTTTACTCGAAAGGGTAACGTGGGTTCGAATCCCACTCTCTCCGCCATATTTTGAGCCTGCCACAAAGGCGACAGAGATCTGAAACCTGTTCATACATACTCTTTCCACCTAAGAAATGATTTGATTAAGTTCAGACTTAATCTCCCTCCCGCAACCTTCGCTTCGAAAGTGCTTCCACAAACCGAGTCTCGGAAGGAAACCCGAAAATCCTCAATTTCTCCGGGTACGACAAAACGTCCGTATACTCCTTTTGACTACGGACACGTCCTTTCTTATGCCCGCTTACTGATGTGGGCGGTGAGTGACGAGCGCAGTTAGTCTCGATGTAGCTTCGTGTAGAATGCTGCACACTGTGCTTTGGGGGGCGCATTGAAACATAGCTCGTCCATGTCCGCGCAGGAGTTGATCTTGGCATGCGCCGAGTCAAACGATGGAGCGGCGTGGGAGGAGTTTGTTTCCCGCTTCTACCGTTCCATCAGCCTTTCAGTTATTCGAACTGCGCAAAAGTGGGGCGCACTTCCTCAGCAAGTTGTCGATGACTTAGTTCAGGAAACTTACCTCAAGCTATGCGCTAGTAAGTGCCGTTTGCTGCGCGACTTTGCCCTCCGGCATCCCGACGCCATAGAAGGATACATAAAGACAATTGCGATCAACGTCGCTCACGACTACTTCAAATCCCTCCATTCCCTGAAGCGCGGGGAACAAGAGACGTGCCAATTATCGGACGATTTTGATCCCCAGGCCCACGGCGCCGGAGCGGGCGGCCAAGCCGCAATTGAGCGCGAAATCCTTATGAAACAGATTGAAACTTGCCTTGAAGCCAACTTAAAAGGACCGACTAAGGATCGCGACCGTCTGATTTTCTGGCTTTACTATCAGCAAGGCATGACCGCTAAGACAATAGCCGCGCTTCCGGCAGTCGCTTTAGATGCGAAGGCCGTAGAAAGCGTCATCTTCCGTCTTACGCGCCTGGTGCGCGAGGAAATTACGGGAGTACGCCTCAAGAATTCCGCGCCACCGCAACCCGGCGAAAAAGGATTTCGGCCGGCAGAATCGTATTGATAGGAGAAGCTGGTTTGACACGGCCATTCGACAAACATCTCGACAGCGACGAGCTTGACGGACTGGTCTTGTCGCTCGCGGCAGAGGTCACGGATTCGAGCGCTCTCTCGAAGCAGGCTCTGGGCGACGCCCGGCGCCATGTGGACTCTTGCCTGGATTGCAGCCAGAAGTTGCAGATGCACAAGGCTGTGCAAAGCGAGATCTTGCAAATGGGCGTCGCCGGCAACACGACTCCAGGTCCTGATTGCGTTGCGGAGAGTGAGTGGCTCAATTTGGCCGCCGGTCTGCTCCCCGAAGCGGAGAATATACGATTGATGAAACACGCGGCTCAGTGCGGACACTGCGGACCCCTGCTGAAGAGTGCAGCCGAAACGCTCTCGGATGAAACGACTCCGGGCGAAGAGATGCTGCTCGCTTCGTTGGCCGGCGCCCGTCCGCAGTGGCGGAGAGACTTGGCCGCAGCCTTGCGTATTAAGGAGCAAGAACGTCAGGAGCGGCCTTTGTGGTGGCGAACGATGTTTGCTCGAACGGTGTCCGCTCGAACGATGTTCGCTCGGCCGACTTTGGCCTACGCAGTTGCGGCAATTGCCTGCGTTGCTGTGGTTGCGTGGATTGGCCTGCGCGCCTTGCGTCCGCCCTCGGCCGACCAACTACTTGCTAAGGCTTACAGCGAACACCGAACCATAGAGGTAAGGATTCCTGGCGCTAAGTATGCACCGTTGCAAGTTCAGCGAGGCTCGGAGAGATCGGATTTCGACAAACCGCAATCGCTGCTCAAAGCCGAGGCTTTGATCGCGGACAATCTTGGCAGGAATCCCAATGACCCGGCCTGGCTGCAAGCGCGCGCCCGCGCCGACCTGCTGGACGGCAACTACGACTCGGCGATCAAGTCGTTGCAGCGTGCGCTCGAGACTCAACCTGACTCAACCAGCCTGCTCACCGACCTGGGCTCCGCCTACTTCGAGCGAGCCGAATCCGCCGACCGGCCCATCGACTACGGCAACGCCATTGAATCGTTCGGCAAAGCCCTGGCGAAATCGCCCGACGATCCCATAGTTCTGTTCAACCGCGCCCTCGCCTGCGAACGCATGTTTCTCTACACGCAGGCGGTGGATGACTGGGAACATTATTTGCGGATTGATCCGCAAGGGGAGTGGGCGGAGGAAGCGCGGCAGAGGTTGAGCGCGCTCCAGACAAAGTTAAAACAACATAGCGACAGCGTGGCCGAACCGCTGCTGACTCCGCAAGAGATTGCGGCGGCCGGGGCAGATGATTCGGCAGTGCGGGAGAAGATCAATCAGAGGGTCGAAGATTATCTGAACGCCGCGGTTACAGACTGGCTACCCGAGGGGTACCCAGCCGCACGTCAGAAATTCGCGGATCCGTCACCGGGTGCCCGAACGGCTCTTGCCATCCTGATGCAGGTTGCACTCCGGAACCACGGAGACCATTGGCTGGCAGATTTGTTGGCACCCGCCTCGTCGGTCGATTTTGGTTTGGCCGCGCAACATCTTTCGGCGGCGTTGAAGGCCAACGCGACCGGCGACAATGTGGCTGCAAGATACCACGCTGACCAAGCCGGGCGAATATTCGCCGCCGAAGGCAACGACGCGGGAGCGTTGCGAGCGCGAGTGGAATATATGTTTGCTTCGCAGGATGCGCAAGACGGCTCGGGCTGCCTTAAAGCGGGCTCTGGGTTGGCAACCCGTCTGCAAGGATATTCCTACCCCTGGTTGCAGGCGCAATTCCTGATCGAGAGCGGCAACTGTACCTGGATTTCCGGGAACCTCGGCGACGTACAAAAGTTCTTTCTGCGAGCGGCCCAGCAGGCCGAGAGCGCCGGCTATAACGTTATTTTGCTTCGCACTCAGGACCATCTTTCTCTGCTGGCCGCAACGGTTGGCGATCTTCCCGCTGCGTGGGCCAAGACTCAAAAAGCGCTCTTGCGTTACTGGACTGGCGTCTATCCGGCAATGCGCGGGTACAACCTTTATTACGACCGCTACGAGCTTGCCTGCTCAACAAAGCAGCCGCATTTACAGATGGCCGTTCTACGCGATGCCGTCGCTCTTACCGAATCGTTCGACGACAATCTCCTCCGGGCCATGGCTCATGTGCATGTCGCCAATGCCGCGGTTGCATTGGCAGAGATGGATCTGGCCAAAACGGAATATACCCGGGCGAGCCAGCTGTTCGCGGCGAGCCCTCAGATCGAATCGACCCAGATCGCGCGTCTTGAAGCGGAAACCCGTATCGCCGGCGTTGAAATCGACCAGGGGATGGCGCAGTCGGCGATTGACCGCATGCGGCGAAGGGCGAAGGAAATTGAGCAGCATCCCACAAACTATCTCAGCATCCTTTACTATTCGACGCTCGGGGAAGCGGAAAGCCGAGCCGGACACGCGCAGGAAGCCGACGCGGCTTTGCGTTTGGCCGTGACGCTTGCCGATAGGCGCTTGCATTCGCTTCATGACGACAAATCAAGAATTGAGTGGGTGGGGCAGTCGGCCGCCGCCTACCGCGACCTGGTTCAGGAGCGGCTTCTGCAAGGGCAAGAGGAAGCAGCCCTCGAATTATGGGAGTCCTTCCGATGCGCCGAGCTGCGCGCCGTCGCCCCCAATCTTCCTGCGACGGCCGATCTTTCTCAATTGCATGAAGTCGCTTTACGCCTGCCGAGCTTGACGAAAGAAACGGTCGTCACGTATGCGCAGCTCCCCAAAGGATTAGCGGTATGGGTATATGACGATCGCGGCATCTGGTCCAGCTGGAGGCCAGGCGACCCGAAAGAAATCCAGGCGCAGGTGGAGCGCTTTCGGGCCTTGTGCTCGGACTTCACATCGGAGCAATCCGACGTCGAGCGGAACGCAAGAAATCTGTATGAAATTTTGTTCGCTCCCATCGAACAGCGAATTTCGTCCGATCGACTGTTGATCGTCGACGCTGACGACGGGTTAGCCGGAATACCGTTCGAGGCGCTGGCCGACGCGCAAGGGCATTATCTAGCCGACCGCTTTACCATTGTTGCGTCCCGGGGAATCTACTACCGAGGGGATACGCGAGCCATATCCCCAATCAGTCCCAGTTCCATTGCAATGGTTGCGGCGGTGCCGGCGCCCGCGGCAGATTTGGATTTACCCCTTAGCCCGCTGCCGGATGCTCTCGCCGAAGCCGACGCCGTCGCGAGCGGGTTTGCCAATGTCCGGCTTTTGCAGGGCAGCCGGGCTAATGCCGAAGCGATCACCGCTGGACTGCCGCAGGCGCAAGTGTTTCATTTTGCCGGCCACGCGCTGGCTTCCACAAGCCATTCGGGACTGCTGCTCTCGGATTCATTTATAAGTGCCGCGGATTTGCGGAAGATACCGATTACAAGACTCCAGCTTGCCGTGCTCTCCGCCTGCGAAACGCAGGATGCATCCGCGGGCGAGGGCGGCGATGGAGATGGCCTGGTCCGGGTTTTTCTTGCGGCCGGCGTGCCAAACGTCGTGGCCAGCCGCTGGCGTGTGGATTCTTCCGCAACCCGGCTGTTTATGGAGCTGTTTTATCGAAGCCTGCTGGGCGGGCGCTCCGTTGCCGACTCGATTCGGCAAGCTCAAGCTTCACTACGCTCACGTAGCGGCATGTCTCACCCTTACTACTGGGCGGCATTTACAACCTTTGGTTTGGTTTAAATCGAATTCAATCAAGGACGGATAACGATGACTCGTCTAACTCTGGCCAACCGAATCTCTGTAAAGCTTGCGGCTGTTGTTTTCGTGGCCGCTTTCATTGTCGTTCCTGCCCGCGCGGATGGTCCCCAAGATCTGGAGATTATGGTTAACGGACCTTGGAGCTTTGTTACCTACAATAACCAATTGTTCATCGTGGCGCCTCAAGACAAAACTCACCTGGCTTATTTCTGGTCTAGCCCGGATGCCTCAATGGAAACGTGGGCAATGGCAAAGGCGAGCAATTACGTTCCTATCTCTGCGAGTAGCGCTGGGGACAAGGTCTACTCACTAACATTCAACAATTACTTGAAATCCACTCAAGACCCTGGCGAGGAACCTGACTCTAGATATCAACCGACTGCGCAGGTGTTACAGGCCACAACTCAGGGAATTCTTCATCGCCCAGGGACAAACCGCTACGCACTTTCCCTTCCCATGCCCGACTCCGTGCACACTTATACGGGCGACCTGGGCTCGGGCTTTTCGGAGGCGAAAATATCGCTGTCCGATCCGACCAGTATTCTTCCGGCGAGATACTCTACCTGGACGGTTTTGCACTATGGATTGAGCAGCCAAATCCAATCAGGGGACGCGGTGAGTGTAACGTTGGATGGCGCGACGCTTCCCGGCATATCTATCGGATCATTCCTTGATCGCCAAAAATACAATAAACCGATTACGCGCTACGGCATCAGCATCGTTCTCATGGAGGCTCCGCTTTGCGACAATTCGCCTCTCGATACACCCAAGTATTACGGCACGGACTGCACGACGGGCTTTCCCGCCAACCTACCTCTTAATTGGGCAGACGACCACAGTTGCGATTCGCTTTCGGGACTTTCCTTCGCTCTATCTGTAAAGTTGTGGGGATTCGGCGACCAAGCTAGATTCCCGCAAGAGGACGCCAAGGGCCTCCAGAGTCAAGGGAATTATGATTACGACTGCCTGATAGCCTCTGCGGCGAATGCGGGGCAAATACACGACGAACAAGCTGCGGCTGCCCGCACCAATCTCAGGGTAGCCAGAGATATCTCGAATAACGTGTCGGAGCTAGATTCCGCTCTAAAAACCCAAGCGGTTGAAGCAGCCGAAAGCCCAAGAAATGCGTTACATGAACAACCTAATCTACAGAAAGCCTTAGTCAACATCTCGGGTGATATTAAGACGCTGTTTCCATTTCAGGTTCCGACCGAACTGAGCAATGCGTTTTACTGCATCTGCCAAGAGGTAAGGGAAGACGGAAAACAATCTAGCAAACGAGAAGCCCGGAAATCTTGCCGGAAGCTTCTGCCTCTACAATCCCCGCCGAAGTGTGTCCATGCTATCGAGCAGCAGTATTTGAAAACAATAGTAGACCTGGATAAAGGCAGTTCCGATTGCCACGCACCGCAAATCAGTATCACCGAGGCAACCCAGCAGCGCTAAAGGTCGCGGGAGTTGAATTAAAACCATGTCCTGCGACTGAAGCCTGAGCTCTCGGGCTTTATACAAGACGCCTACCCTCGCAAGAACGCTGGGGTAGGCGTTTCCGATAGCATTCGTTTAGAAACCCGCGCACTGCCCCTGTTTCGTTCGGGCCGTGTTTCCCCCTCCGGTGATGGACGCGTTACCTGAGCATTGCAGGTTGTTGCCGATGGTGTTGGTGAATACCTGAGTGGCGCCGGTGTTGTTCTGGTTTTGCAGGTTGCCGGTAACCGTGTTGCCGGTAACGTTTGTTGTCGCGGTATTGTTCTGCACCTGCAAGTTACCGGTCGCCGAATTGTTTGTAATGGTGGAGGGAGCGTTGTTTTGCTGTACTTGTATATCGCCACTCACGGTGTTGCCGGTGATTGTGGTTGTCCCGCTATTTTGCTGCACCTGAAGAACTCCGCCGAGCGTATCTCCGACAATAGTGACTGGCGCCGTATTTTGCTGCACCTGGACAACGCTCTTCACCGTATCGGCCGGGCATGACGGCGAAGCACTGGGGGAGCCCATCACAAGGGCGGTACCGTTGTTCTGGAACTGGAGAATGCCTTTCACCGTGGAGCCGCAAATCTGGTTCTGCGCCGTGCCAGCGGGAATGCCGGTAATCTGTAGGTTTCCGTCTATTGTCGTTCCGGGATTCAGCATGTACGTGCTTGCGCCGGAAATCTGGAGGTTGCCTTGAATGGTGGAATTCAGCACCGTAAGATTTCCGCCGTTCTGCGTGACGTTGCCGGTGACGCTCCCGTTTACGATGCAATAGTTCTGTCCAGTCGTAATCGTGAGGTTTCCGCTGAAGGTTGTGCCGAAAATGCCGGTGCATGGCGGGAAGGCTATTGACGTGGGCAAATCCTCAACTGAAATCGTTGCGGTCACGGCGTTCGTTGCGGTGGAGATTGCGGTGACTGTGGTGCCGCCGGTATCCGCCGTGTAGACGCTGGTGCCATCCGGTTTCATGGCGATGTCGCCGGGACTAAGAAGTGGGAACGCGAGATTCGAGACGGCGACACTGGCGGTCACGGTATTGCTCGCCGTCGCGATCACCGAAACGGCGTCTGTAAGGCTGGTCAGGTAGACCTGCGTGCCATCTGGAGTAATGGCTACTCCCAGCGGCTCAATCGCCACCGGAATCGTAGCCACCACCGTGTTGGTGGCCGTGGCGATCACTGAGACGGTGCCGTCATCAAAATTCGCGACGTAAGCGTAAGTTCCATTGGGCGTGATAGCCACTCCCAACGGCCCGTTCCCCACGAAAATCGTGGCTACCACAGTGTTAGTAGCAGTGGCGATTACCTCGACGGTATTGTCCGCGGTGTTGCCAGTTACATAAACGAATGCCCCGTTTGGAGTAACCGCGACTCCGAAGGGCTCGATCCCCACCGAAACCGTTGCCACTACGGCGTTGCTGGCGGTCGCGATTACTGAAACCGTGTTCTCTGCGACGTTTGTCACATAAACGTGAGTGCCGTCTGGGGTAACGGCAATTCCGGTCGGCTCAATCCCAACGGAAATCGTGGCCACTACGGTATTGGTCGCAGTCGCGATCACCGAGACCGTTCCGTCCTCCAGGTTGGCTACGTAGACGTGAGATCCGTCCGGAGTCACGGACACTCCAATCGGGCCGTTGCCCACAGGGATTGTAGCCACTACGGTGTTGGTGGCGGCGTCAATGACCGAGACAGTATTGTTTTCCAGGTTGCTCACATAACCGAACGGAGCGGCCGTCGCTGGAACGCTAAATAGCACTGAAGCCGCAAGAAAGCAGGCGATGCAAAGAGTTGATTTCGACAGGCAAGCCCGAAGGCTGAATCTCGTAGCAGATTTTGCAGTCATCGTGGTTCTCCTAGGAATGAAAAAGGTAAGTCTCCAGCAAAAAAAGAAATCCGAACGTTAGGCGACCGTGGAACGGCGAGAGCGGCGACCCGGGCTGCCCATGCTTGAGGTCTGATAGCGGGGTATTGTCGGTATGTTCCCCAGCAAAGCTCGCGCGTGGGAAATCACGGAATCGCTGTTGATGGCGCGCCCCTTTGCCGGCGCCCGGCCCTCCACAAATGCCTCCACCTGGCGCTCAAGCTTCGTGCTCGCGCATTCCGGACATTTCGGCCTTTCATGGTTTAGTATGATTCGTTCAAAACGGCGATGGCAGTGCTTGCAGACATATTCGAAGATTGGCATGGGTCGCTTTACCTCGATGAAATCATTACGGCTGGAGATTGGCTCCCGGCCAAGGCCGCATGGAAAGTGCGGTCGTCCAGATTCAGAGGACCGTTGAGTTCGCGCAGCACCTTAAAAAGGTAGTAAGGAGTCTGAGTCAAATTATGTTTGGTCATTATGGGGTCGCTCAAAAGCCAGGTCAGTTTTTGCAGTTTGATGGTTTCGGAGCAGGGCTCGCCTCCGCGCCATGTGAGTACGCCGGTTTCGTCGAGGCTGCTCACAAGCTGGTTGAGGTAGACCGCATTGTTGAGATAGGGGATGGTATAGAGCAGAGTATTGTCCTCCGCGCGGCGTTCCCAGGTTTTTAGCACTTCCAAAGCGCGGTTATAAGGTCCGGCGGTCACTTCCAGACGCAGCATGGCGCCGGTGTCGCTTGTGGGTTCACGATCGAATTGTTTGCGAACGTTCGCGGGAATCACGCCGAGAATCGGATGGCGCTCGTATCGATTGACGACAGGGTATATGCCAAAGGCGTGCCTCTGCGTGTGGAGGCCGTCGGTTTTGATCAGCATGGCGAAGCCGGCAGCGCCGAAGCCGGTATCGCCTTTGCCGGCTGCGAGAATTACGAAATAACGCGCCGGATCAATTCGCGTCCATCGCGTGAGCGCGGTGCCCCCGGTTTCGCTTTGGGATGTGACGAAAAGTCCGTCATCGAACGTCGTGATCCGCAGAGACACACTGGTTGACGATTGCCCGCGATAATCGATTGGAGTGAAAACGATCGCCTTGGGCGATTTGGGATCGTCCAGCTTGTATGTGGATTTATTTCCCGCCTGCCACCTGGAATCTTCATCGGTGCCGCTCCGCGAGAATTCGGTGACGATGCCATTCGATGAAAAACGGTATCGCACCGGATTCGTGTGGCCGTCAGTGGATGATCGCCACGTGCCAATAATGTTTAGCTGGCAAGCCGGTTGTTGTTCCTGGCCGAGCGATGCGGCGGCGAAAAAAAATAAGATTAGAAGACTGAACGAAAACGGAAACGCAAGCCGCTTCATGACACAATTCCTCGCACAGGATGTGGGAGCCGTTTTTCCGACGGCCCCCAATCCCTCTAGTTGTTTCTGTTCGCGCCGAAGATTGCCGGTCTGGCGCGGAAAGAACCGGGTCTTTCTTACGCGAGCCTCACGCCACCCTTGAGAGCAAGAGGGTTTGAAGTTTCTTCAATCCCTCTGGGTTTTCGTACTTCGCAGTCCTCTCCATCCACCCGTGAGCGCGCTTGAACTGGGCGCGCTTCGGCTCGAGAACCGCGTTTTCTCGGTCGACCTGCCGCTGATTCTCCGCGTTCTCGCGAACCCTGACTGCAAACGGTTTGGTCGGCTCAACCCAGGAGACAGCCTCCCGAATCAAACGAGGTGGATCGGGCAAGACCCACGAAGCCCAGTGACTGTTGTTGTCGTTGATAATGCGCAGCATTGAGGCATGGATATCGACGGAGAAATCCAACAGCGGATCGTCCAATCGAAAGAGCTTGAAGCGAATGCTGGTAAGGTCGTATTCGCTGCCGGTAAGGAACAGCCAGCCCGGTCTCGCGTGGTTCCGCTTGGCGTAGGCTGCCAGTTCGGTTGGCGTATCCTCGTCCGGCTTCAGGGAAAAGGAATACATGAACATGTCGCGGCCGAGATGGTCGCCGAGCAGGTCCTGTAACTTGGTCAGGCAAGCGATGGACCGTGGGCAATATTTTTCGCAACTCGTAAACATAAAGTTGATGATCGAAATCTTGCCTTTGATCAAGTCGTCATAGAAGCGCACCCGTTTGTTTTCGTGCGTGGTGAAGACGCCATTGCTGTAATAGTTCGGCCCCAACGAGCCTGCCGGACGCGACTTGTCCGCTACGTGGCAGGTGAAAAAGTTTCGCCGATTCATGCTGTTCATGCCTTAACTCCCTTCCTGGAGCCGTTGACGCCGGGGCGATTCAGCTTGCTTGTCCCCGGAGGATTGAGGTTGAAAGTAGGTGGCAGACTGGTCATGGCCGGAGTGATGTTTGGTTCCGCGCCGGCATTGACCTGGCCGTTGCCTGTGTTCGGCGTTCCATCCGAATAGACCGGAGATGTGACAGTCGTGCTGGGGCCGGTCGTGACATCCCAGCGCACCAGCATTAAGTTGTCTTCGTGCCCCAGGTTGTGGCAGTGCATCATGTACTTGCCAAACCAGTCGCGGAATTGCATGAAGATGAGCACCTCGTCGTTGGGCAGAATCGGATAGACGTCTCGCCGTCCCTGCTCGAGCGGTGGCACGCCCTGACTGTTGATTGTGATTACCCCGGTCGTGGGGTTGGCCGTGATATTTCTTCTGTCAAGAATGCGCCCTTCTTCCAGGTGGATATGGACAGGATGAGTCCAGCCGGTGCCGGGAAAGCGGTTTCGGATAAGCCAGGTTTCCGCCGAGCCCTGTTGTATGGAGGCATCCGCGCGGTTTGGATCGAAGGTGAGCCCGTTGACGTTGAAGACTTTCGCGGTCGGGTTTGTCGGGTCGCCTTCCGCGCCGGCAACAAAGTCGTTGAAGTTCCAAACTCTGGTACCAAACAAGTTGGCTAGAGGCGTCGTAATATTTGGCAAAGTCGTCAGCACGGATGGAACCTGGCTCAGATCCTGCGATGGCGGCGGCCCGGTGATGTTAAAAGCCATCACTACGTTGCCCATGTTGACCCCGGGCGCGGGTTCGGGCTCGGTAGCGTTGCTTACAAACTGGGGCGCTGTGTTCGTAAGGAACCAACTGGTGCCGGCCGTAGCGTTAGTGAAGTCAATGATCACGTCATAACGCTGCGAGACATGCACCGTAAGAGCCTGAAGGGTAGGAACCGATGAGGTCGAAATGACTTCGACCGGCGAGGGCAACAGATTGCCATCGGTGGTAACAACGGTCATCGGCACGGGGTTCCCGTTGTTGTCATATAAGTTGAAGGCCCAGATGCGTGCCGGGCCGCTGTTAAGGAAGCGGAAGCGATACTTGCGCGTGGAGACGTTGAAGTAGGGCTGAATGGCGCCGTTGACGCAGAACTTATCGCCGGCGGGAACCGTGTCGGGCGCGGTCGCATACATTTGACCGTCCGAGCAGAACAACTTATCGGTGAAGTTCAGCGGGATATCGTAGACGCCGTAGCCTCCGGGCAGCCGCAGAGCTTGCGAACCTTGGCCAGCCGCTTCGGAGCCCGTATCCACGTCGTCATACATCAGATACATCCCGTTGATGCCGCGATAATTGTTGGTTGCGGTAAAGCTGTGGCGGTGGTCGTGGTACCAGTAGGTATGCTGCGCTTCGAGCGGGTCGCCGAGAGGCGGCAGGGCATTGAAGCCGGCGTAAACATTCGGGTAGTGATGGTCTTTGAACAACCCCGGGCTCCAATAGTCGCCCGCGAAGCCATCGCTTTCGGAAGCGGTATGCCCGTTGTGCATGTGGGTGGTGTGGTTGTTGTCGCCAAAACCAATGTTGTTCACGGGCAAATTGTTGATGAACCGCACCACGATGGGAACGCCATAGACATTGATAAACGTCGGGCCCGGATATATCCCGTTATAACCCCAGCAATAGGTGGCTGGAATCTGCGGATGGAACTGGTGCATGGTTGGCTGCACCGAGACGGAATACTGCACAAGGGGAAAGAATTGAGTCCAATCCTGATGATTGGCACGGGCGGCCTCGCCCAGAACGGTATCGGCGGCGAGCATTGGGAACGGATTCAGGATCGTCGGGACGGCAACCGGTGGAATCGGCAACGCCTGGACGAACGGCATTGTGGAAGGGCTGTTGGTTGGCTGCGGAGTGCAGTCGGTGGGCTGCGGCGGAATGGTTTGCGCCAGCAGCGACTTTCTCGAAGTTAACATGGTCACGACTCCGGCGGCCGCGCTGGTTTTGAGCATCGTCCTCCTCGACAGGCCGGAGTCCTTGGAAGATTTATCGCCCTTTTTCTTCTTCTCCTTCGTAGTTGGCATAACAGATTCCTTTCGGGAGATATTCCACAGTTGTCGTTCGCTGCCTTCGCCGTGTTTCCGGATGAAGGCACGTTTCGAGGCGTTGCGGACTACACCTTCTTCAGGCGCCGTCTGCCCTAAAGCACACTTATTCCTGAGAGTGCCCGGTCTAAGCTCCACCGGTCTAAGCTCTGCCGGCTATGCTCTGGCACCATGTGAAGTAATTAAGTTAAGTAATTAAACTTGTCCGCTGAGTTCCCAATCTATCTTGATCGGGTTATGTCAGTAGGTGTAAAGCCTTTTTTTTACGTCTGCGAGGAAAGTTACGAAGAGTTGTGCAAGCCCCAACTGAATGCAGAACATTGTTGTGCTCATTGTCAGAATTAGTCAATGAGATTGAATTAGCAGAGACGGCTATTTCTTAGCTTAACTTGCTGGCGAGGTTTTCAAGGGTGCGCGAATCTCTCGCGCCTTCAGAAAGCAAAGTTGGTATGTGTTTGGATTTCGTAACGTAAATAGTTTTCTTATTCGCGGCAGCCAATTCGCGATAACATCATCGACATATCACGGGAAACCTTCCGTTTATTCTTAGCGGCGGATTGTTTGGCACATTGTCCCGGAAGTTTCTTGCAGTAAACGGAACTTATCAGAAAAGAAGTATCGGAAGCGAGAAGCGGCAAACATTGTGTTCCGCGCCGTACTTTCCGCCCCGCGCCCACACGAAGGCTCACCCACTTGGGACTCGGACGTTTGATGGAGGAGAGTCCATGGGTGCGTTTCGTCAGGCTATAGGAAAGCCCAACTCAAGTTCTCCGTGTGTAAATTCAGAGGCTGGGAGCCCAATTCCCGGGAATGGCTCGCGCGGGAACAACGACGCCCGTATAAGCGCGCTCATTTCGGCCGTAAAAGACAATCGGCTGCGCAGAATCCTGGAGATCGTCGAATCTGATCCATCCTGCAAAATTGATCGTCTGGCCATTGAGTGCAATTTGAGTGAGTCCCGCCTTCAACACCTGTTTAAGCAGGGAACCGGATTCGGGCTTGGACATTTGATTATTGAACGAAGACTCCTGCAAGCCACCGACCTCCTGCTGCATACGAATATGAGCATCAAGCAAATCGCTTCCGCCATAGGCTACGGACACGCCTCAAGCTTCACCCGCGCTTTCGAGCGGCGCTTTCAGCAAGCGCCAAAGCTTTACCGGCAGGCGCAGGCGCAACGCTCGCGCGCAAACGTCACGAAGAATCCGTAACGGCCCGGCAAGCGATTCGCTTTCGAATGCCGGAGCTTTGTTTGGCTGACGGGTCCCGGTCATAACCCGAAGAACTCAAATCAGCCGTCTCGCCCGACTGTCGGGGATTTGACAGGTCTGGGCCGCGTTCCTATACTTCTCCACGCCACGAAAGCCCATCCGGGGAGGACTCCTAATGTTGAATCGCGCGTTGACTGTTTTCCTGATCACTGCGGCCGCAACTCTCGGCCTTGCGCAAGACGCTTCCAAAGTTAATCAACCTACGCTTACTCCGCAAAACAGCGGAACCACGCAATTGCTGATAGCGGTCAGCCCAGTCAACTCAAAAGTGGTATGGGCCGCGGGGACGGGCGGTACGTATGTAGTGACGACCGACGGTGGCAACACATGGAAATCCGGAGTCGTGCCGGGAACCGAGCAACTGCAATTCCGCGACGTACAAGGCGTCAGCGACAAGGTCGCTTATTTGATGTCGATCGGAAATGACACCACGAATTTTCGCATCTACAAAACCGCCGATGGTGGCGCAACCTGGGAAATTCAGTTCGTCAACGAAACGGCGAGCGCGTTCTACGATTGCTTTGCCTTTTGGAAGGCCAACAACGGGGTGGCGCATAGCGATTCGGTGAATGGAGTATTTCCCGACCTGCGCACCTCCAACGGCCAAAAGTGGAATAGCATTTCCGGAAATATGCCGCCTGCGCTGGCGGGCGAGGCTTCGTTTTCGGCCAGCGGCACCTGTATTACAACCCAGGGCGACAGTAACGCCTGGATTGCCACCGGCGGCTCGGCAATCGCGCGAATTCTTGCGACCACCGATGGTGGCAGCACGTGGAACGCCTATGACACTCCGCTTGTGAGCAACCCCTCTGCGGGTGGAATCTCGGTCGCTTTCCGCGACGCATCGCATGGCATTCTAGGCGGCGGAGATTTGTCCACTAATAAGAGCGCCGCGACTGCAACCTCCGATGACGGCGGCCATACCTGGGCCCTTACCAAAAAGCCTCCCATGGGTGGATCGATTTTCTGCCTGGCGTATGCGAACGGCGCCACTCTGAAAACAGCGGGAGCAGCCAGCCACGATTACGACCGCACCGTGGTAGTCACCGCGGAAACCGAACCGGATTTCGATTCCGGATCGGCCGCATGGACGCCCGACGAAGGCCAGACCTGGTATCGACTGCCCAATGTAAGTGGCTACTGGGCGGTCGGTTTCGCCGATCCACACGCTGGATGGTTTGTGGGCAATAACGGCCAGATCCTGAAGATTAGCTTCTGACTCGAACGTCTGCACGGTGGAAAATCAGCCCGGCCGTCAGGGCCGGGCGTAATCCTTTAATTTCCCTATATTTAGAAGCCGCTTTTTTATTCCAATAATGTCTATTAGATAGATGGACATTATGGTATAGTGCAGTTGCCGCTTGCCTGAGAGCCCGCGGGTCGGGAAATTCGGGCACTCTCGAGCGGCGCATCTCCCCTATTCGAAGGTAAAAGACGATGCTCGTTTTTATCGAGAAGACCTGGTTTCTGTGGTGGATGCTTGCGATGGTCGCGGGTATTCGGTGGTTTCATCTGATCTCGGTCAATTCGAAAGTGGAGGGTTTTGAGGCTCCCGCCCCCGAAGAAGAGGAGCAAGCTTATATCGTCTCCTGGCGGATTCTTCGCAACGCGCAGCCGGTTTCTTTAGTTGAGACGAACCGCGCGTACTGAAAAGTCCGGCAGGATCGGGGTCACGAACTAGTTGAGCGCGACCGGATGGGCCGTCCGATCGCCGCGCGAGTTCGATCTGTTCAAAGTTTGATTTGTCAAAGTTTGATTTGCCAAAATTTGGTCTGGCCAAGTTAGATCTGTCCCAGTTTGATCTGCCCCTCCTCCTAGCACTTCGTGGACTTCATGCGACCGGCCGGCGAGGTTCCCAGGAATCGACCCGTTTTGTTCGCATGATGTCCCACGAAGGAATTCAATCGCAATAGGGTGAGGTGAAGGCAATGAAGATCGACTACTCGTGGGGAAAGATGCGCAACGATCTGCTGGCGGGCGTAACCGTCGCCGCGATCTCGCTTCCCCAAGCCATGGCCTACGCGCTCATCGCAGGCGTGGATCCGCGTTTCGGACTGTACTCCGCGATTGTCATCACGCTCGTGGCTTCGATCTTTGGCTCCTCCTCCCACCTTATCAATGGCCCCACGAACGCGATTTCACTCGTAGTTTTTAGCGCCCTGGCTTTCTTTAGCGCGGACGCTCGCCTCGAGGCCTACCAAGCCATGTTTCTGCTGGGAATCATGGTTGGAATCATCCAGATTCTGATCGCCATCTTCAAACTCGGGGATTTGACCCGCTACATCTCGGAATCGATCGTGATCGGTTTCATGGCCGGCGCGGGAACGCTCGTGGGAATAACCCAAATAGGTAATCTGGCCGGCATGCGCGATCGCGGCACCGGAGCGCAGCATGTTCTTTATCGCATCTGGCTGACGGTCACGGGTAGTCACGTGAACCCTCGTGCGCTTGGCATTGGATTGGGAACGATTGTGCTCGTGGTCGTACTCAGGAAGTTGGCGCGCAAATATCGGCTGCCGCAATTTGACATGCTGCTGGCGCTGATTGTCGCCGCGGTTGTCGCCGCCGCATTCGGATGGTCGCAGACGGGACACGACGGCAAGACGCTCATCTCGGTGGTTGGCAGCGTTCCCCGCAGTTTGCCTCTGCCGCACTTTCCGCATGTGCAGTTCTGGTGGGTGAAGAAAATGTCGGGTAGCGCGTTGGCCATCGCGTTCCTTGGACTACTTGAGGCGCTGGCGATCGCCAAGTCAATCGCGAACACCACGCGGCAATCGCTCGATTACAACCGGCAATGTCTGGCCGAAGGCCTGGCCAATCTTACCGGCGGATTTTTCCAGTGCCTGCCCGGCTCCGGCTCGCTGACCCGGTCGGCGATTAATTTTCAATCCGGGGCTGTGAGCCGTCTGTCCGGCATCTTCGCCGCGGGAACGGTGGCTTTGGTGGTGATGGCCTTCGCGCCCTTCGCCCGTTATATTCCCAAAGCCGCGCTCGCTGGGTTGCTCATGGTGACCGCTGTCCGGCTGGTCGATTGGAAACGCCTGCGATATGCGGTACGCGCATCACGCTACGACGCCGGACTGGTGGCCGTGACCGCATTTTCCGCGATATTTATCAGCGTCGAGTTTTCCATTCTGATCGGCGTGGCATTATCGATTCTCATGTTCATTCCCCGCGCCTCGTCGCTGCGGCTGTCCGAGTTGACGGTTAGCAGCGACCGCATGGTGCGCGAGCGTTTGCCGAACGATCCGCCATGCACGGCGATGCTGCTTTACGATCTCGAAGGAGAGTTATTCTTTGGCGCGGCTCCGGAACTGGATCGCTGTTTCGATCTGGTGCGGCAGCGCACCGAAGATGAAGAGATTCGCTTCGTCGTTTTGCGCCTCAAGCGGACGCGCAATCCTGACATGGTTTCGCTCGAGCGATTCGATCATTTTATGCATGATATGCAGGCGCGCGGCGTCACGGTGCTGCTGTGCGGCGTTCGTCCCGGTTTTGCCCAGGGAATGGTGAACTCGCGATTTTACGATTGGCTGCCCGTGGACCGCGTTTTTCCCGAGGAGAAAGAGAGCTTTTCCGCCACGCTGAAGGCGGTTCGCCATGTTTACGAATTATTGGGGGAAAACCCCTGCGCTCATTGCTGGGAGAGCGAGTTGATGGCAGAGGAACGGCGCCAGTTGTCTTACAGGGTGTAGCCAGACTTTGCGGCACTTGGCTGGCAGCGAAAAAATCCCGGACTACGAAGGACACGAAGTCACACGAGGGCTCAAGCTGGATTCCTTTGCGTAACTTCGTGTCCTTCGTGGTTGATGACTTGAAAACCCTTATCCCAATCGAACGGGATAAAATGATCGATGACCTCGCTCGTGCATCCTTTCCTGATCGTCATCGTCGCCGCCAGCCTTTTTCTGATGCTGATCCGGCCTCGTAATATTCCAGAGGTTTATTGGATTGGCGGCGGCGTTTTCCTGCTACTGATTCTGCGGCTGATTCCCTTGCAGCTTGCCGCCCGAGCCGCCGCAAAGGCTCTGGACGTATGCCTTTTTCTCATGGGCATGATGTTGCTTTCGGAACTTGCGCGTGAGCATGGAGTTTTCGATTGGCTCTCGGCGGTTGCCGTGAGAAGCGCCAATGGCTCCCGCTCAAGGCTGTTCGCGCTGGTTTACGCGGTCGGCACGCTGGTAACGATTTTCATGTCGAACGACGCGACGGCTGTGGTTCTCACGCCGGCAATCCTCGCTGCGGTGCGCAAAGCCAAAGTCCAGCCGCTTCCGTATCTTTTCGTCTGCGCATTCATCGCCAATGCCGCATCGTTTCTACTGCCGATTTCGAATCCCGCGAATCTGGTGGTGTTCCATAATCAAATGCCGCCGTTGGGTAAATGGCTATTGTCTTTCGGCGTTCCCAGCCTTCTCTCGATTGTCTCCACATTCTTTGTCCTGCGCTGGATTTTTCGAAAAGATCTGCGCTCCCCCATCGAACGGGATTTGGAAGGTCGACCGTTAAATCAGAACGGCAAGTTTGTCCTTGCCGGATTAGCTGGCATGGTGGCGCTTCTGCTTGTCGCATCATCGCTGGGAAAGGACCTGGGCTTGCCGACGTGCCTGGCGGCGCTTGCGATTACGGCCGTAGTCTCGATCAAAGCGCGATGCAATCCCCTTGCTCTGGCACGCGAGATTAGCTGGGGAACTCTGGCGCTGGTGGCCGGGCTCTTCGTAATGGTCGACGCGATCGAGAGCGTCGGCGCGATGCGATATACGCAGCAGTGGCTGGCATGGGCGCAGCAGCTCGGCTCGACCCTCGGAACATTTGTTATTGGATTTTCCGTTGGTATAGCGAACAATATCGTTAATAATCTCCCGCTCGGATTGCTTGCGGGAAGCACCGTGCAGGCGGCGCAGGCTAAGGGTCTGATCGCGAATGCCGTTCTGATCGGAGTCGACCTCGGACCGAATCTTTCGATCACAGGCTCGCTCGCGACCATCCTCTGGCTCATCGCTTTGCGCAAGGAAAATCTAAATGTGAGTTTCTGGGACTTTCTCAAAGTCGGCGCCGTCGCGATGCCGGTGGCTCTCCTGGCTACCCTGGGCGGGGCGGTGGCGATGGAAGTCTTTCTGGGAATACTCTAGCTGTTGTTACCGACTCCGATAATTTATTTATTTGAACCAATGATAGGCGAGGCTGAGTTGCACTCCGTTGAACTCAGGATTATCCACACCGAGGTTCGCATTCGAGATGTGCGACCAGCGGAATCCGACATCGAATGCCTGGCGCGGCCTCGATCGGATGTAAATTCCTCCGCCGCCCCTCGGCGTGAAGTTGAAGCTGGAAGTGTTTCCGGGAGGTAGATTCGCGGCTGTGATGACAGCGCCGCCGGCGATTTCGATATATGGCGAAACGCGGGAAGTGTGCAGGGCGGAGTTCCAGCGCAGAATCACAGGGTCGAAGCCATAGCCGCTAATTCTTTGAGTGCCAAAGGTCACGAAGAGCGGCATCACGCCAAACGCATACTCAAGGCTGCCGCGTCGCCAACCATTAAGGTGCTCACCCGTAATTGCCCAGCCTACAAACGCGCCCGCCGATAGGATCTGCGCCTCCGCGAAAGAATTGGTGATCTCCTCTCCGGTTTGCGCTGCGACCCATACGCTGAGATCTAAGGTTCCCTTGCGCTCTATCGGTTGAGAATCCTGAGCCGATGCCCGACAGAAGGCGAGCAGAAGAAGCAGTCCGAGCGTACTGCAAAGAGTACTGCAAAACACACATGGCCGGGTCGATAGGCGCGAGGTTCGCATTTCGAATTGCCTGGACCTAGAATCGCAGCGCGAAGCCGGAAGTCAGCCGCGTATTGCGGCGTTCGAACTCTGGCGACCCGGTCTTGAGTGCGTCGAGCTGATTGCGCCAGCTCAGCGAATGCACCATGCGGAAGTCGATTCCCAGGCCAAGGTCTTCGGCGAATGTCGTTTCCGATGTCGAGCCACCCGAGGTATTTTCATGGACACGCACGGCGCCGATCATGGCTTGTCCGAATGGCCGAAATCTTCCGGCCCAGGCTCCTCCACGCAGGCCGAAGAGGAAGTTCGTCTGGCTCAAGCCGCCATACTCTCCGCTGAAATCTGCGACCGCTCCGAAATAGCGAAGGTACATTTTTTCCACGGACGTGTTCCAGCCGCCAAGGTCCGATCCCGCGCTGGAAATGGGGTCGCAGGCCGTCGCTGTACCGAAGGCAGGCACTTCGCAGTGAGATACGCCGGCGTGCGTGTAGCCGAGAAAGATATTTCCGAGGCTGGGGATTTTCGGCGTTGTGGCCTCATCGGACGCAGAGGTGGCTCCCCGTTCGCTCGCATACTCCATACCTTGCTCGTTGCGGGATGCCCGATACCAGGGATGCTCGCCGTGAAGCATATTGGCTCCGGCGCGAATAGGATTCAGGGCAACTCGAACCGTATCGATCAGCATTTGGTTCTGGGTCGCGTTCTCCACGCGCCGCACAACTTTCTTGTCCAGAATGTCTTCGCCGATCAGCCAGCCCATGCCGCCCAACGGGGTCATGACAACGTCAATCTGCCCTACGCCTGTGTAGCAATGACTGGTATTGCAGGGAAAAGATCCGTTCGCATTCCACGGAGCTCTATCTTTCGAGCCGTATTTTTCGACCGTAACTTCGCTCAGCGGTCCAAGGTTCCACTGCGTGCTGTAGACGGCGTTCCACACTGCCGCTTTTAGGCGGCTCTTCCAATAGCGCCGGGTATTTGAGAACTCCAGACCGGCCGACGTGGGATCGTTCTGGATTTGAATAAATCCGGTGAGAGCGCCCTGGATTGGGTGCCCCACATAGCCAAACCAATTGGGGTCGCCATCGTCCCACCCCGATTGCGTCCATTCGGAAAGAGACTGTTTGTAATCGCGCCAATAATGATTGAAGGGAATTCCGTTCTCCGACACCACCCAGCGGAAGTCCGTGTGTACGACATAAGCCTGCTCGATCAAAAGAAAAGTGAACGATTCGGTCAGGGCCTGTCGCCAATGAAAGCCTCCCTTAGGCAGAGGCGCGGGAACGCTTCGAATCTGCCCTGACGACTGGCCCGAATTCGCATCCTGCTCCGCTATATGCGTGTCGAATAGAATCCGCGGAATCGGGCCTGAATAATTATTTCCAGTGGTAAAGAGTTGCTCTGGCATTGGGTCGGATTGCGTTATGAAAGCGCAGTCTTGCAGCGAATCCTTCCCCGAATCGCAGCGGAATGAGGGCAATTGGCTGAAACAGGGCGCAGGCGAAAGCGCCGCGAGAACCAGGACGACAGAGCCCACTAAATAGAAACTGGTCATGGGGGCAGACCGGTGATGATAGCAGAGCCAGCGAACCAGCCCGAAGCCCGAAGCCCGAAGCCCGAAGCCCGAAGCCCGAAGCCCGAAGCCCGAAGCCCGAAGCCCGAAGCCCGAAGCCCGAAGCCCGAAGCCCGAAGCCCGAAGCCCAGCTTGGATGCGATGTGTTAGTCGAACGTCAGCGTAAAAGTTTGTCAATATGACTGATTTATGTTTGCGCTGCACCCAGTTTCGGATATGATCTGTCGCCAAACCGGTTGTGACTCCGGGTGGAAAGCGCGAAGCGCTTTTCAGGGCGTCACGGCTTAGCGACGCAAGAGTTGCGCCAGCCACGCTTCGGGCGCGTTCTTACTCGGACGCGTGAAAAGTGAGACGGCATTCGGGTGACTGTCTAAGGTTTAAATTCATACTTGAGGGAAGAGAACTGGATGACCCAAGCGTCTGTCTCGAGGATGTTTTTGGTTTTGGCCTCATCAATTGGGTGTGGCGCCATGCTGGGATGCGGCTCGGCACCCGGTGGCAGTACAGGACGCGCCGCGGTTCTGGAATCGGTGAAGGCTACTCAGAACCCTCTCGTGGCGCAGTACACAATGGCGGTCGAATGTGCGGGACAGTTCATGGTCGAGTTTGGTCCTGATACTTCTTACGGAAGAACCACCGCATGGTTGTCCACTCCCGGCGGGTATACCGAGGAACCAGTCATCTACGTTGCAGGCATGAGGCCATCCACGACGTTTACCACATGCGTTCGCAATTCAATGCGCCGACGGGAGAAACGGCCGACGATCCTGACATGGACATTCACCACGGGGCCCTGCCGGCGCTGCCATTTCCTGCGATGGCGATTACCCGTCCGAACCCATCAGCCAGCTCCCCAGAAAACCCGGGAGTCGAAATGACGAGTAATCGTCGAGCGCCGTTCATGCAGGCATTTTTTACCGACCGCGACGGGAACATCATCTGGTATTACGACGTTGGCCAGGCAATGCGGTGGATCCTATAAAGTTGCTGCCCAACGGCCACGATCCTTCAGCTGATGGCGGCTCGGATCTACGGACACTGTTCTCCGCGAAATAGACTTGGCCGGAAACACGATCCGGGAGATCGACAAGGTTGCCCTCCAGGAAAAAATGTACAACGGCCCATTCGATTTTTTTCCCGGCGGCTTCACGCATGATTTTCTCTATCTCCCCAACGGTCATTTGATCGTATTGTCGCATCTTACAAGAATTTCACCGATCTTCCGGGATATCCGGGTGTCACTCTGGTTCAAGGAGACGCTCTCGTCGACTTGGATCAGAACTGAATCCCGTATGGACCTGGAACAGCTTCGATTATCTCGATATGGATCGTCACCTAACGGATTGCCCGACTGGACCCACAGCAACGCCCTCATCTACTCAGCTAGCGACGGGAACTTGCTGCTCTCGATGCGCCATCAATCATGGATTCTCAAAATCGACTACAACAACGGCGCCGGATCCGGAAATGTGCTATGGAGACTCGGCTACCAGGGGGACTTTGCCCTAACTCAGAACGGCCGTCCCCAGCGACGATCCAAGCCTGTGGTTCTCATTTCAACATTTCCCTTCGATTATTACCCAGAGCGGCGCGCAAACCACACTGGCGATCTGGGATAACGGAGACAATCGGGTCCGGTCGATAGCGGGGGCGACATCTGCGGCGCGGGCGGTTTCCCCGCGTGTTATTCGCGTCCGGCCGTTTTTCAGATCGACGAAAGCTCGTTGGTTGCCGATTTGCAGTGGGCGGATCCGCTGCAATATTTTGGAGTCTGGGGCGGGAGCATCAATCAATTGGGGGCGGATAATATCGAGTATGACTTAAATGCTCCTTTCGTTCCACCCAGCCAACGGCGTGGCATCGGAAATTGAGGAGATTACCCAAACTTCCACTCCTCAGGTAGTGTGGCAAATGAAATCACCCCCGCCACGCAAACGCCTACCGGGCATATCGCGTACCCAGCCTTTATCCCGGAGTAAACTGGCAATACTGATTTAGTATGCGTTCTTGCTATTGAAGAAGCGAAGTAAAGTCATCGTAATGATTTGCAGATCGAAGGTTAGACTCCAGTTGCGGAGATAGTAGAGATCGTATTCCACGCGCTTGGCGATCGATGTGTCTCCGCGCCACCCGTTGACCTGCGCCCAGCCTGTGATTCCTGCTTTGAACATGTGGCGCGCATTATACCGGTCGAACTCTTCCAGGAAGCGTTCCACAAAATAGGGGCGCTCCGGGCGCGGACCGACGATGCTCATATCGCCCTTCAAAACATTAAGAAATTGCGGAAGCTCATCCAGGTTGGTTTTGCGCAGGAAAGCGCCGATGCCGGTGCGCCGCGGATCGTGGTCGCTAGTCCAGCGCGTGTCCTGCTCTTCGCGGCTGCCTGCATTCATGGTACGAAACTTGAACATGCGAAAGATGCGCCCATTCAATCCCACGCGCTCCTGAACGAAGAAAACCGGTCCGCGGCTCGATAACTTGACGGCGGCCGCAATGAGCAATGTCAGGGGAAGAGTCAACAATAAAATCGCGACCGAGAAGCCGATATCGAATATGCGTTTCTGAAACAGATAAGAACCGGTTTCGGCCAAATTCGTCCGGAGATCGAGCATGTGAAATCCGCCCAAATCGATCAGGCGGTCCCGCAGTACAACCCCTTCGCCCAGATCGATCACCACGCGGGTGGGGACGCACATCTTCTCCAGAAGGGGCGCGATCTTCTGGACATCGCTTAAACGCGCGGCGGGCAGCGCAATGATGATGTCGTTAATCGAATTTCCATTCGAGAACGTGGGAATCTGATCCAGTTCATAGACCGGTCCCTCGACTGCGACCTCCTGATCCGGCAACCGTACGAAGCCCATAATCCGGCAGGGCAAAACCTCGCCATGCAGCAGCGAAGTGCCAACGCGCCTGGCGAAGCGGTCCGTTCCCACCACCAGTATCTTTACTTCGTTTCGATAGTCTTTGCGCCACAGTTCCATGAACACCCGGAACAGAACGCGGGTAATAGTCGCCAGGATAAAAAGAGCGGCCGCGCTAATACCGATGACGAGGCGCGAATAGCTGGCTTGCCGGTAAAGAAACCCCGCGGCCATAACCACCGCGTAGGTGAAGGCCAACGCCTCAAGCAGCCGCCGGCTTTTGCCCCCGGGCGTGTATAACTGCTCGACGTTCCAGAGACCGGATTCTTCGGCCGCAATTGCCCAAACGATTGTCGTGAGCAGCAGGATACTCCAGTACGAAGGCAGCCCTGCGGGAGGAGTTCGAGAGAACAAGAAGTTGAAACCGAAGCGCACCTTTACGGCGATCAGATAGGCGCAGGCAGGCAACAACAGCGTGACGATCTTCAAATATAAACGCGCAAAGCTAAGTCTACTGCGAATCATACTAATCTTGTCTTTCTACGGCAGTAGCAAAATTATGTACTCTTCCCCATCCCCTTTGTCTAGAAGCAAGTATTGTTCCGGTAACGCTCTGATGCAATTCAGAGGCTATCGGTTGGAACAACCCAGGGCGAAACGAAATGTTGCGGTCTGTGGAAAATCGGGGGCTAGCGGGGTTTAATCGAGCGCAGGCTGGCGAACCTCCATTCTTGGAATGCGGTTCGGCAACTTGGTTTGGCAACTTGATTCGGCACACCACCATGTGGCGCACCATGGTTCAACGTGACATGGCAGCATGGTTCACTCAGTGTTAGGCCTGAGATTAGGGCTGATTAGCGGCCGGAGTTGCGGATTGCCCGTGCTGAAGTAGCTTTCCTGGCGCAAACTTAATCGTAATTGCCGCGGTCACGTTATCCGAGACGTTGGGTTGAATCACCGGAAAGAGCCAACGCTCGCGTTGCACCCAGGCCGAAATTCCGAGATTCGCTCGCAACCAATATTCTCCGGTCACGCCCACATCCGTCAGGGTGCCGCCGCCCTGGATGAATTCCTGGCTGACTTTTTCGTGCCGGAAGTTGAGTTCGACTTTGCTCTTTGGGTTAAGCCAATAGGTTGCCCAGGCGTCGGCGCCTTGCCCCTGCCGCCCAATCCAGCTCCCAATCAGATTTCCGTCGTTGGTATATCCACTCTTGAAGCGATCATTGCTGTAAAAGAACCCGTGTTCCACCGTCGCCCCCCCGCCCGGAGGATCGGTATAAACACCCTCCGCGCGCAAGCTGAGTTTGGGAACGCCAGGAACTCGCGACATGTATAAGCCCGAAGTCAATGCCGTTTTGTTCCAGGCGAGCCAGGGATTCGGCTCGTCGTCGGTGAAGGCGTCCGCGTAAAAAGTGAGCCAATCCCGCAGTCCCGGAACTCGATAGGCGAAATCGAATCCGCCGCGGCGATCGCCTGGATCGCTGGAGCTTCCAGGCGCGCCGTTGCCGGTTGAGAACCCAGCTTGCAGCAGCTTATGAAGCGTTGCTGGAACACCCGGACCCCCGAAAAGCGCGGTGAGACTAAAGCCTAATTCGAGGTTGGACGTTGGCCTCAGGCTAATTTTCTCGCCTACGATGAATGGCTGGTCGCTCAGAGTTTGGGTCCACGAACCGATGAAGTTGTTTCCGGTTACGACCCAGTGGTCACCGGTGAGGCGACCCACGAGATAATCCACGCGAATAGGTCCCAGCACGCCCAGCACGCTGGGAAGCTGCCAGGGCTTCACCCGATTAATTTGCAGCATCACGATAGGCTCGGCGTTGTTGCTAAATAGCATGGGGCCGCTGGAGTCCGCGCCCCACCAGAGCGATTGCTTGCCGAAGGTGATCTGCCAATTATCGAGCTGAATTCCCGCATAGCCTTCGAGCAAGTCAATGCGATTTACGGCGGGCGTGGGGTCGGTTGGCGGAGCTATTGGGTAACCATCGGCAGCCTGGATAGCCTGCGCCGCTGGAGCCGATAGTCCGGCAACAGCCGGTGCGTGCTGGTACTCGCCGCGCACAAAAAGCGACAACGGCCCCGCGACAGCATGGCTGGTAAATCCGGTGACATTGTTGAAGCCTTGACTATACGGTCGCCCATAATCGTTGACGATGGTCTGCCCAAAGTGAAGACCGTCGTGCAACGGCTCGCCGGAAATCTGGGTCGCCCGGGTATAGACGGAATCCAAGTCGATTCCTAGATTGGCGTCGCCGCCCAGGCGCGCGGTTTCATCGCTGAACTCCCCGGCCAGCGCCGAATATATTCTTTCCGGATCGCTATTCTTCTCGGTATTTTCTTCAATCGCATTCTTAGCCTCCTCCAGCAGGAGGCGCGCGCATTCCATGCGCGTCCATGGGCGCATACCCAAGTCCGCGGAGTGAATATAGCCTTGCGCAATCAAGCGCTCCATCGCGGGATAGACCCAGCTATCCAGGGGGACGTAGGGCGAAGCCATATTCGCCGGATCCCTGCCGTTGTCCGCTTCACTCTTGCTGAAAGTGCCCCATTTCGCAATCTCCGCGTCGCTGTAATGGGAGCGCGAACGGAAGACCTGCCAGCCCATATACCAGCCGAGCGCAGCCCCCACCAGAACGTCCGATGCGAAGTGCTGTTGGCCCACCATTCGCGCAACGCCTATGCCCGTTGCACTGCCGTATGCCAATATTTGCGTTAATGGTCCCGGATACTCATGAGCAATCACGCTGGCAATCGCAAAACCTACTGACGTGTGCAAGGATGGAAAAGAAGTTCCGCCCTGAAAAAAACGCCCTTTGTCGTCTCCGGTGAAAGGGCGTTCCCGTCCAAAAGCGTACTTAAGAACCTCCGCATCCAACAGCGCGCCAATACCGGCCTCTCCGCTAAGCAAGCCGGTTTCGCGCTCTTGATCGTTATTCGCGAAATGGCCGAGTAGGAACATTCCGGCGCCCACGCCAGCCAGTGCAGCGACTCCGGCGTTGGAAGCCGTTACCGCGTGCGAGGCGGTCGTCCGATTTGTTGGGACATGCCTCTCGATAGCTGTATCGCTCGCGATCAGTGCGGCTCCCGCAAAGGCAACGGGCACCGTCCACTGCCACTCCCGCGGCGTCATGTGAAACGGGGCCGTCCAGAAATTCTTCTGATCCACAAAAAGATTTTTCGGGAGCGACCGCAAGTCGACGGGAGGCATGGAAACGTCGGTCGATTTCGCCTCTGCGTTTGATGGCGATCCATTTTCTTGGTTTGCGGGCGCCTGAGCCCCGGCGGCTACACTTCCCCCAAAAAATAAAGCCGACGCCAGCCACAACACGGCTTTGGCAACAACGGGGTGGCGTACGGGTTTCGCCGCGAAGCTTACGATTTCAAGAAAGTTCATTCCGGCCGCTGGCAAAATAGATTGCGAATTCTGGGGGTGTCCTAATTTCGATTGGCTTCTCTTCGTGACCTTCGCGAGTCCTTCGCGTCCTTTGCGGTCAAAAGCTTTTCCTCTCGAAATTAGGACATTACCCGAATTCTCTCTTCCGAGATCTAAACAAAATTAGCATGAAAGCGAATCGGCTATAGACACCGCGTTTTCGGGATGCCGACCGTCGTGTTGGAATAGATTCAACTTGAGCCGCTACCCGGTTATCGTAGGATGCAGGGTTGAAGCTCAGAGCTTGATAGAATCACTGGCGCGAATGTCATAATGGTAAAGCTGCGCATCGCGCGCTTACGATGATTCGAACCGAAACCCAACCCGAACCGATGATTGGCGATCCCGATTCGTCTCAGCCTATCGATTCGTCTCGGCCCGAAACCGAGCTTTCGTTGCTCGATACTCTGGTTCTGCTTCTCGAACGAAAGCGTTTTATTTCGCGTTTCGTGCTGGGCGCATTGCTGCTGTCGATTGTGGTTTCATTCGTTCTTCCCATTCGGTATGAAGCCAAAATTGTCCTGCTACCGCCGGCTCAAAATTCCTCCATCGGGTCGTCATTGCTTGGACAACTGGGAAATCTGGGCGCCCTGGGGTCGTTGGCTTCTCTGGCGGGCGGGACTCTGGGCAAGAATCCGGCCGACATGTATGTGTCGCTGATGACGAGTCGAACCGTGGAGGATGGCGTGATCGCGCGATTCGGCCTGATGAAGGAATACCGCGATAAGCGCATGTCGGACGCGCGGAAGGACTTCGAGCGCCGCACCACATGCGTGGCTGGGGCCAAAGATGGATTGATCCGTATTTCGGTGGAGGATCACGATCCGAAGCGCGCCGCCGAAATCGCGAACGGCTACGTTGACGAATTCCGCAAGCTCTCGGCTTCGCTTGCGATTACGGAAGCCGCCCGCCGCCGGCTTTTTTTTGAGCAGCAACTTCAACAGGCCAAGGATAGCCTCACAGCGGCGGAAGACGCCATGACCAAAACCGAGCAGTCAACCGGCGTGCTGCAAATCGACAGTCAGGCGCGAGCGCTCATTGAATCTGCCGCGGTGCTGCGCGCCCAGGTGGTGGCCAAACAGGTGCAGATCGAGGGAATGCGAGCCTTTGCCACCGACGATAACCCCAACCTTGTTCTGGCTAAGCAGGAACTCGCCGCGCTTCAGTCCCAGCTCCAGCAGGTCGCGGGGTCGCAGAAAGATCCCGGATCGGATATTAATCTTTCCAAAGGCAGGGTAACGCAAGCCGGCATGGAATATCTCCGCCGATATCGTGACCTCAAATATCAGGAAACCGTTTTCGAGTTGCTGGCCAAGGAATTCGAAGTCGCGAAACTCGACGAAGCCCGGGAGGGTTCTATTGTCCAGGTGGTGGACCCAGCAGTCACGCCTGACAAGAGATCGTTCCCGCCGCGGCTCCTCATCATCTTCGGAACTACGTTTCTTGCCTTCTTTGCGGCTACGTTCTGGGTATGGCTGCGGAAGAGCATGGACCGCGCCTTCGAGTTGCCTCAGAACCGGCCTCGGGTGGTTGCAATTAGAGAGCTTTGGAAAGCCAGAGACAGTAAGGTTTAATACCTAGCCGTTCCGCGAGCTTCGGCTAAGTTATTGCAACCCTTGGTTCCTTGTCCCGCATCTGGATAGGGTCTGATAGACTAAAAATTACAATGAGAGTGTTGTTTTTAAATCCTCCTTTCCATCCTCGCTTTTCGCGCGAGCAGCGCAGCCCTGCGGTCACCAAGAGCGGAACGCTTTATTACCCGAAGTGGCTGGCCCACGCTGCCGGAGTTGCCATTAAGAACGGGCACGATGTCGACCTAGTCGACGCACCCGCAGCCTTGCTTTCCGTTCAGGCTGTCATCGATCGAATCAACGCCAAAAACATCGAAGCGGTGGTGTGCGACACCTCGACGCCCAGCATTCTCAACGACGTTAGCGTAATCGACGCCCTGGTCGCCGCGCGCCCTTCATTGCACGTGCTGATGGTGGGGCGGCACGTTTCATCCTTGCCGAAAGAGACTCTCGCCATGTCCGGCTCGCTTCAAGCCGTGGCCATCCGCGAGTATGAATATACCGTTCGCGACTGGCTCAAAGCGAAAGCCTGCGGAGCCGATCTAACGGCGGTGGATGGTTTAGTGTGGCGGAACGCAGCAGGCGAAATCGTGACGAACAAGCCGCGCGAGGCGATCAAGAACCTCGATGAGCTGCCCTTCGTGTCGGAGGTCTATAAGCGTTTTCTGCGTACGCCCGATTATTTTTACGGCCACTCGCTCTGGCCGCTGGTAGTTTTCGATACCAGCCGGGGATGCCCCTATCATTGCTCCTTCTGCGTCTACCCTCAGGCCTTCAGCGGGCACACCATGCGCTACCGCTCGGTCGCGAACGTGGCCGATGAATTTGATTTCGTGGCTCGCGAAATGCCGGAAATCAAAACCGCCATGCTGGAGGACGATACTTTTATCATCAGCAAACCGCGCACGCTCGAGCTGGCGAATGAACTCATCCGGCGCGGCAATAAAATTCCGTTCGATGCCAACTGCCGCGCCGACATTGGCGCCGAGGGCGAACTGCTGTCGCGACTGCATCAGGCCGGGGCTCGCCTGTTCTGCGTTGGATTCGAGAGCGGCGATGTGGAAGTCATCAATGGCATGAAAAAGAACAACGATGACCGCCGCGATGCGAAGTATCACGAAGAGGCTCATCGCTTTGTGCGGCGGTGCAGGGAGGCGGGCATCATGGTTCACGGCTGCTTCATGGTCGGGAACCTCAACGAGACGCCCGCCAGCATGGAGAAAACTCTGAGCTTCGCCAAGAAGCTGCGGCCCGATACCGCCCAGTTTTTCCCGATCATGGTGTATCCCGGCACGACCGCGTACGAGGAAGCGAAGAAGCGAAATTATATTCAGATTGAAGACTGGGGCGCATGGCTGACGAAAGACGGGCTGCATAACAGCGTAGTCACCCTGCCGAACATTACTCACCAGCAACTGGTGAGCTTCTGCGACCGGGCGCGGCGCAGCTTTTACCTCAGTCCGCCGTATATTTTTTACAAGTTGAAACAATCGCTTAAAGACCGCCGCGAATTGCAGCGCAATCTCAAAGGCTTCTTTACGCTATCCAAGTATCTGTTGCGCGGGAGCCAACACGAGAAGACTGAGACGTCCCAGCCGCCGCTTCGCCCCAATAACATCAATCCCGTCCCCAGCGCTTCTGGCAGCGACTAGGACGGGGTAATCTTCGGGGTTCGGCTATTCTTATCCGGGAGCGGGGTGTTCCATCGAAGCTAGATCGGTATCGATCGTCATTCCAACGTTCAACGGCGCCTCGCGCATCGGCCATTGTCTTGATGCGCTTTTAAAGCAGGCGGCGGCGCGGGATGCGGAAGTCCTGGTTGTCAACGACGGTTCAACCGACAATACCGAAGAAGTGGTCGCACAATATCCAGCAGTTCGTCTCATTACGCAGGCAAACGCCGGGCCCGCGGCCGCTCGCAATCGTGGCGCGGTGGAATCTCGCGGGACAATCATCCTCTTTACCGATGACGATTGCGTCTCCATGCCGGACTGGCTGGACGCCATGCTCAAGCCTTTCGCCGATTCCGAAGTCGTCGGAACCAAGGGAGTTTACCGCACGCGGCAGAAAAGTCTCGCGGCGCGTTTTGTGCAGTTGGAGTATGAAGACAAATACCGCTTGATGGCAGGTGCCGACAGCATCGACTTTATCGATACCTACTCAGCTGCATTTCGCCGCGACCGTTTTCTGGAGATGACCGGATACGACACATCCTTTCCGGTGGCTTGCGCGGAAGATGTCGAGCTTTCCTACCGCATGTCCGCGCGCGGTTGGAAGATGAACTTCGTTCCCGATGCCATCGTCTACCACACTCATCCCGCGACGCTTTCGAGTTATCTCAAGAAAAAATATAAGTTCGCTTTCTGGCGGGTTCTCGCGGTGCGGAAAAATCCCGGCAAAGCGCTGAAAGATAGTCACACTCCGCAGCTGATGAAGCTTCAGCTTTTGTTTCTCCCCATGCTGGTGCTGGGGGTGGTATTCGATTTGGCTGTGAGGAGTTCCGTTCCAGCTTCGGCAGTCGTTCTGGCTCTGTTCTTGCTTACTACGTTGCCTTTCGCATTGCGGGCGCTGCACAAGGATCCCTTGGTCGCGCTGCTTTCTCCCGCGCTACTGGCGGCGCGCGCATGCGCGCAAATGTTGGGCGTAACCACTGGGCTGATCTATGCGCGTGGCAGGGTGGCCGCCGCTCCAGCCAAGTCGCGAGCGTGAGGCAATCGGGCGGACGAACGTGGTAACACCCGCATTTGAAAATTCAATTGCTGCGATGGTCAACAGATTCTGTGGTGTATTCTTCCCAGAGTTAGAGTCAATCCTTTGAGCGAAGTCTCTACGATAATTCCCGACTCAGCCGGTAGTGGTTCTCCCGAAAACGATCGGCCGCCCAGCAGGCAGCCATCGGCCGGAGGAAGCTCCGGGGGTAAGTCCGGGGAGAATTCCGGGGAAAGGTCCGGGGAATTCGCCGCCACCATCTCCAGGAATATCATCGCCAGCCTGGCGCGTGTTATCGCCGTATCGCTGGTAGCGCTGGTATTGCCTGCCTATTTAACGCACCACTTGCCGGTGACTACGTACGCGGCGTGGGTGTTAATCCTCCAGCTCGGAGCGTATGTTTCTTATCTCGATCTGGGCATCCAGACCGGCGTTTCGAAGTTCGTCGCAGAATACGCCGCTCGTGCCGATCACGAAGGGGCCGGACGCCATGCCAGCGCCGGCCTGGCTCTTATGTTAATCGGCGGGACTTTGGGCGTGGCTTTAACGCTCGTTCTCGCGTGGCAAGTGCCCAGACTTTTCAGCGCGATGCCTGCGAATCTGTATCGCGATGTTCGCGCCAGCGTGATACTGGTCGGTATTTCCCTCTCGTTCGGTTTGGTATGCGCCGTTTACTCGGCCGTATTTCTCGGCCTTCAACGCTATTGGATTCCGATGACCATCTCGGTCGTCAATCGCGCTTCCTTTGCCGCAATCGTGCTGGTAGTCGTTGCCCTCCACGGAAATTTGGTCGCCATGGGGATTGCGGTGGCTGGGGTCAACGTTGTAACGGGAACTCTGCAAGTCGCAGCCTGGCGTCGCAAAGCCTCGCACATACGTATATCCGCGCGGCTGATCGAACACGCGGTACTCAGAAAAATGGCCCGCTATTGTTCCTTACAGTCGATCTGGACGGTGGGAATGTTGTGCGTGACTGGCTTCGACATCACTATCGTCGGCCACTACGATTACGTGCAAACCGCCTATTATTCCATTGCCACTTTACCCACGAGCTTTGTGTTGTTGATCATTTCGTCGATGGTGAACCCACTCATGCCGGCGTCTTCGGCGATGAGTACGCAGCGTTCGGCTCCGGAAATGGGAGATTTTCTGGCCAGGATCACCCGCTATACCACCGTGGTTCTGTTGCTGACCGGCCTGCCGCTGATGGTCTGCGGTTTTCCGATTTTGCGCATCTGGGTGGGCACTGCGTATGCGCTGCACACTCTCCGCTATTTGCGGATTCTCGTCTTAGCCAATGTTATTCGTAATCTCTGTCTCCCCTACGCCACAATGATCTCCGCTACAGGCAGGCAAGGTGCGGCCACTGCCACTGCGATTTCGGAGGCGGTTGTAAACCTGGGCAGCAGCATTTTTCTAGCCAGCCGCTTTGGCGCTATTGGGGTAGCGTTGGGCACCTTGCTGGGCGCGCTGGTGAGCATCTCGTTGCACTTTGCGATTACCATGCACTTCACCTATTCCACGCTCGCGATCTCCCGCTTCCAGTTGTTTCTGAAAGGTCTGCTACGGCCCGCGCTCACTGCCGTTCCTTCGCTGCTGTTGTTGCCGTTGTGGTGGCCGCCGGATCGCATCGTGCTCAGCGCGCCGCTCGCGGTTCTCTGGGGCCTAAGCACATTAGGCATCGCGTGGCTTCTAGGGATTAATGGGACGGAACGGAATGCGATGATCAGTCTGCTCAAATCCCGGCTCCGGCTGGCGACCGCCGCATAAGGCGCAACGCGAATTGCACAGCAATCATTCTCGCCAGCGGGAAATAATGAAAATGTGGTATGGCAGCGCTCGTTCAACGGCAAGTACCTCTAATCCGACCGCAGCGAGAAGCTCCACGCTATTGTTTTCGTCGAAGACGTGATGGTGCAAAATGCGATTCGAGAAATTGTTCATCGAACGAGCGCGCAACTCCTCCAGGGTGTGAGTCTGAAGAGTTCCATCCCTCTCGATGTCATGCAACCGCAAGACTTCCGGCAGGTGGGTGGCGTCATCTTCGCCGGTCTTCTTCGTATAATCCTCCAGCATGTGGCTGACCGGCGTGGGTGCGCGGCGATGATCGAACGACCTGCGATAATCAGGCAGAACGAGAATGAGAGCCCCTTGCTGACGAGTAATCCTTTTCCATTCGAGCAGAGCCTTGACGGGATTCGCGAAGTGTTCAAGATTATGCGAAGACAAGACAAAATCGTAAGTATGATCGGCCACCGTGGAAATGTCGGAGCCGTCCGCGATGATGTTCTTGCCTGGCGGTCTTAGCCGGCTGAAATGGTAGGCGTCCGCATGTGTGGACCACATCGTCTGGCTGGAAAAATTGCAATTATCCAGGGAACCTATGCGGTCATAAATAGGAAGCGGAGTGCGCCATCCGTAAGATCGAAGCGTCGCTCTGCCGCTTTGAAATACATCGGTAGGCCCTCCGATTTCAATGCCGGATTTTCCTTCGACCAGCGACAAAGCTAATCTGAAACACCGCAGGTGACCCTGCGAGAGCAGGCGAAATTTCGCGATTGACCGATGTAGAAGAGATTTCAATCCGTACGTTCGAACCTTCCGGCCGGGCGAAGACGTCGACATATGAACTTCAAGAATAGCGCATCAGATGATTGTTGGTTTTTCGTTATTACGGCATTCGGTTGGATCTCAATTTTAATTTCCGCGCGTTTCCGATCGGTGTCATCCTGGGCGAAGCCGCTTTTCAGGCGGAGCGAAGGATCTCGTTCTAGGTAATACTTGCGGGGGATCCTCTTCGGCGTCGCTCCGGGCATGCTCCGGCACTCGCGAGCGAACATTGTCGAGCCAGCATCCGCGAAATGTACATTTTCGAAAGGAAATGGAATACTTTTCCGGGGGTGGGGCGAAGCTTGAATGATCTCCGGCGATTCTTGAAAGAAAACGGCTCTTACACGCTCGGAACCGCATTGCTGGATTTTCTTTCCAGCTCCGTTCGCAACTTCTTTATCTCCCGGAAACTCGGAGTGCGGAAGATCAGGGTTGGACCTCGATCCCATTTGCGCGGACTTTCTTCTATCACCATGGGCGAGGATTTTATCGCCGGCGAAGGACTCTGGCTGGAAGCGATCTCTCATTATGGCGAGCAAAACTTCTCCCCCAGAATCGTCATCGGGGAGCATGTGCGCGCCAGCCATTTTGTTCACATTGCCGCCACTAATTTCGTGGAGATCGGAGATCATGCGCTGATGGGAAGCAAGGTGATGATTACCGATCACAATCACGGTTTGTACTCGCGCGACGCGCATAGTTCGCCGCAAACGCCGCCTTCGCTGCGCCTTCTCGATAGCGACCGCAGAACGGTAATAGGACGCAATGTATGGCTGGGCGATGGAGTCGTGGTTACCGCCGGCGCCTCGATTGGAGAAGGCTCGGTTATCGGCGCAAATTCGGTTGTAGTAGGCGGCGTTCCAGCATTCACCATAGCTGCCGGAATGCCCGCCACGGTGCGCAAGAAGTTCGATTTCGACAGTGGAAAATGGTGCAACGTCGAATGATCCGGGCCGCATGTACGATTGTTTCCCTCAACTATCTTCCGTTTGCCAGAACCTTGTGCGAGTCGTTTCTGCGCTTTCATCCCAGATGCAAGTTTTACGTCTTAATGGTAGATCGCCTGCCCCCGGGCTTCGACATCTCAAATGAAAAATTCAAGCTGGTTTTGGTCGAGGATCTGAAAATCCCGAACTTCGAGTCGGTTGCATTCAAATACGGCATTCTCGAACTCAACACGAACGTTAAACCGACATTCCTGAAGAAGATTCTCAACGACGGTGTGGATCACATCATTTACTTCGATCCCGATATCCTTATCTATTCGCCGCTCGATCTCATTTACGACGCGCTCGGCGATCATGCCATCGTTCTTACGCCTCATTGCACCTCGCCGAACGAAGAACGGCCTTATGGCGAAGCTTTGCTGCTGGGAGATGGCGTCTTCAATCTGGGGTTCATTGGAGTTTCCAAGAGTACCGAAGGCGGCCGCTTTCTCGATTGGTGGGAGCATCGCTGTCTCACTCTGGGGTACGTCGAACGTTGGGCCGGACTTTTTGTCGATCAAAAGTGGATCAATCTGGTCCCTTGTTACTTCGATTCGGTTTACGTGCTCAAGCATCCTGGATGCAACGTAGCTTACTGGAACCTGCATGAAAGAATTCTGGGCAAGGTCTCGGGGCAGTGGGTTGTCAACGAAACAAATCAACTTATTTTTTTTCATTTCAGCGGAATCGCCGTCGATGGTGGAACCCGGATTTCCAAGCACTCCGATCAGTTTGACTTAGTCAACCGGCCAGACCTGGCGGAGCTTTTCGGCGATTACCGCGAAAGGCTGCTCCGTAACGGCATTCGCGATGCCGGCGAGCACAAGTATGCCTTCGGTTATTTCGATAATGGCGTGCTGGTAAATAAACTGCAAAGGGCGGCATTTGCAGCCAACCTTGAACAGTTTGCGGGAAGGAATCCGTTCGATTCCGCGGGCCCTTTCTTCGAGTGGTCGAAACGGCATCACTTGCAAAGCAGCGCGGACTCCAGTGGAAAGTATGGTAGAAAAGCCTATAACAAAAACGACTTCAGGATTCGTTTTGTGAACTCCATGCTGCGCCTGGCATTGCGGCTGTTGGGGGCCGACCGCTATACCACTCTGATGAAATATCTCGAATACGCCTCCGTTCTCCGCAATCAGAAAGACATTTTCGGCGGCGTTCGCGGCGAGTGAGATTAATTCCACACGGTCGCATGGGCTGACAAAAGCATGCCAACTATCATCGGCGCCGTTTTTTTCTGCTGCGCGGCCTACTGTTTTTTCGTGAAACAAGACGGTCTGCTCGGACTGTTGATCGTTTCGAGCATTTTTCAAGCGGCCTCCGCCATCAACTTCGGCGAGCGCGGCATTCAGCCTTATTACGTGGTTGCGGCGTTTGTGATAGCCCGCGCTATTTTCAATCGGACCATCGGCCTCCGCCGCCGGCTACCAATGCCTCAGGCAGCGTGGCTTTTGTTGTTTGGAACGATCGCGATTGCTTCAGCTTTTGTCTTGCCGGTAATTTTCGCCGGCGTTCCCGTATATGACCCGAAAGTCGGAATCGATCAAAGCATCCTCATCCAGCCCCCGCTCAGTTTTGGAATCAATAACATTGCCCAGGCCGCATTCCTTGCCTGTCACGTCGCTACCGCATTCTCCGTCCTGGCCCTCGATTTCTCGTCCAGCAAGGCTCGCACCGCTTATCTTTGGGCCTTTTATCTGGTTGGCTTTATCGTGGCGGCGCAGTCGATTTGCCAACTCGCGGGCATTCCGTTTCCCAACTCTCTCCTCCTCAACAATCCCGGATATTCTCTGTGGGAGTTGGGATCGGAAGTGGGCGGGACCAGAAATCCGGGAACGTTTTCCGAACCCTCTTTCGCAGGAGGTTTTCTGGCAATGTATTGCGTCGGATTTCTGGCGGAATACCTGATGGGCAAAGCCAGTGTTGTGCGATTGGTCGCGTCGCTGCTCGTTTGCGGGCTTGTCGCTTCGGGCGGATCGCTGCTGACGATATGCGTTTTTACCGCCGTGCTGCTATTTCGTTATTTTCCCTTCCGCTTTCCGTGGCATATCAACCTGCAAAGAAGCAAACGGTTCGCATGGTTGTTGCTTTTGGTGGTCACGCCGCTGGCATTCGCTCTGCTCGCTTCCTCAGGCTACAGGGAAGCGCTTATCACCAATACGGTTGCCAAGACGGATTCGGGATCCTTCTTAAACCGGACGGCATCCGATCTATTCGCTCTGCAACTGCTGCTCCGGACCCACGGAATCGGCGCGGGATTTGGCAGCAACCGCGCCTCAAGTCTGCTCACCACTTTACTGAGCAATGTGGGAATTGCGGGCACTTTGGCGTTTGGAATTTTTTGCTTCAAATTATTCAAGAACCTGCCAGAGCGATATGCATGGCTGAAATGGGCCGCGCTCGCGCTTATCGTGAATATGTGCATCAACATCCCTGACGTGACGATTCCGATCCTTTGGGTGCCGATATTGCTTGCGATTGTATTTAGTTCGAGGCCTTCCTCGAACGGCGCTAAAACAGAGCGGAACGGCGCGGCATTCGTCGGAACATAGGAAAATCATTTTGCAACAGCCGTTGCACGCGCAAGTCAGGGCTATGCGTGCTCGTTTTCACGGCATCTTCTATTTGCGGGAAGCTTCAGCGAGCAGTTCGTGAACCCTCGCTCTGGTACTGTCCCATGAAAACTGCGCGGCCCGCGCCAAACCCTTTTTTCGCAGATCGCTTCGCAGAGGTGTGTCATTTACGATTCGCTGCATGGCGACCGAAATTTGTTCGACCGAAGTCGGATCCACGAGCAGGGCCGCGCCTCCGGCAACCTCGGGCATCGCGGTGACATTCGACGTCATTACCGGTGTGCCGCACGACATGGCCTCAAGCAAAGGCAAACCGAAGCCCTCGTACAGGGAAGGGAATACCAGAGCCTGCGCGCCGCGATAAAGGGAGGGCAATTGCGCCTCGGGAACGGTCCCCGTGAAATGCACATACGGAGCCACATTGTGGCGCTCGATGTGGGCCGCGAGTTTCGCGGAGGAATTTCCCGTGACCACCAGTCCGCGCTTCACCCGCGAGGCCCGACTGGGCAAATGCCTCTAGGATACGAAATTCATTCTTGTGCGGCTTGCGGTTGCTCACGCAGAGAAGATAGGGAAATGGAAGCGGATAGGAACCGCCCTCGGGAGAATACGCGGGATCGACTCCGCATCCCACGTTGAAAACCTTTTCTTGCGGCACTCCGGACCATTCGACGATTTGCTTTCGCGTAAATTCCGAAACTGTAATTATCTGCCGGGCGCGATGACACGCCCGTTTCAACACGGCTGCGTAATAAAGGCGAATCAGCGGGCTGCTGTTTTCCGGACAATAAACATGACTGAGGTCGTGGATGGTAAAGATGAACGGCGCCGGACAAAACAGGGGCGAGTTATAGCCCGGCGAGAAAAATAGATCGTCGCTTGTCAGTTCGCCGAGCGCCCGCGCAAGCCGCCACGAATCGAAGGGTGCGGCAGGATGACCGCCTAAAGGAACTTCACGACAGTCTAAATTCGCGAGCACCTCACGGGCGAATCGGCCAATTCCGTGATCTCCAATCCAGCGCTGATCGGCGTAGATCATGCCATGTCAGACCTCACGCCGCGGGTTGGTTCGTTCACTACTGCAACACCGCGAGCGCCGCCGCCGTCAGAGCCAGTTGCGACGAAATCTGCGTCCAGTCGCGCAGGCCGCGAACGAATGCCCCCGTCGGCAGCTTATAAGGAACCACAATCTGGTCGCCCGGATACAGCCGGATGCGGTCGAATTTTGTTCCCGTGAAAAAGCCATTGACATTATTGGCGGCGACCACTACTCCGTTGGCGCGCAGCACAAACGCATGATGCAGATCGGATTGAGGTTTTCCTTTACCGGCGATTTCCAGGTAGGCTCCCGCGCTGTTGCGCGGCTCGAAAATGAACGACCCCGGGTTGTACACGTCTCCGATTACCGAAACGGTTGACGGCGTATGGGGAATCGAAAGCCGGTCGCTGTCTTCCATCACCATGTCCGGAAAATCGTTGAGGCTGTTATCGTTCGGCTTGACGGGAAGCGCGACGCGCCCACTGGCGCGGGTGTTGCGAAGTTGCGCGATAATTGCTTCCTGCGCGGCCATCATCTGTCCCAAATCGCCGGGGTTGGCCGAGGCGGCCACGGATACGGCCGATTGCCGGATTTGCACTTCCATTGTGCTGGCCAGTTCGTCCAGGCTTTTCTGCTGGTCGAGGCGCGCCGATTCGCGCGTGAATTGCGTGCCGTAAATATAAGCGCTCGGCGTTAACCCGCCTGCGCGTTGCAATACGGAACGCATGGTTTCGTTATTCTCGAGCTTATAAACTCCCGGCCGCATCACTTCTCCCTCGACAATTACATATTGTGAGCGGTCCGCCTGCGGCACGCTGATATCCCGTTGCGAAAAGATGGTCACGATATCGCCGGGCATCAGTTCCAGATTGCTGGCGTCGTCGTGCTCGATAATCGCTTTGCGCGGACTCATCCAAATCAATTTGGAAGAAAGATCGGTCGGGTTCACACGCTGGATGATGGCATAGTCCCAGTTAATTTCTGGTGCGTATCGCCGCACCTCTTCGGCGACATCCCGGACCACATTCGGGTTCGATTGATTTCCATAAGTCTGGGCTTGCCTGCCGGCGAGCGAGTTTCGATCTCCCGCGCCGCCTGTCGATGCATTAGCTGTCGAGTTTTGCTGCTCTTGAGCGAGCGCGGCGCCCGCCACACTGGGCGACTCCGCGCCTGCCGGTAATTCTCCCGGAGCGGCGATATTGCCGTTCGATTCCGGCGCTCCATTCTTAGTGGATGAGTTTGGCGCGGCGCCGTTGTTCTGCTGTGGATTATTCGTATTGGAGACTGTATTCTCCGGACGTTCCGCGCCCACCGGATATTCGGTGGCGCTGCCATTCACAATCGCCGCTCGATTGCGCCAGTAACGGCGTGTCAGTAAAGCCTGCGCATCCGGAATCAAGTCGCGCACCCGCATGCCCGGCTGCCACGGATAACGGCCCGGGTTGGCCACGTTGCCTCTTAAAGTTACGGTATCCTCGAAGCGCGGAACGATCGAGAAAACGCGAACTATATCCCCATCTTTGAGAGGTGAGCGCGCGCGATTGTTCATCGTAGGGAAACTCGAGAGTCTTGCGCGCCGTGTGATCCTGGAAGCGGTCGATTGTGATCTTACTGGTGTCGGCGACTGCGCTCATATCACCGGCAATATCAATCAGATCGTTAAGGGTCGAACCGTCTCTTGATTTCGTAGATGGCGGGCGAATTCACCGAGCCTGAGATCGCGGCCAGCGGGCCAACGTGGGGAATGTAGATTACGTCGCCCGGTTGCAATCGAACGTCTTTCGATTTATCCCCTTTGATCAGCAGATCGTAAAAGTCAAAATGTGTGATGGTGACGCCGTCGCGCCGAACTTCAATATTCCGCAACGAGCCTTGCGGGGCGGGACCGCCGGAAGCGAAAATGGCATTGACCAGCGTGCTCAGCGAACTAATCGTGTAGGTGCCCGGATACCGCGCATCGCCCACCACAATTACCTGGATGGAGCGCAGCTTTCCCAGGTTGGCGGTAACGTTGAAGTTCTTGAATATCTTCGAAATCGCCTCTTTCAGATGCGGCTCCAGGTCACCGTAGTGCAGGCCTGCCACCGAAACCTGTCCTACCTGTGGAATATAAATCTGGCCCGAGCGGTCCACGGTTACCCGCAAATTCGCCTGTACCTGGCCCCATATCTGAATTTGCAGTTGATCGCCGGGCCCGATGATGTAGTCGCTGGGAACCTGCATCCAATCGACCGGCGAAAATGTGCTTGGAGGCTGCGCGAATAAAGCCTGACCGAACAACGGCAGTGGCCGTCCAACCGAATCGGCTACCATTTGCTCGAACTCGGTTTCTGGACGAGTGGCACTCTGCGGGTGCGCCACCTGCGATGGATTCGGAGGAGGCGTGCTCGGAATGTATTGATCCGGAGTCTGGCCTCCGGGATTAGTCAATACGGGAGGGCGAACCGGCGAATTGTCGTTGCTCTGTCCGCCACTGGACCTTTGCGCCTGCGCAGAACTGCATTGCGGACTTCCTGCCATCGACGGATCCGAACAATCCACAGTCGATCCCTGAGACGCGCCCTGCGACATGGCTTGCGACAGAGGATCGAGCGATTGCGAAAAACATGCGCAGCTACTCAGAAAAATCACCGCGAGCAACAGCAACCTTCGCATAACGGATGCCGAATCCCGCAATTTTGGAGGGCTATATATTCTCACCGCTGCCATTCTACCAACTGCACGGGGAGAGCGGAATGGCGGATGAGGGGAATATGAAGCCTGCGTTTGCTGAGCTGAATCGCCCGGGAGCGCGTTATCGGAGGCTTTCGCTTCGGATATGCTAGCCTTGTTTTGCCCTCCGTCCGCGGTCTTGCATGGATTCTCCGCCGAACATCCGCGTCGGTACAGCCGGGTGGTCTTACAAGGACTGGGAGGGAGTTTTTTATCCCGCGGGCATGCAGCGGCGCAAGCGGCATCCGCTGGAGTATCTGGCGCGTTTCTTCGATACCACCGAGATCAATACTTCCTTTTACGGTCCGTTGAAGGCGGAATGGGCGAAGCTCTGGTGCCGCAAAGTCGCGGCGGTGAACCGGAACTTTGTCTTCACGGCCAAGCTCTATCGCGCTTTTACCCATTCGCCGATCGCAGTGATGGAGCCCACTTCCGCGGCTACGATTCGTCCCACCGACGAGGACGAAATTCGCACGCGCGAGGGCCTGGACGTGCTTGCCGGCGAAGGCCGCCTGGGGGCTCTCCTCATTCAGTTCCCGGTATCGTTTAAAAATACTTCGCTCAATCGGGAGTATCTCGATCGCTTGCTTCGGCAGTTCATCGAATATCCGCGCGTGGTTGAAGTTCGTCATTCCAGTTGGAACGACGCCGCCACGCTCGCCGCATTCGCGCAACAGAATGTCGGCTTCTGCAACATCGATCAGCCCGTGCTCGGCCGGTCCTTGCCGCCCACCCAGCACGTCACGGGCGTAATAGGATATGTCCGCTTGCACGGCCGCAACTATGAGCAGTGGTTCGATTCCGACAATCGCAACGATCGTTACAATTATCTTTATAGCGGGCAGGAACTCGCGGCATGGAAGGAGAGAATCGCGAATGTCGCGGAACGGGCGCAAGCCACGTATGTGATCACCAACAATCACTTCGAGAGCAAGGCCGGAGTGAATGCGCTGGAGCTGAAGGCCATGATCGGCGGCCATCGAGTCTCTGCACCCTCCACTCTGATTGAAAAATATCCGCAACTGAGAAAGTTTGCAGACCCCGTTGCGGACTTTGTGGACGAACTCGAGCCGAAGCTGCCGCTACCACCCTCGTAACCGGCTCGGCGCACACGCGTGGAGGCACGGGGAGAAGCGTTACGGCTCATCCTGAAGAAGCTCGGGCGACGGAACGGAGCCGCTTTCGACCTGCTTTTCGCGTTGCGCGCGGCGTTGATTATCGATGCGCACCGAGGCTTCGAGTTCTTTCTTGCCCTCTTCCTTGCGGCCCATGTGAAGCAAAATTTGCCCCCGAACGTAATGGATGTCGGTGCGGTTGGAATCGAGCTTCCCGGCCGCATCGATCTCTTTCAAGGCTTGGGCAAACTTATCTTCCCGCTGATAAGTCTTGGCAAGCCCCAAATGAGAATTCACCAAACGCGGATCGCGACGAAGCGCCTCCAGATAACTTTTTTGCGCCTGGATGTCTTGCTGCATCAGCGAATAGACGTCGCCAAGTTCATCATAGTTGAACGCCAGGTCGGGCTCCAAGGCTATATCTTTAAGAAATTCGTCCCGGGCGCGTTCGTAGTCCTGCTTCTTCAGGTAAGCGAGGCCGAGGTTGAAGTGCACGAAAGTCAGCCTCGGATTTGCCTCGGCGGCGGAGTTAAAATCGGCGATCGCCAGGTCGTACTGCTCGAGATTCAGGTGCGCTTTTCCCATGAAAAGATGAAACTCGGGTGAGCCATCGCCAATTTGGATGAGCCTCGCCGTGGCCTTCTCATCAAGCTCTTTCATGCCGACACGATGGGCGGCGATGGATAGGACGTAAAGATAACTCAGTTGCGAGGAGTCATGTGCCCAAAGCGGCAGAAGCGTATTCGCCGCGTCCGCCCAGCGCTCGGCAAAAAAATAACAGAGTCCCAAAAGATGGCGCGATTGCGCCGTGTCCGGTTCGTCGCGAACAACGGATTCCAGCGGCGATATAGCTTCAAGGAATTGGTTTTGCCGGAAGTAAGCGAGGCCGATGTTCAGCCGGATTCCTGCCACCTGCGGCATAAGATTCTGCGCCTTGCGCAACATTTCCAGGGCTTTCGCCCACTGCCTGCGCCGCATATACACAACTCCCAAATTCGCATAGGCTCCGCCGACGCGAGGATCCGCAGCCAGCACCTTCCGGAAATCGCTCTCCGCTTCATCGAGCCGGTTATGATTGAGCGCGTCCTGCCCGGACGCGAAAAGCTTCGCGGGATCCTTAACCCCTACGGATGCCGCGCCAGTCGCGGCTTGTCGCCCGTCGGCGGATGCGGCCGATGGCGAATTCTGCCAGGAAGCGCTTGTCGCCGCGCCGCTCAACAGCAGGCAACTCGCGAGTCTTAACAAAACGTGGGCTCTTGACACCGATCTCACTCTCTGGTGTAGTGTCCGCCAACCTTCTCGTTTATTCAAGCGAGCGGGAGCGGCCGGAATTGTTGCAGCCGCATTCGGAAAGCGACGCTTCATGGTGACGATACGCGATGTAGCGAAAGCTAGCGGATTCTCTTCCACCACGGTGTCGATCGTCCTCAACGACGCCCCGCTCGCGCGTTACATCCCGCCGGTTACGAAAAAGCGAATCGAGCGCGCCGCCGCGAAGCTGGGTTACCGCCCGAATCAGTTTGCCCGTTCGTTACGCAGTAAGCGCAGTCACACGGTGGGGGTCATGGTGTTTGACATGACCGATCCGTATTGCACCCTGGTATTGCGCGGCATCGAAAATGCCCTCTATCAGGCCTCATATTTGCCCATCCTCACCGATGTGCATAACGAACGGACCCGATTTGAGCGCTATCTCGAGATGTTGCTGGACCGGCGCATCGAAGGCCTGGTTGTGCTGGCGAACTGGCTTTTTCTCGACATTCACCTGCTGGCCGACCTTGAAAAAAGCAGCATCCCGACGGTTTTGATTGGCTGTGAGCTTAAGGGCGATGCGATGAGTTCGGTGATCGTCGATAACGAACTTGGCGGCTACATGGCGATTGAACATTTGCATGGGCTCGGTCACCGAAAAATCGCTTTTGTGCGCGGGCCGAAGACCTTGGCCGATAGCTCGCCGCGTTGGCGGGGGGTGCGAAAATTTGCCAAGGCTTCGGGCCTCGATCTCGATCCGCGCCTTGTCGTCGATCTGCCGGAATCGCGCGATCCTCTTTCCAGTTTCGAGGCCGGGCAGAAATTGACGGAAGACTTGATTCTTCAGAAGCGGCCTTTCACCGCGCTGCTGGCTTTCGACGATATGACCGCTTTCGGCGCCGTCCGCGCTTTAACCAGGCACGGCCTGCGCGTGCCGGAACATTGTTCCGTGATCGGTTTCGATGACGTGGCGGCATCGGCTCTTTGTACTCCCCCCTTGACCACGATTCGCCAACCGATGGAAGCGATGGGAACGGACGCGGTTGGCATTGTGCTCGAAGGAATCCAGTCGGTCCTCGAAAAGCGCGAGGTCGCAGCGCATCATCGCAAAGCGGGGCCGGAGTTAGTCGTCCGGGAATCCACGCGGAGCATTGTTTAGGGTGCATTGGATTGTGAAGTCCCTGCCGGCATAGCTTCGAATTCCGGTTGCGAGCTATTCAGACTTTTCTCTTGACATCGGATGCTCAATAAACGCACTATTCATACGTTTTAATAAAGCTTTTGTGGATTGCCGGTTGTTCGTCCGGAGGCGTTGGTCCGGAGGTGTTCGTCCGGAGGTCTTCGGCGGGCGGTAATTCAAAAGCGGAGCATGCGGCGGCTTGCGTATTCGAATTGCCGGCACATCAGGGAGAGTCGACCATGAGTTCACATCGCAGATTGGCGGGAGTTCTACTGTTGGTCATCGCGTCTTGCTTGGCAGCCTTGTCGCAAGATACAGCCTCGATTACTGGCACAGTCACTGACGCGAGCGGCGCCGCTATTCCCAATGCGAAAGTCGCCGTCAGCAATGCGGAGCACGGCATCAATCGTACCGGCGCCAGCAACGGAAGCGGCGATTTTCTTTTTGCCTCGCTGCCAATCGGCTCCTACGACCTGACTGTTTCCGCCGAAGGATTCAAGAAGTACGAAGCAAAGGGAATCGTCCTTGACATTGCGCAAAAGGCGCGCGTGAACGTGGCTCTTAGTGTCGGCACGATCAGCACCGAGGTGATTGTCCAGGGTCAGGAAGTTGCGCAGGTTGAAACTCAGTCTTCAGACTTGGGAAATACGGTTACCGGTAAAGAAATCAGCCAGCTTGAACTGAATGGGCGCGATTTTACTCAACTCGTGAGCTTGTCCCCCGGCGTTACCAACCAATCCGGACAGGATGAAGGCGGGGAAGGCGCGACTACAGTCGCTTTCACCATCAACGGCGGACGCACGGAATACAACAATTTTGAAATCGACGGCGGCGACGCAATGGATAACGGCAGCAACGAGACGCTGAATGTCTATCCCAGCATCGACGCCATTGCCGAAGTCAAGGTGCTGACCTCGAACTTTGGCGCGCAGTACGGCCGTAACGGCTCCGGAACGGTTGAAGTGGAAACCAAGTCCGGCACGAATCACTTTCACGGCGATCTTTACGAATTCCTGCGCAACGACGATTTCAATGCGACTCCTGAGTTCGAAACGTCGGTACCGGAGTACAAGAAAAACGATTTCGGATTCACCATCGGCGGCCCAATATTTATTCCCGGCCATTACAACACGGACAAGCAGAAGACATTTATTTTTTGGTCGGAAGAGTGGCGGCGGGAGCTTACGCCGGCTTCGGGTTTTTTCTCTTCGACGCCGGTCCCGACCATGGCGGAACGTGGAGGAGATTTCACCGACGACTGCCCCAACGCGAGCACCACGCCGGTTTCATATAGCGACTGCCCGATCGTTCCGGGTTACACCAATAGCCAGGGTTATACGCCGAATCTCAACGTGGTCCCGGGATTTGCCGCGAACGCGACTATCAATCAGGCGCTGCTGGCGCTGATTCCTGAGCCGAATATTTCGTCGGGCGCTCTGGGCAGCGGCGTGCTTGATACCTGGTTCGCAACGCCAACTTTGCCTACGCGCTGGCGCCAGGAGCTTTTCAAAGTCGATCAGAATATCGGCGAGAAAGTTCGCGCGAGTTTTCGCTACATCCACGACTCGTGGAATCAACAGTACCCGGTGCCTTTATGGACCGCTGGAACGAGTTTTCCCACCATCCAGACGAACTTCAACAATCCGGGCGTCAGCATGGTGGCGCGGATCACGGCGAACGTTTCTCCCACGTTGTTAAACGAATTTGTGGCGAGCTATACCACCGACCACATCACCACCAACCTGACCGGTCCGTGGCAGCGCCCCAGCGGGTTTCCCGCGATTGGACTCTATAACAACGGTTACGGCGGCAAAGTTCCGGGCATTGTGGTTTCGGGTGGAGAGTTTGGGGGAGGCTTCGCCGAAGATCCGGGCTATGTTCCGCAAGGGCCGTTGAACTCGAATCCCACATTTACGTACCGAGACAACCTGACCAAGATTGTGGGACCGCACAATCTTCAATTTGGCATTTACGTGGTCGATGCTCACAAGAATGAAATTCCCCAGCCGGGCTATGGCGTGAATGGCTTGTTAACTTTTTCCAATACCAGCGCCGTCACCAGCGGAAATGCCTTCGCCGATCTTCTTCTCGGCAATATTGGCGGCTTTACCCAGGAGGGTGCCGCTCTCAAGATGCACGAGGAATACAAAATCTATGAGGGTTATGTTCAGGATGATTGGCGCGCCACCAATCGGCTGACGCTGAACCTGGGCTTGCGAATGAGCTTCTTTGGCACCTATCGCGAGAAAAATAATCTGGCTTGGAATTTCGATCCGCGTTCTTACGTAGCGGGCGCGAGCAGCGTGGATCCCTCCACCGGACTGGTGATCGGCAACCCCTACAACGGATGGGTCGATTGCGGCGTGACTCCGGGCGTGCCGGCGGGCTGCATGGAAAATCATTGGTGGAATCCCGCGCCGCGTATCGGTTTCGCGTTTGATCCGAACGGCGACGGCAAATGGGCAATTCGCGGCGGCTACGGAATTTTCTTCGAACACACCAACGGCAATGAGTCCAATACCGAGTCGTTGGAATACACCAGCAAAAGCACGCCGATTACGAGCATTCCCAATCCGCTTTCGGGTTCGAGATGTGGCGCGGTGTCGGGGTATAACTGCCTGAATTCGAGTCTCCTCGGCGTCTCCGGTTCGGCTACAACTCCGCTACAGTTCGTCTCGATTCCCAACAAAGCGATTTGGCCCTACATGCAGCAGTGGCATTTCGATGTGCAACACGATATCGGCAAGAGTACGATCGCAACACTGTCTTACGTGGGGAGCGCGGGCGTGCACCTGACGCGCTCGTATGAATACAACCAGATATTTCCCGTGGCGCCAAACCAGAATCCGTATGCCCAGGGGCAAGTCATAACCGCGGATGACTGCAACAACATAAGCAATGGCGTCGATACTGTCGACGCTTATGGCGTTCCCACGAACGCCGTTACTTCCTACGGCACGCCGGTTCCTTATACTGCGGGAGACAAGCGGCGGCCCTCCATCTGGCGCTGCGGTGAATTTGTTCGTAGCCTGCGGAAACACGGCGAGTCCGTTCCGCCCGTATGCGGGTATCGGAAGCATCCAGCGCAAAGATCAGACCGGATCGTCGAATTACAACGCCCTGCAAGCTTCGCTGCGCCACAGTATTGGTGGGCTGGAGCTAAACGCCGCCTATACTTATAGCCATTCGATCGACGACTCTTCCGACTACAACGATACGGGATTCGTCAATTCGTACAACCTCAATGCCTACCGGGCCAGCTCCAACTTCGATCAGCGCCAGAACATCACGATCGGTTATGTATACGATCTGCCGTTTTTCAAAGAAAAAGGGCTGGCGAACTCTCTGCTGGGCGGCTGGCAGTGGTCCGGCATCACGCTGATTCAGAGCGGTTCTCCGTTCAGCGTCTATAACGAGGGCTTTCTCGCCACCGCCGACAATGCCGGCGTAGGGAACGGCTTTGCTACTGCTGGCTCGTATCCAGACCTTGATTGGAAACCCAAAGCGGGAGTTTCGAGCAGCCCACTGGCGGGCCCTCTGAGCGGGTTTGGTCCGCTTCTTTACAATCCGGGAGCGTTCGTGCTTCCCACGGGGCTGACTTTTGGCGATGCCGGCAGAAATATTCTGCGCAATCCCTGGCGAACGAATTTCGACATGGCTCTGTTGAAACACTTCCCGGTTACGGAGAGCAAATACTTTGAGTTCCGCGCCGAGGCCTTCAACGTCTTCAACCACGTGGAATACACCTGGCTGGGCGGCGATGCGGGTTCGGCAGCCGACAACTCGGGCCGCGGAACCGATTCCAACGAAATCGCCTGCTATGGAGGGGCCAATAATTCGGCGGGCGACCCCAGTTGCGGCGGCAGTTGCTATCTCCGTTCCGCGGGCACGCAACTGCCGCGCATCTTGCAACTCGGCGCTGAAGTTTATCTTCTAAGTGAGCGTGTAGTGGCAATCGGCTCGAAGTGCCTCGCTGCAAAACGGCCGTTGCCAGCGGAATGCTCTTACCCAACCTGCACCTGCTCTGGCGCGGCCACAGCTTCCAGCGCATGCTCCAGGTCGGCGACCAGATCGTCCGCATTTTCGATTCCCACCGATAGCCGGATCAACTGTTCCGTCACGCCCATCCTGGCGCGCTCCTCGGCGGGAATCATGGCGTGCGAAGTCAGCACAGGAATCGAAACCAGCGACTCTACTCCGCCCAGGCTTGGGGCGAGCGTGAACAGCCGCATCGCTTCGGTGACGCGGCGCGCGTCTTCGCCCGTGCCTTCGACCTCGAAGCTCACCATGCCGCCGCCTCCGCCATTTGCTCGCGCGCCAGCGCATACTGCGGATGGCTCTTCAGGAATGGATAATGCACGCTGTCGCACTTTGGCATGATCCGACAAAAATTCCGCGACTCGTTGCGCATTTTCATTCTGCCGCGCCACGCGCACTGCCAGCGTCTTCAACCCGCGCACCAGCATCCAAGAGGCGTGCGGATCCATGCAATTGCCCAGCGTGGTCCGCGTCTGCCAGATTTGTTCGATCAATTCCTGCCTGCCGGCAACGACGCCGCAAATCAGATCCGAATGTCCGGCGAGATATTTCGTTCCCGAATGCATGACCAGATCGATGCCGAATTCCGCAGGATGCTGGTTGATGGGCGTGCCGAAGGTGGCGTCGATCATGGTGAGGAGCTTGTGTTGCTTGGCCATGGCCGCCACTTTCTTGAAATCCACGATGCGCAGCGTGGGATTGGTCGGAGACTCCAGATAGAGCAGCTTCGTATTCGGACGAATCGCGCCGGCATGCTGCTCGTATTCGATGGTGTCGACGAAAGTGGTCTCAATGCCCATCTTCGGCAGCCACTGCGACAGAAACTTGTTCGCGCCGCCGTAGATGTCGCGCTGCGCTACGATGTGATCGCCGCTCTTCAGCAGCGCCATAATGGTCGTCGTGATCGCGCCCATGCCGGAGGCGAATGTCAGCGCGGCGTCCACGCCTTCCAGTTGCGCGATGGTTTGTTCGGCAACAGTGTTGGTGGGGTTGCCGTAGCGCGTATAGAAGTGGTCGGTGTGCGTGGCGCGCAATTGTTCGTCGTTATCCGTGACCTCAAAGGTAGAGGTCTGATAGATGGGCGTGGCAAGCGGACCATTTTTCTTCTCGCAGGTCGGCCGCGCCGCGTACGGCTCGGGTTTCGGGGTGATGGTTGCCTTTTCATGAGATTCCGTTTTCGAATCGAGACTAAGCGTATCGTTCCCGCAGTGGCAAGGAAACGTTCGACGCACCGTTTATAATTCTCGCTCCATGAATCTCGGCCTGAAAGATCGGGTCGCAATGGTGGCCGCATCCAGTCAGGGGATTGGCCTCGCCACCGCCGAAGCCTTCGCCGCTGAAGGCTGCCGCGTCGCAATGTGCGCCCGAAATGAGCAAACTTTGCAGGCGGCCGCCGAAGAGATTAGGAAGCAATACAACGCCGAGGTCTTCGCCGAGGCCTTCGATGTGACTGATGCTGCGGCCGTTAGCCGCTTCGTCGCTGCGGTGGCCGAGAAATTTGGCAGCGTGGACATTTGCGTGACCAACGCCGGGGGCCGCCGGCCAAGGGATTTCTCGCCGCCACCCTCGAAGAATGGCAGCGCGCGCTCGAACTAAATTTTCTGAGCACGGTTTATTTTGCCCGCGAAGTCATTCCGCACATGCAGCGCAAACAATGGGGACGCATCATCACGATGACTTCGATCACGACGAAGCAGCCGGTGACCGATCTTGTGCTTTCGAACGCGGTGCGGGCGGCGGTGGTTGGCTTGGTGAAAAGTCTGGCCAACGAATTCGGCAAAGATGGAATTCTGGTGAACAACGTTGGTCCCGGCTTCACGGCAACCGACCGGCTGAAGGAATTGGCCAGGGCGCGGGCTTCAGCGCTCGGGCAAGAGCGAGCAGGAGATTTTCGAAGGATGGGCGGCGGACGCTCCTCTGAAGCGGCTGGGCGAGCCCCGCGAGGTTGCCGAGACGCATCGTCTGGCTGGCCTCCGAGCGCGCTTCCTACATCACCGGCCAGACCTACTGGTGGATGGCGGCATGTATAAAGGTTTAGTAGATCTTCACTGGAGATTGCAATGCGATCCATAGCATCCCGGATGTCGGTGATGAGCGGCGAGGGCGCGCTGTCGGTGTTTGCGCGCGCCAAAGAACTGGAGAGCCAGGGCCGGTCCATCATTCATCTTGAACTGGGCGAGCCCGATTTTCATCCCGGTCCATCGGTGGTTGAATCGGCCGCTAAACGCGCTGGCTGAAGGCAAGGACCGCTATTGCGCGGTGGCAGGGGTTCCGGCGCTGCGCGAAGAAATCGCTGCATATCTGCAGCGCACACGCAATCTCGAGAGTTTCCGCCGGCCAACATTGTGATCGCGCCCGGATGCAAAGCCGCTTTGTTTTTCGCCATGATGGCGCTGCTCGAACCCGGCGACGAAGTGTTATATCCCGACCCCGGTTTTCCCGGATATCCTTCGATCACTCTCGGCCTGGGCGCCGTTCCGGTACCGTTCGAGCTTTCGGCCCGCAATCATTTTCAGCCGGATCTCTCCGAAATCGCCGCTAAGATTACGCGTCGCACGCGCATGTTGATCACGAATTCTCCCGGCAATCCCACAGGCACCGTTTACACCGATGCCGTGCAGCGGGGCTTGGCGGAACTGGCCGTGAAGCATGATCTTTGGTGCTCTCGGACGAAATCTACGCTCGCATCATTTACGGCGGCGAATATGTTTCCATGCTCAGCTATCCCGGGATGGAAGAGCGCACGCTGATCATCGACGGCTTCTCCAAGAGTTTTGCCATGACCGGATGGCGGCTGGGATATACGATTGCTCCGCCGGAAGTGTACCGGCGCTGGCAATGCTGGCGGTTAACAGCTATACCTGCGTCGCGGAGTTCAGGCAATATGCGGCCATCGAAGCGCTGCGGGACCGTGATGGCACGACTCCGCGCATGGTCGAGTGAGTTCGCCCGCCGGCGGAACAGTTTATTCGACGATCTGAATCGAAGTTCCCGGATTTCGTTGCTGAAATGCCCGAAGGCGCTTTCTACGCCTGGGTCGATATTCGAGGAACCGGCATCAGCGCGGAAGAAATCTGCCGCATTCTGCTGGAAGAAGCCGGAGTGGCGGCGATCCCTGGCGCTGCATTCGGCGCGGCGGGCAAAGATTTCGTGCGCTTCTCGTTTGCGTCGTCGGCGGCGAATCTACGCGAGGCCGCGTCTCGCATTCTGAAAGTCTCAGCGGCGTGGCAGGGAAGTCTGGTCGAAAGATAGATCGAGTTGCAGGCGCTTAGGATATTCGTTGATTGCGAACTCGCGGCAGGACGTCGCGACTTCATGAGGCGAATGCTCATGAAGCGATTTTTCTTATCGCATGCTTGTTTTCGGCTGCGCGTAAGCTCTGTCGCCGCCAGGCTCAAGCGCGGCCGCTGCCCGGGCCGGACGTGCAGCAAATCTACCAGCGCTTGCTCCCGCAGATCGAAAAGATTCCCGTATTCGATCATCATGCGCATCCCGGTTCTCCGACGACCCCGACGTGGATGCCATGGCCGCGCCTCCCGAATGCCAGCGCGGCACTGCGTATGCGTGACACAATCCGGAACTGATTGCTCGCTGCGAAGGCGCTATTCGGATATCCCTACGACGATCTTTCGCCCGACCACGGCAAATGGCTGGTCGCAGAAAAAGGCCGAACTGAAGAAGCGAATACCCGGGCACGGCTTATTTCGACATGATTCTCGACAAGATCAACACCGAGAGTTCGGTTGCGAATCGCGCGATGATGGCCGACTATCTCGATGCCAAACGATTCGCATGGGTGTTCTTCGTGGATTCTTTCATGTGGCCGTTCAATAATGACAGCGAGACCGCGCGCAACGCCGACGAAGAGGTTTACATTCCGCTGCAGGAAAAAATGCTGCATCGGTGGATGCAGCAGGAGAGGCGTCAGCAAACTGCCGGCAAATTTTGGCGAGTATCTCGAAATTCGTCAGCCGGCGCTCGCAAGACAATCAGAAGAAGGGCGGCATTGCCATGAAGTTTGAAGTGGCGTATTTCCGCCCGACTACGTTCACTGATCCCAACGCGCGAGCCAGGCCGAGGAAATTTATCGGCGCTATGTCTCCGGCGGCATTCCCAGCGAACGAGAATATCGCACTTTTCAGGATTATATTTTCCGCTTTCTCATTCGAGCAGGGCGGAACGGCTGCATCTTCCGGTGCATATTCACTCCGCGGTTGGCATCGGCGATTATTTCAATCTTTCCCAAAGCAACATGATGAATCTGGAGAGCGTGCTGCGCGATCCGCGTTACCACGATACAACGTTCGTGATGATTCACGGCGGATATCCGCTGGATCGCGAGGCCATCTGGCTGGCAGCGATGAAGAACGTTTACCTGGATTCCTCCTTCGGACGAATTGTCGCAATATCCCTCCGCATTCAAGGACACGCTGAAGATGTGGCTGGAAACTTTTCCCGATAAGATCACATTCGGCACCGATTGTTTCCCGTACAATCGATGTCTGGGCGCGGAGGAGAGCTACTGGCTGGGAGCGCAATCGTCGCGCACGGCGCTTGGCGGCGGCGTTGGCGGAGATGATTTCGGAAAACGAAGTCACCGAAGACGCAGCGCTCTGCGAATGGCCCACGGTTATCTGCATGACAATGCAGTGCAGGATCTATGGCGGGAAGAGTCCACTAACGGATTTCGAAAAATGCGAGCCGATCGGAATGGCGAAGAAACTGACAATCGAAGAAACTGCAATCAAGAGCGCCGCAGGAAACGAAAAAAGCAAAGTCACTTCGCGCGCAACAGGCCGTCGTAAAACACGCTACCAATAAGGCCGCAGCTGCAATATATTCCGTGGCACACGATTCCGCTCGAAGATTTGAATCCCTTGCTGCAGCGCCAGTTTGTCGTTGGCCAGGAAATAATGGTCGCGCGCGTGCTCTTGAAAAAGGGTTGCGTCGTCCCCGAACACAGCCACCACAACGAGCAAATCACCTACATTCTGGATGGGGCGTTGAAGTTCTGGATCGACGGGCAGGAAATCGTAGTGCATGCCGGCGAAGTGCTCTCATACCGCCGCACATGCCGCACAAAGCCGAGGCGGTCGAAGACACGGTCGACCTCGACATATTCAATCCTCCGCGCGCCGATTGGATCAACAAGACCGATCAATACCTGCGGGGCGGGAAATAGATTCGCGCCGATGTCTTCCGCTCCACCACTCCGGAAGAAAAGTCTCCGAATGCGAATTCTGCGGCCAAGTTTCGCATTGCGTTGCATCGGCTGCGGCATCTGCTCGACGAATAGCGCCGGCCAGGATTTCCGCTGCTCCCAGTTGCGGCAACCTGCTCGAGATAACCCATCCGGCTTGGCAACTCGCCGCAATATCGATGCCGACATTTGAAAGCGCTCTGGCGTCAGCGCCGGACTCTCAAATGATCCCTCGATCAAAGCGGGGTATGGCGATTCCGGGAATTGCTGCCTAGCCGGCCTCGGATGAGCACGTCGTCACGCTGCGCGAAGGGAATACTCCGCTCTACGAATTGCCGCAATCTTCGCGCACTACGGGCGTACAGCAGCTCTATGCCAAGCATCAGGGCATGAATCCCACAGGATCGTTCAAGGACACGGGCATGACTGTGGCTGCACAGTTTCGCCCGCCAGGCTGGGTACCGCTGGGTGGCATGCGCCTCTACCGGCAATACTTCGGCATCCATGGCGGCCTACGCCGCGCGCGGTGGCATGCGGAGCTTGGTGCTCGTGCCGGAAGGAAAGATCTCCTGGAGCAAACTTTCGCAGGCGCTCGATTACGGCGCATTGACCTGCCAACTCCGCACGGATTTCGATGGCTGCCTGCGCCTGCTTCAGGAACTGGTGCGCCAGGCTCCGGTTTATCAGTTGAATTCGATCAATCCGTTTCGCCTCGAAGGGCAGAAAACCCTCGCGATCGAATTAATGGAACAACTCGAGTTGGCAGCCGCCCGACCACATCATTGTTCCCGGCGGCAATCTCGGAAATAGTTCGGCGATCGGGAAGGCATTGATTGAAATGCGTCGACATCGGGCTGATTTCGCGGTTGCCAAAGTTATCTGTGATTCAGGCCGAGGGCGCCAATGCGTTGGTTCGTACTATGCGGGAAGACGGCGGAAAGCGACTCGTCAGCGTGCAGGCGGAAACGCGGGCCAGCGGCAATTCGCATCGGCAATCCCGCATCGTGGAAGAAAGCGGTAAGAGTTCTCCAGGCAACCGGCGGCGCATGCGAAGAGGTGAGCGAAATGGAAATCGCGCAGGCCAAAGCTGAAATCGGCGCGGATGGAATCGGTTGTGAACCCGCGTCGGCAGTCACGCTCGCTGGATTGAAGAAGCTGGTGCAGCAGGGTTTTGTGAAGCCGGAAGAAAGCGTTGTCCTCGTGTTGACAGGGAACCTGCTGAAGGATCCGGACTTCACCATGGAGTTTCATCGAGGCGATCTTTTCAGAGGGGAGACGAGCGAAAGCGCCAGCTCGATAAATTCACTGCGCCATCCGCCGGTTGTTCTCGATGCGACGCTGAGCGCCGTGATCGAAGCTTTAGAGCAGGCGGAAAAATCCGTCCCCTCTGATTCGAATACTTAACAAATGCTTAAGAAGACCGGCAAATCGAGGAGCCAGTCAAAAGTCCGGGCGCGTTTCATCTCGCGTTGCCAGCCACGTCCGCGAATCTGGGCCCAGCCTTCGATGCCGCTGCGTTGGCCATGGAACTTTACATCACACTTGACGCCAAGCCCGCAGCGAATTTCTCGATCGCCGCTCGGGGACGCGACGAAAAAATTTGCGGAGCGATTGAGAATCACCTTATCCTGAAGACCTACCGCGAGGTTCTGGAAGACTCCGGAAAAGACGTTATCCCATTATCTCTTCGCATCAAGAACGAAATCCCTATCGGCAAAGGGTGCGGATCGTCGGCGGCTGCGCGCCTCGCAGGCATCGCGTTAGCGAACCATTTCGGTTGTTTGCGGTGGAGCGATGCGCAGATTATTGGGGAAGCTTCGCGTCGGGAGCACCATCCCGATAACGCCGCAGCTTGCTGGATGGGCGGTCTGGCGATTGCCCGCATGTCCGGCGATGCCGAAGCTCAAGTTGTAAACATTCGTCCGCAGGAGAAGTGGCCGCTGCTGCTGGCAATTCCGGATCAAGCCCTGGCCACGGAGGAAGCACGCAGAGTGCTACCCAGCCACTACTCCCGCGCCGATGTCGTCTCGAACATTCAGAACTCGATGTTTTTGCTCGCCGCTTTCACCGAAGGCCGTGGCGATTTGTTGTCGGCCGCTCTCGCAGATCGAATTCATCAACCCTACCGCGCGTCACTCTGTCCGCTGCTTCCGTGTTTGCTGGAACTGACTGGCAAGCCAGGAATTCTTGGCGCTGCGCTGAGCGGCGCGGGGCCATCGGTCATTATTTTTCTCGATTCCTCTGCTCCAATAAACAAGTCGCGGAAGAAAGTCGCCGATCATCTCGCCAAGAATCGGCTCGGTGCGGAACTGCTTCCTACTTCTGTGGCTACAAAGGGCGCGCGTGGGTGAAGTGTGGCCGCATCTTTGGCGGTCATTCCAGTGAGTTCTTAAACCGTGATCTACCGGCTCGCCGGAGGCACTATTCCGTTCATACGCAAATATTCCACCATCTGCCCGTAATGATCGAAGCAATGAGCCGCGACGCTGGTGGCCAGTCCAAGGCGCGTTACGGAACCCTCGCCAAACGGGCTCTTTACCGGCTCAACCAGATTCTTGTCGTCGATGGTTCGAATCGCCTTGTGAACATACGCAAACGATTCTTTCAAATACGAGACAATCTCGGCCTTGGTTTTCATGGATGCCGGCCCTGATTCGTCCGCGCCACCCGCCGGCACTTTCTCGCTTAAAATCGCAGCCCCAAAGATATAGTTCACTGCGGCCACGTGCTTTACCTGTTCCCCGAAGCTGCGCACTCCTTTGAACTCGCCATTGGTGGGCGCGTATCCGAATTTATCTTCGGGCATGGCTTCCGCTGCCGGAACAAACTCGCGCTCAACGTTCGCAACCGAACCATCCAGCACCTGCGAAACCGTGCGGTGTTCGTCTTTTCCTTTATTGTTTTGTGCTGCGCCAAAAGCAGCCAGCGCCAGCACAGCAAAACGCAAGACAGCCAAATTTCTTTCTCATAATGATTCTCTCCGTTCGTCCTCGATTGCTGGCCTCAGAGCCTTCCGTGTTAAAGCTTCACAGCTCAAGATGGATTAAGACTGAGCCGCGCTGAAGGGCCACTCCCGCCCTCTCCACGCGCGAATCATATAAATTGTAAGGCCCACCAACAATATCACCACCGCATAGCGAATTTCCTTCTGCCAGTTGACGCGATTGAACAGAATAAACAGAAATCCTGCGATAGCCACCAGAGCGGGCGCAGGATAGAGCCACATCCGAAATGGGCGCGGTATATCGGGACGCGTCACCCGAAGCACCATCAACCCGACCGCCTGCACCAGAAATTGCAGGATTAGGCGAATCACCACGAGAGCGGCGATCGCGTCGCGCAGACGCAGAAAGCAGAATGCCGCCGCCACTACTCCAAGCGCCAGCAGCGAAACATGCGGGAAGCGGTAGACCGGATGCACTCTTGGCGAACGCCTTGAAATAGTTTCCGTCAAGCGCCGCCGCATAAGGCACCCGTGAATATCCGAGGGTTAGCGAGAAGACCGATGCAAAGGCGGTCACAATCACCAGTCCCGTGACCAACCGCGCCGCCCACGGCCCATAAATCCTCTGCATGAACAGCGACACAACATACAGTCCGCTGTTGTTATGTCCGGCTTGCAGCATCTCCCGCCAGGGAATCACGGCCAGAATGCATAGGTTCATCATGAGATATAGACACGCCACCAACAGAATGGAAAGCAGCAGAGCGCGCGGAATATTCCGCGTCGGGTCTTTGATCTCATCGCCCAGATAGCAAACGTTGTAGTAGCCCCAATAATCGTAAGTAGCGACGAGCATGGCTCCGCCCAAGCCGGTGAAGAAGCCGCGCGAGAGCGAGAACGCGCCGGGAGGAAAATCGAATGCGCGGGCGGCATTGAAGTGCGTAAGCCCGGCAAAGATGATCCATCCGATCGTTCCCATCACGCCAAGCCACAAGACATTTGAAAGGCGACCAATTACGGTGATGCGCCGGTAGAGCAGCAGGACGGTCAGGAAGCAAATAATTACCGCGAATGCCGTGCCTTGCGTCACCAGCCAACTCACCTGAAGCGGTCCGGCCCATGGAATTTGCAATGTCGCCGTATGCGCGGCGTAAACCGTCTCCAGGCTCGGCCAATAGTAGGCAGCGTAGCCAACCAGCCCGATGCATCCGGTGGCAATCGAAAGCGGAGCGCTAAAGGAGAGTTGCCAGATAAACAGAAACGAAATCAGCCGACCCCATTTGCGCGGGCCGTAAATCTCGCTCAGGTAGCGATACGATCCGCCGGACCCCGGAAACGCCGCGCCCAGTTCGGCCGAAACCAAACCGTCGCACACCGCCAACAGCGCGCCCACCACCCATCCCAACATGGCCTGCGGGCCGCCCATCGCGCTCAACACCAGCGGCATGGTGATGAACGGTCCCACGCCGATCATATCGATCATGTTGAGCGCGGTCGCGCTGCCCAGCCCCATGCCGCGAATCAGGCTGGGAGAACCGTCCTTCGGGTCTGTCGGAGATTCCATGCGTTGGTTGGATTGAAAATAAATTTCCCCGGATGAGCTTACAACCAGCCGCTGGAACCGGCTACCGCTTTTCGTGTCCCGCGCTCAACAGATTTACATAGAGCCGTACTGCGCCGGGAACGCCCGCGGGCAACTGGCGGAAAAATGCGTAGCCAGTATAGATATAAGTTCCCTTGCCATAGTGAGTTTCCAGCAATCCACCCTTTTGTGGGTCTTCGCCCGGATCGTGGCAGGCCAGCAAGGGCTTGAAATGGTCATCCCACTTATCCATAAAATAGAGGCCACGCTCTTGCACCCAACCGTCGAAATCGCGAGCCGTAATTTGATTGGGATAATGAAACACCTCATCCTGCGGCGCCAGGATCTCAACTGGAGCTTCTTCCACCGAAACGCGCGCCCGGCTTAACTCCGCGGAATATGGGGTGAAATGGCCGTTATTGAAATCGCCAACAGCCGCATTGTATTGCACAACAAGGGTTCCGCCCGCGGAAACGAAATCGAGCAGTTTCTGATTATTCGCGACTACATCTTTCTGCGTATCGTATGCTCGAATCCCCAGCACAATTGTTCCGTACTGCTTCAAATCCTCCGTGGATAATTTTTCGGGCGCGATCATCGTAACGTCCAGCCCCACCTGTTTTAAGACGATGGGAATATCGTCGCCCGCGCCCATGATGTACCCCACTTTCAAATCATGCGGCACCTGCACATCGACGATGCTTACTTTCTGCACGGATGGCTGGTAATAGTAGAAGCTTCCCAAATCCTCGCGAGCCACCGGCGTATAACCTTCCCCGAATCTGTCGCCGTTAACTTCCAGCGTGGCGCGCACTTTGGCGCGGCCCTCCTGCAATCCGGCGGGAAAGATTTTGAATTGGAAGTCTTTCTTTTCTCCGCGATGAGCGAGGCCCACGGCAAACTGCGGCGGCTCGGCGCGCCAGCCCTGAGGCAGTTCCAGGCGCAACACGCCTTGCGCATCGCGATTAAGATTGCTTGTAACGCCCACCGTGACTGTTGGCGTCGAACCGTTATGGGTTGAGATCGCTTGCGTTCCCGGCTCGAGAGCCACAGAAAATGCGGGGACCACCGCCAGCGGACGCGCGACTTCTTTCCCGGCTTCGTCTATGAAGGGAGTAACCACGGTTGCGTCGATCCCATTTTTCTCACCCGTTTCGCCCGACCCCTCAAGCGAATACTCCGCGCGCGCGCGCAATACAGGAGGCGGGAAGGGCAGTGTTGCATATTTTTCGTCGTCAACGTGATTCACGCTATCCGTCTCGGGATTATCTCGATGCCAGTATGGCCGCGTGTAAGCGGCATCCCTCGGCACTTTTAGCCGAAAAACAACTCGCACATTGTCTCCGGGCTTGATCGTTACCGGCTTGGTCTTATCTGAAATGGTGCCCCATCCCGGCGGAGTTTCCAGCTTTAATCCGTCGAGCATGAGCCGGTCTTTTGACCCGTTCCGCAAATTGACGGCGACCAGGAATTCCTGCCCCGGTGAAACTGTAGTCCGGGCGTCCGATTCCTTCACGGGTTTTTCCGTGGCGTCAGCCCGCGCGACCACAAGAGCCGAAAGATTCACGTTAAGGGCGTCATTGATTGCGGCCTCCGCCTCGTTCCTTTTCGCTTCCAGCCGCGAGAGCAAATCGGATTTGCGGGCAGGGTCGAGGGAACTCTTGGCCACTTCGGCGCGCGCAAGGTCCAACTCCGCAAGAGCGCGCAGCAACGGTCTTGCTGCCGCCGGCGAATTGCTGCCTTCAGCATTGCCCTTGGCCTCGGCGATCTCGCCCTGAACGGTTGCCAATTCTTTTCTTAACTGCGGAACTTTCGATTCCTCCGCTCCCAATCCCGCCGCCAGTCCGGCTAATGAGGTATCGATTCCATCGAAGAAGTCTTTTTCGTGTCCGTCTTTATCCAGTTTCGCCGGTTCGATTGAATCGACCAGCTTATAAAAAGTGAACCGGTCTCCCGCGTCGACTGTCCAATTCCCCGAGCCTTGCGACAGCTGATGCCGCAATCCCTTCATGGCAAACTGCACATACGATCCATCCAGATCAGTGCTCTGCTCACCGGTATTTAACTTCACCGTCCAATTCGCGTCGGGACAAGTCATCGCTCCGAAGCCGCATACGTTGCCGATGTATAGTTTCTTCGCCTGCCAGGGTTGAAGACCGCCGGCGATCTGCTCGGGAAACCGCTTTGGATCGGCGGCGGCTCGGAAGGCTTCTTGCGTCAGAATGCTCGAAGCCTGATGATGCCCGTGCCCATCGCGGTCGGTGCCGGAAAACCGCGCCACCAGCACATCGGGATGGAAGGTGCGAATCACGCGCACCATATCGGCCAGCGCCACATCGTGTCCGCCCCACTTGGAAAAAGTCTCATCCGCGTTCTTGGAAAAACCAAAGTCCGCCACTCGCGAGAATCGTTCCTGCACTCCGTAATATTGGTCCGCAGCCAGCAGTTCCAGAGTTCGCAGGACTCCGAGCACATCCGACAAATTGCTGCCGACTTTATTTTGCCCGCCCTCGCCGCGGTTCAGCGTCATCAGCAAGACGCTGTCGCCATGGCCGCGCGATTCCAGCGTAAGCATCCCGCCATCCTCGTCGTCCGGATGCGCCACGGTCTGCATCAGCCGCGCAGTGGTGCCGAGGCGCTGTAGCATTTGCCGCAGACCGGTAACGCCTCGATCTTGCGGAAGTACAGGCGGAGTCCCCTGATAGGGCAGTTGTGGAAAGTCGGTTACAAGCGTTGCGGGGCCGACTTCGGCGGAAGACGCTTGCGGCGATTTTTCTCTGCCACTCTGCCGCGGCGCTGCAATAAGCAAAAGCGGCGCCACACACAAAAATAAAACCAAGGAAGTGCGAAGGAAGAATGAATCCGGCTTAAAACGCGCGAGGAGCCGCCCGATGCGGCTCAAAGGATGGCTGCCTGCATTAAAGTTCACCCTACAAGGATGGGGCCAAACCCCGCTCCGACGCAAATTCTTTGCAATCAAAGCCGAAGCCGAAAGCCCGAAGCCGGATTTCTACTGCCGTCTTTCTTTCAGGCTCTCCTGGCATTCGCTTCCCGCGGTGAGCACCTGATTGAAGTCGGGATCCTTGCGCAAGTCTTTGAGCAGCGGATCTTCTAACAAGGCCGAATAGGCGCAATAATTTTGTTGCACGGCGGCTTTCAATAACCGCAGAGCCGCGTCTTTTTGGCCGCAATATGCCAGCAGCGCTCCTACGTGATACCACGCCTCCGGGTCAGGCTCGGTCATCACCGACGATTCGGCGTCCTTAACAATCCTGTCGATATCGGCAGGATGCGGGGACTGCGTGCACGCGGCCAACAGATCGCGGTGGTACGCCGTAGCTTTCGCCACATTCTTCACGCTTTCCCGCGCCTGCGCAACATTGCCGGCAGCAAGATAAACGTAGGGGGTCACCCACGCCGCCCACTCGGAGCCCGCGTCCAGGTGAACAAAATCCGTGGCCTGCTCGGTCTTGCCCAATTCCAGAAAAGCCCACGCGCAGGAGCGGAAATTGAAATTGCCGGGGTCGAGCGCCCTCGCCGTGTTGCACTCCTGCGTAGCTTTCTCCTGCATTCCCGCGTAGCGCAGAACGTAGCTCAGAGCGAAGTGTGCATCGGCACTCTGCGGCCTGCGCCGCACCAGGTCCGTTGCGGCCTCAAAAGCCCGTCCCAATTCGCCCCGTTCCACGCGGTTCGTAATTAAGTTGCTGGCCGCACCCACGCGATTTGGATCGAGAGCCAGCGCGCGCTCATAGGCCGCATTCGAACGCTGGAACATTTTCTCGCCGCCTCCGCCAAAATACGAATCGTAGTAGCAGCGGCGTCCCAGCGCCTCCCACGCCGGAGCGAAACCGGGATCTTCGCCGACCACGTGCTCCAGCACCGCGATTGCGTCCTTGTTCGGTCCGGGATCGTGCGGCAACGCGAGACTATGCAGATAAAGATCGTAGGCCTCCTGGCTTGTAGGACGCGATGCGCCGCTCACCGCTCCGCCTCCGCCTCCCAGCGCCGATAACAATCCCTGCTGCACCTGCGTGCTTAATTGATTCTGTAGCGAAATCAAATCGTTCACCGGCGCCGTCACCGTTGTTTGCCACATTAATCTATCGTTGGAAACGTCAACCGCCTCGAGAGTTACGCTAAGATTGTCGCCCTGCCGCAGGAAGTGGCCAGTCAGCAGACGGCCGACATGCAGTTGCTGGCCTACCTGATGCGGATCGAGGTCCGGTTCGACAAACCTTCGTGTTACCGATGAGGGCCGCACATCCAGTGAACGCGAGTAAGTTAACGCGCTGGTTAATTCATCGGCGAGCGCGAAGCGGAGGTAGTCCACGGCGTAATCGCCGTTCATATTCTGGAGCGGCAACACCGCAATCGCATTCTGCAACTCGGCGCTGGCCAGGGACCGATGCTTCAGCCAATAGGCTCCTACTGCAGCCAATACCGTAATAAGCACCGCGGCTGTTCCTAGAAGGGACCATAGCAGCCAGCGGCTGTTTCCCGCGCGTCCAAAGGTTTTATTCGCAACTCGAAGCTTAGCGACGTGCAGACCGCTTTTTATTTGCCCGGATTCGGTCTCGCGTTTTAACTGTTGCAGATCGGCCTTCATCTGCGTAGCGCTCTGATAGCGCTCAGCGCGGTCTTTGACCATCGCCTTGCCGATGATGCCTTCCAGTTCAACCGGCATCTTCGGATTCAGTTCTCCGGGCGGAACGGGCTTGGTGTGCAGCACGGAATCCAGCGTCATCAGCGAATTCTTTCCGCTGAAAGGCTTCTTGCCCGTTGCCATTTCGTACATGACGACGCCGAAAGAGAAAAGGTCGCTGCGGAAGTCGATTTCCTCGCTGCGTGCCTGCTCCGGCGACATATAAACGGCCGTTCCGGGAATCACGCCCACTGCCGTCAGCGAATCGTCGGCCATGGCATCGTCGCTGTCGGTTCCGACGTTATGTAGCAACTTAGCCAAGCCGAAATCCAATACCTTCACCTGGCCGCTCGGAGTCAGGAAAATATTCGCGGGTTTGATATCGCGATGAACAATTCCTTTTGCGTGGGACGCGGCCAGCGCGTCCGCCACCTGAATGCTGATATCGAGCACGCGTTCCGTCTCCATCGCGTGGCCCGAAATGCATTGCTTGAGGCTCTCGCCCTCAAGCTTCTCCATTACGATGAAGGGATGCCCGTTATTGTCTTCAATGCCGTGAATAGTACAGATATTAGGATGGTTTAACAGCGACGCGGCCCGCGCTTCGCGCTCGAAGCGCTCCAGCGATTTAGGATCACCGGCTAAGTTTTCCGGAATAAACTTGAGCGCAACATGCCGCCCGAGCTTGAGGTCTTCTGCCTCGTAGACCACGCCCATGCCACCGCCGCCCAGTTTTCCCAGGATGCGATAGTGGGATACTGTCTGGCCAATCATGAGAAGACCAAGCCCCCGGACGCGGTAATGTTAGGCTTGCCAACCAATCCGGTCAACTGAAGCGCGATGCGCATGATGATTTAGGACCGCCCGCTGGTTGTGTACTAATTTCGAACGTGCGTTTCTTCGCGACCTTTGCGAGTCCTTCGCGTTCTTTGCGGTCAAAAGCTTTTTCTCCCGAAATTAAGACATTGCCCGCCTTCTCTCCCGTGGAGTGAAACTCGACCGCTTCTTGCTGCTTCTTCCGCGAGTTCCAAATTGACAATCACCATGTTCTTCTGTGCCTTGTTGGTGTGCCCCTCCGCTTTCGATTCAGGCCATGCCGACTATTATGGAGATGCAAGCCCGAGATGTAAGGCGGTCCTGATATGTCGCAAAGCATGGGAAGCAGTCCCTCCGACCCGCAAAAGGCGATCCGCCTGCGCGTCACCGAACCCCACCACAGCTGCGGAGCCCTCGAGAGCCGCGATGCCGAAAGCTGGTACCACGCGGAGGCCGAGATTCTTCGCGAATCCAATCTGCGCCCCTTGCGTCGGGCGGTGATCGTCAACATTCGGGGCGTGGTTTATACCGGCGAATATGACTGCGACGCCGCCGATGGTTACACGCCCGGCGAATGGAATCCTGGCGATCCGGTTCCGGTTCGCGTTGCCGGCGATAAACTTTACCTGCGCCGCCGCAATGGCCGCGAGCTTGAAACCGCTATCGTAAAAAGAATCGGTTAGGCTGCCTCGTCCTCCACCCACAGGCCCGCCGACGCTCCTACCCACTCCATATTCTTATTGTGATCCACGCCCATCATTAAACCGCGGCCCATGCGGATGATTGTCAGCACCGCCGTCAGTTCCTCCAGCCAAACGTACATAACGCGGACCTCCGCCTTGGTTGCTCCAAAAGGAGTTTCGATGATTGGCTCAAAGTGCAGCCTCTCCTGCAAAATGTATTCCCCGCGTTTTTCCGGAGGAATTGCTTCGATATCTTCTTTTGTCGGCGCTATCACCACTCCCAGCCCGGCGAACGAATACAAAGGCTTGAGCGCATAATTTTGCAAGTCGCCGGGAACCCGCTCCAGTTGATCGAGAAACCACGTCTTCGGTACCGACTCATGCTTCAGATACGGAATCGAAAACTTGCTGATTCTGAAATACCAGTTCGGATGTCCCGCCCACTCCACGTTGAGGTCGTCACGCCAGTCGAAGCCCAACTTCACGTTCTTTCGTTGCAACTCGTCTACAATCGCGCGGTTGTAAATCCGCCGGATGGGAACGCGGCCACCGTTTCGTTCGTAATAAAGCTGTGAGCCCTGCTTCTTGATCGCCTGAATATCGACCGTTCTCACGCCGAGCATCTTTTGCGTCAGCAAGAAATCTGGAAGCGTCTTCTGTTTTTCCGGATGTATCTCCATTAGGATCGCATTCTCCGGATCCTGCGTGCCCACGATCGCCTTCCGCAGAAGTTCGCGATAGGATCGCTCATCCAGACCGCCCAGGAAAAAGTTCAAGCGCGTGTTCCGTGAACCCGGAGGCCGCAAGCCGGAAGCTCGATCCTCCAGTCCATATACGTCGATGTAATTGTGAGCCATCGTCAACTGATACGCATACAAAGAAGGAAAGGCCTGAAGTTCGACCAGTTTCGGCTGTAACTCGCCATCGGCGTCGCGCACCAGGCCAAAGTCCACCTGCACGAACATTGGATGCGGCGGCTCGTTTGGAACGCGGAACTCCCCGGGAATCGACGCATCGGAACGCCTTCGATATTCCGGGCTCTCGACCAGTTGCCGGACCAGTTCCTTCCCCTCCGCAGCCATCCGGTCAAGCAGCGATTTTGGAAAAAAACAGGGAGTCTCGGAAAGGCGAAACTGCACGTGAGTCCCGCAGGCATCGTCGATGCGCCGGAGGAATGTCTCGTATTTTTCTGAAGTGAAGGCGGCGTTGAACTGCTTGCGTAGAGAGGGAATCATGAGGCGCGGGCAAAATGGCGCTATTCGCGAACTTCCATTCCGCGAATGAGCGAACCTTCGAAGGAGTATATATGGTCCACCATTCGATCCACTAAAACTGCGCCGCTGAGATCGCACACTACTTGATGCACATTCACGACCACGCGGCCCGAACCATCCGCATCTACTTTCACCGGCTCGACATGCGGATCAATCGCGCTCCATTGCCGCGTCCAATAGTCTCGAACGCCGGAATGTCCACAGACCACGCCACCTTCCATGCCGTTAGGCCATTCCACATTGGGCTGCATGGTTGCGAGGGCGGCCTCGAGTTCGCGAGCGTTGAACGCCCGATACGCTTCCTTAATTACGCCGCATTTATACTCGTCGAGCGCCAGGTCTATTGTCGACACCGCTTACGCCTCGACCAGGAACTTTCCATCCTGCATGATTTGTTCGTCATCCACCCAGATGTTGAACTTTCGCCCGACAACATCGATGTGCGTCGAGGAATCCCACTCCGCACCGGTGTGCGCTCCGTAGGGGTTCCCAAACGCAATATGCACGCCGGGATATTTTTCGTCCTGCAAAATCTGCCCGATCACATCCTTCAGATCGATGTTTGTGCCGATGGCGAACTCGCCTACGCGGTCGCTGTTCTCGTCGGTATGCGTATATTTCCAGAAGTCGTCTTCCAATTCGCGATTGTCGGAGTGCGCTTCGGTGAGACGATTCTTCTTCATGTGAATGGTCAAAGGCGTCTCGGAGAGATTTCCGAACTTCGCGCATAGATAGTCGCCGACGACGCCGTCGATCACAAATGTGCCATTCACTTCGCCGGGCGTAGTGAAGATTTCTCCGCCGGGCAAATTGCCCCATTTCTCCGGAGTGATAATTCCGCTTGTCTTCAGCCAGCGATAGTTGCGGATTTAGATCCGCAGTCAGATCCGTTCCCGCCGCCGTTTTTGCTCGTACTCGCTGCGCCTTGCGAACCATCGCGACGACTTTGGCGCTGAGGCGGTCAACCTTCTCGAAATCCGCCCGCATTCCCTCCAGCATGATTTGCCGGTTGATATTCACCATGTGCGCATGGCGAATTTTCTGCCGGTTCACCACGTCAGTCATCTGCATGCGCGAACGAAGCTCGTTCCTTTGAGCCTGCACAGCGAAGATCGAAACCTGACTCGTCTCCAGGTCGTCGAGAACTTCCTTCGGCAAATCCTTCAGCGGACGCGGCGCCAGATCCTCAAGAACCCAGGCGTTATATGGCGCACCGAGTTTGTCGAGTTCGGCGACGACCGCGGTGGCAATCTCAAGCGTCACTTCGTCGGTGATGACGCAAACTTTCTCCTCGCGCTGCACTCGCAGGCACACCTGCACTGCGTTGCGCGCGCCGGGAGAATATTCGGGATCGAAAGAAATGGGTTTGCGAGAGCCCCAGCCCTTAGGCGAAGCGTTCGCAGCGGCAGAAAATTCCGATGGTTCCGCGGGAATGGTCATTAGCCTACTTTTCGTTCCGAAGCGGGCTCATCCTCCGCCAGCCCGGTCTCGGTTTCTTCGATGATGTAGTCGACCACTTTTTTCAAGTCTCCAGTCTCGTGATACACCTGCAACTGGCGGTCTGCGCCACTGCCGCGCTCCAGCATAGTATGGATGTATTCCAGTTCTTCGCGAGAGTCCAGTTCATCCACTACATCGTCGACAAAATCCAGGTATTCGCGGATCAGGTCCTTAGCCGGCACTTCGGTCTGCTTGCCGAAATCGATCAGCTTGCCATTCATTCCGTAGCGCGCCGCCCGCCACTTGTTCTCCATTAAAAGGGCGCGGCGGTATAAACGGAATCCCTGATTCGCTGTATGCAGCTTATACAGTTTCGCGACGGTAGCTTGAATCAGCGCGGCCAGGGCGATGGTTTCATCGGCACGCATCGGAATATCGCACACCCGGAATTCAATCGTATTGAAGAACGGATGCGGCCGGATGTCCCACCATATCTTCTTGGCATTATCGATGCAATTGGTCTTAATGAGGAGTTTGATGAAATTCTCGTATTCTCCCCAGCTGGGAAAATAATCCGGAATATTGGTCCGCGGAAACTTGTCGAACACCTTGCATCGGTACGACTTCAGCCCGGTATTCATCCCCAGCCAGAATGGCGAATTGGTGGAAAGCGCCAGCAGATGCGGGAGAAAATAGCGCGCGTGATTCATCATATGAATCGCGGTCTCGCGATCTTCAATGCCAATGTGTACGTGCAAACCGAAAATCAGGTTCGCGCGCGCCACCAGTTGCATGTCCTCGACAATATTTTTGTAGCGTTCGTCGGGATGAATTTCCTGTACCCGCCAATCCGCAAAAGGATGCGTGGCTACCGACGCCAGCCGCAGCCCATTCTCGTTGGCCAGCCGGATAATATCCCGCCGCAGCATCTTTATTTCCGCCTTGGCTTCCTTAATGTTCTTGCAAACCCCAGTTCCCACCTCGACGACGGACTGGTGCATCTCCGCCTTCACCCGCTCTTGCAGGATGAGCTTGCCCTTTTCGAGAATCTCCGCCTGAATGTGCGACCGCAGATCCCGCGTCTCCGGATCAACCGTCTGATATTCCTCTTCAATCCCGATGCTAAAAGTAGGTTTCATGGCATCACTACACTCGTCATTCTCACCGGATCCTTGTCATTCCGACTTATTGGATCCTTGTCATTCCGACGTATCAAATCCTTGTCATTCCGAGCGAAGCGAGGAACCTGCTTCCTGCCGAAAGCGCTCGTCATGCGGCAACTCAAGCTTAGACAGTATAGCAACGGCGTGACTCGCGACCTAGCGGGTAGTTTGCGCCGCTTTCGTTGTGAGATAGAGGAGACGGAAAAGACGGGGGCGAATGACAAGTCGCACAAGACGTAATCCGCTCCATTTTGTGTTTCCAACTTAGGAACGCCCTGGGATTTTCTCGACGCTCCCCTTTCGATGAGGATTAACGGCAGGAGTATTTCCCGTGCGACGCGCCCACGGGCATTAAGTTGCTGCGGTGGTGGGCTTACCGTAGGCTCTGTCGCTCCATTGCATGGTGATATTCGGCGTTGCGGTTAGTATGATTTGCACTTCTCCAAGTTCCAGGGTTTCGACCGTTACCGAGTCCCGGAGCCTGTTGGCCTGAATCAATGAAGCGACGATCCCGGTGATTACCTTTTTGTCGGCATGTTCGCGCAAAATCGCCGCTAGCTTTTCCTCTTTTACCGCCGGGCCGGTCCTCAATTTAATTGTGATTTTAGGCGGAATGCCCAACTCGATCTCCAGGCTTCCGATTCCATAGCCCGCCGACTGAAGAAGCTGCAACAGCAAATTGGCCTGCAGCAGAATCTCCCGGCTCTTTTCCGCCCCCAGGCTGGCTAACGTTTCCGTAGCTTCCTGCATTGGGCCCTTTAGCTTGTTCAGATCGAATCCCACGTTTCACCTCACCGCCGCTAATGAATAGTGAGGTTCGACCCAAAATCGTTTCGCGTTTTTTTTGGGGAACGATGCAGTTCAGAAGGTGTGGTGTTTCTGGAACCAGGACGACCACAGGAAAAAGCAGACAAGAAGGAGCATTAGCGCACTGAGGCAAACGGAGACTAGAGAAAATAAAGTCCGTAGCCAGTGTCCTGGCGCAAATGCGCGGAAAAGCAACACGATAGCGGCAACTTGAGCGATAAGAATCGCGCCGATTCCCCACACCACGAACAACTCAGTCAAGCCGCCGGCTACCAGGCCAATCCCGGAAGCCTTCTGTCTCGACAAGCCGATCAGAGCGTCCCCGAGTCCTATTAGAATTGGTAGCCACGGTATTCATTCGAGCAGGACACCCCACAAAAACCAGTTCTGCCGAGCATCGTCCACAATTTCCTTTGCGTCCCATTTTGTCTTAGTGGCTGCGGCCTACTTCGCCGTCTTACCCCGTTTCCTCTCCGCAACCCACTTCGGTTCACCTTTGCGTTCCGACTTCGCCGGCGTCCCCTCCAGGAAACTCGCCCACCTCAGCTCCCGCGCTGGATCTTCTCCGGTTACCGCCATCTTCACCGCCATCTCCGCCACGGCATTCACGATCCAGTCAAAATTCTCCTGACCCACCGACGTTATCTCCGCATCCGGGGCGGGATTGAGAAAATCGATCGCATACGGTACGCCACCTTCGACCGCAAACTCGACCGTATTCAAGTCGTAGCCCAGCACCCGGCACAAATTTAATGCGTCTTTCTCAATCCGCTCCTTCAACGCCGGAGACGACGGCGGCGGATTCCCCTTCACGTAGCGCTCGTGATGCGGCAGCCGCGGATCGTACTTCATGATGTGCACTTTTTCCTGCCCCACCACATAGCAGCGGTAATACTCCTCAAACACCACGCCATGCTGAAGTGTCATGCACAAGTCGCCGGTCTGGTTGTAGTGTTGGAAAAATTCCTCCGGCGAATGCACGTGGTAAACATGCTTCCATCCGCCGCCGGAAAAAGGCTTTAAAAAAGCCGGAAAGCCGACGTAATCGAACAACTCCTGCCAGTTGAGCGGATAGATCAAATTCCGCATGGAACGGTCGGTCGTGCCCTCGGGATGCTTGTTATGCGGCAAAATGACGGTCGGCGGAATCGCCACGCCCAGCTTGTGCGCCAGCGCATAATTGAAAAACTTGTCGTCCGCCGTCCACCAGAACGGATTGTTGACCACAATCGTCCCGTGCAACGCGGCATTCTTCAAATAAGCCCGATAGAACGGAATGTCCTGCGAGATTCGGTCGATGATGACGGCATACTTCTGCGGCTCATCCATCCGAACGCCGCCGATCGACACAAACTCGCCTTTCACGTCCGGGACATTCATCGCGTTGATTTTTTCCACGAGCGCCGGCGGAAACGTATTCTCCATCCCAAACATAATTCCAATTTTCTTCACGGATTATTCCTCACAATCAAAATTGTCATCTTGAGCGAAACGATTGTTTCGCCATGCGAAGCAATCGAAAAGTCGAAGAAGCCCGAAGCCCGCTGCCCGAAGCCCGCCCTAAAAATACTTCTCCGCCATCCTCACCCACAATGGCCAGTCGTGCTTCGAGTTATCGCCGTAAATATCCAGCCAGTGCGGCACCGCCTTGCTGTTCAAAATCGCCGACAGTTTCACATTCTGGTCCAGACATATATCCCAATCCGCCGACCCCAGCACAATTTTCATCTGGCGGTACCGGCTCAGAAACCAGTCGTCATTCTGGTTCGGCAGGTAATCGGGCGGACAGTTGAAGTAACAGTCGTCGTCATAATATCCGTCGAGAAATTGATGAATGTCGAAGGCCCCGCTCATGCTGACGCAATGCGTCACCGCATCGGGATGTTTCAAAGCGAAATTTATCGCGTGGTAGGCGCCGAAACTGCAACCCGTCAGCGCCAGCCGCGGCGTCTGATTCTTCCACCGGATAAAAGGCAGGAATTCGTGCAGAATGTAGCGCTCGTATTGCAAATGCCGCAACACGCGCACCTTGGGATGCACCTGCTTGTTGTACCAACTTTCAAGGTCGACCGCGTCCGGACAAAATACCTGAAGCTCGCCGCGATCGATTTTGTGGGCGAGCGCGGCAATCATCCCGCGATCCTCGTATTCGAAAAAACGTCCCATCGACGTAGGGAACACGAGCAACGGCGTTCCAGCGTGGCCGAAGACCAGCGCCTCCATGTCGCGGTGCAGTTCCTGGCTATAGCCCTTGTGGAATTCACGGTTCATAGGAAGTAGGCGTTGCCCGCCGCGTTCTGCCCGGCAGACGAAGTATCTTACCTGAACCGAAAGCCCCAGGACTATTTTTGTGACCATCGGCGTTGTGCCGTTTTGACGCTCAGCCGCGACTCCGCTATCGAAGATGATATCGTGATACGAGATATGTTGTGGTCGCCGGCAAAACTGATTCCGCGTTCGGCACCGGTCATCCTGCTGGTTCTCACGCTCGCGGCGGCGACCGGATTCGCCGCCGTAGGCCACCTCGTGGCCCGCTTTACCGCGAACCAGCAGGCTCGCGGACGCAAGCTGTACGTCCAAGGCCAAACCGCCGCTGCGGCTGCTCGCTACGACGATGCCATCGCCGCTTTCCGCGCGGCCCTCACTTGCGACCCCAGCAATTCGCAGTACCAGCTCAGCCTGGCCCGCGCCCTTCGTGACAGCGACGATCCCCGTCGACTCGAAGAAGCGGAGTCCTATCTCATCGCGTTATGGCAGCGTACTCCGCAGGATGCCGCGATCAATCTCGCCCTGGCGCGGGTGGCCGCCCATCGCGGTTCCATCGAGGACGCCACTCGCTACTATCACAATGCCATGTATGGTGTTTGGAACTCCGATCCGGATGCGAATCGAAACCGGGCTCGTATCGAACTCATCCAATTTCTGCTCAAGAAAAACGTTCCCGCCCAAGCGGAATCGGAGTTGATGGCGCTGGCCACGTCGCTACCGCCGGATCCGGCGCCGCATCTTCAGGCGGCGCAATTGTTTGAACAGGCTCAGGACTACGTCAACGCGCTGACTCAATATCGGGAAGTCCTTCGTGTCAATCCTGACGACGCTGCGGCTCTCGCCGGCGCGGGTGAGGCTGCATATCGCTCCGGCAATTACGTCACGGCGCAGCACTATTTGGAAGAGTCTCTCAAGGCCGACCCGGAAGATGCGAACTCGCGGCAGTTTCTCGCTACCGCCGACACGGTTTTGCGGGCCAATCCTTTCCACAGCCATATTTCGGACGCCGAACGCAACCGGCGCATCGGCGCGGCTTTCGCCGAGGCGGAGGCCCGCTTGACCAGTTGCGCGCAGCAGGCGAATGTCAACCTCGCCACCGCGACCCTCGCTACTTCGCCGCTTTCCGGCCTGCAAGCCCGCTGGAACGCCGTGCAACCGGATCTTGAACATTTGCGCTCTCCCGGAGAAACAGACTTGCCCGATGCGATCATGGACGTGGTGTTTCAGATCGAGCAGCAAACCGCCGCGACCTGCGGCCAGCCACAGGGGCTCGACCTTGCCCTGCTTCTGATCTCCCAAAAGCGCGAGGCCGCCGGCCAATGAGCAATCCCGTGATCGTTGAGGATTCCCACCCGGCCGATCATGCCGTGGGGCAGCGGAGAATTTCACGCCGTCTGTTTTCCACGCTCGAAGGGGTTTTTCACGAAGAAGTTTTCTTCCTGATTCTTTCGGTATTCATCGGAATTTTTTCCGGTTTGGCCGTCGTGTGCTTTCGCCTGGCCATTGATTGGACGCATCTGGCATTGCTGGGTCCGCTGCCGCAAACCCACAATTGGCGGCTGCTCGCGGTGCCTGCGCTATCCGGACTGGTTGTTGCGGTACTTGTGCTTCATGTGTTTCCCGGCATCCGCGGCAGCGGAGTGAATCAGACCAAAGCCGCTCTCTACATCTTCAACGGGTTCATTCCATTTCGTACCGCGGTCGGGAAGTTCATCTGCGCCGCCATCGCCATTGGCTCCGGTCAATCGCTCGGTCCCGAAGATCCTTCTCTGCAAATCGGGGCCGGCATTGCCTCCGCTCTCGGACGCAAGCTCAAGATCTCACGCGAAAAAATCCGGCTCATGGCTCCGGTCGGCGCGGCCGCAGGTCTGGCGGCTGCCTTCAACGCTCCCATCTCCGCCGTGCTCTTCGTGATCGAAGAAGTCATCGGGCGCTGGAGCGCCGGCATCCTCGGCTCCGTGGTGCTCTCCGCCGTATCCAGCGTGGTGATCGTCCGCTGGTTTCTGGGCAGTGAGCCGCTGTTTCGCATTCCGGTCACCACCTTCAAGCGCCCCACGGAACTTCTTGCTTACGCCGTTCTGGGCATCGCCGGGGGACTTGCTTCCGTCGGCTTCGCGAAATCGGTGGTTTATCTGCGTCCCCGGCTCAAAGCCCTGCCGCGATGGACGCAATATTTCCAGCCTTCCCTCGCTGGACTGCTGGTTGGCCTTATTGCGTTTCTCGGGGCGCCTCAGGTAATGGGCGCCGGCTACGATTCGATGGACCAGGCCATGCACGGACAATACGCCTGGAAACTGCTCGCAATTCTTGCGGTTTTGAAAATCGTCGCCAGCACTCTCTCTTTCGTGAGTGGAACTCCGGGCGGCATGTTTGCGCCAACGCTTTTTATCGGGGCCATGCTGGGCGGCGCCGTGGGCGACATCGAGCGCTTCTATTTTCCTCACCTGACGGGCTCGACTGGAACCTACGTCCTGGTGGGGATGGGCTGCCTCTTCGCCGGATTTTTGCGGGTGCCAATGACCTCCGTATTCATGGTGTTGGAGGTCAGCGGCAACTACGAGATCATTGTCCCCGTGATCGTGGCCAACACGGTGTCCTACTTAATTTCGCGCAGCATGCAAACCGTGCCTATTTTCGATCTGCTCACCCGGCAGGATGGCCTGATTCTGCCCTCGCTCGAAGAGGACCGCGAGGAAACAATTCTGCGAATTGAAGACGCGATGCTGCCCGTTCCCGAGACAATTCTGAACGCGCAGGAATACGTCGACGCCAATGCCCGCCGGGTGCAGGGTTCCAACGATCCGGCTTTCCTGGTGCGCATGCATCCCAGCGGTTGGAATGCCATCAACCGCGATCAACTGTTGCGCCTCTTTTCGGAAGGCAAAGGTGAACTTACGCTGGCTTCCGTCCTGCCCGCGCAGTCGCTGCCGAGTTTGTATCCAGACCTGCCTCTTGATGCCGCGCTTCGATTTGTGAACCTTTATCCGCTCGTGCCCGTGGTCAATCGCGCCGATTCCCGGCAGTTAGAAGGCGTTGTCTCCCGCGATTCGGTCTTTCAGAAATACGGGGCGCGCAAGGCCCCCGAGTAAACGGCTTAACGGCTGTGGCGCTAAGAGGTCGCCATCCCGAACGCGGAGTCCTTCAGCCCGCGGGAGGGTCTTCGATTATGAGGTGCCTTCCGAGAGCTTATTGGCCGGCTCGGGGGAAGGTTTCGTCGCTCCCGGAAAGCGGTTTTGGCGCCTATCGTTTCTCGATCTTCCACATATGTGCAAGTATTTGCTCATTGGCCACGAGTGGTGCCGCATAACACACCAGTTCCTCCTTGCCGTTGTGGAACGCCGATTGCCCATACCCTTGTGGAAGCCGCCTTTGGCGGACATTCCATCGGTTCTTTAAAGGTAAAAAGCAAGTTCCCCCAGACTAGGAATCTATCCAATGAAGATCTCAATTTTCGCTTTCTGTTTGCTCTGCGGCACGGCGGCTTTCGCGCAAAATGGTAACGTCCTGAGTAATCAAGTCCAGATATTTACCTCACCCGACGATCACGCTCAACACGCCAGTGAGCATGCCATGGGGCAGGAGTCCAGCCTTCTAAGCAGCTCAACGATTAGTTATGCCAGGGGCGAGGTTCCCCTGGCTGAGCTTGCATCGCCTATCTACCACACTCCGCTGGGCGACATTGCGCGCGAGTATAGAAAAGAGCACGCCACAGTGCCCAAGGCCGTAAAAGTAATGGAGAACTGAGGCCGGGAAGGGAACGAATTTATTTCGTGCCACTGACGCTGCCATTGAAAACTGTAAACCGGCTTCAACGCGAGGAGCGCATCGGGATGCGCGGATAGTTTTTCCCGCCATCTCGTTCGTGCCCATCCGAGGCCGCCAAAACAAAAGGCGCATCGCAACCGATGCGCCTTTTTGAAATTTCAGAGTCCGCACGAGTTCGCCTTCCCGTCTCCTGCAAGCGGCCGTTCTGATCCCGCTTCAACGCACCTGCCTGAAGCATCCCGCCAAAGCTGCTATTCTCCCGCTCCCATCATCAGAATAGGAGTGGTAGGCGCGGCCGATCCCGCCTCACTCTCAACCGTTACCGCAAACGCCTTGGCCTGTGCTCCTGCCGGCAGCGGAGGATTCACCACCGTCGCGCTGCCATGGGCATCGGGCTTAAACAGCCCAGCCGGGATTGGATTTCCAGCCGTCGGAATCAGCCACAACTCATAAGCCTTCTGCGGCGGCAGTGCCGGCATATTGCTCGCCAAAAAGACCAGACTGCTGCGGTTCCTAAGATAGAAAGCCTTGCCTTGCGGCTGCGGCGGAGTCTTTGCCGCGACCAGCGTCACTCGTTGCGCTTCAGGCGAAATGATTGGAGCCGCGATTTTTCGCAGAGCGTCCATTTCCCGCGCGCTCTGCTCTGCCCGAGAATTCGCCGAGGCCAAAGTCTGTTTCAAAGCTTCATTCTGCTGCCAAAGCACGGCCGCCAATACAAGGATTACCGCCGCAGCCGCCCATCCCGCCGCACCCCACCACGACCATCCGCGCGACACACGCTCGCGCTCATACACCGGCACGCGAGGCTCTTTAGCCAGGGCGTCAAGCAGGCGCTGCCGCGCTCTCTGCGGCGGCCTGGGGCCGGTGCTCGATAGCGCCAGCAACGCAGTGTCGCCGCGCAACTGCGCTAGCTCCAGCCGGCAACTCGCACAAGTAGACAAATGCTCGTCTAATTTGGCGCGATCTTCTCCCCTGAGCGCCTCAAGCGCATACAAGGCAAGATCTTCGGCGAATTGTTCGTGCTCACTCATTGCCACTATCTCGTTGTTGCCACATTACATTCTTACGGACCGCCGTCACGCTTTCCCATTCTCACGTCTGACCGGCTCACGTCTGAAATGCCTTGCGCAGGGCAATTAGGCCGGCGCGAATTCGCGTTTTGATCGTTCCCAACGGCTCACCTGTCTTATCGGCAATTTCCGAATGGCTCATTCCTTCCCAATAGGCCATTTCGAGAGCGCTGCGTTGTGCCGGCGCCATCGTACCGATTACGCCGCGCACCTTCTCGGCGGCGCGGGCGCGCTCCGCCTCGCCCGCCAGATCTGGCGCCACGGAAAGCACTACGTTTTCGATATCAGTTTCGGGCCGCCGTTTTCTGAGGGAGTCAATCGCGCGATTCCGCGTGATAACGGCCAGCCAGCTTCCCAGACTGCCGCGCGCCGCATCGAAGGCGCCCGGCTTACGCCATAACTGCAAGAAGACCTCTTGCAGCACATCTTCCGCCGCTCCCGTATCGCCCAGAACCCGCAACGCAACGGCATACACAATTGCCGAGTAGCGGTCATAGAGCTCCGCCATCGCACCCTGGTCGCCCGACTTCAGGCCCGAGACCAGGACCATATCCGCCGGGGTACCTTTTGATTGCGGACTCGACAAATGCTCAATCTCTTTCTTATCTAAAAGTACGTGAAATCAGCCTTGCCGGATTGCAGGCTGTGCTGTGGAAAGCGCTCATTGGCTCAACTTAATCGCCAGCTGCCGTTCCGGTTGCGTCATCTGGCTCCACAATTTTTGTAAGTCATTTTGCAGCGCTTGATTATCGGGTTGTTTATGCAGTGCCAGGGCAAACCAACGGTATGCCGTGGGCAAGTCGCGCGGCGTGCATGTTCCGGTCGAGTACAACGTGCCGAGAGAAATCATTGCCGCCGGATTCGATTGGGCTGCGGCTGGCTTCAACAGGCGCAAACCACGATCGCAATCCTGACGCACTCCACGTCCGTAGACATATCGCTCCGCCTCGACCACCGGCTCGACCGGTTTCGCCGGCGACGGCTTGGGAATTGCGACCCTGGTTGCGCGAGGTTTACTGTGAACCGGCGTCTCTACCTTCGCCGTCTGCGGCTCCGTATCCGAAGGTTTTGTTTCGGTGGCGGAATCCTGCGGGGCTGTGGAATCGCTCGCCGGCGTTTGCGAAGCAGCCGGAGCAGTTGCTTCCGGCGTTGCTGAATCGCTGGCCGGCGCAGATGGCTGCGCAGTGTTTTGAGACGGTGCCGTCTGCGGCGGAGCCGAATCGGCTGGCGCCGGCGGGGCAGTCGCTGTTCCGCTGGCCGTAGAGGGCGGAGGCGAGCCAGCCTCAGAGCCACTGGCGTTCGTTCCCGGATTGTTCGCAGATTCCGGCTGCACGGAGTTCTGCGTTCCATCTGGAGCGGGCTGGAGTTCCGTTTTCTTCTCCCCTGCATTCAGCCAGTCGAAGCCGCCCTGCTTCCAGCGTAAATAGCCCAACCCCGCAACCAATACCAGCGCTACAAGGAGCAAGACCAGCTTTCCCCAACTGCGCTTCGGCTGTTCCTCTTCCTCGAGCAGATAGTCCACACTGCCCGAGGAACCATGCAGATCGTCGCGACTGCGGTATCGATCTCCTTGTCCGCGTGGAGCGGGTTGATTCAATCCGAGAAAAGAAGGCCCCGTAATAGTTGGCGAGTCGTCATAAGTCGGCTCCGAAACTGGCGTTTCCTCGCGCCGGTGCGCAAACTCACGCAACCGGGATTCGGGTGCGCGAGTGCTCTCTCGTTCGGCGATAGGTTGGGACTGTGTCTGGGATTGTTTCTGGAATTGTGTCTGAGTTGCGCCTCGCGCCGAGGGCGCGGGGATGTTTCCGGCCGGAGCGATTACCCTGCTTGGGGAGGATGCCGCCGCGTTCGCGGCATTGCCCGCCAGTATCGCGCCGCACATGCCGCAAAAGCGGTTGCCATCGGCGTTCTCGTTGCCGCACTTTCCGCAGCGCACAGCCCCTCCCTGATCCTCTAGCTTAACTCTTCAGCTACTGCTCGTGCGAGTACGATGCAGATTCCAGCTTCGTGGCCGCTTCAGAATTTTTTCCGCAGAAACTCAAAAAGAACGTAGCCGCAGAATGCAGCCAGCACGGCAATTTCAAAATTAGCGCGGGTAAAAACGTCTCCAATTGCCCAAACCAGCCCCTTGGCCCGTCCCATACCAGAGCGCTCAAACTCGCCCATTAGAAGGTTGGAATAGAATAAAAAAACAATAAAGCCCATCTCAATCAAAGCTCTTCCGATATTCTTTTTCATGGCAAAGCAGTTCCTCGGCAAATCCCGCGGCTCGATAGTAGCAAGCCTTAGGCGCGTATAACTTCCCAAACGCGGTAGACTTCTATCAGGCTGTTGAAAAACAGGCTGTTGAAAACTTCGATTGAGTCCCGATTCAGCGCCTGCGCGCCGCTTTCGGCGTCGGTAAGTGTTTTTCAGCCTTCTAAGCCACAGGAGCCGCACACGAATGAAGACCGCCAAACTGGCAAAATCCTACCGCATCGACAACGGCAAACACTTCCGCTTGAAAGATCTCGACCCCGGCGACACGGGCCAGTGGGAATCCAACGACGCCGATAAAAAGTTGCAGCAAGACATCGCCCTCATGGAAGACTTGCAGGCCAAGCTCTATGCGCAGGATCGTTGGTCGTTGCTGCTGATCTTTCAGGCGCTGGACGCAGCCGGCAAAGACGGCACGATCAAGCACGTAATGTCGGGAGTGAATCCTGCGGGATGCCAGGTCTATTCGTTCAAGGCTCCTTCCGATACCGAATTGCAGCATGATTTCCTGTGGCGAACCTCGCGCGATCTGCCGGAGCGCGGCCACATCGGAATTTTCAACCGGTCTTACTACGAGGAGGTGTTAATCGTTCGCGTGCATCCCAAACTGCTCGAAACCCAAAAAATTCCGCCGTCGCTGGTAAAGAAAAATATTTGGGAAGAGCGACTGGAAGACATTCACAGCTTCGAGCGGCACATGGCTCGCAGCGGCACCGTGATACGCAAGTTTTTTCTCCACCTTTCGAAAAAAGAGCAGAAACGGCGTTTTCTGGCCCGACTGGACGAACCGGAAAAGAACTGGAAATTCTCGGCAGCCGATGTTCACGAACGCGAATGTTGGGACGACTACCAAAATGCCTACGAAGAGATGATCCGCGCTACGGCGACGAAACACGCCCCCTGGTATGTGGTCCCAGCCGATAATAAATGGTTTACCCATCTCGTGGTGGCGGCAGCCATCGTGGAAACGCTGGAAGAGTTGGGTCTGTCTTATCCGAAAGTTGATGCGGCGAAGCGGAAGGAATTGCAGGACGCGCGCGAGACGCTGGAAAAGAAGTGAATCCATGCAGGGGTAGCCGCTTTACGGTTGTCCCTTCGAGCGCATCTCGAAACGTTCTTCGTCCGCCGTCCGCCCGAAAGCGCGCTGTCATTCATCCTGCCGGTTTTGTATTCCGCGCTTGCGGCATTACCATAGCAACGATCTTCTTCCGAGTTCCAGAAAGACAAGAGGGCAATGAATATGGCTGACCGAATCGCTTCGTGGACGAATAATAATGTCTTGAAAATTATGACATCCTGGCACTTGCTGCCGCTATTTGCAGCCCTCGCTCTTTTGACGCCGTCCACAACGTTTGCCCAAACCAAGCCGGAGCGGCAATCGAAGGCGGTGAAGCCGACCCAGTCGGCCACGCCTTCCACCGCGGCCAAGCCTGACGGAAAAGAAACCCGGCGAAGAAGATTCCGGCAATCCCGAAGAAAAGCCGTTCAAAGGCATGAAATATCGTCTCATCGGCCCCTTTCGCGGCGGACGCTCGCTCACCGCGGCCGGCATTCCGGGAGATCCGACGACGTATTATTTCGGCGCCACTGGCGGCGGCGTGTGGAAGTCCACCGACGCTGCCATGACCTGGTCGCCCATCTTCGATAAAGAGGGAAGCGGCTCGATCGGCAGTCTCGCGATTGCGAATTCCGATCCCAACACAATTTACGTGGGTACGGGCGAAGCATGCGTGCGGGGCAACATTTCGCACGGCGATGGAGTCTACAAATCTCTCGACGGCGGCAAGACCTGGAAGAATCTTGGCCTGCGCGACACCCGCGCCATCGGCAAGGTCATTATCAATCCCAATAATCCGGATATCGTTTTCGTCGCGGCGCTCGGTCATCCCTTCGGACCGAATATCGAGCGCGGGGTTTTCCGTACTGTCGATGGCGGCAAGAATTGGGAGAAGGTTCTTTACAAAGACGAGAATACCGGCGCGATTGACGTGGCCTTCGACCCGCACAATCCTAATATTCTCTTCGCCGCGCTTTGGCAGGAGCGCCGCACTTCTTACACTTTTGCCAGCGGTGGCCCGGGCAGCGGCCTTTATCGCTCAGGCGATGGCGGCACGACCTGGAAGCGGCTCGAAGAACACGGCCTGCCCAAAGGTCCTTACGGGCGCATTGGCGTCGCCGTTGCGGCAAATTCAGATCGCATCTACGCACTCATCGAAGCGCGCAATCCCGATGGCGGCCTCTACCGCTCCGACGACGGCGGCGAAACCTGGGACTTCGTCAATCCCAGCCACAGCCTGTGGCAGCGGCCCTGGTATTACATGCACATCTTCGCCGATCCAAAAGACGAGAACGTCGTTTACATCCTCGATGTCGAAGCTTTCAAATCCACCGACGGCGGCCATCTTTTTAATAAGGTGAAGGTTCCGCACGGCGACAATCACGGCTTGTGGATTGATCCGAAGGACACGCGCCGGATGATCGCGGCCAACGACGGCGGCGTGACGATCACTTCGGATGGCGGCAAGAATTGGACGCGCGAAGATAATCAACCGACGGCGCAGTTCTATCACGTCACCACCGACACTGCGAGTCCGTATCGCGTTTACGGCGCGCAGCAGGATAGCGGCACCGTGGCTATCGCCAGCCGCAGCGACGATGGCTCCATCGATCGCCAGGATTGGTATGACGTCGGCGGAGGCGAAGCGGGTTACATCGCGCCCTATCCGCTCGATCCGAATATTGTATACGCCGCCGATTATCAGGGAAATATCACTCGTTTCGACAAGCGCATCGGGCAGGTAAAAGCGATTACCGAACAGCCCGAGCTTTCCGACGCGCATGGCGCGGAAAATCTTGAGCATCGTTTTCAGTGGACCGCGCCGGTGCTGATTTCTTCGCACGATCCCAATACGCTTTATCATGCCGGTGAACGCTTGTTCAAAACCACTGACGGCGGAGTGCACTGGGAGGCGATCAGCCCCGATCTCACGCGCAACGACAAGAGCAAGCAGCACGTTTCCGGCGGCGACATTACGCTTGACGACTCCGGCACAGAATATTACGACACAATCTTCGCCCTGGCAGAGTCGCCGATCACGAAAGGATTGCTCTGGGTTGGCACCGATGACGGCCTGGTTCAAATCACGCGCGACGAAGGTAAGAACTGGAGCAACGTCACGCCGAAAGATATGCCGGGGTGGAGCCGCGTCAGCCAGGTTGAGGCTTCGCCGCACGACGCCGGCACCGCTTACGTTGCCGTGGACCGCCACCAGGACGACGATCTCAGGCCCTACATCTACAAAACCAGCGACTACGGCCAGACCTGGACGAAGCTGACCAACGGCATTCCAGACGGCAGTTTTGTGCGCGCCGTGCGCGAGGATCCGAAGAAGCGCGGCCTGCTATACGCGGCAACGGAAAATGGCATTTACATTTCCTTCAACGATGGCGCCGACTGGCGATCGCTGAAGCTGAACTTGCCCACCACCCCGGTGCACGATCTCGTCATAAAAGACAACGATCTTATAGTTGCCACGCACGGTCGCGCATTCTGGATTCTGGATGACCTCAGTCCGCTGCGCCAATTCACTGACGACATCGCGGGCAACGATGTGCATCTTTACGCGCCCGCCCCGGCATATCGCATTCAGGCCGGGGAGACCGGCGAACGCCATCCCTCGAAGCGTACTGGCCAAAATCCGCCGGCAGGAGCCGTAATTTATTACTACCTGAAAGACGCGCCGAAGCCGGACGCAGAGACCAAAATTGAAATCCTGGATGGCAAGGGAAATCTGGTGCGCGCCTATTCGAGTCTGGAGACGGAGCCGATCGACGAGCCTCTCGATCCCGACGATAAGAAGCCGGAAAAGGAAATTAAACCGGAAGCCGGATTGAATCGATTCGTCTGGGATTTGCGCTACGAAGAAGCGCATCGCGTTCCGGGTTATTACCTCTGGGAATACGGAGACGGAGCGCGCGGGCCAGTGGCTGCGCCCGGCCAGTATCAACTGCGCCTCACCGTCGGCGGCCAAAGCCAGGTTTCGCCTTTTGAACTAAAGCTCGATCCGCGAGTAAAAGTGAGCGATGCAGACTTGGCACGGCAGTTCGCGATGCAAGAGCAGATTCATGAGCTGCTGAACCAGGTTTACGATACCGTGAATCAGATCCAGGATGTGCGGTCGCAAGTGGCCGGCCTCAAACGCCGTCTCCCGGAGAATGCGAGCGCAAAAACGATTGCGTCTTCAGCCGACAATCTCGAGAAAAAGCTGGTATCGGTTCGCGATCAGTTTCTGAATCTGAATATCAGCGCCAACGAGGATTCGCTCGCGTATCCGCCGCAGCTCGACGCCAAACTCGCCTATCTTGCCATGGATGTAGGCAGCGCCGACTCAGCCCCCACGGAAGCCGAACAAAAGGAATTTGAGAAGCTGAAGCGGGAAACTGCCGAACTGCTCAAGAGTTGGGACGATTTGCAGCAACAGGATCTCGCCGATTTTCGTAAATTGACTTCGGCGAACAATCTGTCGACGGTGGTCGTGCCTCCTGCCGGCCGCGAAGGAGTCGAACAAAACGCAGACACGCATTGATCGCAGGTTTCCTCGGGCCATTCCAGCGATTATGATGTATTACTTCCGTGCCAGCGCGATGGCACTGTTGTGCCTTGTGCGGAGTCCGCCTGCGCTGCTATTTTGCCGATAGTGATGCTGATCCTCCCCTGAGGTGATGGCCGAATTCGCGGTAAGGGGGTTTTATATGAGGCTCATGCATCTGTGTTACGCGGCTCTGGGATTCGCGGTGGCACGCTGGGTTTTTAAGCGGGAGCCGGTGGTCGATCCAGTTTCGCGGATGCGGTCTTCGGGTCTGCTTTAGGTTTGGGGTAAGGGTCTGGGCGCGCGCCCCGTTGCGCTTCCATTTCGTCAGCGCGCGCCCGGCCATGCTTTTCTCATGCGGAACATGGTTACGTAACGTTACCGAGGTTATCTCGGTCCCTCCTACTTCTTTCGGTCCTTCGCGCTCCTATCGCTACAATCTTCCTTAGGACTGCCGCGGATTTGTTTCTACACTACATCGGTGCGCCTGCAATGTTACCGCGCTCCGGGAAGTGGTGGAAACAATCGGGTCTTAGTCCACGAATTTTGTGCGAGCCCTCACCCCAAGCCGCCTAGCTTTTGCCCTGTTGACTTCAGCGATATTCTTTTTGACGTTGCCGCCAGCGCTGCACGCACAGGATGACCCTGGCGATGTTCCGCTCGGCGATGTGGCGCGCAACATGCGCAAGAAAAGTGTGGCTCCTTCCGAAACCGTAATCGACAACGACAATTTGCCTAAAGTAATGCAGCGGGCCGAGAGCCTGCATGCGTCCGGCTCTTCGCCGGTGTTTTCCCTCGACCCGGGGAGTAAGAACTTTCGAGTTTCTTCTCCCGACGTTATGTGCAGCCTGTCCTTTACCGCGAAAAACGCCTCTCTGCTTTCCGACCCCATTATGCTCGATGAGCTGCCGCGCAGCGAGTTGGACAAACTCGGCGGTCCCGCGAGTATTGACGGGGACTCGCTTCAGGTTTCGGTGCATAACGGATCCGCATGGGATTTGCGCGAAGTCCTGATTGGGCTGACGATTGTGCGTCGTTCCGATCACGGGGAAACCGCTTCTTACTTTGGCAATGCGCGAATTGTCCCCGCCGTCGCGCATGGCGGCCCGGCGCCGGACTCCACTCAGAAGCAACCGGATACTACTCTGCTGCTTCGCATCAAAGGTTCAGCGGCCCCGGCGGCTACCGCAACCTTCCGCACAACCCTTAACTTCGCTCTCTTCCCCGATCAGGACTGGCATTGGGCCATCGTGAAAGCCAAAGGAGTTCCGCCACAACCGTCCGCGGAAGCCGCGATGGCGCAACCCGCCATGTCGCAAGCAACGATAGCGCAACCAACGGCAGCGCAACCAACGACCGGCGCAGGCCGTGAGGAACTGCCGCGAGCCCAGGCGCAGAGCCCCGCTTCAATCCCGCCCCAGCTTCCGTTGAATCCATCTGCCGCCGCGCACTAAAATTGCGGCCCAACAGACTTTCTTAGCGTCCTTCGCGGCTCTTCTTCGCGCCCTTTGCGGTTAAATTCTTTTTCCTTTCTTCGGCCGCCCGCACGACCCTCGGACCGAATCCGGCCATGCTAAACTGACCTCAAACCGCATCCCCAGGACCCCGCGATGAAATTTGGAGTGATCATCTTCCCCGGCTCGAATTGCGATCACGATGCCTACTGGACCATCCAGCAAGTCGCGAAGCAGCCCGTCAGCTTTCTCTGGCACGAATCGCACGACCTCGAGAACTGCGACGCCATCGTCGTCCCCGGCGGATTCGCCTATGGCGATTATTTGCGCACCGGCGCAATCGCCAAATTCTCCCCGGTCATGGAATCAGTGCGCCGCTTCGCCGACTCTGGCGGCTTGGTGCTCGGAATCTGCAATGGCTTTCAAATCCTCTGCGAGTCGGGACTGCTTCCCGGCGCCCTTATGCGTAACATCGCCTTGAAATATGTCTGCAAGCCGGTGCAGGTGCGCGTGGAAAATGCCGCGACTCCGTTTACCAACGCTTGCTCCGAAGGCGAAGTGTTGACGATTCCCATCGGCCATATGGAAGGCAACTACTTCTGTGATGAGGCGACCTTAAATCAACTGAATCGAGAGCGCCGTGTAGTGTTGCGCTACGCAACCGCTTCCGGCGAGATTTCGTCGGCGGCGAATCCCAATGGTTCGCTGGAAAATATCGCCGGCATTTGCGGCCCGGGGGGTAATGTAGTCGGAATGATGCCGCATCCCGAGCGGGCTTCCGAGGCCGCACTCGGCGGCACCGATGGCATGAAATTTTTTCACTCGATGGTTGGAGCGATGGCCGCCCAGGGCTAGCGGCTCCCCGTCGCGCGGCATGCCCGTGTAGAGCGGACGCCTTCGTCCGCTGCCTTTGACCTTGATTTTGCCCCCGGCCTCGACTTTGCCGCGTCATCCGCACTCATCGCGACGCCGCCGAAGAGCGGCGCTTTCAGCGTCGCGTAAAGCACACAAATAGCGCACAAATAATGAACCCGGCTCTCAGCCGCCAAACCGCTCAACTAATCCCCAGCGAAGCACGCGGATTCGCCTTACGATGGCTGTCCTAATTTCGATTGGCCTTTCTTCGTGACCTTTGCGAGTCCTTCGCGTCCTTTCCGGTTAAAAGCTTTTGCTCCCGAAATCGGGACATTACCCCTCTTACGAATTGCTTAACTACGAATTGCTTGACAAAGAGGGTTCTTGTGTTATTCTCCTTCGCGGGTTTCGCATCCTTTCCCCGCTGAAGCCCAAGACCCCCGGTTGAACCCTCCGATATATCCCCGAGGTGTTTTTTATGAGGCTCAAGACAACAGTAAGGATGGCCACTGTCGTCGTTTTCTTCCTGATCGGCGTCACGCTCATTCCCGAATTTGGCAGCGACCTCCTGGAAGCGACCGGTGTCAAGTCCAGCGGCATTTGGTCCCGAGTCTTCGAAGGAGCCTTCTGGTACCAACTGTTGGTGAAGGCAGGCAATCGCACGCCGCGAAACAAATTTGTCAGAATTGTCGAACTGCGCGAGCACCAGGGGCCCGACGAATTGTTCGACAACATTTGTAAGCAGCGCCTTTTGATTGCCAAATTAATTCAGAAACTCCAGATCGCGGAACCGTCTGTGATCGTGATCGACAAGTATTTTTCGCCCGATTCATGCCGCGACCCGCAAGACCCCGGCAATCGGATGTTAAAGAAAGTGATCTCAACCACGCAGACTCCCCTCGTACTGGGCGTGCACACACTCGATTCGGATGACCTGAGGCTGGCGGACCCTCTCAGCCCGGCCGAAGAGAGAAGTCTCAAACAGGCCGGCCTCGTAAAGGCTCAAGCGCTGCCATTCGACAATCCCAAGGGATTGATCGACTACGGGTTAATCAGACTGAACCACGATAACCGGAAAATTCCACTGGAGTGGAGGGTTTTCAAATCCCGCTTCGATCTGGCAGCTTCAGATCATTGTCCTCAGCCAATGGCGACTCCAGATCATTGCCCTCAGCCAATGCCGACTCTCTCCCTGGTAGCCGCGCGGACGGCCGATCCGGACATGGCGAGCGTAAGCAGGCTCAACAGCTTGTTTTCGACAGAATCCCATCCTTATACCGGCTTCCTTTCGGAAGAGGAGATAAAAACCTTCTCTGCCCTGGATTTAATATGCGGTCCTAACTTTCCGCATCCGGAAGACTGGGAACATTGTGGGTCCAGCGATTACGGGAATGAAGAAATACGGCACCACGTAATTATTATCGGAAACAAGAAAGCCAACCAGGACTACCATCCGAGCGTGATAGGCGACGTCCCGGGAGTCGTATTGCAGGCAAACTATATTGAGTCGCTCATGGACGATCGCTATCTCAAGCCTGTTTCTCCGTGGTGGAACATTGGAATCAATTTGCTCGCTGTTTTCGCGATCGGCTGCCTCTTTCTGTTGCCCTTTTGGCAGAAGCATATGGGACTTTTTTCCCTGAACGCCGTTGCTATTTCTGCCTCGATTGTGCTGGTCCTGTGGGTGCTCTCCTATTTGATCGTGGTAACGCTCGGATATTACATGGCTATCTGGTTTCCCGGACTCTATATTTTGGCGCTGTGGGCACACACTGAAATTGAAGAGGTCGAGAAAGAGGAAAAGAAGATCGAAGTGGAGGCGAAAGTTGCTTAACAGAATTTTGCAGACGTTATTAGTCGCTTGCTGTTGGGGCTGTCTGCCGGGGTTCGCCATTCCCCGTGCCCAGGCATCTCTCCTTCACGATGCGCGCTTGTCGCAACCGACGCGGCCATCCCGCCACAAAGATTGGAATCAGGCAGGCGGACTGTTGCCTCAAATACAACCGGCGCCGCTTTCCGAACTAGCTTGGCTGTCGCAGAGGAATTCGAGACAGTCTTCCAGCGGGGGCCAACGAGCGCCGCAGCAAAGATCGCAGCAACAAAGAATGCCGCAGCAACGGTCGCCACAGCAACGATCAGCGCAGCAACGATCACCACAGCCAGCCATGCGTGCAGCTCCGCGGCAGCAGAACTATTCGTCGGCAGGCCGCCAAGCTACGCCGCCAGGCCGTCCGGGGAGCCGTCCGAGTGCTGGCCGCACCGCAGCTACTCCGGGCCGGTCCACCGGAGCAACGATGAGGCAGCGGGCAGCGCCTCCGAGTAACCGGCCCACTTCGCAGTCGAGGTCATCAGCTTCGCCGAAGCCTGGCGGCCAGAGAGCGCCCTCCCAAAATGCAGCCGCGAAAGAACCACCCGGAAAAGAAGGCGGGACGGCCGGAGTTACGAGAAAGGAGCCACCGGGACAAGAAGGCGGAACGGCCGGAGTAACGAAGAAAACCGGCGGTCACCCTCCGCGGGGGCAAACCGGCCCGCAGTGAAAATAATCAGGGCGTCGGGAGGAGCAAGTTTCATTGTCGCCCCAACAACTCCAGGAATGCGTGGAGCGGACGCCCTTGTCAACCGCTTTTGACCCTGATTTTCCCAAATGCTTTCGGCCTATCGCTACCCCGTGGAAGGGCGGCGCTTTTAGCGTCGCGGAAAGCGCGCGAAGCTTTTGACCCAAGTCACAAACGGGGAAGCTCATGCTGCCCCGCTTACTGATTTGAACTGCCGAAGCCCGAAAGCTGAAGCCCGAAGCCCGCTCCTACGTTCCCTCGCTCCACCCCGCCAAATATTCTTCCTGCTCTGGCGTCAGCCGGTCGATCTTGATTCCCATCGACTCCAGCTTCAGCTTGGCGACGCGCTTATCGAGTTCATCCGGGACGCGGTAGACCTTCTTTTCCAGCGTCTTATAATTCTTCACCATGTATTCGACGGAAAGCGCCTGATCGGCAAAGCTCATATCCATCACCGACGCGGGATGCCCCTCGGCCGCCGACAGATTAATCAGTCGCCCTTCGCCCAGCAGATTGATCTTGCGCCCATCCTTCAGCGAATATTCGTCGACGAAAGTCCGCGTGGTGCGCTTCGATGACGATAATTTTTCCAGCGCTGGAATATCGATTTCCACATTGAAGTGCCCGGAGTTCGAAATGATCGCGCCATCTTTCATCAACTCGAAGTGCTCGCGGGTCAGCACGCTCTTGTTGCCGGTGACGGTGCAGAACACGTCGCCCAACTTCGCCGCTTCCTGCATCGACATCACGCGGAAACCATCCATTACAGCTTCCAGCGCTTTGGTGGAATCGACTTCGGTAATGATCACTTCCGCGCCATTGCCGCGCGCGCGGCTCGCCAGCCCGCGTCCGCACCAGCCGTAGCCGGCGACCACAAATTTCGAACCAGCCAGCAAAAAGTTCGTTGCGCGGATAATTCCGTCAATGGTCGATTGGCCCGTGCCGTAGCGATTGTCGAACAAATGTTTCGTGTCGGCATCATTCACCGCGACGATGGGAAACTTCAGCACTCCTTCTTTGGCCATCGCGCGCAAGCGAATCACGCCTGTCGTAGTCTCTTCCGTTCCGCCGATGACGCCTTCGAGGGTATCGGTGCGCTTGGTGTGCAGGATCGTGACCAGGTCGGCGCCATCGTCCATCGTAATGTGCGGCTTGTGATCGATTGCGGCAAGAATGTGCTGATAGTAAGTGTCGTTATCTTCGCCTTTGATGGCGAAAACCGGAATTCCCTGATCGCGCACCAGGCTGGCTGAAACGTCATCCTGCGTCGAGAGCGGATTCGAAGCGCATAGCACCACCTCCGCGCCGCCATCGCGCAGGCATATGGCCAGGTTTGCTGTCTCCGCGGTAACGTGCAGGCAGGCCGAAATGCGAATGCCCTTGAGCGGCTGGTTCTTAATAAATTCCTTGCGGATAATTTGCAGCACTTTCATGGACTGATTCGCCCACTCGATGCGCTTCTTGCCCAGTTCCGCCAGTTCCACGCTCTTGATATCCGAGTTGATTTGCGTTGCTGCCGTCGACATACGCCTCCTGTGCCGCTTGCGCTTCTATGAATTTGTTAAGGTTACCGGAAGTTGACTGAAAGAGTAGCTGTTGCCTGGCACTTTTCAGAATACACGAATCGCGGCAGAGGTCAGCATGCCCAAATACTCTTAAGGGAGTGAGACTTCTGGACCACCACTGGCAGTGCACTTTGGTCAGCGCTGGCCCCGGGGAAACTGTTTGTTAATTTTCACCCCTATGTTTTGTCATCCCGAGCGCAGCGAGGGACCTTGGTTTTGACCGCGCTACGACTCTGTGGATGCCCCACTTCTCGCCTGCTTTGGAGAAGTGGGATATTCGCTGCCCGACGCCCGATAGCCGAAGCCTGAAGCCTGAAGCCTGAAGCCTTTACTTCCGCGCCGCCACCGGTTCGCGCACTCCAGCGTGACTTGCCAGCGCCGCCGCCTTGTCCGTGGCTTCCCAGGTGAAATCCGGATCGTTGCGCCCGAAGTGCCCATAGGCCGCGGTCTTCTTATAAATCGGCCGCCGCAAGTCCAGCGACTCGATGATTCCGCGAGGCGTCAGCTTGAAGTGCTTACGAATCAAATCCGGAATAGTTGCGGGATCGATATTCTCCGTGCCAAAAGTATCCACGCGCACGCTCACCGGATCGGCCACGCCAATCGCGTACGCCAACTGCACCTCGCAACGGTCCGCCAATTTCGCCGCCACGATATTCTTCGCAATGTGCCGCGCCATATACGCCGCCGAGCGATCCACCTTCGTCGGATCTTTTCCGCTGAACGCTCCGCCACCGTGACGGCCCATTCCGCCGTAGGTATCGACGATGATTTTGCGACCGGTGAGCCCTGTGTCGCCCATCGGGCCGCCGATCACAAATCTGCCCGTGGGATTGATGTGGTACTTCGTGTATTCGTCGAGTAGGTGCGCCGGGATCACCGCTTGAATTACGTGCTTCAAAATTCCCGCGCGCAATTCGTCGTTGGTTACAGTCTCCGCATGTTGCGTCGAGATCACGACCGCATCCACACGTAGTACCTTGCCGTTGGAATCATATTCAACCGTAACCTGGGATTTTCCATCGGGACGAAGGAAGGGAAGCGTTCCATCTTTGCGCACTTTCGAGAGCCGCATAGTCAGCTTGTGCGCCAGCGAAATCGGAGTCGGCATCAACTCCTCGTTCTCATCGCAAGCATAGCCAAACATCATGCCCTGATCGCCGGCGCCGCCGGTGTCGACACCCATCGCGATGTCGCCGGATTGTTTGTTGATGCTGGAGATGACGGCGCAGGTGTTGCAGTCGAAGCCGTGAAGGGCATTGTCGTATCCGATGGACTGAACCGTTCCGCGAACCACCTGCTGAAAATCCACGTAAGCTTTGGTGGTGATTTCTCCGGCGATGACGACGAGGCCGGTGGCGGTGAGAGTTTCGCAGGCGACGCGGCTGAATGAATCTTCGATCAGGCAGGCGTCGAGGATGGCATCGGAAATCTGGTCCGCGATTTTATCGGGATGGCCTTCGGTGACGGATTCGGACGTAAATAAAATTCGATTCTTTGGGGTTGGGGGCAAATTATTTTCTCCTTGAAAAATGCTTCAGGCTTTCTCGCAAGATCCGCGCGGGCACAATACAACATGCGGAAACGATAAACTAACACGCGCTCGCTTAGACGCCATCAAAAAGGCTATCAGACGGCTTTAGGCAGCGCAACGTTTTTAGGGCTAAAGGAATAACGTTTGAATTCAAACGCGGAATTGGAATGCCGGATGGCGCGATTCAGGCTTTAAGCGGCAACTCTCCTGCGTACTTGGGAATCTTAAGCAGGGCAGTTTGCTGCGTGAATTCCGGCTGGGAGGGATTTATGGAGAGTGTTGTGGGAGTCTTCAATTCGTTGGCGACGGCTGAAGAAGCAATCGAGGGATTGGTGGACAGCGGCACGCAAGAGGAATGCATTATTTTTTTGAGCGGCGAATCACCGAAGGATGCCGAGGTGCATGCTTTGTCGGAGACAAACTTGGACAGTCTCCCAACGACGGACGCGGAGGGCGACGGCATGGGAAAGGCGATGGGCGCGGTGCTGGGCGGAGCCATGGGAGCGAGCGCTGGACTGGCGGGAGGAGCGGCGGTCGCGAGCTTAATGGTGCCCGGCGTAGGAATGATTTTTGCCATCGGCCTGGGCGCCGCAGCGGCGCTGGGGTTGGGCGGCGCGGCGGCGGGGGCGAAAGCCGGCGATGCGGCGGAACATGCGATGGATATTGGCGTTCCGAAAGACGAAGTGCAGTTCTATCACGAGCTTTTGCGGCGAGGGCATTCTTTGGTGATCGCAAACGTAGACGATAAAGATGTGGCCGGGAGGACGCGGGAAATTTTCAGGCAGAAAGGCAGCGAAGATGTAGACGCGCTACGCAGCGAATTGCGCAGCGCGGCTTAGCAGGCTGCTGAAAAACCTCGGTCGGGCTGGTTTTGGGAAGGGCACGACGTTCAGTCGTGCCGTTAAGTCCTTTAAAACTAGCCGCGCTTCAGCGCCCGAGGTTCGCTTTAGACAGCCGAAATGAGTTTTTCAGCAGCCTGTTAGGTAATGCGCTCTTTATAAGAGTTTGAATACGCCTGATAAAACTTCTCGTAAAAGCGGCGAGCAATGGGCAACATTTTTTAGCATGCCCTTTCCCCGATATCCTTCCTCAAAGGAATGTCTCAGGACTGAGGGCGAAGTTCGGCGCAGTTAGCGCAGTTGCAGCGGTAGGAATTATGTCCGGGCATGGCGACGTGGCCGCAGTCGGAACAGAGGAACCACTCTCCCTCGGCTCTGGCTTTGATAAACTTTGAACTGTCGCCATCAATGCAGTAGGGGCATTGGATTGGGGCAGGCATATTATGCTGCGGATGATTGGTCCGCTTTGGGATCTTTTTCTTTCGTTTCCACCAGCCGATTGATTTCCGCGGCGAGTGCTACAACCCGGGGAAGGGTCCGGCTCGTCGGCGGCCTGTTCGCAGAGTTCCCACAAGCGATCTTGCTTACTTTCAGCCATACACGTTTTTTTGTGTGCTCTGACAACACCCAATAATCCAGTCCGGGCGGCTCGTCGGTACGCCAGCGCTCGTAGGAAAACGTATTCTTGAAATCCTTCATACCGAAAAGTTGATCGAAGTTTTTAGTTTTCCTACGCCGACTCTAACGCGTCGACGATCGAAGGTGCGACATGGAGCGGAGAAATGGGGATCCGTCGGCGGCAGATTGGCGTTGTAAATCTGGCACGAAACAGGAAGAGGCGTTATTTAATCAATAAGTTAGCTAATCGGCTGCGGCTTTCAGGGCGGCGCCGTGAATGGCAGGTTGCAGGAAGGCGACGCGCTCGGTTTCAAAAGCTTCCAGGTTGGCTGCCATGGCATGATCGTTCCACCCAAGCACTGCGCCGATGCGCAATGCGGCTTCGCGGCTGCAAGATTCCGACCAGCATGCGCCTAATGCCACCGGGACGCGGCGCAAGAGCACATCGCCTAGAGTCACGGCGCATTCGCGGCGATAAGCTTCCACTACTTCGGCAACCACATGCGAGGTATGAGGGCATATTGGCGCGCGCAGTTCGGCGCTCACCAAAGCCATGCGGGCAATATCGGCGGCGCGTTTGCCATGCCACTCCAACATGCCGCGAGCGGTCTCCTCACTGACGGCTCCGATCCGGGCGATTTCGAGCACGGCATCATCCAACAGAGGATCGAGCGCGGGGCCCGATCCGAGTTCCACGCCGATTGGCTCGCTTGCCTTCAGTCCGATCTTTTGCGCGCACTCCCGAGCAACGGCCACCGCAGTTGCCAGCTTGCCGCCGATCACCGAAAACATGTGCGTGGCTCCGTCTGCGGCGTGGTCGTGCACAATATGCCGCCGGGTAACGGCCGATAGATGGCCGCTGGGAGAATACGGCAGCGGGCGAATTCCGGCAAAAGCATAATTGACGCTTTGGGCGGTTATTTTCGCCTTAGGAAATAACCGCGCTACGGAACTTACCAGGTAACTTATTTCCTCCTGGGAAGCGACCGTTTTTCCCGGGTCGCCCCCATCCGCCACTTCAGTGGTTCCTACCAGAATCTGGTCGTTCCACGGAATCACGAAGAATGGCCGTCCATCCGCCGCCTCGGTATAGACCGCTGCGTTCGGCGAACCGGGGAAGCGCGGCAGAACAATATGCGAGCCGCGCACGCCGCCCAGCAATGGGTGGTTCATGCGAATGGAAGAGCGTTGACAGACGCGATCGGCCCAAGGCCCGCTGCAATTGATTACCCAGGTGGCCTCAACTCGCTGGTCTCGGCCGCTAATCTGATCGCGCAAAAGCACCCCATGAACGCGACCGTGAGTCACATCGACGGCAAGCGCCTCGGCGTGATTGCGGACAATCGCACCGGCATCCACGGCATCCATCAGCCACTCGGCGACCAGGCGCTCGGGGAATTCGCACTGCGCGTCTTCGTAGCTAAAGAGCGACCAACGCTGCCCGGCATCGAGGGTCCGCTCCAGACGATCGCATTCATCCGCGGCAGCTTTGGCGCCCGGCGGTTTTCCAGCCATGCGCTGATAGAGCCATAACCCGGTACGCACCTTCATCGCGCTACGCTTTGTATGTTCGTTCAGAGCAAGCAGGAAGCGCATGGGATGCACAAGGTGAGAATGCCGGCGCAACAGCCGCTCCCGCTCTCGCAATGACTCGCGAACCAGGTTTAGTTCGCCATGCTCCAGGTAGCGCAGGCCTCCGTGAATAATGCGGGTGGAGCGGCTGGTCACTCCGGAAGCGAAATCATTCTGTTCAATCAACAAAGTGTGTTTTCCTGCGCGCGCGCACTGGCGGGCCACGGCGACGCCGTTAATGCCGCCGCCAATCACCACCACCTGAAAGTGTTGGCCGTCGAGAGACGCGCGTGGATTCGCCGCTAAAACCATGATTTGTAAACAATCCCCTGGGTTCGATGGCAGGCCGGGCGGAGAGCGCTAATTCCCTCCGTCTAGCAAGTGTGCACTGCCTTCGCAGAATGAAGAAGGTAACTTTCGTACCGCGACGATGGGGGGATCACGTTGCGTTTCGGTGATCCCGGACCCGAACCCGGTTGTCCGGCGAACCCGGTTGTCCGGCGAACCCGGTTGTCCGCGAACAGGATTGAGGAGTTGCGGGTGGTCTGGTTATCTCGGCGACCGCTATGCCCGCGCCCCGCTGGCACAAACACGGGGCGACGGGATTACGCATAGCGAATGGCAAGAAGTGCGGGCCTGCCGGTTACGCGACTTTGCGGTCCGATTCGGTGCTCCCCGAGGTGATCCTCGAGCCGATTCCTTTTGAGAACAATTGAATGATCTCCTTATTAAAGGCAGGAATATCGTCGGGATTGCGGCTGGTTACGACGCCGTTACTTTCGATTACTTCTTTATCCACCCAGGTGCCACCGGCATTTTGGATATCGGTTTTCAGGGAAGGCCACGAAGTCACAGTGCGGCCCTTAACGGCGCCGGTCTCGACGAGCATCCAGGGACCGTGGCAGATGGCAGCGACTGGTTTGCCCTGGTCGAGGAAACTCTTCACGAAGCGCACGGCGTCGGGATTCATCCGCAACTGGTCGGGATTCATGACTCCGCCGGGCAGCAACAATGCGTCGTAGCGGGATGGGTCGGCCGACTTCAGATCCACATCGACGTCGACTTCCTTACCCCAATCTTTTTTGTCCCAGCCCTTGATCTTGCTCTTGGCGGGTGACACGACTTGAGTTCGCGCCCCGGCTTCTTCCAAGGCCTGTTTGGGCTCGATCAGTTCGGACTGCTCGAAGCCGTCGGTTGCCAGGATTGCTATGTTTTTTCCTACCAGAATATTGGGCATGATTTTCCTCCTAAGTGAATGATCGTAAATTTCGCCGTTCCCAGCTTAGGGTCCGATAGTTGTTGTTTCCTTATAAGTTCGATGCTTTTGGAGACCGCACGGTTGATTGTGATTGGAGAACGGGGATTTGGGGTTGCGCCAGCGAAAAGCAGTCGAACTGCGCTCGACCAGGCAACCGGGGGCGGTTGCCTCTACATTCGTTGCCCAGCGGGCGGCTTTCTCTTTGCGCGTTCGAGCGGGTTCAAGTGTTTTTCTATGCGTTGCCGCCATTGTGGCGGCTCATTTAGAGTGATGAATAATGTCCACAACAGGCGAACGGTTCGAACAAGCGGTCGCAATCATGGAGCGTCTGCGTGCGCCCGGCGGCTGCCCCTGGGATCGTGAGCAGACCTTCGATTCCATCAAGCCCTATACGCTCGAAGAAACTTATGAAGTTCTTGAAGCCATCGATAATCGCGATTGGGAGGAACTCCCCGGCGAGTTGGGCGATTTGCTGTTGCAGGTGCTTTTCTATTCCGAAATGGCGAAGGAGCAAGGAACGTTTTCCATCGATGATGTTCTTGACCGGCTCTCGCGCAAGTTGGTGAACCGCCATCCGCATGTGTTTGGCGGTACGAAGGCGGATACTTCTGCGGAGGTAAAACGAAACTGGGAAGATCTTAAGGTTGAAGAAAGAAAAAAGCGGGCGCGGGATGCGGACAGCGGGGCTGGCGCCGGAAAAACGGGCGAAGAGGACGCGTCGATTTTGGCCGGCATTTCTTCTTCCATGCCCGCGTTGATTGAGGCGCACAAATTGAGTTCGCGAGCGGCCGGGGTGGGCTTTGACTGGCCTTCGGTTGAGGGCCTCTTCGAAAAGCTCGATGAGGAAGCCGCGGAACTGCGCGAGCGTCTACGGGAATTTCCCTCTCCCGGGCCGCGACCCGAAGGGGGCGGAGTCGCCGGGTCAGGAAGGCAAACCGTTGGTGAAGATCTTCGTCAACGCCTGGAGGAAGAGCTCGGCGATCTCTTTTTTGTGTTAGTCAACATCGCGCGTTATCTCGCGCTCGACTCGGAATCCGCTTTGCGCAGGACTAACCGAAAATTCCGCCGGCGCTTTCGATGGATGGAAGAGCGCCTGCGCGAAAAAGGCGCCATCCCTCAAAGCTCTTCCACGGAGGAACTCGAATCGCTGTGGCAACAGGCCAAGCAACAGGAAAAGAACTCGTGAGTGGCGAAGCCATCGTGATTCGCCGTTGCCAGGGCCTCGATGAATTCCGGGCATGTATCGCGTTGCAAAAGGAAATCTGGAACTTTTCCGACGCCGAACTGGTTCCGTTACGCATGTTCGTCGTAGCCGATAAAATTGGCGGGCAGGTAATGGGCGCTTTCGATCGCGAGCGGATGGTTGGCTTCGCGCTTTCGGTTCCGGGCGCGCGGGCGGGGCACGTATATCTTCATTCGCATATGCTGGCGGTGCGTAAGGAGTACCGCGATGGCGGGCTGGGCAGGCGCCTGAAATTGTTGCAGCGCGAAGACGCTTTGGCGCGCGGCATCGAACTTATCGAGTGGACTTTCGATCCGCTGGAAATTAAGAACTCGTATCTGAATATCGAAAAGCTGGGAGCGATCTCTCGGCGCTACAACATCAATCAATACGGCATTACATCGTCGCCATTGCAGGGCGGACTTCCGAGTGACCGTTTGATTGCCGAGTGGTGGCTGAAATCTTCACGAGTTGAGACGTTGCTGGCGACGGAAAAAAATCCGTCATTTCGAAGAACGGGCGTCGATTGCGGTTCCGGCCCAGATTTATGAGTGGAAAGCCGCGGCGGAAACGCGAGGCAAAGCGCAGCAGGTGCAGGAGCGCAATCGCAGCGAGTTTCTTTCGGCTTTCGCGGCAGGGCTCGCGGTGCTCGGTTATGAAAGCGACGCCGAGCGCAGCGGAAAATTCCTGCTCGGCAAATGGGATGAGCAGTGGTCATATGCTTCGCAAGGATAACTCACCGCATTAACTCACCACGGAGACACGGAGGCACGGAGAAAAAAATAATTTCTTTCCTTGAAGTTCTCCGTGTCTCTGTGTCTCTGTGGTGAATTGATTCTGTTTTCTAATTTATGAAGATTGAAGCCATTACGCTGCGCGAGATTCAGATGCCGCTGGTGCATTTCTTTGAGACCAGCTTTGGGCGCACAACGAGCCGGCGCATTCTGCTGGCTACGGTCCATTGCGACGGGGTTGAGGGCTGGGCCGAATGCGTGGCGGGAGAGGGTCCGTTTTACAGCAGCGAGTGGGTGGAGAGCACGTGGCTTACTATCGCGCACTACCTCGCTCCGGCTTTGCTGGGGAAAAATCTTGAATCGGCGCGTAAATGTGCGGCGCTTTTTTCGAATGTGCGCGGACACCGGATGGCCAAAGCCGCCCTCGAAAATGCATTGTGGGATGCCGAGGCTAAACAGAAAAATCTACCATTGTGGAGACTTCTAGGAGGGACGCGAAGCGAGATTGCCTGCGGCGTCTCGATTGGAATTCAGGAGTCCATCGAGCAACTGCTGGAAAAAATCCAGGTTGAACTCGCTGCGGGTTACCGGCGGATCAAAGTCAAAGTCAAACCCGGCTGGGACATCAACGTCCTGGAAAAAATCCGCTCCCGCTGGGCTGAGATTACGTTGAGTTGCGACGCGAATTCGGCCTACACGCTCGATCAAGTGGAGCATCTGCGCAATTTCGATCAGTTCAATCTGCTGATGATCGAGCAGCCGCTATGGGATGACGACATCTTTTACCATGCCCGGCTGCAAGGGGAATTGCGCACCGCGATCTGCCTGGACGAATCGATCGTGAATGCGCGCGCGGCCGCCATTGCAATTGAGACCGGCGCCTGCCGCATCATCAACATCAAAGTCGGACGGGTAGGCGGCTTCGACGAGGCCCGCAAAATTCACGATATTTGCCTGGCGCAGAAAATTCCGGTCTGGTGCGGAGGGATGCTGGAATCGGGGATTGGACGGGCGCACAACATCGCCCTTTCTACGCTGGAGAATTTTACTTTGCCGGGGGACGTGTCGGCCTCCAGACGCTATTGGGCGGAAGACATCATTGACCCCGAAGTGGAGGTTTCGGCGCAGGGGATGATTGCGATCAGTAACGAGCCGGGGACCGGCTATCGCATAAAAAAGGATCTGGTTGAGAAATTGACGGTGCGCAGGGAAACGCTGCGGGCCGGTGCGTGAGAGAGCTTCCGCGGACGGCCGTGCGGGTGGGCTCACACGTTGGGTCGGTTAGGGAGGATATCCTTCCCTCCGCCTGAAAGGCGGCTCCGCTCAGGATGACAAAACTACGCTGGAAGGCGGCTCCGTTCAGGATGACAACGCTACGCCGAAAGGCTGCTCAGGATGACAGTCATCGTGATTTACTTTCCGCTTTGGCCGATTCCGCGCCGCCCTCCGCCAGCCGGGCCTGTTCCGCCTTCAACAGGGTTACTCCCTGAGCGAAGGTTGTGCCAGAGGGGACGCGCCGAAAGTTGGTAAAACGCTCATCGGACTTGATGGCGAGGTTTTTGAATAGAAGAACTTTACCGGTAAATTCCAGCTTCATGCGCGACATTTCCCAGGAGCCGTCGCCTACGTCTTCCTGCTCAACAAAAAAATGTCCGCCCTTATCGAGATGGCCGAGGATCCCCCATCCGAAGCTGACCTCCCTGAACAATGCTCCATCAATGCGCGCGATCCTATGCTGGGCGGGATCGATCGCCATAAAGCCGCTCATGCCGACAAGCACATCTTCCACGTGCGAGGGCGGGCGATATGTGGGGTTGGGCCAAAATTTTAGGCGAATTAACTCCGCACCCTCCTTGCCAACACTTGAGGATCCGGGTTCGGTGCCGTCGTACTTGAACAGGAAAGCGTCAGGAAAGGCTTTAATGATACGGAGAGTGCGCTCCGAATCTTCGTTCTGCGCCTTCTGTTTGCGGCGAAGTTGCTCTGGATTTTCCGCCAATCCTGTAAGACGGCCCTCTTCGTCTTTCAGTTGTTGAGGAGTGAGCGGGTGGCCGCTATAAGCGATTGTCATGCCCGCCACGGCGTCGCGGGTCTCGATATAGAGGCGAGTCTGCGAACCCTGGAGAGAGGTCTTGTGATCGCAGAACATGTGCTTCACGGAATCGCCGCCCGGAGAGGTTTCGTTTGCGACCGTTTCCCGAACCAATTGCGCCACTGCGGAGGGGCTTTCTCGAGAGTTGGTTTGTGTGAGCGCAGGGAGGCAGGTCACCGCAATCAATGCCAAGGGAAGCGCGCGCGAACGACCGACGGGAATCCTCGCCTTTATCTTCATCTGCAACCCCATCTTGCAACTCTCCGACGACCGTCCTTTTCAGTGTAACAATTACGGCTGTGGCCGTTCACTACAGGAAAACAGGTACGCGAACCGGCTTGCCGCATCCTCAGTGCCTTGCGTATAGTCGTTGCAGTGGGCATCTCCCGGTTGTCTTGGTTGTCAGAAGACCTGCGAAGTTTGTCCTCAATGTTGTAATCTCGATCTTGTGGTGCAACAGGGTAAATACTAGAATTTTTCGCGTGAGGAGAGCGTCCCAATGAGCGCACCCGCCAATGGATTGGCACAGATCGGCAAGTCGGTGGTGATTAAAGGCGAACTCACCGGCAGCGAAGATCTGTATCTGGATGGCCACGTCGAGGGCAGTATTACCCTGAAAGGCAACAGCTTAACCGTAGGGCCGAATGGGCAGGTCAAGGCCAGCGTGGACGCCAAGGGTGTCGTCATCCAGGGTAAACTGGAGGGCAATATTCAGGCGAGCGACCGGGTTGAGTTGCGCAAATCCGCAACGGTGACGGGAGACATTACGACTCAGCGCATTTCCATCGAGGAAGGCGCGTTTTTGAAGGGCAAAGTTGAAATTCAGCGCGGGGATGGGAAGTAGCGGGTCGCCTGGGCCAGTCGCGCCGATGGGTTCGATAAGGAATTAAACTGGGAGTTGTGCGGTTAGGATGTCGTCCGTCTCACAGAATTTCATGAAACTCTTCCGCGGTTCACCCGGAGCCGAAACCCTTCCGGCGCAAGGCTCGCAGAAGCTGACCCGCCGCTCCAGCGGATTGGGCGAACTATCTCGCCTCTGGGAGTCCGCCGAGGGCTTGTGTGTTTTGGATCTGGGTTCGACCTCGCCTACAAACATTCGTCACTTCACGGAACGGGGTCATCGGATTTACAGCGAAGATTTGTTGACCGCCTCCACCGATCCTGAGCTGGCTGCAAAAGATGAGCAAGGCAATCCGGCGCTGGACAGCCGAAAGTTTCTGGCGGATAACCTGGTCTATCCCGCCGCCCACTTCGACGTGATTCTCTGCTGGAATCTGGCGGACTATCTGGACGAGAGTCTGGTGAAGCCGGTAGTGGGGCGGTTGTGGTCGGTACTAAAGCCGGGAGGAATGCTGCTGGCGTTTTTTCATACGCGCGACGCCGGTCCGGACTCGCCTTGTCATCGCTTTCACATCGTGGGCTCCGATGCGCTCGAGATGCAGACAATTGAACTCCGGCGGCAACACTCTTCGGCCGGAGCCGCGAAGGCGGACGGCATACAATTGCAGCGCGTGTTTAATAATCGCCACATCGAAAATCTCTTCCGCGACTTCGCGTCGATCAAATTTTTTCTGGCCCGCGACAACATCAGGGAAGTGCTGGTGGTGAGGTAGCGCGGCAACGCGGAGCGTTTAGCAACTCGCGGTTTGTATCGGGGTATGCCTTCTGTCATACCGCAAATTCCGTTATTTCGAACCAGCCGCTTGACTCAGCTCAACCTCTTCCTTCCACGCGATTACTCCCATGCGGAAAAGATAATTGCGCGAAATCTCGACCTGCACGCCGGGCGCGGCCGAGACCAACAGCTCGCGGATTTCTCCGGGAACATAAGCACGCCGCACCGAAGTGACTCCGTCGAGCCATGCGATGCGGCTGCGCATGAGGGGGCGGCTTGTATATGCCAAACCCAGATGGAAAGGGTGACGAACCAAATCGTTGACCAGAAACGCCTTCCGGCTTACCCGAAGAGCCTCTCGTGCGAAGTGCGAAAGCCCCTGCGAATCCAGGTGATGAGCGAACAGATTACAACTTACCAGGTCGAAAGCTCCATCGCGGAAGGGCATGGCGAGAGCATCGCCGACGAGGCCATTCGTTTCCGAGTCGCGAGTTCCATTTGTGACGTGTTTCAGCGGAAGATGGGATTGCGCGCGGTCCAGCAGGGTGACATCGAGCGTGATTCCGCGCAGGGCGAGTCTTCGCTTCACTAATTCCGGAACTTCGCCGGATCCCGCGGCCACCTCCAAAAGCGAGATCTGGTTGGCTCCGGTAACGCGGGCGACGCGCTCGACCATCTTCTGAGTGGTTAAGACGCCGCCGAACCAGCGATTCACGCGTCCGAGATCGAGCATGGAGATTGCCACATCGGCGTGAGAGCAGGAGTCGGAATCGAGAATCTCGGGAGCGTCGACTCGGCGCATGGAATGAATGTTGCGAACCAGGGAAGTGAGGAGTTCCAGCTCAGACTTCGGCCAGTTCTTCTTCCAGCAACTGCTTGTTATACAGGTCGCTGTAGTAGCTGTTCAAGGCTAGAAGTTCGTCGTGCGTGCCCGATTCGACGATTCTTCCGTCGTGTAGGACGGCGATGCGGTCGGCGTTGCGCACTGTGGAGACACGGTGAGAGATGAAAATCGTAGTCCGGCCGCGCATTACCTCACGCAAGTGATTGAGAATTTTATCTTCGGTGTGCGTGTCGACGCTGGAGAGCGCGTCGTCAAGAATCAGAATTCGGGGATTACGGATTAAGGCGCGCGCAATCGCGGTGCGCTGCTTTTGTCCTCCGGAAAGAGTGATGCCGCGTTCGCCGACCATGGTTCGATAACCCTCGGGAAAGGCTTCGATATCAAGAGCTATGTTGGCCGCATCGGCGGCGGCGTGAATCTCTCGATCATCGGCCGAGTCCACGCCTAAGGCGATGTTTTCGCGGATGCGGTCGCTGAACAGGAATGTTTCCTGCGGGACGAAGCCGATACTCTTGCGCAAGGATTCGACCGAAAACTCGCGAATCGGGCGGCCATCGATCAGAATCATGCCCGGCTCCGCATCGTAAATCCGCGGAATCAAACTGACCAGCGTAGTTTTTCCCGAACCCGTGGGGCCGACGATTGCCATGCTCGTGCCGGCGGGAATGAGCAGATTCAGGTTGTGCAGAACCGGCTTTCCGTCATAGGCGAAGTTCAGGCCGCGAAATTCGATCGCTCCATGGACGTCATGTTCGAGGGATTCGGGCTCATCTTTGATTTCAGGCTGCTCGTTGAGAATGTCGTTGAGCCGAACCAGCGACGCGGTGCCGCGCTGAAAAATGTTGACCACCCAACCGAGGGCAATCACTGGCCAGGTTAGCTGCATCATGTAAATGTTGAAGGCGGTGAAGGCGCGAATATCCATGCGGCCGGCGAGCACCTCGCGTCCGCCGATCCACATAACTAATACGAGGGCGAGGCCAAGCATAAATTCCAGCGTAGGCCAGAGCATGCCCATCAGCCGCACCAGCTTCAGGCTGCGCGCGACATATTCCCGATTGGCGGTTTCGAAAGCCGCGATTTCGGCTTCCTCCTGCACGTAGGCGCGCACGACTCGCGCTCCGGAAAAATTCTCCTGGGCGCGCGCGGAAATGTCGGAAAACATCGCCTGAATTCTTTCGAAGCGCTCGTGAATCCGTCGTCCGAAATATTGAATCACAATGCTGACGATGGGCAGCGGTATAAACGCATACAGAGTCAGCTTGGGACTGGTGCGCATCATGAACCATAGCGCGGCCGCGGTAAACACAAGCGTGTTCGCCGTATACATGATGGCCGGGCCCATCAGCATGCGGACGGCATTCAGGTCGTTGGTCATACGCGCCATGATGTCGCCGGTGCGCATGCGCTGATAGTAGGAATAGGAAAGAGTCTCCAGGTGCGCGAACAGGTCGTTGCGCATGTCGAATTCGATATCGCGCGAAATGCCGATTACGATCCAGCGGGTGAGAAAGAGGAAAACGCCACGGACCGCGGCGAGACCAAGCACTTCCAAAGCCAGAATCAGCAGCTTATGGCGAGTTGCGCCGCCTTCCAGACTTTGTGCGGCGTTGCCGATCACGCGCGGAAGTCCCGCCCATGCGCCGTTGCTCAGAACCACGCACAGCGCCCCAGCCACAAATCCCCAGCGATAACGCCTGAGGTAGGGAAGGAGCGGCCGCATGCTTTTCGGGATCATCTTCGAGGTGTCGAGGAAATTTTAGCAGGGCGGGATGCGAAGGAGAAGGCGAGGAAAGGCTTTAACACAGGGGTCACAGGGTATTCACAGAGGAAACTGGGATAGCGATTTGCGGTAGGCAGTGCGGCGACGTCGACCTTCCGGCTAATTTCTGGTCTTGTGGCCGGTTCGATGCTGGCGGAATATGGAAACGTCGTTACGGAAGGCTGCGACTGTCACAGCGGCGACAGCCACGCCCCAAAGCGCGAAAAAAATCCATCCTGCGGCGAATATGAAGGCATGTTCCACGGCATCGCTCCAGCGGATCATTTGCCAGGAAGAAGGGGTTGAGCCGCCAAGCCCAACCCCGCATCATAACGGTTACTCTTCCGGAGAAGCCGGAGCCTCGCTCTGCATGTGCTGCTGCATGTGAGCCTCGCGAGTGGCCTCGATCTCTTTCATCTTGGCCTGCTGGTCTGGAGTCAGCAACTGGTAAATCTCGTTGTGAATCCGGGTTTGCTGCACCGCGAGTTGCACCAGAGTCTGCGACTGTTGTGTGACCAGCGCCTGAACCTTGGCTTCATCGTAGGTGCCTTCGGAATACTGTTTCAGTTGCTGCTCCATGGTATGAAACTGCTGCATGAGCGGCTTCATGGTGGAGTGTTCCTTTTGCATTACGGCCTTAATCTGCGCGTGTTGTGCGTCGGTGAGATCGAGTTCCTTGAAGGGAAACCCCATCATTGCGCCGCCCATACCGAAGCCGTGGCCGTGCATGGGTGGTGGCGGAGTTGAATCCGCGGTTTGTGCGTGGCTGATTGCGGCGCCCATCAATACTGCCAGAGCCGCTACGAGGAACCGAAAACGAATCGATTTCATAATCTTGTTACTCCTGAGTTTGGCGACGACCTTTTAAGCCGGTTCCTTCCCGGAACCTGGGATTTTTCCGTACCTCTATAGAAACACGATTTTCGGGGAAAAGTGGTAAAAAGAGCGTCAAGCCGAGTAAAGTTTTGTCAAAGAGGAAACATGATTGAGCCAATGAGTGCCGATGCAAAATCCAAGTAAGAGGCGAGCCGAACGCGCGATTATTGTGTCGCAAAAACGCGACACATCGCGCGGCTCGCCCGGATTTTTCGCGGCGCAAAGAGCGCTTGCTCGGAATGACAAAACACCGCGTATAGGAGTGACAATTCTTTACCCTTAGCGGCGGCGGGGTGATGCACAATGAAGAGCAAGAATATGGAACGCATTCTGATTATCGACGACGACGTGGAACTCTGCACCCTCGTGGGCGAATACTTGCAGGCCGAGGGATTTACGGTGGAAGCGGTGCATGATGGGGAGAACGGCTTGCAGCGCGCCACCGGCGGGGGATATTTATTGGTGGTGCTCGATGTGATGCTGCCGGGCATCAACGGCTTTGAGGTGCTGCGGAGGATTCGCGCCACCTCGCGCCTGCCTGTCCTCTTGCTGACCGCCCGGGGCGAAGATGTGGACCGCATTGTTGGCCTCGAGATCGGCGCCGACGATTATTTGCCGAAGCCTTTTAACCCGCGCGAATTGGTGGCGAGGATTCGCGCCATCTTGCGGCGCACCCGGGGCGACAAGCCGGCTTCATCGGCGCCGGAGATCGTGCGCGTGGGCGAGATTGAACTCGATCCCGCAACGCGTTGCGTGCGCAGGGACGGTCAACCGGTGGACCTGACGTCGGTGGAATTCAATTTACTGGAAGTGCTGCTGCGGGAAGCTGGACGCGTGGTGCCGCGCGAACGGCTGGTGAATGCCGTGCTCAGCAGAAAATTCTCGCCATTCGATCGCAGCATTGACATGCACGTGAGCAAGGTCCGAAAAAAATTAGGCGATACCGACGCCGACGAGCACATCAAGACAATCCGCGGCGTGGGTTACATTTTTGCGCGGCCGCGAGAAAAGGCGTCCGAGAAGGCCGGCGAGAAGGTTAAGGCGCAATAAATCGATGAACAGTTTGTTCCTCAAGATATTTCTCTCGTTCTGGATGGCATTCGCGCTGTTTCTGGTGCTTGCCATTCTGGTGACGCTGGCCTTTCGTCCCCGGACTTCGAGCTGGGAAGCCCTGCTGGCGACAACGATGAACGATTCGGTGAATATCTATGAACAGCAGGGTAAGAGCGGGTTGCGGGATTATTTGGACAATCTCGATAGAACGCAGCACGTCCGCGCCTATTTATTCAACGAAAATATGGAGGAGATTTCGCACCGCGGCGCTCCGGAATGGGTGCTCAGGGTTGCGAGCGGCGGTCCGAGAGTTCCGCATGAGGGGTTTATTTTTCCCGCTCCTCCCCCGGTATTGCGCGATTCCCGCGCATCTTCCGACGGTTTGCATCGCTACACGCTGGTATTGGCGCCTCCGCCGGGGCCGCGGCTTTTTCTGGGACCGCGCGGGCTACCGGTGCCGGGTCTGATTATCGCGGTGATTTCCTCGGGGCTGGTTTGTTATGTGCTCGCGTGGTTCCTGACGATGCCGGTGGTTCGGCTGCGCGAGGCTACTCGGAAATTGGCTGCGGGAGATCTCACGGCCCGCGCCGGAGCCCCGAACATCCGCCGGCGCGACGAGGTTGCCGGGCTGATGCGCGATTTCGACACGATGGCGGAGCGGCTGGAAAATCTGGTGAAAGCGCAGTCGCGACTTCTGAACGATATTTCGCACGAGCTGCGGTCGCCGCTGGCGCGGTTGAATGTGGCGCTCGGGCTGGCGCGGCAACGCTCCGGCGCGGAGAGCGCGAGCATGCTCGAACGCATCGAACTCGAAGCCGGGCGGCTGAACGAACTTATCGGACGCTTGCTCACTTTAGCTCGCATGGAAGATGGAGAACAGCGAGTGCCTTCGACTCCGGTTTTGCTGGATGAAGTGGTGCTCAGCGTGGCGGAAGATGCGGAGTTCGAGGCGCAGGCCAGGCATTGCCATGTGAAGAGCGAGATTCCTGCGGGAAGCTGGGGAGCGCGCGGGGATGTATCGCTGCTGCACAGCGCGATTGAAAATGTCGTCCGGAATGCGATCCGTTATACGCGCGAAGGCTCGACGGTCGAGATTCGTCTGGAAAAGATCGAAGGGGCCGAGGGCGCGGAGGCGGTGGTTCGGGTGACCGATTGCGGCGATGGCGTTCCCGAGGACGCGCTGGAAAAGTTATTCCAGCCGTTCTACCGGCTCGACGACGCCCGCGGCCGCCAAACCGGCGGCGTTGGTCTGGGCCTCGCGATTACCGAGCGCGCAGTGCGATTCCATGGCGGCCGCGTGTCGGCTACAAATCGCGCCCAGGGCGGGCTGATGGTTGAAATTTGCCTGCCGCTTTTGCCGGCGAGCGCTGTCGCGCAGGAGATTCCTGAGCCCGTTCCTGCGGGGAGGGAAGCGTAAGGCCTGAGACAGTCAACGCCAGCCTCAGGCAACTCCCGTCTTGCATCCGGATTCCAATAAGTTCTGGGTAGTGGTGCATCTGGCTCACGCGTTTGGGCCAATTTTAGCGGGAGATCCTTCGCTACGCCTGAAAAACGGCTTTGCTCAGGATGACAAACGCCGTTGTAATGGGCAAACTGCACTACTATGGAGTCCTGAAGCGGTTTGCTCTTCCCGCTTATTCCTGATACATAAATGAATGGCAATCACGCCCTTCTAAGAATATTCATACCCGGTTTTCGGCGCCCGGTTTTCGGCGCCGGCGATAGCCTCAGCGCGTTTACAGGAGATAAAACGAAGAATGCGGACCCGGTTCACGATTGTGGCGATTCTGGCTCTGGCGGCCATTGGATTTCTCATGGCTTGCAGCACGAAGTATTCGGCTGGGAATAACGGGCTGGTCGTGGTGCCAAGCCAGGGTTCGTTGGTGATGGAGAGCTTCAGTCTCGACCTGGCGAATGGCCACGTTTCGGAGATTAACAATGTGAACGGGCCTTATACAAGCGGAATCCCGAGTTCCGTGATCCTCGATTCCGCGGGATCGTTCGCATACGTCATCGTGTATCAGAACCCGGCTGCGCCCGGCAGTTCCACCGGTATCGCTTCGTTTCAAGTTGCCTCCGACGGCAAGCTCGCGACCGCAAACGTAACCGGCCTCAATTCGACCAGCCCGACTGTGACTGTGGCTTGCGTTACGCCGAGCGGCACGACCAATATCTCCGTGGGCGTGCTGGCGACTCCGGTAGTTCCCGTGGCTATGGCTATCGATTCCGCGGGCAAATACCTGTTTGTGGCCGACGCGGCCACAACCGGAGAAACGTTGCCATACCAATGCAATGGCGCGACTGTGAGTTCGTCCGTTGGCGTGCCAGGCACCGTGTCTGTGTTCGGCATTGGCAACGGCGCTCCGACTGAAATAGCGGGATCGCCTTTCGGCCTTCCAGCGCCATCCACCGTCGGGTCTGGCACGATCGGTTCAGCCGCGAATGCATCGGCGCTGGCGGTGACCCGAACCGCATACCCCACCCAGTACTCAGCCTGTTCATTGAACACTCCGCCGACCACTGAAAATCTTTATGTCACGGATTCCGTCAACGACGTGCTGTTGAACTATTCGGTTAATACGTCTACCGGAGCGCTTACTCCGGTGCTTCTGTTAGATGGAGAATCGGGGATTGTCGCGGGAGGCGCGCCTTCGGGCGTTGCTGTTGACCCCTGCAACAGGTTTGTTTTCGTAGCGAACGCCACATCGAATTCAGTGAGCGCCTATACCATCTGCAACGCGATTTCAATCCCGACGAATTGCCAGTATGCCGACTTCAGTTTGCAGACGGTCACCGGTTCGCCTTTTGCAATTTCCCCCGGCGATGCGCCCGGTCCGATCTCGGTAGATGCCTATGGGAACTCTCTTTTTGTTGTAGACACCGCTTCAAACGAGGTTTCGGGCTTCCACATTAGTCCAAGCAATGGGAGTTTGACTTTATCGGGAACTTATCCCGCGGGCACGGGCGCGAATTCGATCGCGGTTCGGGGCGACGATAGCTGGGTTTTTGTGGCCAATAATATTGCCGGAACCGTTTCCCAATATACGATCACGCCCGCCACCGGAGTATTGTCTCCGCAAGGTTCTTTCAGCACGTTGAATAATCCCACCGGCGTTGCTGTGAAGTAGAGTTGCGGGAGCGATTAGCGGGAAGCCATCGGTTTTGCTCTGTCTTCGCCGCTGCAAGGCTGTTTCGAACCCCGTGTCCGCCGAACCGGACTCTGTTGTTCCCGCTCTCCCCTTCGCGACTCTAACGTGCTGGGCTGATGAATCCTGCCGCTTCGTAGCTCTCATTCAGCCGACCGCTCAAGTGGGAATCTTCAGAATCAGGTAACCCCCCACCAGCGCGAAGATCAGGTCGGGTGACCAGGCGGCCAGGGCGGGGGGCAACTGGCTGACGTCGCCCATGGCTTCGAATAAGCGCGACACCACCGTATATACCACTGCAATTCCCACCGCGACCGCGACCCCCGTGATCGCTCCTTTCTTGGCCGCGGAGAGTGAAAATGGAACGGCCAGCACCGCCATAATCAGCGTGATCAGGGGATAGGAAAGTTTCTTGTTCAACTGCACGCGCAGGCGCACCACGTCGAAGCCGCTTTGCTGAAGGTCGCGGATGTAGCGGCGCAACTCGTCGTAGTTCATCTCGGAATATTGCTTCACTTCCTTCTTGAAATACGACGGCGCTTCGGTGATTTCGGGGAACGTTGAAACGTCGAAAGTGTGAAAGCCGGCGATGGCGGCGCCGTGCAAAACGCGCTGCCAGCCCTGCTCGTAGACCCAGCGGTTCAGGGGTTCGGCCCAGTGCGCGCGCTCAGCGTGGATGCGCTGCGTAATGGCGAAACTCGCGGGATCGAGCTGAAAGATGGTGAGGTTGGCGAACTGATTGCGGTCGGCGTCGAAGAATTGGTAGTAGTAGATGTCGTTGCGCTGGCCGAAAATCCAGCGCCGGTCGGGGCGCAGATAGGTCTGGGGCGGTTTGCCTTTAATCTGATTGTGCAACGCCTCCTGCCGCTTGTTGGTATGCGGCAGATAAAATTGATCGGCGAAGAACAGTCCCGCCGCCAGCAAAGTTGCTGCAACCATCACCGGGGTGACGATGCGGTAAACGCTGGTTCCCGTCGCCTTGATGGCGGTAATCTCGTTCGAGCGGTTCATCAATCCAAACGTGATCAGGACCGCGAGAAGCATGATGAGGGGGGCGACGCTATAGATCAAGTACGGGGAAACATTGAGCAGGTATTCCGCAACCACGATCGCGGGCGTTTGATTCCGAAGAATGTCGCCGAGCAGTTCAAAGAGAGTAAACACCAGAAGCAAAACCAGGAATGTCGAGACGATCATTCCGAGATAGACAAAGAAATCGCGCAGAACGTAATCGTCGAGCAGTGAGGGAAAACTGGCGCTGAAAACGCGCCGGCGAGTGGACGCGCGCTCGAAGGCGTTGCCGGCTTCACGCTTCTTGCGCCTGCGGTCTGGAAGTGGCAGGCCCGCGGCAGGTTTATCGCGTTTCCACGCCAATCGAATTGCGGAAAGCGAGAGCGGCCGCCGCTCGGCTTGCCACAATAGAAATAAAGCGGCCGCGAAAAATACGAGATTGGCCAGCCACGCTCCGAATGCGGGGCTCACGCGGCCTTGCTTGGCCAGCGAAACTCCCAGCAGGGAAACGAAATAATACAAGAACACCAGCACGATGGTGAGAACGAAGCCGCCGGACTTGCCGCTTTTTTTCGACGATAAGCCAAGCGGAATTCCGACCATCGCCAGCACCAGACAGGCCGTGGGCAGCGCGAATCGGTTGTAAAACTCGATGAGATACCAGCGCGCCGTTACCGGATCGGCGCCCCGCGCAAGTCGATAAAGCTCTCTGGTGCCGATGGCTTTTACGGGGATTTGTTCTTCGGCTTTGTTCTCTGACGAGGCCAGGTCGATGGGAATATCCGTTTGCTGAAAAGTGGAGATCTGATAATGGTCGGCCTGCGCTGGGTCGGTTTCGTGCGTGGAACCGTCGGTTAAATGAAGATGCAGACGATCCTGCCCCTCGGGAACCAGGAGACCTTCTTTCGCCAGCGTGATCCGTGGATTGGCCGCGTCAGAAATATCGGCAATGAATACGTCATGCCAGATGGCTCCGCCTTGCGCGCTGTGAACGTCCTGTACGTAAAGGACGAGCTTGGGGAAGCCTTCATAAAAAACCCGAGGCTGCACTTCGTAGGAAACTTGAGAGCCTTTAAGCTGGTCTTCGAGGCGTCCGAGCGAAGCCAGGGACCAGGGCGCCAGATAAAGTCCATTCAGCAGCGCCAGACCCCAGGCGATGGAAACGAAAATCGCCAGCACGCGGCCGAAGCTCCAAACGCCCATGCCGCTGGCGCGCATGGCGGTAATCTCGCTATCGGCGGCGAACCGGCTGAGTCCGATGAGAATTCCAACCAGCACGCTCATCGGGATTGTGTAAGTCAGCGCGAGCGGAACGGTGTAGAAGAAAATTTCGGCCACGCTGGGCAGTGGCGCGCTGGCGCGAACCACGAGTTCGAGAATGCGCCCGAGATCCCGCGTGAATAGGACAAAGGTGAAGATGGCCGCGCCGATCAGGGCGTGCGAGGTGACCTCACGAAGAATGTAGCGGGTAAGAATCCGCATGGGAGTGCGTTCTGAGGGCAGGATAGCATGGAGGAGAGTCGCCGGTTACCAACCGCTAATTGGCAGTCTCGAGCTCAGGGATGTATCGGGTGTGCCTCACAGTTTGGCGAAATTGGCAGGGTTTTCTTGCGGGAAACTTCGCTTACGGAAGTGGATAGCGGGATATCCTCCTTTACCAGATGATCCGAACTGGATACTGCTCGAATAAAGGATCGGCGGTAATTATCGGCAGATCCTCTTCGAGGCCTTGCGCAATCAAGATGCGGTCGAACGGGTCTCGATGGTGAAGAGGCAGGTCTTCCAGCCGTTTGACATGCTGGAACGTGATTTGGAGCACCAAGAGTCCGTTGTCTTTCAGTTTCTGAGACAGGTAAGCTCCGACCGGCGTAGGCAGTTTTAACTTACCCACTTGCGCCTTTGCAATAATCTCCCACAGGCTTGCCACACTGATCCAAAGGTCGGAGTTCGGCAGAATGCCTTGCACTCGTCGCGATAGTTTTTTCTCGTTTTGAAGCCCCCACAAGAAGACGTGAGTATCGATGAGGGCTTTCATTACCAGAAAAGATCTTCCATCTCTTTTGGCAACGGGTCGTTGAAGTCGTCAGGAACCACGAATTCGCCTTTGGCGGAGCCTAGCTTGAAGCGGGGGCGGGAGGATTTGATGGGCACAAGCTTGGCCACCGGCTTCCCCTGCCTTCGCGATAACGATTTCTTCGCCCACCGCAACCCGTTCCAGGAGCCGGGAAAGGTGAGTTTTGGCTTCATGGATGTTGACTTCCATTGATCTATTTTAGCTAAGTCATGGACTAAGTCAAGGCTAGAAATTTGACATTCACGTTGCCAGATCCCAGGCTATGGAGGCGAAAATCGCCCAACACTGCCTAGCGCCAAGACTCCCAGGGTTGATTCTGGATGTCCGGCCGCCTCTTTATCCGGCCCAGATGTTTTTCCTGCGCGAATCGGCTGTCCGGGCTCCGTCTCATAGGCGTACCCCGTCAAAACGGCGCGAGCTACACATGGGCGTTTTGCGTTGTGCAGGGAGAATCGAGCCCAGCCGTAGTGGGTCTGCCCGTCGACGGAGAATGACAAACCGAGATAGGCGGTCCCGCCCACCCATGAACCGTAGCGATAGAAACTTGTGCGCGTGCTCTTGCAACGTACCATCCTTACATACCCGCGCCCATACCCGGAGCCGAAATTGTCTTCCCGCCCAATCCGTTTGCCGATCGACAGCGCCTGCGCATCGTTTCCTCCGCCATACGTTGTCAAAACGCGGTTCAGCGCATTCGGTGACACGGTGAACTCTTCGATGAAACAGACCGGGCCCTGAGGAACACGACCCCTCACCAAAGTTGAGAGTAAAGTCGGTGATTCCATCGTTGTTCAGGTCGATTGCCAGGCTCCCGTTAACCGTCTGGTTCGCCGGCGTGTAAACAACCTCCGCGAGGCTCGAGGGCGCCAGCACCATCATGCCCACTCCCGCGGCTGAGGCGGCCGCCGCGTAACCGAGCAATCTCCGATCTAGTTTGGGACTTAGGTTTGGAAGGCGATTCTGGCGGGCGCAGCTCACGGAATTGGACGGAGGCATAGATTCGCTCCTGAAGGAGTATTTCTCATGTTGAACAGAATTGAGACCAGCCGCATGAACTCGCAGGGACGGTGAGTATCCGGCGGACTCAAAACAAAGTCAAGAAAATATATCGTGAAAAAAGGTTTGCCGATGAGCGCCCTGTAGCTCAGCGTGGGCTCCCGGGACGAGGTCCGGTGAACCGAGGTCTCTCCAGCAACAATGACCACGATTCGAAATGGCCGCAGCAGTCAGGGTCGAACGCCAATTTGACACGGGTCCAACGGTCACGTGGATCGGTCGCCTCTCGGCTTAGGACTCAGGCATTCAATCTCCTTTGTAGTTCAGCGCCCGCAATCCCAGAAATCTTGCCTCACCTCCCAGCGCCTCTTCAATTCTTAGCAACTGGTTGTACTTCGCGATGCGGTCGGTGCGGGAGGCCGAGCCAGTCTTGATTTGACCCGCGCCCGTAGCAACTGCGAGGTCTGCGATGAACGTATCTTCCGTTTCGCCTGAGCGGTGCGAGATTACGGAGGTGTATCCGTTGCGGCGCGCGAGATCGATGGCGTCGAGCGTTTCGCTCACGGTGCCAATCTGGTTGACCTTGATGAGAATTGAGTTCGCGACGTTCTTGTCGATTCCTTCTTGCAGGAATTCGACGTTGGTGACGAACAGATCGTCGCCGACCAACTGAATCTTGCCGCCAAGCTCTTTGGTGAGATTCTGCCAGCCGTCCCAATCGTTTTCGGCGAGCCCGTCCTCGAGCGAGACGATTGGATAATCGTTCACCCACTTCGCCCAGAACTTCACCATCTCGTCGGAAGATTTCGCTGATTTATCCGACTTCTTGAAGACATATTTGCCATCCTGATAAAACTCGCTGGCCGCCGGGTCGAGCGCGATTGCGATTTCTTCTCCCGGCTTGTAACCGGCTTGCTGAATCGCTTCCAGCACAACTTCGATGCCTTCGACATTCGATTTGACCGAAGGCGCGAACCCGCCTTCATCGCCAACCGCGGTGTTGTAACCGCGCTTCTTCAGCACTTCCTTGAGCGTATGAAAAACTTCGACGCCCCAGCGCAGCGCCTCGGAAAACGAAGGCGCACCCACGGGCATCACCATAAATTCCTGAAAGTCGACGTTGTTGTCGGCATGAGCGCCGCCGTTGAGAATGTTCATCATCGGCGTGGGCAGCGTATTCGCCCCCGCGCCGCCGAGATAGCGATAGAGTGGCATCTTGAAGGAATTCGCCGCCGCGCGCGCCGCGGCCATCGATACCGCAAGAATTGCATTCGCTCCCAGCCTGCCCTTCGTCGTGGTGCCGTCGAGTTCGATCATCCTACGGTCGAGTCCGCGCTGGTCGGCGACATCCCAGTTGGCCAACGCTTCGGCGATTTCGCCGTTCACGTTCTCGACGGCTTTGAGAACGCCTTTGCCGAGGAAATGGGTGTTGTCGCCGTCGCGAAGCTCCACCGCCTCATGTTCGCCGGTGGAAGCTCCACTCGGCACGATGGCGCGGCCCATCGAACCATCGGCCAGGGCAACGTCGGCTTCTACCGTAGGATTTCCGCGTGAATCCAGCACCTGGCGCGCGCGAATTTCAGCAATGTTTGACATGAATGATTCCGCCTTTCAAAACCCGCCTTTCAAAACCCATGATTATAGCGGATCGAAGATTGCCGCATTGGTCACTGACGCATCCCTTTTCCCTCCGTGGCGGCGCAAAGCCCCGGCCTTATCTTCGTTGGTTCCCAAACTGGGCGGCGTATTGTTCTGACCGCACAACTGGTCTACAGTCAAAGCAACAATCAGGGGATACTAGGGTTCTAAGAGACCGGAGGATGCGTTATGAAGAAGTGGATGGTTCTACCGTGCACCTTGTTGACCGCAGCGCTGTTGACCGCGGCGCTCGCGTCGGCGCAGACCGTTGCGCCCGTGCCCGCAGGCACACCTTTGATGGTGAAACTGGAAACTACTCTCGCCACTTTCAGCAACAAGCCCGGCGACGCATTTCGAGGCCAATTGTTGCAGCCTGTTGTGCTCGGCGGCAGCACCGTTATCCCCGCCGGAGCTACGGTCGAAGGACGCGTGACCCGAATCGACGAACCACGCCGGATTTCGGGCAAGCCGACAATCGGGATTCTTCCCGAAGCTTTAGTCCTGCCGACCGGCGAGCATTTTTTTCTCGACGCTACCCTTGTGGACACGAACATTCCGGGCACGGACGTAAATAATGAAGGCGAATTTAAGGGCTCAGGCCACGACCGCCGCGACCAAATGGAAACGGGAGGCGGAGCCGCCGGCGGAATGCTGATTGGCGGCCTCGTAGGCGGCCCCGTTGGAGTTGTAGTGGGTGGAGCGATTGGAGCTGGATCGACCGGCGCCCACTGGCTAAGCAAGCATCGCTCGGCCACGCTACCCGCCGGCACAACGCTGACGCTCGAACTTAACCGTCCGTTGGCAATGACTCCGGCAGTAGCCAGCGCCGGACAATAGTCTCAGCGGCAATTTAGCTACGGTCGCCGCCGGCCGCTACGGCTGGCTCGCGCCGAAGGTTTGGTAGGCGCCCGCTAAACGGGAATTCGTTCGATAACGCTGGTTTCAGATGGGTGTAAATTCCCCGGAGTCCAGCCGCGGAAAAACCGGATATTGCTGTCGCTGAATAATTCCTTAACCTTTGCCGCGAGGTCGGGAAATTTATCCGTATTGTCGACCACAATAAGCCCACCGCGATTTAGATATTGTCGCGCCAGCTTCGCGCACTCACTTCGGTACAAACCGTCGACGAGTATTATGTCAAATTTGTCGCCGCCAGCGGAAAGCGCGTCAAGGTAGTCCTCTTTGGAGCTTGCATAAATAATTTTCACATTCGGCAGTTGGAGCGAACGTTCCAGGATGGCTTCATACCACCGAGAATTGCTCTCCACGGAGACCACCTGCGCGCATCTCTCCGCAAACCACACGGTCGACATGCCGCTGCCAAACTCGAACACCCGGCGGCCCGAAATATTTTCCGCCAGGTAATCCACCGCGGAGAAAACCAGCCACGGCGTGCGCGAATATTTGCCGAAGGCGATTTTGTTGAGCGTCGTTCCGAAGGCGCGCAGAAATTCGTGCGGCTTGAGACATAAGTGGCCGTTGCTCGTATGAAACCGAGTCTTCCGGGTGCGATCTCCTTTGATTAAACGACGGGCCAGATTCATGACTTCGCTGTCGCGCAACCCAAGGCGCTCCGCCAATCTCTCAATGGGATAATTCGATGCGCAGTCGGCGGGGAGTCTAAATCACCGACGCCAGATCCGCTTCGCTCAGCAACTGCAACTCGATCCAACCTTCCATTGGAAGCGCATCCACCGGCAAACGATTACGCCAAAGGCTGAAACGGAGCTTCAACCGGCTCGTGGGCGGGATAGCCGCCGCCAGCTTCGATAACGCGGCAGCGCCATTCCCTCGGTCTGCGGTGAATCCTGGAGTGGCCAGCAACCAGGTCAGCGGCAAGCGAAACTCAAAATTGCGCAGCAAAGCAGCTTTGGCGTTTTCGGCTGGCTTTGCCGGTGAAACGGACGATTCTTCGCAGCCCTCTATTTGCCAATCGGCGAGCTTGCCGTCTTCTATACTGGCATCCAGTCTTAACGTCCGCCGCGCGCGCGCTTCTCCGCTCGCCCACGATTCAAGATTCACCACCAAATCGAATTCCATATCCGGCACCGAACCGGCGAAGTCCAGGCGGCCGTAGACGAATGCGTCGTCAATGCCCGCATAAACGGAATCCACAAGGAACTGTTTGCCGTGCATGGCGCCGGCGCGCTGATCGGCGGTGAAGATCGCCGCTCCCAGCCACTCGAAGTAACGAATCTTTTCCCCCGTTATGTGCGGATGAATGTACGCGGTCTGCGGCGTGAAAGCGGGCCTTACTCCGGAGGCCGTAATGGGTTGAGACAAATAGTCCGGCGGCGCAGCGCCCAGCGCCTGATAAACATTTGAAAGATGTTTCCGGTATAGTTCGTCGAAGTCCCGGTCATTCGCCGAGTGATGCTCGGGACCATACCACCAGTTCCAGTCGCTGCCCTCGGCGATGAGAAGCTCTTCAAAGGCAAGTTTGCGTTGCGGCTCGGCGGCGCGGGCCGCGTGCTGCGCGTAAAAATCGCGGGCGTGGCTGAGATAGTCCCAGGCGCGATTGTCTTCGGGAGCGCCGATCCAGACGTTGAAGTTCGCGTTAATCCACGAGCCCGGCACGAGCGACGGCAACGGCGAAACGTTGCGATGCCGGGCAATCGCCTCGGAAACTGTGACCGCTTCCAACCCTTCCGCGCGTTGCAGCGCATCGTAAAACCGCCGCAGAAATTCTCGCCCCGATTTCGGATAATATTCCCAGGCATTTTCTCCATCGAGAATCACCGAAACCACGGCGTCGCGTCCCTGAGCCAGCACGGGTTGCGCGGCCTCTTTAATATTGTGCAGAAGATGTGCGGCGGCATCGGCCGGATTCATGCCGGAATACACGAAGCCGATCAAGTCTGAGATGGTGTGGTCGCGGAACACCATGTGCATGGTGGTCGAGCCATTTTCGTAGCGATGGATGTTGTAGAGCCGCTCCGCCAGATGCGTAGGCAAACGGCCGTTTCCATCGCGCTGAAAAAAGACTCCGGTACTGCGTCCAAGCACGCCCTCGTCCGTGGCCATCCACTTAATACCAAGACTGTGGGCAATGGTCAGCGCCTCTTCCGAAACGCTGCCCTCCGAGGGCCACAGGCCTTGCGGACGCACTCCAAACACCTGTTGATGAAGATCGAGGGCCCGAACTATCTGCTCGCGCGCGTCTTCGGGATGACGAAAACGATTCTGCGGCAGAGGCAGCCCGGGCGAAGAAACCGCTCCCGCATTGCTATCGCAGACGAGAGGAAGAATCGGATGATAAAACGGCGTCGCGGAAATCTCGATCGATCCGTTTTTCGCGGCATCGGCATAAGCGGGAAGAACTTTGCCCAGCAACTCCCTCTCGTGCGCAATTATGACAGCCTGATCGTCGAGCGAGTAATTGCGCTCTTTCCTGATGAGGGCCGCGACATCCTTATCTTCCAGAAAGAATTCGTCGAACCACGCGATCTGCGATAACACTTGCAGATCGGTGAAATCGCGCGGCTGGAAATATTTCTCCGCCTTTTCGGGGGAAAACCCCTGCTCGCGGAAACACTCCCACAGCTCGCGATATCGCGGGTAGCGCCCAATCACGTTCCCCGGATTCGCCTGAAAAAGATATTGCAGGGCGAAGTGCCGCTCTTTTTGAGTCAACTCCTTCGCCGGCTTCGCCGCCACATTGAGAAACGGATCCTGCGCCGTACCGTCGACGTAATCCTGAATCTGGGCGATTAGCGACGGTACCAGATTGAAATTCTGATGAACGTCAGGGAACTCATCAAGCAGCTTCACCATGCCGTAATAATCTTTGAGCGCATGCAGGCGCACCCAGGGCAGGCGATACTCGCCGGTCACCAGGTCCTTGTAAAAGGGCTGGTGCTGGTGCCAGAGAAGAATCAGACGGAGGGCGGGCATGAGCGGAAAAGCCAGTTTAGCATGAGGGTTTGGAGGGAGAATCCGCACGAAAGAGCGCGGCGGCGCGCGGAGAGACTTGTGCCGCCACGAATTTGAAGTCGATTTCTATTTCCGCGATGTCGATCGGACTTTGAGAGCGGCGGAAAATTTGCGCCGGGAAACCAATTCGGCGTTAGCGTACACTAATAATTCACAAAATGTCGGACTCCCTCGCCACCACTCCTGACCGCGTCTCCCTGCTCTCCGATCAGGATCTTTACCTCTTTAACGAGGGTAGCAACTATCGCCTTTACGAAACCATGGGCGCGCATCTTCTCTCGCGCGACGGACAAACTGGAGCGGTATTCAGCGTCTGGGCGCCGAATGCGAGCCGGGTTTCGGTGATTGGCAGCTTCAACGAGTGGGACTCTCATTCCAGCCTTCTCGTTCCGCGCGGCGGGTCTGGAATCTGGGAAGGTTTCGTCCCTGATGTCGGCAAAGGCGCTCTCTACAAATTTCATATCGAATCGCGGCGCCACAGCTATCACGTGGATAAAGCCGATCCCATGGGGCTCTTGCATGAAAAACCTCCGCGAACGGCGTCGGTCGTATGGGATCTCGACTATCAATGGGGCGATCACGAGTGGATGCGGCATCGCGCAGACCGCAATTCCCTGCGCGCTCCGCAAGCCATTTATGAAGTTCACCTGGGCTCGTGGATGCGCGTTCCCGAGGAGCACAATCGTCCCCTGACTTATCGCGAGACCGCCCCGCGCCTGGCGGAATATGCGGTGCGCATGGGCTTTACGCATGTCGAGTTTCTGCCGGTCATGGAGCATCCCTTCTACGGTTCCTGGGGATATCAGACAACCGGATACTTTGCGCCGACTTCGCGCTACGGCACGCCGCAGGATTTCATGTATCTGGTCGATTACCTGCACCAGCACGGCATTGCGGTGATTCTCGATTGGGTGCCGTCGCATTTCCCCTCCGACGCTCACGGCCTCGCCTACTTCGACGGCACGCATCTCTACGAGCACGCGGATTCCCGGCAGGGCTTTCATCCGGACTGGAAGACGCACATTTTTAATTACGGGCGCACGGAAGTTAGAAGTTTTCTGATGTCGAGCGCGATGTTCTGGCTCGACAAGTATCACATTGACGGCCTGCGCGTGGACGCGGTCGCGTCCATGCTTTATTTGGATTATTCGCGCCAACACGATGAGTGGATTCCCAACAAATTTGGCGGACGCGAGAATCTCGAAGCCATCGACTTCCTGCGCCGCTTCAATCAGGAAGCTTATAAGGAACATCCTGAGATTCAGACTACGGCGGAAGAATCCACATCGTGGCCGATGGTTTCGCGGCCGGTTTATCTCGGCGGTCTCGGCTTCGGCATGAAGTGGGACATGGGATGGATGCACGACACGCTGGAATATTTCAAGCAGGATCCCATTCACCGCCGGTACCACCACAGCAAGCTGACATTCCGCATGCTGTATTCGTTTCAGGAAAATTTCGTGCTGCCGCTCTCGCACGATGAAGTGGTCCATGGCAAAGGGTCGCTGATTGGCAAAATGCCCGGCAACGAGTGGCAGCGCTTCGCCAATCTGCGCCTGCTGTATGGCTACATGTATGCGCAGCCCGGGAAAAAGCTGCTCTTCATGGGCGACGAGTTCGGCCAGGTGCGCGAGTGGGCGCACGATACCAGCCTCGAATGGGATGTGCTGCAATATCCGGTGCACTGGGGCTTGCAGAACTGGGTCGCCGAACTGAACCGCGTTTATCGCAGCGAGCCCGCGCTGCACGTGCTCGACACAAATTTTGACGGCTTCGAATGGGTCGATTGCAACGACAGCCTTACCAGCACGATTTCGCTGCTGCGCAAGAGCGAAGACCCGAAAGAGACGGTTCTTATCGTCTGCAACTTCACGCCGATTCCGCGCCTCGGCTATCGCATCGGCGTGCCGGCGGGCGGCTATTGGCGGGAATTGCTCAATAGCGATGCCAAAGAATACGGCGGCACCGGCTCCGGTAATTTGGGCGGCGTTCATGCCGAAGAAATTCCGGAGCATGGGCGGCCATGGTCGCTGAGGCTCACGCTGCCGCCGTTGGGAGCGTTGTTTCTGAGGGCGGGCTAGAGAACTGACGCCCGCATCGCGATCTGCGGTGAAACAGCCGCCCCACGCCGCTTTTCGTCGTTGACACGCATGTATGGCTGTGGTTTAATCGCTTGCGTTCCTGTCGCCGTTCCCCCGCCGACAACTTGGTTCGACGTCTTAATCTCGCATAGCGAGCCCGGGTCCCTTTCGCCGTCGATTCAGTCCTGAAGGAGTGGGAATTGAAAGGTGAAGTCGTTCTCCGTAGGGTTCTTCCGGCCTTCATCCTTGTTCTTGCTGATGGCCGTGCCCCAATTAAAAACTTCGGCAGCGCCGTGCCGCCCTGGACCAGCGGCGACTACGTCTGTAGGGACACCACCAACAGCGGCTATGTCGTAGACAACGGCACCACGCCTTGTAACAGAGGGACCTATGTCGGTGTGAGCGCGGGCGACCCCACGGGCTTAGGGAACACCAACAGCCATGCGGTGGATCTGATCCAAGAGCCGATCATTCAAGGCGGCGCAATGATGACCTTCTTCTGCGACGGCCAGGTTCAAACGGGCCAGAGCGATTACATTTTCCCCAGCGCATCCGGCACGACATGTAGCGAATTCGGCGCGACAAACAACTACTACGTGCAGCCCGTAGGCCTCTCCGGGACGCTCCGGAACTTAGAGGTGTTTTACGGCAAGGGTCCAGGCTCGGGCATCAGCGACACCTTCACCGTCTGGCTTTGCTCTGGAACCGGGACAAGCTGCTCGGCGACGATGCTTTCCTGCTCGGCAAGCGGCGGCAGCAGCACGACGGCGGCGGCATGCCACGATACGACAGATTCTGCAACTGTCTCGCTAGGACAAGGAATCCAGATCGTGGACGTGCCCGGATCCGGGTCCGGGGCAGCCAACGCCCGAGTCACTGTGCTTATTCAGTAGGAGCCCGCAGCGTTCGGGCTCCTCCGACTTCGAACTGATAAGGAGAAACGACGTGAACCCATTTGCATTCGCACTACCCTTCCAAATCGCCTACGTAACGGGCTCGCTCACGCAGGTCGATATCACATTTATGATAAGCGGAGGAGACGGCAACGGCAACCCCGTATCCACGACCTTCGACTACATCTGGGATGCTTCGCTGGCGGTGTCCGATAATCTCGCAGGGTTGAAGACTGCGATCGTCAACGAGATCCAGTCGCTGTTTAACCTCACGATCCAGAGCTGCAACGTAAACGTCCTCATGGGGGTGATGTAATGAAAAGCGAATTCGCAATTGCGCGCCGCGAACTCTTTACCAAACTTGCAAGCGCGGCGGGGGCCCTGGGACTTTCTTCCCTGATTCCCTCTTCGGCGGCGGCTCTCGTGGAAGGTCAACCCAACAGCTCAGGAAGCGCGACTGTGCGGGTCATTCTAGCCGACGGAACCTCCGTGCAGTGGATGGCGGTAACCAGCGGCGGCCTGACCGTGGGCGGCAAGACAACTGTCAGCCGGTCATTGAACACCAACATCGTGACGGGAGCGATTGCGGCCATCGTAGCGGCCGGCGGCCCCAAGCTGTCGCCTGCGCAGGTGACGCTGCTGGGCGGCGCAGTGTAACGCCACCCACCAAAAGCGCAGGGGCTTGGGCCCTTCGTGCTGCACACGGGCGGCGTGGGGCAGAGCGCACACATCCTTGGCGAGGGCGTGAGGGCGTAGAGTTCAACGGCGTGCGGGCGAACAGCTTCGAACTGGTTGGCGATACATACATGACAGCAGTGGTTTCCAACGGGGCGACCGCGGGGTTAGTTGCGGCGACCACGCCAACAGGGCTATTAGTGAGCAACATCGACTTCAGAGTTGCGAAATAGGCGGCTCGCTGACTTTTGCAGAAAGAAATAGTCAATCAGTGGGTCATAGGAAAGGAGTGGGCATGTCTAGTTTAGTTCCAAACCGGAGAGTCCTGCTTGTGCTGGGTGCATTTTGCCTCATGGGAGCTTTCGTTCTCTCCCTCCGTGCGTCGCCGCAGCAGGTTACGGCAAGCGCTCCCGTAGCCGCGCCAGGCTTGACCGTGAACTCGAACGGCGGCCATATTCAGACGAACGTCGCAAACAGTGATATCGCAGGCACATTCACGACATCCGGCACAACTGGAACGGTCACGTTTAACACGGCGTACACGCGCCGATCTGCGTAATTACGGCGAGTTCGGTCCCGGCAGGAAAAGTCGCCTACATATCGTCAACCACTGCAACCACCCTCACCGTCACGCTATCTGCCGCCGGCACGATCACCTACAACTACATCTGCATGGGGAACCCGGACTAAGCGAAAGTGACAGGACGCCAGGCTAGTTTGGTCACAGGGGTAAAAAGCGGCTCCCTTAAAATCCCAGCGTGTCGTCCGCGGAAGGCCCATAGGTCGCCGGCACTGGCTTATCGTTCAGCCGCAAGTAGACTCCCAATTGCGCGCGGTGATGTACGAGATGATTCAGGAACATTTGCCGGTAGGCGAGAAAACGTTGGCCGTCGAAAATTGGCTTGCCCTGAAAACTCAGCTTCCAATTCTCCTTCCAGGCTTCGTCGGATGTGTTTTGCAGCGCCGCCCGAACCTTTGCAGCGCCTTCGTCGAAAGCCTGTACCAGTTGCGCGGTCGATTCGAAGGGCAGCGACTTGATGCTGCCTTTGGAAAAATCGAGTTCAGGCGTGGTCAGAACGATCACTCCGAAGCCGGTAAGCTGGGCCACGTGCGGCGCAAGCTTTCCCAGTGGCATCGACTTGGCGTGAGGGGCGAAATCTTTTTTGTCGGCGGGGACGCGCTCCAAAGCGATGCGCGTCTTTCTTAATTCCTCATCCAGTTCAGGCAAGAGCAATTCGTTGATAGGCATTGTGATCTCCGTGCCTCAGTATAATGCACGTCATAATGCACATCGTGAAAGTGTATAATCGGGCGACTTTGCAGGCGTGCCAATTCGCTGAAGAAGCGCGCCAGGGGCCGGAACCCGCCCCCTCGAGGGTCCGCGCCAGGAGATAATGTGCACTCAATGAAAATACGATTCTTATTTACTTCCGGCCCGGAAGCTATCTTGCGCGGCGCCGCTACTTTTCTTTTCTTGCTTGCAGCGGCGGCATTCTCGGTGAGCGCCCTTTCTGCGCAGACAGGTTATACCGGGATTTTTGGCGGCGGGCCGTTTTACAAGAACGCGTCGGCCAACATCACGGAAATCGAAAATTCCGGCTTCACGGAAGCCATTGTCTGGAGCGTCGAGGTCAGCGCCACCGGCGATCTCAATTTCAACGGCGAGTTTCCCTTAACTTCCGCCGGCGCTTATGTGGGCAACGAATACTATCCCGATTTTCCCGGAGATATGGCGCAGTTGAAACTGGGCACGGTGAAGCGCGTGACGTTCAGCATCGGCTCCTCGAATTATGGAGACTGGGAGAACATCACCAATCTGATCAATGCGCAGGGCACGGGGCCGACCAGCATCCTTTATCAGGATTTTCAAGCTCTGAAAACTGCGATCCCGTCGCTCGATGCCATCGACTTCGATGATGAGAACAGCTTCAATTCGCCGACTACGATTTCTTTCGGCGTGATGCTGGGTCAACTTGGTTATCACGTCATGCCCGACGCTTTCGATGACAGCAGTTATTGGACGAACGTAGTTTCGCAAATCAACGATCAGCTTCCCGGCACAGCCGACGGAGTTCATCTCCAGGCTTATGCGGGCGGCGCCGGAAATAATCCGTGCGTGGGATGGAATTTTGGCACGGTTCCGGTTTTCCCCGGCTTGTGGGATCAGGACGACACTCCGACCCAGGTTCAGACCACGATGACCGGCTGGCACAACCAGTGCGGCATTGTCGGCGGATTCATGTGGATCTATGACGACTTCGTCGGCACTGGAGAAGCGGCGCAATATGCCAGCGCCATCAATACGGCGGTCGGCGGCACCGGCTTTACGCTCTCAGGTCCAACAAATGTATTTGTGAATCAAAACTCAACCGCAGCTGCCGCGATTACGATTACGGATTTAAATGGTTTCTCGGGCACAGTGACTCTAAGCGTGTCCGCTTTGCCGAAAGGCGTTGTGGCCTCGGTGCAGGGCAAAGGCAACAAGCAGCAAGTAGTGTTCAAAGCCAACGCCTCCGCCAGCACCGGATTCACAACAGTCACCGTTACCGGAACCTCCGGCAGCACGACTGAAACTCTGACCTTCACTTTGGGCGTGAGCGCGGCGGTAGGCACGGCCGGAACTGGCAAGCAGGTGAGCCTGACGCCGGAATTCAATCTCTACGGCATTTACACGGACGGCACGACATATTCGACCGGAGGCCTCGACGGTGGAGGCTATTCCTACTCCGCGAATTTGCTCACTACGTCGCGGGTTTACAGCGGCACACTTTTCACCTTCGGTGCTGCCAACGAACTGGACGCCGTGGGTTGCAACGGCCAAGTGGTAGCTCTGCCTGCTGGAAAATTTTCCACCCTGATGCTGTTGGCGACGGGCATCGAGGGAAATCAGGCGTCGAAGACTTTGACCGTTACTTATATCGACGGCACGACTTCGAAATTTACCCAAAGCTTCAGCGACTGGTATACGCCGCAAAAATACACTGGCGAATCCGAAGGTGTTGCGATGGCCTATCGGAATTTCGATAACGGAACCAAAGATCAGCGAACCTTCAATCTGTATGCGTATACATTCGCATTGAATCCGGCGAAAGTTGTGAAGAGCGTTACTTTGCCCACCGATGCGGATGTGGTTGTGCTCGCCGCTACGCTGTTACCCGTGAAGGGGACGTAGGGCAATTGCAGTGAGTTAACCCTAGTGACCTTGACTGACGATGATCGGGCAAACCATGGTGCCATAAGCGTTATAATCCAGCCATGCCCGATAGCGAGATCATTTTCTCGGTTCAAGACTCGCCCGAAGGAGGGTACGAAGCTCGCGCCCTCGGTCACTCGATTTTCACGCAAGCAGAAACCTTCGATGAGTTAAAGCGTAATGTACGCGAGGCTGTTCTGTGCCATTTTGACGATGGGACGGCGCCTCGCGTGATCCGCCTCCACATTGTGAAAGACGAGGTTATTTCGACTTGAGATTGCCTCGTGATCTTTCAGGTCACGATCTAATCCGCTTGCTTCGGCGATACGGTTACGAGCGCACTCGGCAGGCAGGCAGCCATATCCGTTTGCAATCGACCTTCGCCGGGCATGTGCATGGTATTACAGTTCCCAATCACGAAACTTTGCGGGTCGGAACGCTCAGCGCAATTCTTTCTGATGTCGCTGACTATTTGAAGATTGAACGCTCGGAACTGGAACAGGAACTCTTCAGCAAATGAGTCGTCCCAAACCCTTAGTTCTCGTCATTCTCGACGGCTGGGGCTACCGCGCCGAAACTAAAGCCAACGCCATCGCGCTGGCGCGCAAGCCCACTTATGATCGCCTGCTGCGCGAATATCCCAGCACGCTGATTCATACCAGCGGACCGTTTGTCGGATTGCCCGAGGGGCAAATGGGGAACAGCGAGGTCGGGCATCTCAACATGGGCGCCGGACGAATCGTTCACATGGACATCACGCGGATCGACTTGATGATCCAGAACGGCGAGTTCTTTTCGCATTCCGTATTGATGGCGGCAATGAAACATGCTCGCGTGGGCGAGCGCAGGCTGCATCTGTTCGGCTTGCTTTCAGACGGAGGCGTGCACTCGCAGCAGGCTCATCTTTACGCGCTGCTGAAAATGGCGAAGCAGAATGGGGTGGATCGCGTATTCGTTCACGCTTTCATGGACGGGCGCGATACGCTGCCAACCAACGGCACCGGATACCTCGAAAAGCTCCAGCAGAAGATGCGCGAATACAACTCCGGCCAGATTGCTACGGTGAACGGCCGCTACTACGCGATGGATCGCGACCGGCGCTGGGAGCGCATTGCGAAGGCTTACAACGCGATGGTATTCGCCGATGCCGAGGGGGGGAACAATCCGATCCGGTGCAGGGCATGAAAGATTCTTACAACAAAGGCGTCACGGACGAGTTTGTTGTGCCGTTCGTTTGCACCGATACAAACGGCCATTCGCTGGCGACGATCCGCGGTGACGACGCATGCATCTGCTTTAACTTCCGCGCCGATCGCGTGCGTCAAATCACACGTGCGCTGGCACGAAACAGCGGATTGAATGCGAACGGCGGCAGCGATCTTCCGGGCGCGGCCGATCTCGATGCCATGATTCCCCGCGATCGCGTGCCCAACAATCTTCACTACGTTTGCATGACGCAGTATGACAAGAATTTCAGCCTGCCTGTGGTGATTCCTCCGGAATCGATGGCAAACATTTTGGCCAATGTGATGGGCGGCCTCAACATGCGCAATCTGCGTGTGGCGGAAACCGAGAAATATGCGCACGTTACATATTTTTTTAACGGCGGAGTGGAGAAACCATTTCCCGGCGAGGAGCGTCTGGTCATTCCGTCGCAAAAGGTCGCGACATACGATCTGAAGCCGGAGATGAGTGCCGCAGGCATCGCCGACGCTGTCGTGAAGGCCACGGAAGATGGCGCATTCGATGTGATCATCGTCAACTTCGCCAACGCCGACATGGTTGGGCACTCGGGCAAGATCGAGCCGACGGTAAAGGCGGTAGAAACTGTGGATGCCTGCTTGAGCCGTATCGAAACCGCGATTCGCGCCAAAGGCGGCGCCATGCTCATTACGGCCGATCACGGCAATGCCGAGATGATGATCGACCCGGCAACCGGCGGGCCGCACACCGCGCACACTACGAATCCGGTGCCTTTCATCGTGGTCGCGGAAAATTCGAAGCAGTACACGCTGAAGCCCAACGGCTCACTGCGGGATATTTCTCCGACGATGCTCGGAATGCTGGGCATTGACGAGCCAAAGGAGATGACGGGGGCGGATCTACGCGCGGCCAAAGGGAAGTGACATCTGGCGACTTAAACGGCTGGACAAATTATGAACCTTTGGCATATGCTTGAGCATATGCTGATCCGCGCGAAGAAAAACCCTGTCCGCCTGGTCAAAGTTTTCAAAAATGGCCGCAACCGCGCGGTGCGTATTCCACGAGAGTTTGAATTCTCCGGTGATGAGGCCGTCATGCGCAAAGAGGGCACTCGGCTCATCATCGAGCCGGTCCCGCCGAAATCCTTGTTGGCCGTTCTCGCGTCTCTCTCTCCGCTGCGCCAGGATTTTCCGTCCCTACGGGATTCCCGGCCCGATCCGGTCGATCTGTAATGCGCTACCTTCTCGATACCAACATTGTCTCGGACCTCGTCCGCAACCCACAGGGAATCGTTGCGCGAAAAATCCGCGCGGTCGGCGAGGCGCGCGTTTGCACAAGTATTATCGTGGCGGCGGAGTTGCGTTATGGGGCTGCGAAAAAAAACTCAGAGCGGCTCACCACTCAGCTTGAAGCGGTGCTTGGCGCTCTCGAAGTTTTTCCGCTCAAGGCGCCGGCAGACACGGCCTATGGGTTGCTGCGTACGAAACTCGAACGCGAAGGCACGCCAATCGGCGGCAATGACCTACTCATCGCGGCCCAGTCACTTTCCTTGGGTTACGTGCTCGTCACGGACAACGAAAGGGAGTTCGCCCGCGTTTCAGACCTTCGACTCGAGAATTGGCTGCGGTAGCAAGCAGACTACCCGCTGATCCCAAGAACCGGTAGCGCCCTAATTTTGGGATTAAGAGCTTTTTTGACTGAAAAGGACGCGAAGGATTCGCAAAGGTCACGAAGGAAGGGCAATCGAAATTGAGATACCACCCAATAACCCACTCACTGCCGCATTTTCTCGCAGAAGAATAGAATCGGTCTTTCATGGAAACCCGCCTTATTTGGATCAATCTTCTGGTAAAGCTAGGCGTGGCTGCGGCCGTGTCCAGCAGTTTGGTGCGCTCCAAGGAATTCAAGTCGCTTCTATTTCGCGAAGAACGGAACTTCCGGCAAAAGATTTATCTGGTTTTGTGGATGGCGATCCCGATCATGATCGGGGTCTGGATTCGTTTCTCGGCGCAGAGTTTTGTCGCCGGAGATTTGAGCTTCGAGACCGCGCTTTTACTGGGTGTAATCGGCGGGCGCTGGGCCGGCGTGATGGGCGGCATGCTGATGGCGGTTCCCGCCGTAATGCACGGGGATTGGGCGGCTTTGCCGTTCGGCGCGCTTTGCGGTTTTATCGCCGGCCAGTTGCGCACCATGGCGCGCGATAAGGACGATATCTGGTCGTTCTCTCCTTTTATCGATCTCAGCATTTATCGCCTCATCCGCCGCAATCTTCCCACGCCGCGTCTGTTCGACTGGCAGATCATGTTTTTCACCACGATCTTTGCCCTGCGCTTCGTGGAAAGCGAGTTGGCCGGCTATTTTCCCCATTCCATCTTCAGCTTGGACAGCAGCAATTGGTGGGTGAAGCTGGCAATTTACGCAGCTTCGGCGATGGCCATCGGCATCGAACTGAAAATTTTCAATAGCGTGCGCATTCAGATCAAGCTCGAGGAGCAAGAGCGGCTGCTGCTTCATGCGCGCATGGAAGCGCTACAGAACCAGATCAATCCCCATTTCCTCTTCAATACTTTGAATTCGATCTCTTCGCTGGTGCGCTTCGACCCCGAAACGGCGCGAGAGGTGATTTCGAAACTCGCCACGATTTTGCGGCGGCTGCTCAACAGCACCGACTCATTCGTTCCGCTGCGCGAAGAAGTGGAATTCATCGACAACTATCTCGATATCGAAGTAGTACGCTTCGGCAAAGACAAGCTGCGAGTGGTAAAAGAACTCGACCCCGCATCGCTCGACGTAATGGTTCCGAGCATGCTGTTGCAGCCGCTGGTGGAAAACTCAATCAAGCATGGCCTCGCCTCGATGGTGGAAGGCGGCAGCATTTATCTGCGGAGCCGCTTGTCGGAGACGCGGCTGGTGATCGAAGTGGAAGACGATGGCGTGGGCATGGCGGCGCGGCAGCCCGATAGCGGGCGAGGCGCGGGAATTGGCATGGCCAATATATCCGAGCGCCTGCACGTTTTGTATGGAGATACCGCCCTCATGACCATCGACAGCCACGAAGGGAAGGGAACGCTGGTGCGCATTCGACTGCCTCGCCTGCAAGCGATGGGCGCGGTTCCCGAAGGTTTTTACGAAGAGCGTTCGATCACCCGGCGGTAGAAATCCTCATATTGCGGAACGATTTTACTGGAACAGAAGCGCGCCTGTGCGACCGCGCGCGCGGCTTTGCCCATAGTCCGCAATCGATTTTCGTCGCCTAGCAGCTCGATGGCGTAACGGGCCATCGTGTCAACGTCGCCCACGTCGGCGAGATACCCGCTGGTTCCGTGTTCAATGACTTCGGGAACTCCGCCGGTACGAGTCGCGATGGGAACCACTTCACACGCCATCCCCTCCAGCGCGGCCAAGCCGAAGGATTCCAGTTCGCTGGGCATAAGCATAATATCCGCGACGCCGATTTTCTCCTGCACCTGATCCTGCTTGCCCAGGAAAACGACGTCCTCATGAATTCCTTTTTGTACCGACAGCCATTCCGCAACGGAACGATCCGGCCCATCGCCGATCAGCAGAAGTTTCGACGGGACTTGCTTGTGCACGCGGTCGAAGATCTCGATGACGTCCGAAAGCCGCTTCACGGGCCGGAAGTTGGAGAGATGCACCAGCAACTTCTCTCCATTCGGGGCATACTCGGCGCGAGCTTCCGCGGAATCGTCAATCCGGCGATACACGTCGCAATTCACCGAGTTGTAAATCACCTCGATTTCTTTCTTGACGTCGAACACCCGCATGGTGCGGTCGCGCAGGTAATTTGAGATTGCCGTAACGCCGTCACTCTGATCGATGGAATAACGCGTAATAGGAAGGTAAGAACGGTCGAGGCCCACGAGCGTGATGTCGGTGCCGTGAAGCGTTGTGACGAAGGGAAGCCGCCGTCCGCGCGGCCCATCAGCCAACATTTGCCGCGCCAATAGCGCGCTTACCGAGTGCGGAATCGCGTAGTGAACGTGCAAAAGATCGAGATCATACAATTGCGCCACTTCGGCCATCCTCGTGGCCAGCGCCAAATCATACGGTGGATAGTCGAAGAGCGGATAGCGCGACACTTCCACTTCATGATAATGAATGTTCGGTTCCTGCCCGCGCAGGCGGATGGGTTGGGCGTAGGAAATGAAATGAATCTCGTGGCCGCGCTGCGCCAGTTCCAGGCCAAGTTCGGTGGCGACTACGCCACTGCCGCCATAGGTGGGATAACACGTGATCCCAATCTTCATCCGCAAATCCGCCCTTCGCCATTCCGTAGTCCTGTATTCGATGGCCGGGAAGAATAGAGGATGCAGATTGTCGAAGTAAAGGCTGGATTCCCACTCGGACGCGGGCGGTTAGCTCGAACCCTCTTCCGAACTCTTTTGCCCTTGCGCGGCAATCCCGGGATCCATGTTGTCCAAGTGGGCTTGAAAACGGTCTTTCGTATCCTGCGGCAACCCAATGAATTCGATGCCCATGCCCACTCCCGGATCGCGCGTTCGCACGCTGGCGCTGGTCGAAATATGCTCCTGGTCAATCCAGAAATCGACGCGCAGCATGGTCCCCATGGCCAATGGCATTACGGTCTCAACATAACAACCGTTGCCGCTTATGTCCGTGGCATTTACTCGCATAGGAGTATTCACGCGCTCGTCGCGGAATTCGAGAGGGAACGAGACTTTGTGGCGCTGAAATCTCCTGCGGTTGTCGGGATCGGCGCTGGATATCTTGGAGCGAACTTCGACAGGCAACTCCGAGAGCCACGGGCACTCCTGGTCCGCTACCAACTGAACTCCAATCTGTAATTTCTTGATTCCGCCGCCCTCCATCACCCAGACAACCTTGCACCGAGCTTTCTTCGTCTCAAATTGGACGCCAATCACATCTCCAACTTTCAATTCGTGCTCGAGCCCGCAAATGCAGGCTCCCGTAGCGCTCACATTCTGAGCATTGGCCGTTTGGTTGAAGGGGCGATTATCGGCGCCCATGCCCCACACACGAATGCGAAGGTCCAAGGTCGCGCGCGGAGCTGCCGCAGGGGCGGGCATTCGATGAAGACCTCCGAAGCGAAATCTATAAGCGGATTCTAAGTCATCATACCCTCGCGCGCGGTTTACTTAAGATTACGAAAGTTTCGCTTGGGTGATGAACTTTGACGCGGGCCGTTAGCCCCGGGCCCCGCCAGCATCGAGATCGCGATATGAAATCAGCTCGATTCCCGCACTGGATAAAACGTCCTTCACTTCCGGCATGGTCAACACCCGTAGTTCGGTTTCGCGCGATTCACGCAGACGGGTTCTGGCGGACTTCAAATCGTCATCGTTATAGCCCGGGTGGCAAACGAACTCCCAGGTGCCTTCGGGAATAATGTTGGCGATAGCGCAGAAAAGCTTCTCGTCGAGGGCGCCGGTTACCACAACTCCAAATGTTCCGTCAGGCGTCAGCATGCCGGCGCGTTTTGCGGCTTCACGGAACTTGGCGGCGAGAGATCGCAAAATCTTGACTTCCGCGTAGCGAGTCCAAAGCGTGGGACGCCGCAACAATTCGCTCGATCGTAACGGTTTCCTCGGGCCAAACGGATTTCGGATGGCATGCACTCCGCAAGCGCGGGCCGCGCGCAGAAGCGGGCGCAAAACCGCCGGGAACAAGTGAGTATGCTTGTGAGTATCCAGATGCGAGATGCGAATGCCGGCAGACTGAATTTTGTCAATCTGCGCGCCGACTTCCATTTCAATTTCGCCGGCGTGAAGGCGGCCAGCGAGAGCGCGGGCGGCGAAAGATTTTATGCCGTGGGCGAAGCGGGCGCTTTCCCCGCTTATTTTTGCGAGAGACGGAAGCAGCTTCGGATTGCTCACCGGCACGCCATCAATCAACACAACATGGCATCCCACGCTCAGATTGGGAACGGTTCTCGCCAGACGAATTGCGTCTTCGAATGCAGGCCCATTGGCCATGAGCGTCGAAGAGGTGACAATGCCGCGGGTGTGAGCCTCCACGATTGCGCGATTCACCCCTAGAGTAAGACCGAAGTCATCCGCATTGACGATTAACCGCCGCACCGCGCCCAGTCTAACAGGAGACAGGGTTATAGCTGGCTGCGCACGGTCGCCAAGCGCCCACGGAGGGAGGCTGACCCGCATAGTTTCCCGCAGGAGCAATCCGGGAGATGACCGCACTCATGTTTTCAAATGTGTTTTGCGAGCATGTTTGACCGATTTTTCAACCGTCGCGTATACTCGACAGAGCGCGGTTCGCGCGGATGCCCCTCAGTCGAGTTCCAACGAGCGCGGTGCGGCAATGCCTTGAGCGCGAGTCAAAGCCATCAGGCCGCGCAGTGGCACGAGGGGCGGTTAGCTCAGTTGGTTAGAGCGCCTGCCTTACAAGCAGGAGGTCGCAGGTTCGAGTCCTGCACTGCCCACCAGTCCGGCATTCCGCACAGAAGTGGGGACGTAGTTCAGTTGGTTAGAACGCTGCCCTGTCACGGCAGAGGCCGCGGGTTCGAGTCCCGTCGTCCCCGCCATTCTTTTCAGCAGGTTGGAAGGAATGGCAGCAAAAATCCCACCCCACAATTAACCCACAGCATCACTTCGCCCTCGACTTTTCCAACGGCGGCACGCCCAGCCGAATGTCAAAAATCTGCGATCACTTTGCGATAAGTTTAGGTCACCTTCCAGGTCGTTTGAGGACTTGGATGCCGTCCGTGCTCTGTAGGTTCTTCTAATGCGCCTTCGTTGTGGATTCGATTTCTTCCGCGCTTACCGTATTCAAAGTACTTAACCCGGTTTTGCGAATAGCCATAGGACTTCTGTAACGTCTCACCTACAAAACTCACAATAAGGAGGAAGGTAGTTCAAAAACTTAGGAGGCGTAAAATGTTAGTTACCGCGAAACGTCGATCGGGCAGAATCAGGTGTTGTCTCTTCCTGGGCCTGGCAATGCAAGTTTTCCTATTAACCGCTGTTCCTATGCTGCACTCGAGTGAGACGGTCAAGCAGATCGCCGGAGTTCCCGGACATACGGTGTGGCAAATCAATCAGCCGACAGTCAACAAGGCGAGCACAGATTACGCTCAAATCACATTTTCTCGCGGAGAAAGCATCACTGTTGCCGCCAGCGGATGCGTGCAGACCGGTGGCTCAGGTCACACCTGGAAGCGCTATGTGGACCCGGCCGACTATGGTTCGCCGAGCCCTCTGTACCATGGCCTAATCTCAATCCCCGGAGCGACCGCCGGGCTGGTTGACTACAACCCGAGGCAGCCGACGGTTTATACCATCCCGGCAAACGCATCGTTGCCCGCTAATCCGCATCTTCAGCTTGGTTATACAGACGACAATTACGGCGACAATGGATACTCAGCCCGCAATTCGGACAATGGGAATCTGGATCAATGCAAGGATCTCGGTGACGCCAGCATTATTATCGATATCGGTCCGTTGCCGGCGGTTGTACCACCTCCCGCCGAGGCGGACTACACCTTTATGATCGACAGTATTATGATTCGCAATCCGCGAACGCACCATGCGGGAGACGACGGCACGGACACAGATGTTTTAGGCACCTCAGTGGTCGTGAACGGCACGCAGTCCTCCATAGGCGGGGAAGCGATTGGGAATGTACGGCAGGGAATCCACTCCGTAAATTTTCCGATTGTCGTCACGGAGGTTAGACCGGAAGACAGGTTGAGTTTCCTCGATACGGTTGTCAACGCGGGAGATCCCAGCTCACAAGCGACAACCACGGAAGTCACCGGAATTATCGGCAAGATCGCCACTGTCGTTCCGGTAGCCGGCTCGGTGCTCTCGGCTGTGGTTACGGGCTTGGGCAGTCTAATCAACGTTATCAATGCTGACTGCGATGGCCCAGTTGTAGCCGATGCCATCGCGGCATCCGGTAGTGACCTGGCGTTGTGGACACAAAACGGGCCGTACACTCGAACCATGGGATTCGCCGGGGTCAATTCCGCAACCGGGTGTGGATCAAATTCGTTCTATGAGGTTACCTACACCATTGCGCGAAGTAACGCCGGGCCACAACCATACAGCCTTCAAGTGAATGCCCGGTCTCTCGCTTCGAAACTTGGCACTCAGACTCGTGAGTTCCGGCATTGAAGTGATTTGCACTCCGCTAGCGGGCATTTCGTCTGAACAAGATAGCGGCATCGTGAAGGTGCCGCGCTTCTTGCTGCCTGGTTTGAACCTCGCGAATGCAGCACCCTAGCCCAGAGCCGAAAGTACTGCCGCCAATCCCCAATCATCGGGCAAAAGCCGCTTCAGGCATGCGTTTCCGCTGGAACAGCGATTGACTTTGCTTTATAATTGTCCCACATCCCGGTGGGACTGAAGGCTTCTCTTCAGTCTCTAGTCTCTCGATTGAAACAGTTTCGCGTCGAAGGCGCGCCCCCCAGTTTTTGCGCCTAATTTAGCAAGCCAATCTGCAACATCTGGATTCTCGATGATTATGCCGCTGCTCCGTCGTGTGTCTTTCTTTGCTTGCTTCGCAGCATTAACCTGTTTGACCGGCTTCTCGCAATCGGTCACCGTTAGCCCCACCAGCATCTCGTTTGGCAATCAGGCGTATGGCACAACCAGCGCGGTTCACAAAGTGACGCTGAAAAACGGGCAAACCTCGGCGATTACGATCAGCAGCATAAGCACGAGCACGCCGGTTTTCGCACAGACCAATAACTGCCCGGTGGGTCCGGCCACCCTGCAAGCCGGCGGCACCTGCACAATCTCGGCCACTTTTGCGCCCAACTCTCAAAGCACCTTCAGCGGAACATTGAGCGTCGTCGATACAGGCCTCTCAAGCCCTCAGACTGTAAACCTGACCGGCACCGGCACTGCGGCGATTCTGGAATCGATTGCCATCACTCCGAACCCGCCTTCGGTCACCGTGGGCAGCACACTGCAACTTACCGCGACCGGAACCTACAGCGATGGCTCGACGCAGAACCTCACGACAACGGCCAGCTGGGTTTCGTCGCCAACCTCGATCGCGACGATTGGGCTGCACACGGGTCTCGCAAAAGGCGTTGCTGCCGGAAGCGCCACGATTACCGCGAGTCTTAGCACGGTGAAGACTACGGCAACACTGACAGTATCCTCCGCGACGCTTGTTTCTATTGCCGTCACGCCCTCCACCGCTTCGGTGGCGGCAGGGAACACAAAGCAATTCACGGCCACGGGAACTTACAGCAACGGCACGACGCAAAATCTCACTGACACCGCAACGTGGAGTTCTTCCGCGACTTCCGTAGCCACGGTGAGCAGCACGGGCCTGGCGACGACCATAAAAATGGGGACAGCCACCATTACGGCCGCATCGGGCACCATCAGCGGCTCGGCTACCTTAAACGTCACAGCCGCGGTTCTGACTTCGGTCGCGGTCACGCCGAGCACCGCGTCGATCGGCGTAGGTTCGACCGAGCAGTTCACAGCGACCGGCAACTACAGCGACGGCAGCACCAAGAATCTGACCACGTCGGCAAGCTGGACTTCCTCGAGCACTTCGGTCGCAACCGTAGGGCTACACACGGGGCTTGCCACGGGCGTTGTGGCCGGTATGGTCACTATAACCGCCACTGCGGGCAAGGTTACCGGTACTGCGACGTTAACTGTGACTTCGACGACACTGGTTTCGATCGCGGTTACGCCGGCGAATCCCAGCATTTCACTGGGCGCCACGCAGCAATTCACGGCGACAGGAACTTACTCCGGTGGCAGCACGCAGAACATCACCGATTCGGTGACCTGGTCCTCGAGCGCCACCAGCGTTGCCACCATTAGCGATACCGCAGGCAGCCAGGGCCTTGCCACAGGCGTGAGCGAAGGTACAAGCACGATCTCCGCATCGCTAAGTGTGACTGGATCGACCGCGCTTACGGTCACCGCATCCCCCGGCGCATGGACGCTGTACGGACCACAGGGACGCAATTCGCACTCGACCGTCTGGGACCCGAACAGCAAGCAGATGATTATCTTCGGCGGCATCGCAGCGGTAACCAACGCGAACCTGAACGACGTATGGCTGGGCACCACGTCCACGAGCCAGAGTGAGAGCTTCGCGCAGGAATTGCCAACCGGAACGGCCCCGCAAGGGCGGTACGGCCACATTGCAACTTACGACGCCATCAATAATCGCATGATGGTGTTCGGCGGCTCCGAGGGAACTTCATCCACCTGCGGCAACGACGTTTGGCTTCTGAGCGGCGCCAACGGGCAGAGCGGAACGCCCGCGTGGATCAGCGAATCACCCACCGGTACCGCACCCGCGCCCCGCTTCTATGCCGCTGGAGTTTACGATTCCAACAGCAACTCCATGATCGTGTTCGGCGGTAACAACTGCGCCGGCGGCTATCTGAACGACGTATGGGTGCTGAGCAACGCGAACGGCTTGACCGGCACACCGGCGTGGACCCAGTTGAATCCTTCCGGCACTGCGCCCCGGCCGCGCGAAAGCGGAACCGCGGTATACGACCCGGTCAACAACATCCTGATTCTCTACGCGGGCGATGCCGGCGTTCCCCCGTTGAGCGATATCTGGGTGCTTTCGAATGCCAACGGTACAGGCGGCACGCCGGCCTGGACGGAATTGATGGCGACCGGCAAAGCGCCTCTGGCGCGCACCGGACACACGGCCACATTCGACAGCGCGAACAACCGCATGACCATCTTCGGCGGCACCAACGGCCAAGGATTTACCTTCTCCGATTCATGGGTGCTCACGGGCGCGAACGGACTCAGCGGCCTGCCGGGCTGGAGTCCGATCACCGCGCAGGGAACTGCGCCGAGCCTGGCCTACCACACCGCCGTCTTCGATTCGGTGCAGGATAATCTTTACGTTTTCGGCGGATTCAGCAGCGAGGGAAAACTTCAGGCCAACAACCACGCATTCACGTTGAATGGCGCGAATGGAATTTCCTCGTCCGGAGAAAAATGGTACCTGGGCGGGCCCGCGGTCCGTTACGGCCACTCTTCGTTCTACGATCCAGTCACCAACAGCTTCTTCGTTTTCGCCGGGCAACATTCCGCGACCGCAACCAACTTCAACGACTATTGGCAGGAAACTCCGGTGATTGGTTCCACCAATCTTTCGTGGGTTCTCGCCGGGGGTGTGGGTTCCAAGCCCACTCCCCGTTTCGGCCATACCGGCATTTACGACGGCAGCAGCAATCGCATGATGGTATTCGGCGGCGCAACCGGCTTTCCGGCTCCCTGCATGAACGACTATTACGTCATGAAGCAGGCCAATGCGCAAGGCGGCGCGCCCACGTGGTTGTCAGTTACTCCGACAGGGACGGCTCCGGGTGTTCGTACGCTTCAGGTCTCGGCCTATGACGGCAATACCAACACGCTCATGATTTTCGGCGGATACAACTGCAATAGCACTTATTACGGCGATGTCTGGATATTGCAGAACGCGAACGATGTGAGCACTACGCCGAACTGGATTCAACTGCAACCCACAGGCACGGCACCCTCGGCGCGCGAGAGCGCCAGCGCGATTTACGATCCCAACACGAATTCGTTGATCGTCTATGGCGGCGACGCCGGTGGCGAACCTCTCGGTGACATTTGGCTTCTTTCCAACGCCAATGGAACCGGCGGCACGCCCGCATGGACGCAACTGAATTCTTCGAACAGTGGGCCGACACCGCGATCCGGTCACACCGCGACATATGACAGTGTTAACAACGTTATGACGATTTTCGGCGGCTATGACGGAACCAACGTTCTTGGCGAAACATGGGTGCTCACGGACGCGAACGGCCAGGGCGGCCCGGCCACTTGGACGCAATTGACCACGGGGCAACTACGCCGTTTCCACACGTCAAACTACGATCCGATTTCGAACACGATGATCACCTTTGGGGGCACAACGGGCGTAGAGGTCCAGGCTCCGAGTGCGGATCTTTATACGCTGGGGGATGCGAATAACGTGCAGTGAGACTCGCATATAGGCGATTCGCATCGTAGGTTAGGTTTGTGAGTTTACCTAGCAGGCTGCTGAAAAACTCATTTCGGCTGCCTAAAGCGAACCTCGGGCGCTGAAGCGCGGCTAGTTTTAAAGGACTTAACGGCACGACTGAACGTCGTGCCCTTCCCAAAAACCAGCCCGACCGAAGTTTTTCAGCAGCCTGCTAGAACTCATCTCATAAATAACCCGAAGTAAAACTCACGAACTCCCTCAGGGGCTAAAGCCCGCGTGATTTTTGGCTCTGGACGGCACGACTGAACGTCGCGCCCTTCCCGAAACCATTTATGAGATGACTTCTAGTAATCCGTCGCGGGATTAAACGGGTTGGTTTGAAAACCGGCCGGAACTGCCGGAATGGTTGCTCCACTCGTCCTGCCGGGACAATTCGCGCCCGGCCCCACCGTGCAAAAGGCAACAAAGCCCGTCGCGGGAGGGCCATTTAGAAAAGTGAAATTATCATTCGGATAGAGAGGATTCGTGAAGCCTGGATTCACAATCAAACTTCCGGCATCCTCTCCATACTTTTGCCAGTTTGAGAAATTGTAATAAGTTTTCGCTGTGCAATTCGATGTCTGGGAATTGAACGCGTGAGTATCGCTGCTGAGCATTTCCGCCGTGTTCCAATAATCGTTCGAGACAAAGCTCTGCACCGAGCCGACCGGCGTGCCGGTATATGTGACCAGCCACTGGAGGGCAAATTGCGGCACAGATTTGAGCGTGCGGTCTGCCAAAATGATGTTATTGCTTAAAGAAAATTGCGAGTACCCCGCGGTCGGACAGGTGTACATCTGTTCGATCGTCTTGCGCGCGTAGGCAAAGATATTGTTTTTGGCCGCGATCATCTGGTTCTTTTCTGCCGGCCCAATCGTCATATTCAGCGAATTCACCACGCGATAGACAAGGTTGTTCGTGATGCTGATCGGTCCGCCGCGATCAATATATATGCCGTTGCCGCCGTAGCCGTCGACGTCCTGCGTGCTGGCGTCGGAAATATCATGGATACGGTTGTTGTTCAGCACATCTCCGGTGGCGTTATAAGTAGCCATGTAAATGCCGCCAAAGTCATTGAGCAATCCCTCGCCGAGGTTCCAGATATGGTTATAGCTGGTGGTTAAGTTATAGGCCCCGTTGGACTGCGATTTTCCGGCGCAACTGTTCGCCGTGTTCGGAAAGCACAGTTCGATGCCCTGACTGTAACCGTCGTTAATATCGTTATTCGCCGTCACAATGTCATGGCCGATCAGGTGAGCGATGCCGGCTGCGCCGGCAAACCGGCGGCCGTATCCCTGTACAAGATTGTTTTCGACCGTGGCCTGCTGAAACACGTTGGCATCCGTTTCCGCGCCGCTGGTGAGCCGCCCAGTGACGAGCCCGCCCGCTCCCAGGTCGTAGAGCAGATTGTTTTCGACGACATCGCCTATCGCCGTGCCTTTGTTGTCTGTGGGAAAGCCAAGCGCGTAGCCGCCGATATTGGTAAACGTGTCGGACTCAAACGTGACATAGCTGCAATCGTTGCATTTGACGGCGGCGGGCACAAGAGACTCAGTTTGGCTGCCGGCGTAGCCCTTGGCTGGCACCACGTAGTTGTCGCCGGAAAATGTGATGCCGGAAAACGTGCGATATTGCAGGCCGGTTGCCGACAGCACCTGCGCTTGCTGCGGAATCACTACCGTATCCAGATTCGGGTTCTCACCCGAATTCGCGATGTAGTTCAATACCCAAGGAGTGACCGAGCGATCCAGAAACCACTGCCTGGGCAGCAGAAAGCTGTTGCGGACGTTTTCTACGACGTAGCGATGATCGAGAATATAACCATGAAACTTGCCCGTGCCGGTGCTGCCGGTCAGATAAATCAAATGATTGACGGTGTCGATGCAGGAAATTCGCTCCACCGACGTGTCCCACATTTCGAAGACTGTAATTTCAATGTCGCCCTGTACACCGGCAGGACCGGCCGGTTGATTGCAGGGATTACCCGCGGAGGGAGAATAATTCTCCCATGTGCCTGAGATGGGATCAGATGGGTTGTAGTAGAAGCGGTCGTAATCGCCGGCGACGTTTCCCGCGATTCGGAACTGATCGCCGAGAATATTTCCGGTAGAGGTAAGCCTCGGCCGGTAGCGGCGCACACCGTTGTAGTAAAAACTCTCGAAGTTTACCGTGCCCGCGGGCAGTGTTGCTTGCCAGGTCGCGTTGCCGCCGGCTGTCCAGTTTGTAATCCGCGAGCCTGCCGAAAACTCCACCGACGCTCCGGGATAGTTTTCGAACACAACCGGAGCGGCCGATCCGCAGCCGCTATCGGCAACGGTCCAGTTGAGGTCAACGTCGTACCAGGTTCCAGCCAGGAACTGCACCGTAATCGGCTGGGTTTGCGCCGCGCAATTTGTGCCAAGATAGTTTTTGACCACCAGGGATTCGGCTTTTTGAATGGTCGCAAGAGGAGCGCTAAGTGTGCCGGAGTTCGAGTCGCTGCCTGTGGGAGATACGTAGTAGGCGACTGTTTGGGCCTGCAACATGCCGGCAAGCAAAAACCAGAGTAAACGCTTCATGCGGGCTCCTGCCCGATACGTCGGGCGGCGGTGTCTGTCTTGTGTTTAGGGCCATGCAGCCTCCTTGAGGGAACGCAACAGAGGCGAACTATAACTCTAACTCTCTCCCAACGAGTCAAGCGCGTCAATATGAACTAATTTGCATAGTGCAATGAATCGATGGCGTGGCGAAATCGAGCTGGAAGTAGGCAAATTCCTTCATCTTTGCCGCGTTGGAGCGGCCACGGCGTTCGCCACGCTGTTAAATCAAACTGCTTTGCCGTCGAACCCGAGACGGCAGCCCGGAGTTTGCATCGGCGTTTCTCCTGCCGCGGCGCTCTCGAAGCTACTTGCCCGGGCGCGAACCGGTAATGAGGATATCCACGAGTCTCCTGGCGCTTTGCCGCCAGTCAGGGCCCGACGCCACGTGGGAGACGCCGATCAGCGCCCGCAGCAGATCGAATGGCTCCAGATCTCTACGAATGTCGCGGCTCTTGATCGCCCGCTTCACCAGCGAATCAATCGCTCCCTGGATATGAACGCGTGAACCTTCATAGAGCTTCGAGGGTCCTCCGACCAGCGAGTTCAATGCGGGGGCAATGATCTGCTTGGTCGCAATGTAATCCACGAACAAGAGCATCCAGGCTCGCAACGCTTTTACGGGGGGCATGGCGTCGGAGAACTTCCGCTCCGCCGCCGCCAGCTTTTCTACTTCGGTGCGATAGACCGCTTCAATCAGCGCGTCTCGGGTGGGAAAGTGGCGATATAGAGTGCCCGCTCCAACCCCCGCCTCTCTGGCGATTTCGTCGAGGCTGGCATTCACGCCGGAACGGGTGAATGCGTCCTTGGCTACTTCCAGAATGCGCTCACGGTTCCGCGTTGCGTCAGTGCGCGGTTTTCGCGGAATAGTTTCCCGTTTCTTATTCGGCATAAAAAAAGTTGCAACCGGAGATAGTCTCCGGTTATCTTATCTAGTAATTCGGAGACACTCTCCGTTTTAGTCGGAACGCTGGCGCCTTGTCAATCGGTTCCGGGTCCTCCCGCTTCAAGAGGTGCGAAATATGAATCCAGTCGCTCGTTACGAATCATCTGGAAATTACACCCCCCGGTGCGCCGACTTTATGACGATGGCCGAGCGGGAGTTGGCGGCTTTCTTCAACGCCATCACCCAGTTGTTCGGGGCAGAACAGGCGGCACTTTCCGCGGCGGAGTGGCTGGACGAGTTGATTGAGATCGACGCCCTGCCCACTTCAGCCCGCGAATGGCGATTGATCACTGCGCAGGCTTCGATTCGGCTTGCAGATCGAATGAAGGCTTCGTCCCTATCCGCCCAACGACAAATTGCTTAGGAGGAAAAGAATATGCGTATTCTTGTTACCGGAGCTACAGGCTTTATTGGTTCAGCAGTCGTTCGCGAACTCATCGGCGCCGGTCATCAGGTGCTTGGCCTTGCGCGCTCGGATGCGGGCGCCAAGTCGCTCGCTGCGGCGGGAGCCGTAGTACATCGCGGTTCGCTCGAAGATCTCGAAAGCCTTCGAAGCGGCGCAGCGGCTACCAATGGAGTGATCCACACCGCTTTTATCCACGATTTCTCAAACTATGGGCCTGCTGCCGAAGCGGATCGGCGCGCCATCGAGAGTCTCGGCGAAGCGCTCGCCGGCTCCGATCGCCCGTTGATCGTCACTTCCGGAACCCTGCTCGCCCGACGCCAGGGTCCGCTCGCAACAGAAGAGGATGCGCCCGATTCAAGCTTTCCCCGCAAATCGGAGGAGGCGGCGCTTGCCCTGGCGGCACGCAGAGTCCGCGCATCAGTGCTGCGGCTACCACCTTCGGTCCACGGCAACGGCGATCACGGCTTTGTGCCGCGCCTGATTACCGTCGCACGAGAAAAGGGCGTTTCCGCATATATAGGCGACGGACGCAATCGTTGGCCCGCGGTGCATCGGCTGGATGCCGCTCATCTTTACCGGCTTGTCCTTGAGAAAGGTATTGCCAGTGCCGCGTATCACGGCGTGGCCGATGAAGGCATACCGACTCGAGAGATCGCCGAGACGATCGGCCGGCATTTGAACGTACCGGTCGTAAGCAAATCTCGCGAGGAAGCAGCAGATCACTTTGGCTGGATGGCTCACTTCTTTGGCGTAGACGCCCCAGCTTCCAGCTCGCTGACGCAGGAACGGCTGGGATGGCATCCAACAGAGCCTGGACTCATCGCCGATCTGAACGCCGAGCACTATTTCGAACGCGCTGCGGATGCCGTCGTCATGCGCGGCTGATTCCCGGGCAAATCGTAAGCGGTGACATAGATTATTAAAAGGAGATAGAAAATGACGAACGCATTTGAGACAGCTTCATTTGGCGCAACCTCGACAACGGACGACGTTTTGTCCGGCGTGAATCTGAAGGGCAAACGGATTCTGGTAACCGGGGTTTCGGCCGGGCTCGGCGTGGAAACGGCGCGCTCGCTGGCTGCGCACGGCGCACAGGTTGTCGGCACGGCGCGGGATTTAAAGAAGGCCAAAGCGGCAACTGATCGGGTGCGAAATGATGCCGCCGCAAATGGGGGAAGCTTCGAACTGGGGGAAGCTTCGAACTGGCTGAACTCGACCTTGCCAACCTGAAAAGCGTGCGCGCCTGCGCCGACCGTCTGCTGGCAAAAGGAGAAGCGTTTGACGTGGTCATCGCCAATGCCGGAGTGATGGCCACACCATTGGGCCACACGGCTGACGGCTTTGAAACGCAGTTTGGGACGAATCACCTGGGCCACTTTGTCCTGGTGAATCGGATTGCCTCGCTCATTCGGACGGGAGGACGCTTGATCAACTTGTCTTCCGCCGGTCATCGCTTCGCGAACGTCGATCTCGACGATCCCAACTTTGAGCGTACGGTCTACGAGCCTTTCGTTGCCTATGGACGATCCAAAACGGCGAATATTCTCTTTGCGGTTGCCTTCGATAGGCGCCACCGGGAGCGCGGCATACGTGCCGCCGCCGTACATCCGGGAGTAATACAGACTGAACTGGCACGCCACGTGGATCCCAGCCAGATAGAAAAAATCATCGAACAGAGAAATCGGCAACTCGCGGCGGAAGGGAAGCCGCCTTTCCAGTTAAAGACTGTGCCGCAAGGAGCCGCAACTTCGGTGTGGGCCGCTATTGTGGCTCCGGCTGACGAAATTGGGGGCAGGTATTGCGAGGACTGCCATGTGGCCACGATTCTGCCGGATTCCGTGCCGACTGACGCGGTAACCGAGGGCGTACGTGGATATGCGCTGGATGCAAAAACCGCTGAGGCGCTGTGGAAGAAAAGTGAGGAAATGGTTGGAGAGTCATTTTAGTTTTCCGCGTTAGAAAATAATGAATAGTTCCAGGAGAAACGGAATGATTGAACAGATCGGTTTCGCCGGATGCTTCACACTGCCGGGTACGTCGATGACGGTGAACCGCATGGGTTACGGCGCGATGCAACTCGCTGGGAGAGATGGAAACAAGCTGGTATGGGGCCCTCCCCGCGACGTCGATGGGGCGGTCGCCGTGCTGCGAGAGGCTGTTGCAAGCGGCGTGAATCACATCGATACCGCCGATTTCTATGGCCCGCATGTCACGAACCAGATCATACGGAAAGCGCTGCATCCCTATCCCAAAGATCTGGTGATCGTCACCAAAGTCAGCGCCCGGCGCGGCGAGGATGGATCATGGATTCCGGCCATGTCGCGCGAAGGGCTGACCGCGGCGATTCACGACAACCTACGCAATCTTGGACTGGATGCGCTCGATGTGGTTAATTTGCGCAGCATGTTTAGCATCGAGAAACCCGCCGAGGGGTCAATCGAGGCGCCAATGACGGTTCTCGCCGAACTTCAGCAAAAGGGGTTGGTGCGTCATATTGGGCTGAGCAATGTGACGCCTACGCAGATCGCGGAAGCCCAGCGGATCGCTCCGATCGTCTGCGTGCAGAACCTCTACCACCTCGCGCATCGAAGCGACGATTCGCTCATTGCCGATCTTGCGCGTGAGGGTATCGCCTACGTTCCATTCTTTCCACTCGGCGGCTTCACTCCGCTGCAATCGGATACGTTATCGAATGTAGCCGCGCGCCTCGGCGCTACTGCCATGCAGGTTGCGCTGGCATGGCTTCTCCATCGGTCGCCCAATATCCTCGTGATCCCGGGAACGTCGTCCATCGATCATCTTCGCGAGAATCTTCAGTCTTCGAGACTGCAAATTCCTGCCGAAGCGATTGCCGAACTCGATTCGATCGGCGGAGACGAAGGGCGGTGAAAATTGGTCTTGCCAACTCGCAGCCAAACACGAATGGAAATCGTGGACCACGAAGGGCACGAAGGTACACGAAGAAATCACAACTGTGAGTAAGAGGTAACAGAGGAAACCGTTTCACGAGCCTTCGTATGAATTCGTGCCCGTCGTGGTTCTGAATTTAGGACAATATCTTCAAGGGAGCCGTTTGACCCCGTCCCACCGCCCTGCTACCGTCATATGTTTGCCATCGTCATAGTTTCCCTCAGGGAGATTCACCATGCCTGCCATCAAGTTTCGCGGTGTCGACTTCATCCAATTCGATTCGTTGCTGAGTGAGGAAGAGCGCCTGGTTCGTGACACGACGCGACTGTTCATCGAAGACAATTTGATTCCCATTATTGAGGAATGCAACCGGTCCGGCCGGTTTCCGCGCGAACTAGTGAAGCCAATGGCCGATCTTGGCTTCTTCGGCGCATCGCTGAAGGGATACGGCTGCGCGGGCATGGGCAACGTGGAATACGGATTGATGACGCAGGAACTCGAGCGCGGCGACTCCGGCGTGCGGAGTTTTGTCAGCGTGCAATCTGGGCTCGTGATGTTTCCAATTTATGCCTTCGGCAGCGAAGAGCAGAAACAGACCTGGCTGCCGGCGATGCAAAAAGGCGAAAAGCTTGGATGTTTTGGGCTTACCGAGCCTGGCTTTGGATCGAACCCCAGCGGGATGAGAACGCGCGCGCGCAAGGTGGGGAAGGAATACGTTCTCAACGGCGAAAAGATGTGGATTACTTCGGGCAGCATCGCCGACGTGGCCGTGATATGGGCGAAGGTTGAAAACGAAAATGACCGCATTCGTGGATTTCTGGTTGAGACCGGCCGCGCCGGATTCAAGGCCGACGACGTTCACGGCAAGTGGTCGTTGCGCGCTTCGGTGACCTCGGGGCTCTCGATGCAGGATGTCCACATCCCTGAAGCGAATCTTTTGCCGGAATCGGGTGGGCTGAAATCGCCCTTGATGTGCCTGAATCAGGCTCGCTATGGAATCGCGTGGGGAGCGATCGGCGCGGCCATGTCCTGTTACGATTGCGCGCTGCAATACTCGATATTGCGCAAGCAGTGGCGCGACCAGCCCATCGCATCGCATCAACTCGTGCAGGACAAACTTACGTGGATGATAAGCGAGATCACAAAAGCGCAATTGCTGGCGCTGCAAGTAGGCAGATTGAAAGATGCGGGGAAAGTCGAGCACCAGCATATCTCGATGGCCAAGCGCAACAATGTTTGGATGGCGCTCGAGTGCGCCCGCCTCTCGCGCGATATTCTAGGCGCTAACGGAATTGCCGACGACTACCCCATCATGCGCCACATGATGAATCTGGAATCGGTAAAGACCTACGAAGGCACGCACGATGTGCACTCGCTGATTATTGGTCAGAGCGTGACAGGGATCGACGCGTTTTGATTTGGTCTTCGACTTCGTACGATCTTCTATCGTGTCTCTTGAGGCGAAACTCACGAAGGCGACGCGGAACTCCCGTTCACGCTTGCTTGCGATAAACCAATGGCCGTACCATAGCGCCTTCCGTCATTCACACCGACCGGAGGCCTCATGTTCGACCGCCGTCAATTTCTCGCTACCGCTGCGACTGGCTTTGCCGCTTCCCTTGCGTTGCGCGGAAACCTGTTTGCGCAACTTGAAAAGATTCCGCCGCTGCCTGATCGTTCCCTGCTCGACAAGAATGAGGACGCTTATTGGGCCGAACTGCGCAAGCAATTTCTGATTCCCGAGGACGAAATCTATCTGAACAATGGCACCGTCGGCTCCAGCCCCGCGCCTGTGCTGCGAGCCGTTTTCGACGGCTACTCGACTACCGAGAAAATGGATCAGCAGGATCCCGAAGACTATCCCATCTGGGGATATGCCGCCTGGAACGAATTTCGCGATCCGTTGGCCGCATTCGTCGGCTGCCATCGCGATGAGATCGCTCTGCTGCGCAACGCAACGGAGGCGAACAGCTATATCGCCAACGGAATCGACATGCGGCCCGGCGATGAAGTGCTGATGACCGATCAGGAGCATCCGGGCGGCGAGCATCCCTGGAATCTGAAGGCCAAACGCTACGGAATCGTCGTGAAAAAGGTCACGCTTCCCCGCCCCGTGAAGAATGCGGACGAGGTCCTGAATCTTTTCAACGACGCGGTCACTCCGAATACGCGCGTGATTTTCTTTAGCCACATCACTACGGTCACTGGCGTGGTGCTGCCGGCGAAAGAACTCTGCTCGCTTGCCCGCTCGAAGGGAATTCTCTCGGCCGTCGATGGAGCGCACGTGCCCGGCATGATGCGCCTCAACATGAGCGAACTCGGCTGTGACATGTATTCCGCCAGCCCGCATAAATGGCTGCAAGCGCCCAAAGGCTCGGGTTTTCTTTATGTGCGCGACGAAGTGATCGACCGGCTGTGGAATACCATCGTCACCGAAGGCTGGGACGAACCGCAGCTTCGCGCCGAACGCTTTCAGCGCATCGGCAGCTCGAACGTCCCGGCACTCTGGGGATTGCGGGCCTCGATCAAGTTCGCGAACGATATCGGCATGGACCGCATCGAGCGGCGGCATCGCGGGCTCGCCGATTTTATCCTCGATGAAATGAAGAAGCGCGGCGCGGAATCGTGGACGTCGCCTGATCCCGCTCTGCGTTGCGCGATTGTGACCGTGAATATCCCGCCGATCTCGCGCATGGATCTAGAAAACTGGCTGTGGAAGAACCACAAGACTCGGATTCGCGGCGGCGAGCCGAACAAGCTCCGGTTGTCGACGCCTTATTATTTGCGGAAGAAAGATATCGAGCGGTTCCTGGAGAAGTTTGACGAGTTTCGGAAGCTGCATAGTTCTGCCTAAGGAAGCTATGGCGATTGTCGATAGAACAGTGATGAGCAGGAAAAGTAAGAAGCCGGTCAGAACCGTTTCGGCAACTGAGTTCAGTAAGCGTAGCCTCGCGCTGCTCCGCGAAGCCCATCAACTGAGGAGAACCGTCCTGATTACCAAACGCGGCAAGCCTGCCGCGCGACTGATTCCGGCGGGAAGAGCACCGTTCTTCGGTCGCCTCAGGGGAATAATCAAAGTCGTTGGAGACATCACAAAGCCGATCACTCCGTTGGAGGATTGGGAGTGTCTTCGAGACGACCCTGCAACGCCACAAAGGTAAAGTAGCGCGACAGTCCGGGTATGGCGCGCTATTCTTCGGAAATGCGCTGCCGTGCTCCTTGCGCCTCCTTCAAGTAAGAAGCTATTACACCCTCCCACGGAAGGGGATATGCCGAACGCGGCATGCGACGACTGAATTCGATGAAGAACGCTGCGGCAGCCTCCGCGCTCCAGAAGGTACAGTCGATGCTAAGGCAACGATATGGAAAGAACTCGCGCCGGTACTCCTTCGGCGGGCTGAAAGCGTATCTACCTTTAAGCTTAGTTTCCAGCCTCTTTTGTTGCGTTTCGCTCTCGATCAATTCTTTCGGATGAGCGGTAGCGTTTCTGAGATCGACTAGTTTTGCGGCAGACTGGTAGGGTTCGACATCGGTTCGCAAAGATTCTCGTCCGGCTAAAGCCAAGGCAATCTGGTACTTCGCCAGCACTGGCTGCTTGTCGAATCCCTCGCTCCATACACTTTCTAGGGCCTTGTGGAGTTTAGTTCTGCGGTAGGCGGTCCGAGCATAGTCATATGGCCCATTAATGCTGCATTCCAAAAAAGACGCGCAGCACATGACCGCCCCAAGTATGCACGCGCGGCGCGCATCGTCTCCGGCGTCTTCCAAGTTTGTCGGCATATTCCGCGCCAGCTTTGCGAGATCAATGCCGGAACCCAGGTAAAACAGGTCCTGCTGCGTGGAGATCGAAATCGTCATGTTGTCGCAAGTGCGTCAATGGCTGGATCGCCCGACCGGCGTGCCAAAGACCACCTTAGCCAAGATTACGCTCTCTGAGGGCTAGTCGTAATACTCCAACCCCAAATGCGTAATCAGTTCCTCGCCCTTCAAATGCCGCAGCGTGTTTTTCAACTTCATCAACTGGATGAATAGATCATGCTCGGGATAAAGCCCCGGCACGGTCATTGGGGATTTGAAGTAAAAGCTGAGCCACTCTTGAATTCCCAGGCCGCGTAAGCCCGAGCAGCGCTTCGCCAAGTCCATGAGCAAAACCAGATCAAGCACAATCGGCGCGGCGAGGATCGAATCGCGGCACAGGAAATCGACTTTGATCTGCATGGGGTAGCCCAGCCAGCCGAAGATATCGATGTTGTCCCAGCCTTCTTTGTTGTCGCCGCGCGGAGGGTAATAGTTGATGCGCACTTTGTGGTACATATCGCCGTAAAGCTCGGGATAAAGCTCGGGCTGCAAAATGTGCTCGAGCACCGAAAGCTTCGACTCTTCCTTGGTTTTGAACGATCCGGGATCGTCGAGCACTTCGCCGTCGCGATTGCCCAAAATGTTGGTGGAGAACCATCCATTCAGCCCTAACATGCGCGCTTTGAAGCCAGGCGCGAGGATCGTCTTCATCAAGGTTTGCCCGGTTTTAAAATCTTTGCCGCAGACCGGAGCTTCGTTCTGGCGCGAGAGTTCAAGCATCACAGGCAAATCGACGGTCAAATTTGGCGCGCCATTAGCGAAGGGAACACCCTCCATCAGTGACGCGTAGGCGTAGACCATTGAGGGCGCAATCATGTCGTCATTTTCGCGCAGGGCTTTTTCGAACGATTTCACGGACTGATGCGCCTCGCCCGCGGCAATGTAGGACTCGGTCGATCCGCACCACATGGTGATCAATCGGCTTGCGCCGCTGGTTTTCTTAAAGTCGCGGATATCGGCACGAAGTTGTTCGGCAAGATCCATTTTCGTCTTGCCCGTCTTCACGTTCGGCCCGTCGATCTTCTTTACGTAATTGTGATCGAAGACGGCGGCGCGAGGCGTAATGGTCGAAAGAAATGGCTTCAGCCGATCGAGAAGCCGCTGATCGAGCACGCCCGCATTCGATGCGGCTTCGTACATGTTGTCCTCGAAGATGTCCCATCCGGTAAAAACCAAATCTTCAAGTGCGGCCAGTGGCACAAACTCCTTGATCTTCGGAGAGCGGCCGTCGGTGCGCTTTCCCAGGCGCACCGTTCCCATCTGCGTGAGCGATCCGATCGGCTTGGCCAGGCCCTTGCGAATCGCCTCGACGCCGGCGACAAACGTCGTCGCCACGGCGCCCATGCCCGGGATCATCACTCCAAGTTTGCCCGTTGCCGGCTCGATTGCGCCGTTATGCTTCGCGCCGCTCCGCGCTTTTGCTTCGGATTTCAGTGGTTTCTTTTCGTTGACTACTTCAACCCGCGGTGCGGATGCCGCCGATTTTGCGGGCTTCTTCGGTATCGCCATAGTTAGGCCGCTTCCTCAGTAAGAATCGAATAGATGCGCAAACCTTGTATGTTCTCGTATCCCGGCGGATTTATGCAAACGGGAGCGGTTAAATGCGCAGAAAGTCAAGTCAAGGGGGCGTCCGCTTCATCCAGCGGAGAATGCTCGTCGATCAGTACGATAAATTTTTTGCGTTGGACTCAGGCGCAAGCGTGCCGCATATTGGAACTACTTCGCAAATCACCTCAGTTGCCGGTTCCGCGAAGCTTCTCTTGCAGGCCAGCCCTGATGTTGGTTTGCAATCCCGCCTGACCCCGTTGATCTCCACATCAATCTGAGCCCACGCCATTCGGCCTTGCGTCCGAAGTGTGCTCTTCAGACTAAAGAACAGGAGATTCCAATGAAATCGATCCGCAGATTAGCTTTTGGCGCTGCTTTGACGCTGAGCGCTTTGAACTCATCGCCCAGTCTGGCCCAGGAAGCGGCCGGTACTTTTAAGCTGGCTCACGAGGTGCACTGGCAAAATGCCGTTGTGCCGGCGGGAACTTACCGTTTCACCACGCAAAGCAGCGGTCCGGAAATGCTAACGTTGCACAACATCGGCGGCGACCGGGCAACCTACATGATGATGGTCGTTGACACCGAGGAATCGCATCCTTCGGATCACAGCCAGTTGGTTGTAGTCTCAAGGCCGACTGGGCAGTTCGTGACGACGATGCGACTTCCGGATTTCGGAATGACATTGCACTTCTCGGCCCCGCCCGAGTCGCGCGCGACGGCAGCCGGGGAAGAAGCGCGAGCCGGAACAGTCGCGACCACGACTACATCCGGTATCCGCTAGACGTTGGCTAACATGGCCGAGGGCAGACAACCCAGATCTGCTCTCGGCTTTCTTTGCGGGCTTGGCATTCTTGTCAGGTCGCGAAAGCGGAGACGATATCATTCGCGATAAGCCTCTCGGATGTGTTTGCGCGCCCGTTCGGCTGGAGGAGTGCCCGAATTTTCGGCAAGCACGGCCTGATACTTTCTTACCGCTAGATCGCGTTTTTGTAGCAGGTCATACATCTCTCCGGCTGCCAGATTAGCGTTCTGAAGGGTTTCGGGATCGGGAGATGGCGCTTGCGCAACCAGTTCGTAGGCGGCGGCGGCTCCCCAGTAATCCTTCTGGCCGCGCAGCAATTCGCCCAAACCCCAGGCCGCCAGCTCGTAGTGCAGGTTGCCATACTTCCCTTCACGCCCGTTCTGCCATACTTTACGATAAGCGACCTCAGCTTCAGCCGCGTGCCCGCTCGAGCGGAGCAGGTTGGCTTCCTCGACGGGAAAAAGATAGTTCCGCGGATATCGCGCCGCCAAGTCGTGCATATAAGCGCGCGCTTCGTCATAGCGATGTTCGCGGCGCAAAAACAAGCTCAACACAACTTTCGAGTCAACGCCGTTTTCTCCGCTACTGTTGGCGACTTCCCGCAAGTATTCAAAACCTTTTTCTTTGGTTCCGCTCAAACCAACCATCGCGCCAGCCATCTTGACGCTCCACGGCAGGCTGCCCATCACATAGTTGTGCGCGCCGACGACAAGCTTGGCATCCACATAATTCGGATCGAGCTCCAGCACGCGCTCGTGGTCGCGGCGCGCGCCCACCGCATTGCGCAGAGCCGATACCCAGGCGCGCTCGATCAATGCGGTATACAGCGCGAACTGTGCGCGGGTTACGCCGCGGGCGTAGAAAGCATCCACATTCGAAGAATCGGCCTTAAGCTCATTTTCTTCGAGGCTTTCGGCGCGATCCACGAGCGCTTTGATTTGTTTCTTAACTTCCGGGTCTGCGGCACGGTGGGCCTGCCCGATGAAACTATCATTGGCGTACTCGCCGGTATTCATCGCGCCCATAAGATAGAGCTCGCGCATCAAGACCGTGCTCAGAACGTGGTTGACTGCCGCTGGATCGGCAGGATGACGATCCAGATTTTTTTCGAAGTCCTGAATTGCGCGGTCGTAGTCCATGTTGTAGAAATGGTCGAGCCCGGATTCGATAAGCGGATCATGGCCGGGCGAATCCGGTGCAGCGGAAAGAGCTCTGCTCGCGGGCGCGGCATGCGCTTGGGCAACTGCCGTGGAGACAGCCAAACAAAGCAGGATGACGCAGGTCATGGTCGGGATAACGCAGGTCATGGTCCGGTAGGTCATGGTCCGGCAGATCAGGGTCCGGCAGGTCACGGTCCGGCGTGGACCAGTAAGGTTTGCCGATCCACCATCTGCAAATGCACCAATCGACTGCATCGTCACCAGAAGGCCCTTGAGCTTCAGTTTACCTCAAGTTCTTGGCAGCAACTGACGAACCAAGGCAGTTATGGACGGGTCACGACAAACTTCACGAATGGCAACGATTCAATCCTATAATCGGCGCAGAGATCGGCGGAAATCTCGGCCGTCGAACATCTTTGGCAAGTCTTCTTTACTTTGATCTTCGAGTAATATTTGCACGGATTTTACGGCGGGTGAAGCAGAACGTGCCGCAACTAATTGACCGGGCAAGCGGTTAGGGGTCGCACAACTTTGGCTGTCAGGTTGCCCTTCGAGAGGCAAGCATTCTTTTCTATGAGTGAAGTAGTTCAAGGCACTCCACAAGAATTTTGGCAGTCTCCGTCCGTGCTTGCACCTGTTACGGAACTGATATCCTCACCGCCTCTGCCGTCGATGGCAGAGACCTGTGCTACCTGTCACCAGGAGTTCATGATAGGCGCGAGATACTGCCACGCTTGTGGGGCAGTCCGCTCTGCGATAGGCAGGGGCGAAAGAAATGCAACCGCTCGAATGAGCCCGTGGGCCGAAAGTCTGAGTCGATTGTCGGACGGGGCCACCACTATTTGGCGGAACATCACTTTCCCGGCCTGGTTGCGATACCTGCACTTTCACGAAATTCAGCGATGGATGGGCCTGCCGACTGCGTCCCTGATAGCTTTTATCTTCGGTTTAGGGTGCTTGGCTGGAGCAGTCGGGGTGAGCGTGTTTTATAAGGCATCGAATCTGGGAGAGTTCCAGGCGATCCAGATGTGGCGGATCGAATGGTTGTTGGCCGCGACCGCGGCGTTTGTCGCTGGGATTCTGCTGAAGAAGCCTTCCGATCCCGATAACGACTAAGAAACTATAATTCGCCGCTTAAAGCTCACCGCAGATATATCCCTCTCCCACGTCAAGGCTTTTACTCAATCCTGGGATTGGTTTGCAGATGCAGCACGGCGCTGCTGATACATGCGATAAAGATGATGGACCGGATCGGTTCCGCGACCGAGGGGATGCCCTGCCGCAATCGCGGCCGTAACGTAGGTCTTGGCTAACAACGTTGCCTCGGCCAGCCCGCGGTCGAGTGCGAGGTGGCAAGCTATCGCGGTCGAGAAGGCGCAGCCGGTTCCGTGGGTGCAATTCGAACGCTGCCGCTCGGCCTTGAAAACCTCTTCTTCAACTCCATGCTTTGTTTTGAAGCTCAACAAATCAGTAGCCTTTTCCAGGTGCCCGCCGGTAATGACCACGGCGGCCGAACCCATCCGATGCAACTTCGCCGCCGCCGCTCTCATTTCGTCGAGATCGGTGACTTTGAGCTCGGTAAGAAATGCAGCTTCGTCGATATTCGGCGTAATCATATCGGCCAGAGGGATAAGCTTTTCGAGCAGCAACCTGGCGCCGGGGGCGTCCAGCAAATCGGTGCCTGACGATGATTTAAGAATTGGATCCAAAACGATATTCGGGAATTTGCCTCTCCCCGAGCCCTCATCCAGAAACTCCGCGACGGCTTTTACCGCCTTTCCACTGCCCAGCATTCCAATGTGAAGAGCCGCAATCGACATGTCGGCAGCCAACTCCTCAAGCGTTTCTCTTATGAGGTCGGGATCGACGGGCTCGACTCGTTTGACGCCGCTTGTCGACTGGACGGTTAACGTCGTTATGCAGGCCGCGCCATAACAGCCGTGGGCGGCAATCGTCTTAATGTCGGCGGTTATTCCAGCGCCGGAAGACGGGTCGAAGCCGCCGATGGTCAGCACAACTGGTGGTTGGTCAGGCATAGTTCTTCGAGTGTAGTCCCAGTATCGTCTTACCAAAACAGTTTATGGTGACTCGGCGGTTCGAATACCTGGAGTGTCGCTGCAACTGGTTTGGCATCAATTTTGCTCGACGATAATAGATATTTGGAGGCAACCTTTCGGTTAAAACGCTAACGGTAAAGCACTTAGGTCGAATTTACATGTAAGTGATTGAATTAATTGGGGATGAAAATTTTGCTTGGTGTAAGGAGGTTTGAGTAGTTACTAATATGTAAACATGTAAGCCTATTGTTTTGATATACATGTTGTATGTTTATCATAATTAACAATAAGTTACGTGTTATATCTATTACTAGACAATAAACTTTACCAATGAAAATTCCGATTGACAAGCCTCTCCCAACCCCTCTACGATTTATAGAACGTTAACGGGAGATGCTAGCTAGGACGACTTTTGAGATGCGAGGAGAACTGAATGCAACGACGTATAGCTCACGGACTGATGATCGGGATTTTGATCGTCGGCTTGAGAGCGGCTCAGGGACCAAACAGCTCGGAGGCCAGTTCCGCGCCGACTAGCCCCAGCCATTTTCAGCCTGAAGTACGTAACCAAGCCAAGAACCATCCGTATCAGGTTGGGACGGCTTCCTGGTACGGCGACTATTTCGACGGAAAACCCACGGCGAGCGGCGAGGATTACGATATGTACGACATGACCGCCGCGCATCCCACTTTGCCTTTGGGAAGCTATGTGCGGGTCACAAATCTGAGCAATGGACGAGCGGTCGTCGTTAAGGTGAACGATAGGGGTCCGGTCGTGCCGGGCCGAATCATCGACCTTTCCTATGGCGCCGCCCGGGTGCTGCACTTTGAAGATCGTGGACTGCAAAAGGTGCGCATCGATTTGGTAAAGCCGCGGGCAGAACATCATCCGGTCTACCAGACGGTAGCGTTCAATCATCCGATGGCGGAACTTCGATAGACGTACTACACTCGTGGGGATGCCATCTGCTCCGCCCAATCGCATCCCTGATTTGAGTCAGTCTAGTTTGACTCAGCCTAGTTTGACTGAGCTTAATTTGACTGAGAAAGATAGCACCCATCCAAGCGGCGATCCTCGCAGCCGCCTGATTGTCGCTTTAGACGTTTCCACCGCCGCAGTCGCGCAAAAAATCGTGGCCGCCGTCGGCGATTCGGCATTGACTTTCAAAGTCGGTATGCAGCTCTATACCGCCGAAGGCCCTCAGGTGGTTCGCGATCTCGTCGCCTCGGGACGCCACGTTTTCCTTGACCTGAAATATCACGACATCCCAAACACCGTGGCGGCAGCCGTTCGCGAGGCGGCCCAATTGGGCGTGAGTATGTTGACCGTCCATGCGGCCGGCGGCGGTAAAATGCTCCACGCCGCGGTCCATTCAGCCCACAACTCAAATCCAGCGCTACGAATTCTGGCGGTAACCGTTTTGACCAGCATGGACGAAAGCGATCTGGACATGATCGGTATCCACGGCTCTGTGGTGGAAGAAGTGATCCGGCTCGGAGCCGTCGCATTAAGCAATGGTTGCCATGGCCTCGTTGCCTCGGCACGCGAGGCACCGGCGCTGCGCGCCAAGTTTGGGCATGCTTTCGATCTAGTGACTCCCGGCGTTCGCCCTGCTGGCTCCGGACACGCGGATCAGGTTCGGGTGGTGACTCCCGCCGAAGCGATTGCCGCAGGAGCAAGCCACATCGTGGTGGGGCGTCCCATCACGGAAGCTGCCGACCCAGCTGCGGAAACAAGGGCGATTCTGGAGCAGATCGATCTGCGGACTGACTGACCTAAATCAGTCTAACTATCTATACGGGGACGCTCCTCCAAAAAATCCTATCCTAAGAACTATTTGACCAATTTAGATGACTATGGTCCAATGGGTTATGAAGCAAGTTGCCATTTCCGAATTCAAGGCCAAGTGCCTTTCCATGATCGACGAAGTGCAAAAAACCAAAACTCCAATCTGTATCACTCGTTTTGGAAAACCCGTGGCCGAAGTTTCACCTCCTTCCGCGAAGGCTCAGGGCGCAGATTGGTTTGGCTCGATGAAGAACGAAATCCAGATTTTGGGCGACATCGTCTCGCCGGCGAATGACGAAGACGAGTGGGAGGTATTGCGCAATGAAACTGCTGCTGGATACGCACATCTGGATATGGAGCATGCAAGGATCGGATCGTCTGGGAAAAAGAACCGCGCAGGAAATCAAAAATCCCGAGAATGAGCGGTGGCTCTCGCCGGTGAGTACATGGGAGGCGCTCACTCTTCATGCGAAGAAGAGAATTCACCTTCCCGAAGATATTAGCGCCTGGGTTGCCCGTGCGACGGCCTCTTTCTACGAGGCGCCTTTAACCCACGAAATCGCTTTGGCCGCCCGCCGTTTGTCGTGGGACCACAATGACCCCGCCGACCGCTTTCTGGCGGCGACCGCCCAAGTACTGAACCTCACTTTGGTCACAGCGGATTTTAGCCTGCTCGGCCGGGGAGAAATTTCGACTCTCGCGAACCGATGATTGTGAAAAGCTGACTGTGAAACGATGATTGCGGGCCTCCGGCGCATACGTCGTTGAGCGTGGCGGGGAGGGGATAACTGTTGCAGGCAATTCTCCGCACATTGCGGCGCGGAAGAACCAGCAAGGACCAAGCCCCGAGCTGAGCCATGATTTTTAATTGTCTTTTGCCCGACTGTTGGATAACCCGCAGGCTGCCGCGGCGCTTCTAATTTATGCCAGAAGTCCAAAAGTTCGGGCTGGAACCGTGTAAACCGGGCGTATAATGCCGATTAAGAGTACGTAGTGCGCTAAAAGGGGTATTTATGAAATCGCGGTGGTTGGCAATTTCTGTGGTGGTAGCGGCGTTCGGCGCAGGGCCCTGGACGTTCGCACAAACCCAACAGCCGAATCAGACTCCCGGTCAAAACCCAAATCAGACCCCAACTCAAACTCAGACCCAGACGCCGACGACGCAAACCCAACCGACTCAGGATCCGGATAAAGACCAGCCTAAAGCCGCCGACATTCAGAACGCCCCAAAGCAGGCGCCGGCGGCATTGCCCACGCAGGATGACAGCCAGATCAAGCATGATGGAACTAAAGATGATGTCGACGCGGTGGGAAATCGCAACGTAGGTTGCACGCGCGGCATGGGCAACTGGTATACAGTCGAGGGCCAGGTGGCGCGCGGCCGCGTCTACGCGCAGCAGATTGAATCGCAGGTTAAGCTCGTCAACGATCCAGTAATTACGGAGTATGTAAATCGCATCGGGCAGAACCTGGTGCGCAACTCGGATGCGCAGGTGCCATTCACTATTAAAGTGATCGACTCAGACGTTGTAAACGCCATGGCATTGCCCGGCGGATTCTTCTACGTGAACTCCGGCCTGATTCTCGCGGCCGATGAGGAAGCCGAAATGGCGGGCGTGATGGCGCACGAAATTGCCCACGTCGCCGCCTGCCACTATGGCCGGGAAATGACGCGCGCAAACTTATTGCAGATGGCTTCAATCCCGTTCATCTTCATGGGTGGCGCGATTGGCTATGCGGGTTATGAAGCGGCGGGTCTGGCGATTCCCATGACCTTCCTGAAGTTCTCGCGCACTTTCGAAGCCGAGGCGGATTATCTGGGCGTGGAGTATATGTATCGCGCCGGGTACGATCCATCGGCGTTCGTATCGTTCTTCGAAAAAATTCAGGCGATGGAGAAGAAGAAGCCGGGGACGATCTCGAAGGCATTCGATACCCATCCGCAGACTCCGGACCGCATCGAAAAATCGCAGGAGGAAATCCGCAAGATTCTCCCTGCCAAGCAGCAGTATGTTGTGACTACTTCGGAGTTCGACGAAGTGAAAGCTCGGCTGGCCTCGATCGAAAATCGCCACAAGGCCCTCGATCAGAAAGATATAAACAAGCCCAGCCTGCGGCGGACTTCAACCAGCAGCAGCGATAGCGGGACTGGAAACACGCAGAGCGACGATGATCGTCCAACTTTGAAGCGGCGGGATGATTCGTCGAATTAGTCTGAGTGAGGGTTGAATGATTGAACCGGCGGCTGCGGTCGCCGGTTTTTCTTTTCTGTCGTCTCTGATCTGCAAATAATTAAGAGCCGAAAGCGAAGATCAAGTGACGTCAAAACGACAAATTGACATCGCCTAGGGCCTTGCCCTATGCTATCCAATATGGCGAAGATTCCTTTCACCCTCAGGATCGAATCCGCGGAACGCGCCGCCCTCCAGCATCTCAGCAAGATCGAAGGGCGCCCTATCAACCAGTTGCTGAATGAGGCCATCAAAGGCTACCTTAGCCGGCGCACCCAAAGGGAGCGGGTCATCGAAGCCCATCTAGCTGGCCTTCGAACCTATCGGAAACGGGATCCCGGATTCGAACGCGCCATCGGCGCGTTCGTGGACGCAGAGGCTGCCCTTGACGATCCCCTAGAAGGCGACGTGACTGCGGGGCCAGCCCGAGAAAATCGCCAAACCCGCCGGCCCAGTGCAAAGCAAAATTCGAGAGGTCCTGGGTGCCTAGCTGGGACGCCGACAGTCCCAGACTGCGAAGAAATCTTGAGCGCGTCTTAAAAGAGATTGTTAGCCGAGCCCGGCTGCGCGAGACTCCGAAGGTAGACCTAGCTCGACGCTGGCAAACGTTTTTCATGAAGGGCCTGAATGTGCCCGAGCTGAGGTTTATTGGCGCTTTTCGGAGAGAACCAGAACTTGAAGACGTTCAGGTGAAAGTCGGAAGCCACTACGGTGTGCCTCCGGCGAAGGTCGCGAAAGAGTTGCGTCGCTTCGAGTCAACGCTTCAAAATCTAATTGCTCAATTGGATTCGGAGTTGTCATTCGATGATGAGCCGGACGCAGATCAGCTTGCAGCCGTAATTGATGTGTGTGGGTGGTCGCATGCCGAGTGGGTGCGAATTCATCCGTTTGGCAACGGAAACGGCCGAACCGCGCGGCTTTGGGCAAACTTCATCGCAGTGCGTTATGGCCTGCCGCCATTTATTCGGTTGCGTCCCCGACCGGATCCGGGCTATGCAAATGCCGGAGCACAGGCGATGCAGGGAGCCTGGGAACCGACCGCGACGCTCTTTCAGCAGTTGCTGCGGGATTTTCTGATCGATTCGTAAGAATCACGCAATTCACAATATTCCAATCTCCGCTCATCTCGTACGTGAAACCGAAACGGTCCCATCATCACCGGCATTCGTGACCTCCGTTACCGCCGCTTCTTGCTTCGATGAACTAGGGTAGGCTAGGCTAGCCATATAGCTTTGTCAGAAGGAATCGAAGCCGCCATGCCAGAAAACACCCTTACCGTCACCGATAATCGCACGGGCCAAACCTATACCATCCCCGTTGAGAATGGCGCCATTCGCGCCATGAACCTGCGCCAGATCAAAACCGGTCCTGACGATTTCGGCTTGATGACCTACGATCCCGCGTTTATGAACACCGCTTCGTGCCGGAGCAGCATCACGTATATCGATGGCGATAAAGGAATCCTGCGCTATCGCGGATATCCCATCGAAGTGCTGGCCGAGCGCTGCACTTTTCTGGAAGTAGCCTACCTTCTTCTGTTCGGCGAGTTGCCGACGCAAAGTGAGCTCAAAACCTGGATTCACGACATCACGCACCACACGATGCTGCACGAAGCCACGAAGAAGTTTATGGAAGGCTTCCGATATGACTCTCATCCCATGGTGATGTTCGTCAGCACGGTGGCGGCACTTTCCAGCGTATACCCGGAGGCAAAGCAGGTGCACGACCCGGCCAACCGCATGCTTCAGATCAAGCGATTGATCGGCAAAGTTCCTTCGATCGCGGGGATGTCCTACCGCTATAACGTGGGCTTCCCGTATGTATATCCGGACAACGATCTGAGCTATACAGAAAACTTCATGAACATGTTGTGGAAGATGGTGGAGCCGAAATATGTGGCCAATCCCGTGATCTCGAAGGCGCTGGACATTCTCTTTATTCTGCATGCCGACCACGAGCAGAATTGCGGCACGAATGCGATGCGATCCGTGGCTAGCTCACAGACCGATCCATATTTGGCCACAGCGTCGGCAGCGGCGGCTCTGGCTGGGCCTTTGCACGGCGGAGCGAATGAAGAAGTTTTGAAGATGCTCGAGGAGATTGGAACTAAGAACAACGTCCCCGCCTTCATTAAGCGAGTAAAAGAAGGCGAAGTAAAGCTGATGGGATTTGGCCATCGTGTCTATAAGAACTACGACCCCCGGGCGAAAATCATCAAATGGACGGCAGAACAAGTTTTTCAGGTTACGGGCCGGAATGCGAAACTCGATATCGCCTTGGAGTTGGAACGGATTGCGCTGGAGGATGAATATTTTGTGAAGCGGAAGCTCTATCCTAACGTAGATTTTTATTCCGGCATCATGTATCAGGCGATGGGATTTCCGCCGGAAATGTTTACAGTTTTATTCGCAATTCCGCGGACTGCGGGATGGCTGGCGCAGTGGCAGGAGTTGGTTTCCGATCCGGAGCAGAAGATCACGCGGCCACGACAAATCTATACTGGGCATGAAGAGCGAAGCTTCGTTCCGATGGAGAAGAGAAGCGCGGCCACGGTTGCGGCGCATTGATACGCTCTCAAACAAGAAAACCAGGATCCCTCGCTTCGCTCGGGACGACAAGAGGGTCTTAGAACCAGGAACTGGCTGGGGTTAGCCGGCTTAAGACGACAAAGCCGGTTTAGCACGACGAAGCCGGCTTAATACGACGAGGCGCTGGCTTGGTACGACAAACCTGTTTGCGGTGGGCAGTTATCGCTAGGCGGCTGCTTTGGTCGCCAGTGAGGCAATGTAGTGACGCTTCTCGGCGGGCGACGTGATCACTTTCATTTCTTCCCAGTCGTAGGGGAATTCTCTTCCACAATCGAGGCAAACGACATAGGTACCCGTCAGAGCGCCAGCTTGCGGCCGGCCGGCCGACGCGCGAATCGTAACCGGGAAACTGTAGTGGGGATGTCGGCGGCAACCGAAGAAAACGTTAATGAGTTTCGTGATCATGAAACACCTTCCGAATACGGACGCCACCTGAAAGCTCTAGCGGGAAAACTGTAGCAGGCTACATCCAATACCTTAGATTCATATCAGAGTAGAATGGTTTCCGTTTTCCGCATGTGACGGATGACACAGAGCAAAGCAATGCGCCAAGCCATTGGCGGCGAAACAGTTGTGCGACGGCCCGGCGTGATTTGCACAGGAAAAGGACTGGAATAAAAGGCGGCATCAAATTTTGTTCGTTAAAAGCCCGGGGGAAGGTTCTTGCCGGAACAGTGGACTTAAGAAATATTGAGGGCTTTTTTTATGGTTCCGCGTTCGTTTTGAATTTTGTCCTGCAAAAGAGTAATCGCGTAAATGAGTTGCTCAGGCCGCGGCGGACATCCCGGAACGTAAATATCGACGGGAATCACCTGATTAACGCTCTGCACCAGCGCGTAGTTATTGAATACACCGCCTGAAGTTGCGCAGGCGCCCATCGAGATCACCCACTTGGGTTCCGGCATCTGTTCCCACAAAAGCCTGATCACGGGCGCCATCTTGTTCGATACGCGTCCGGCGATAATCATGAGATCGCTCTGCCGCGGCGACGGCCTAAATACTTCGGCTCCAAAACGTGCAATATCAAAGCGCGAAGCCCCCATGGACATCATCTCAATCGCGCAGCAGGCAAGTCCAAAGGTCATCGGCCAGATCGAGCCTTTGCGCATCCAGTTCACCGCCGAGTCGAGCGTGGTCAGCACCACCCCCTCCGGCGTGGGATTGCCGAAGGTCAAATCTTTCACGACCTTTTTGCCATTCTCAAGGTCAACGTAGGGGCCGAAATTTAGCTCGGAGGGCATTGTCTTCTTATTCTACCGATTTGTTGGCGGGGAATCCAAACTGAGGGGGTGAGGTTCGCGGGGCGACATCGCTACTGGGACTTCACTGAAAGAGAAAGCCGTCGCTAACGCGACGAGGACAGCCGAGGGCGGCTGTCCCCACATGTGGCTTTGGATTCAAAGCCGGTGGCGGCTGTTATTGAAGGTGGATGGTCTTGCCATCGGGGTCGAGGGCGCCATGCACTTTCACGCGCTTGCCTTCGAACTTCTGAACCTGGTCCTGATGGTCGATGTCATAAGTCTTTCCCGTGCCCTCTTCCTGGAACATATATTTATCGCCGGCTTTCACGATAGTTCCGGTAAAGGGTTGAGAGCCGGTGGCAGTTGCGGAATCGGTGTTTGTGGTGGAATTAGTGGCGGGCGGCGCGGCCTGCTCGGGCGCTTGAGCCGGGGTCGAGGGCTGAGCGCTCTGCCCAGGGGATGGCGGCTGAGGATTCGGAGCCTGGGCCTGCGCGTCAGGCGGAGCCTGTTGCGAAGAACTCTGGGCAGTAGCCGAAAGAGCAAGGCCCAGAATGATCGATAGCACGGCGAGAAATGTGAGAGAGCGCACGGTTTTTTTCACGAGAGATCCTCCGGGGGGATATTTTATTGCCGTATCTTTTTCCTTCTCGTGTATCTGATGAGCAAATTGTTTGCCAAAAAGTCCGGTGAATCCGACAAGTGTGTGTTGCCAAGGGTGAAGTGTTGTATTTGCGCGAGTTAATCGGCTTCTGAGGAGGTGAGCGGCTGTCGTACTACGGAAATCCTGCGCGATGATTACGGGCGACACTGTAGCCTGAGGTGACGGCAGAACGAGAGCAGTGCGCGGATGTGAGCAGAATCTGCTCGGTCCAATATCGCGCAAGAGAAGGGTGAACGGCTTTTCGGGTGACGCTTCTACATTCCTTAGCCTTGACGGTCGAGGGTGGCGACTACGGCGTCGTGAAATCTTGGACGAAAACGTTTAATCGACTGATTGGAACAATCTGGCCAGGTGCGGTTCGTGAGCAATGTAACGGATAGATTGCGCGTTGGATCGATCCAAAGAGAGGTTCCGGTATAGCCGAGGTGACCGAAAGACTGCGGGGAAAAATATTTTCCGGATTGCGAAGGCGACGAGGGAGCGTCCCAACCGAGAGCACGGGACGTGCCGGGAGGATCGGATTCGCGGCGGGTGAAGAGAGAGACAGTTTCGGGGCGGAGGATGGGGCGTCCGCCGGAGAGCATGGCGTGGGCATATTTAGCGAGGTCGGCCGCGGTGGAAAATAAGCCGGCATGCGGGGCGACACCGCCGAGGACGCTCGCGTTTTCGTCTTGTACCTCGCCTTGAATGATTCGGCCGCGGAAGGTGCTGCGCGGGCTTACGCCCGGATTCATATGAGACGGAGACATTTCGCGGACAAGAGTGTCCGCGCCAGACGGGGTTTCGTCGGCGGTAGGCGGGATGCGATTGCGGATTTCCGCAGGCGGATTGAACGTGGTCTCCGTCATGCCGAGCGGTGCGAAGATTTCGCGTTGGCAGAAGCGGTCGAGTGATTCATCGGCCAGGCGTTCGAGAGCGATGCCGAGGATGATGAATCCTATGTCGCTATATTCGGCCCGAGTGGCGGGATCGGCGGTTAGCGGCGTTGTAAAGGCGCACCGCAGAAGCGCCTCGCGGGTGCCGGCCTTCAAGAATAATTTTTCATACGCGGGAAGGCCGGAGGAATGCGTTAGCAACATCCGCAGCGTTATTTCGCGGCGGCGGGAATCCATTCCTTCGTCACGGATAACTTCCGGAACGATCGCTGAGACTGGAGCGTCGAGATCCAGAAGCCCGCGCTCGTAGAGAAGCATTGCCATCGGAGTGGTGGCGACTACCTTGGTTAGCGAAGCCAGGTCAAAAAGGGTGGCAGGCGTAACTTCGGATTGAAAATCCCGGGCCGGCAGTTCGCTCTGGGCCGTCTGGGAGTCCAAGCCCCTACTCCTCGCAAAAGACGCGAGAAGTGGGGCATCCTCGTCATAGATAAACCCGCCGCACGATTTGAAGACGACCAGCTTGCCCTGATGCGTGACGGCAACCGAGGCTCCGGGGAATGCCTTCTGTACGACAGCTTCTTGCAGAATTGAAAATGCGCCATCGAAGACGTAGTCCTGATGCTCGAACGCCCCTTGAAGAGATGTCAGCGGATTTGGAGCCGCGCTGGTCAGAATAGTTTTTCCGGCAATCAGTTTTGAATCTGAACGAGTTATAGCAGGGGGCAGCGAATGGGTAAATAGCCTAGCGGAGTGACTGGGATACCGCCCTTACTTGAGTTCCTTGAGGACTCCTGCGGGGTTGTGTAGAGTCAAAGCATCTATTCAACAAGAACAAAATCGATGAGGACTGTGCGGGCACGTTTTGTGTTTGCATTCATGCCGACAATGCTCCTGTGTTGCATCTCGGTTGGGCAGTATCGTGAAGGCAGTTCGGCAGAAGTCGCCGCGCTGCGCATGGATGGACCCTTCGACTCCGCTCAGGGCAGGCAGCCCGGGGCGGCTGCCCCTGCGCATTCACTCAAGCTTCCGGCGGTAGATGCGGTAATCGAACAGGCGATCCATGACGCGAGTATTCCTGGCGCGGTGCTTGTGGTCGGGCACGATGGACGGGTTATTTACAGAAAGGCTTATGGATCGCGGGCTTTAGAGCCCCGGCACGAGGCAATGACGCTGGATACGATTTTCGATGTGGCGTCGCTGACCAAGGTGATTGTAACGACAACGGCGGTGATGCAGTTGGTGGAGAAAGGCAAGGTGCGGTTGAACGATCCGGTGGCGAAGTATGTGCCGGAGTTTGCGCAGAACGGAAAAGAAGAGATTACGGTGCGGCAGTTGTTGACGCACTACTCAGGGCTGTCGCCGGATCTGGATTTGAAAGCTGCGTGGACCGGGAAGCAGAAGGGTTACGAAATGGCGTTTGCGCAGGCACCCGAAGATTCGCCGGGGTCGAGATTTTCCTACAGTGACGTGAATTTTATCGTTCTCGGCGCGCTGGTAGAGCGAGTTTCGGGCGAGACTCTGGATGAATACGCAATGCGGCGTATTTTTTCGCCGCTGAAGATGACGCATACGCGGTTCGTGCCTCCGGCAGCGTGGCGAATGAAAATCGCGCCGACGCAATACGACGAAAACGAGCACATGCTGCGCGGAGTGGTACACGATCCCACAGTGCGGCGGATGGGCGGCGTGGCGGGGCAGGCGGGATTGTTTTCGACTGGAGACGATCTGGCGAAATTTGCGCAAGCGCTACTGAATGGCGGCGATGGAATTTTGTCGTCGTTGTCGGTGGAGAAGATGACCTCGCCGGAGCAACCCCCGTCCGCGCCGGTGCTGCGCGGCTTTGGCTGGGACATCGATTCTCCGTTTTCGTCGAATCGCGGGGATTTGTTGCCGGTGGGAAGCTTCGGGCATACGGGGTTCACGGGAACATCGATGTGGATCGATCCAACCACGCAGAGCTACATTATTTTGCTGACGAATGTTGTGCATCCGCGAGGGAAGGGAAATGCGATCGCTTTGCGATCGAAAGTAGCGACTGCGGTTGCAGCCGCTCTGCCTTTGACCGCGAACGAAAAAGAAGCGCTCCGCTGGCGAAGCATTACCGGCTACAACGAGGCGCAGAGCGCCGCGCGGCGGATGAGTGCGCGCAACGGCAGCGTGAAAAACGGTATCGACGCGCTGGAGGCGCATGGGTTCGACGTATTGAAAGTTGTGAGACCGGAGGGTGGCATTGAGGAAAACGGCGGACAGGGGCGTCTGCCGCTCCGGCCGCCGGTCCGGAGCAGGATCGGATTGGTAACGAATCAGACGGGCGTCGATGCGGAAGGGCGGCGGACAATTGATGTGCTGGCGCATGCTCCGGGAGTCGAACTGGACGCGATCTTCAGTCCTGAGCACGGGGTTACCGGAGCGGTTGATACTACCGACATTCGCAATTCGAAAGATGCGGCGACGGGAGTTCCGGTTTACAGCGTCTATGGAGCGAAGGACGCGCAGCGGCGGCCTCCGGCGGATGTAATGAACGAATTAGATGCGGTCGTCTTCGATATTCAGGATGCGGGTGTGCGGTTTTACACCTACGAAACTACATTGGGATATTTCCTGGAGGCGGCCGCGAAGGCTGGGATTGAAATGATTGTGCTGGACCGGCCCGATCCGATTACGGGATCGTTTGTGCAAGGTCCGGTGGCGGATGAGGGACACGAAAGCTTTACAGATTATTGGACCGTTCCGGTGCGGCACGGAATGACGATCGGCGAACTGGCCAGGATGTTCAACTCGGAACGCAATATCCATGCCAAGCTTGTTACGGTGCCAATGGAGGGCTGGCAGCGCGGCGATTGGTTTGATTCGACGGGGCTGGAGTGGGTGAATCCTTCGCCGAATCTGCGAAGCGTGACTGCGGCGGCATTGTACCCGGGCGTGGCTCTGATCGAGGGAACGAATATTTCTGTGGGGCGCGGAACGGATTCGCCGTTTGAACTCGTGGGCGCGCCGTGGATTAAAGGCAAGGAGCTGGCGGCGTACCTGAATGCCCGCGGAATTGCGGGAGTAAGATTTGTGCCGCTTGAATTTACGCCCTCCTCAAGCAATTATTCAGGGCAGAAATGCGAGGGCGTCAACATTGTATTAACCGATCGGAATGCGCTTGATGCGCCAGAGTTGGGGATTGAGTTGGCTGCGGCTTTGAGAAAGTTGTATTCCAACGACTACAAGATGGAGCGCATGGCCGAGTTGCTCGTGAATCAGGCGGCTTACGACGCTTTGGTTGCCGGTGAAGATCCGCGGCGAATCGCACAGGACTGGCAGGAGGAGTTGGAGAAGTTTGAAGTGAAGAGGAAGAAGTACTTAATCTACTGATCCCCTCGTGGCCTCCTAGTTCGTCCCAGCGGTTCGTCCAAATCATTGAGCAATCTCTCGGGCTCAACACTCCGCTGCGTTAACACTGAACCAACCACCGGACCTGAATAGGCATCTGAATCGGCGCTCCTCCGCCTCCGAACCGCCCTGGTTCGCGCGAGGGAGGGAGGTGCCGTATGCTCCGAAGGCCAAATGTGTTCGCGCTTATCCTAGTCCTAAGTTTAACCTGTGCCAGCGCAGTTCTGTTGTCCGCTCAGGCAGTGCCATCACAAAACGAAGATTCAATTCAAGGGAGTTCGAGCAACGTAGCGTTCGTCTACGTCTCAAGCATGACAAATTACAATAAGTATCTGATTCAGGCCTATACCGCCTCGGCCAATGGAACGCTGGTGGCGACGGTGGGACTTGTGTTTAGTCCGCCCATCTCATACCTGGCGGTGAATGCGCATTATCTGTTCGCGACCGATGGCGTGGACATCGATTCGTTCTCGATCGCGTCAGACGACGGCGCCATCACTCAGGTCGACTCGGTGAACGCCCGGAGCCTCGGAGGAGGTTGCGGCGGTCCAATCGACGTGTTCCTCGACCGCACGGGCACTACGCTTTACGACCTGGATTATCTCGGCGGCGATTGCGCGAACAACGCGTACCAGGAGTTCACAGTCAAGGCGAACGGGTCGCTGGATTATCTGGGCGCTGCGGGGGCGAGTCCCGGTTACGTTACACCATTGAATTTCATTGGGAACAATCAATACGCTTACAGCGCGACATGCTATCACTTTGGACCCCAGGTGTTCGGGTATGAGCGCGCCAGTGACGGGACATTGACGGAGTTGAATATTGTCCCGGCGATGCCTCCGGGAGCGCCAGGGCAGGAATATTGCCCGTCGCTGGGCGCTGCCGATTCGTCCAATCATTTAGCGGTGGTGATGTCGCCGATCTACGATTCCACGTGGGGTACTGCCGGGCCCAGCCAATTGGGCGTCTATACCGCGAACGGCTCCGGGTTTCTGGCGACGACCAGCACCTACGCAAATATGCCGCAAGTCGAGGGGGGCAGCGTGAATGAGATTTCGATTTCGCCGTCGGGAGAACTGCTGGCTGTTGCCGGAAGCGCTGGATTGCAGGTGTTTCATTTCAACGGCGCAGGTCCCGTCACGCGGTATACCGGGCTGCTGACGACGAATGCGGTTACGCAGGTTGCATGGGACAATTCGAATCACTTATATGCAATTAGTCCTTCGTCCGGGGCGCTGTATGTATTTGAGGTGACGCCGGAAAGTTTTGAGCAAGCCACAGGATCGCCATACGCGGTGACGAACGCGTTGGATCTGGCCGTCTTGCCGCAGTAATTCGCAACTGTTTCCGCTCTTGCAGTGCGCGAACGCAAAGTGAAGCCGCTGTCGATATTATTCGAGATTTCAGGCGGACGAGGGCGTCCGCCTCTCCATGAGTCGCACCCTCCCCTTAATCTTGATTCTTGCCGGGCTAAAACGACCGGAGTATCCTATCGCTGAGGTGGCCGCTGGAGGTGAGTATGCATGGTCGGTTGTGTCTGACTCGCGTGTTCTGGCTCGTTTTCTTGACTGCCATCGCTTTAATTTCGAACGCCCCGGCCCAGGGCGGTCCGGACATTTTTATCACGCCCATCCCTAACTCGCCGTTTGCCGGCGTGGTGAATGTGGAGCGGTCGAAGGTCCTCCCCAACGGGTACATGGTTGACTTAAAGACATTCCGCGAAGTGGGGCGGGACAGTCGAGGGCGAATCCACAACGAGGCAAGAACCGAGGTGCCTGCCGCGAGCGACGATACTCCAAACCTCATACGAATTCATCTCTACGATCCGCAAAGCCGGGTTTCGACCATGATCGATCCGGCCGAAAAAACTTTCCGGACAGCTACTGTGAATCATCCGCCATCGACCGAGCCGCCTTCAACCCGCTACGCAATGCCGCCGGGCCAGGGCGCGGCGCAAAACGAATTCGCGAAAGAAGAAGATCTTGGTGTGCGCGATATGGAAGGCGTGCAGGTGCGCGGGGTTCGGCAGAAGCAGACGATTCCGGCCGAGAGCAGCGAAACCGGCAAGGAGATCGTAATCACGGATGAGCACTGGTACTCGGAAGATCTTCGAATCAACATGCTGGTGAAACACAGTGACCCGCGCACTGGAACTGTGACGATGACGGTGACGCAGGTGAGGCGCACAGAACCGGACGCTGCGTTCTTCGAGGTTCCGGCTGGTTACAACCCGCCCTGGGGGCGCAGAAAATAAGCCCGTAGTTTGCTTGGGTAGGAACTCGGAATTGCGCAAAATGATTCAGTTGCGGCCAGAGGGAAGCCCTGATTAAATCCTTTAGCGCGAAAAACGGGTTTCTCGACTTCGCGAAATCGCCCGCAAACGGGCAATTTCGCTTCGCTCGAAATGACAAAGCTGAGGTTACTCGGAGTAATTCTGTCGCCGAAGCCAGCTAACTCTTGCCTTTGGACCCTGCATCCTAGCGCCTATGCCGTGGTACTCTCAGGCGGAGATCGGGCGATAACTCCGGAGGCGCCGATGCGTGGATTACTAATCATAGTTCTGACGTCAGGTATGGCTCTAGGACAAGCGGCCGATGCGCCGAAGGCGGCTGATGCGTCGCAGGCTGCGCCGGCAACTTCTACTTCTGCGCTGCCCTCGGCGGCGAAAGATTCCAACATCGTTACGATTCCGGCCGGAACCAAGATTCCGTTGTCGCTGAAGCAGGCGATCTCGACCAAGAATGCGCGCGAGGGCGATGCGGTTTATGCGGAGACTGCATTTCCATTTGTCATGGACAGTCGGGTGGTCGTCCCGGCGGGATCCTATATTCAGGGAACGATTTCGCATGTCGAGCGCGCGGGCCACGGCAAAGGGCGCGCTGAGATTTTGATGCATTTTACTTCGATGATTTATCCCAGCGGCTATACGGTGATGCTGCCGGGCTCGGTGGAAAACACGCCGGGAGCGGACGATAAATCGGTGAAGGACGAGGAAGGAACGATTCAGCAGGATAAAGACACGGGGAAGCGGGTTGAGGACGCGGCCAAGGGCGGCGCGATTGGCACCGTGGGCGGCGCAACCGCGGGAGGATTGGCCACGGGCGGGTTAAACGGCGCGCGAGTGGGAGCGGGCGCGGGAGCGGCGGCCGGGGTCGCGTGGGCGCTGCTCAAGCGCGGCAACGATGTGAAGCTGGAAGTGGGAACGTCGATTGAGATGGAGATTCAGCGGCCGGTTGCGGTGGATGTGGGACGGATTACGGTGGTGAAGGCGGGGCCGTAGAACGCAAGACGCAACAACAGAAATCAAAGCCAACAACAAAGTCAAAGGCAGCGGACAAGAGTGTCCGCTCCACACGAGCAAACCTCGCTGCGCGAGGCGGACAGCCGGGGGCGGCTGTCCCTACATAATCATTTCCCCTACAAAATCATTTCAAATTGAATAGGGCGTTGACGTGGGCCGTGACTGTTACGGTTTGCGGGGTGAATTCTTCGGTGGGGGCGGGGGCGGCTTGAGCAACCGCCGACATGGCGCGGGCCATGCGCGGGACTGGCATGCGCTGATTCTCGAAAGTGTCGACCGATGCATAGGAGAGTTCGCCGACAGTGCGGCCGCTGGCGCGGGCGACGGCATCGGCGGAGTTGCGGGCGCGGCGATAGGCGTCTTCCACGGCTTTATTCTTGGCCTCGTCCATGTTTTCCAGAATGTAATTGAGCGATTGCGATTCGCTGACGTTGGCGTCGGCAAACTGCTGGGTGATCGCCCCGATCTTCGAGAAATCTTTGAGCTTCAGCGTGACATCGGTCGTGACACGATAGCCGATGACTTTGCGCTTGGGATTTTTCCAGTCGTACATGGGCTGGACGGAGAAAAATCCGATAGTGGCGGCTTTGGGTTCGATGCCGTTGGCGTGTAGAACCTGGCGAACCTGTTCGACGTCTTTCGATGCGTGCTGGTAGGCGGTTTGCGAGGAATCGTCTTGCACGGAAACGTCGAACTGGATGACGGCGGTATCGGGAGCGGATTCGAATTTGCCGTCGGCGCCGACGTAAACGGAATTGGGCTGCGCGGTGAGGGCCGGGTGATCCTGGGCGAACGCGCTTACAGCGACGCTGGATAGTCCGAGAATGACGGGCCCGAGAATGATATGCGCGAATTTCATGAACGCCTCCCTGGTGCAATCGGCGACTGGGGACAATTCCTTAATTGTAAGGTAACCACGAACTCAGCCGGAATTTTTCGCAATATTGTTGGGCAATGCACAGCCCACACTGAGCGCGGACTGCGTTTGGAACGCAGCGAAGCAGTAGTGCGCTAGTTTCGGGGCCAAAGCCTCTGACCGCACAGGACGCGAAGGACTCGCAAAGGACACGAAGAAAAGCATAATCGAAGTTAGGACCCAATAGCGCAACGGCAATCCTGCGCAGCGTTAATCTGAGACAATTTTGTTGTTCTCCGCATCTAGCAATCCAAGATTCACCAGTTCCTCACGAAGCGATAGTGGATCGGTAAACACAATTCCGTGCATGCCCAAAGCGGCGGCAGCCTCCACGTTTTTGCGCAGGTCGTCAATATAAACGGCGCGGCTGGGATCAATGGCGTGTTTCTCGAAGAAATGATGAAAAATGCGCGGGTCTGGTTTATTCAGACGCACTTCGCCGGAGAGCACAATACCATCGAACCAGCGTAGAAATTCAAATCTTTCCAGAGAGATCGGAAAAGTCTCGGCGGACCAGTTGCTCACTGCATAGAGAGGAACACGGCGAGCGCGAAGGTCGCCCAGAATCTCAACCGTGCCATCGATCGCGCCCGCTACCATCTCTGGCTGGCGATTGATCCACGCGTCGATTAGTTCGCCGTGAGCGGGGTATTCCCGCTTCAGCAAAACGCAAGCCTCGGCGAAGGAGCGTCCCGCATCCTGTTGAGCATTCCAGGCAGGTGTGCAAATGGTGGCCAGGAACTGTTCCATAGCCGCATCGTCTCCGTGGAAAAGTTTGCGATACAGGTAGCGCGGATTCCAGTCAATCAGCACGCCGCCGAGATCGAAGACCGCTACCGAGCGTTGGGAAGCCATGCCACTAATTCTATCGAACGCGACGTTAACGGCTATCGAGAAGAGGCCTCGCACCGGCGAATCGCTGAGCTGATTTACAATTTCGGCGGCATTCCCGAGGAGAGAAGAAAGGTCATTGGGATTTCTTTTCAACCCCCCGAGAGGAGGAGAAAATACAGTGAGCGCAAAAAAGAAGAACACGCAATGGCCTGAGACGATTGCTTTATACGACAAGCTGATTGCGACGCACGCCGAGATCGAACGAAAAGGCGCGGCGAATCCCTACACATCGCTGAATGGAAATATGTTCACAATGCTGAGCCCGTCCGGCAAAGGCGCTCAGGCTTCCCGCCGACGAACGAGATAAAGTTTTGAAGAAATATAAAGCCACGCTCTTCGAAGCCTACGGAGCGGTGATGAAAGAATATGTCCCGGTACCCGATTCGTTACTGAAGAACACTAATGAGCTGCAAAAGTATCTTGCGATCAGCTATGAGTACGCCAAGAAGCTGAAGCCTAAGCCGGGGACGAAGTAGAGCGCCCAATCATCCGGCAATGATCTTGCCTTTACTCGTCCCGATTGACAGTTTCCATAGAAAAAGCGGGAACGCACACCGCGATATATTCTGCGCCGCCCTCGTGCGGTGTGGAATAGCGAATCCATTCGCCCGCGTGAGCGATGACAGCTTGCCCCGCGCCAACCTCAAGAGCTCCACTTTTGTGTTCCAATCGCAAGGTTCCTTTGAGTACGACTGTGAATTCGTCAAAAGAAGGGGTCTGGCCGGGCTCGATCCATCCGGCGGGGCTGTGCATGTGGGCGACGCTGGTTACGGATGTCTGCGAGTTCACCCGACCAATGTATTCGTCGATGAGTTTGGGTTTGTTCCCCGCGGACTGGATACGAGTGGCTTGCGCAATTAGGGTCGGCATAAGTTGATTTTCGGCCGCAGGCTTGAAGGTTGAGGCTGGTTACGAATCAAGTCCGTTTTCATTCAAATCCGTACGATCGAGATTCAAGTTTAAACCGGCGGAGGGTCGCGAGAAACTCTCCGCCAGATGTTAGCGTGCTGGTCCCTAAGGACATGGACGCGCGGTGGGAGGAGTTCCGGGCGTACCTGGAATGTGAATCGCCGGCGTGCCCGGCGATCCGTTGATCGCGGGAGTCCCTGGAATATCGGTGCCGGGCGTTCCCGGCGTGCCCGGGGTCCAACAAATGCCCGAGTTATCATCCGGTGGCGGAGTCAGCACCGGCCGCGGCGCGACCGGCTGCTCAGGCGCAGGATGCCGCTCGGCGTCGTGGATGGCCAATGCGACCTCATCCTGCTTCAACGAAATTGGATGTTGGAGCACCATTTCCACGGGCGTGCCGACGTCGAGAAAAAAATGGTGCGACGTACCGGCCAGCAAGAACCCAATTGCAAAACCAACCCCGCCGCCAACCGCCGCGCCAATCACGGTGTCTTTGCCCTTATCCGGAGGGCCCGTCACGCTCGAGGAGAGGCAGTCGAACGATCCTGGCATGCACCCCGGCGGATTGGTGCTGGTGATGGTAGAGCCCTGTGAGCTGGCAAGCGAATGTCCAATCAATGCGCCTAACCCAACTCCGGCCGCTGGCGCCGCGATCAATCCGGCTAAGCGGCCACTCCCTGGATCTTTCAGCGCATACCCATCGCTGCTTTCTAAAGTCATCGGCCCCGCAATCGGAGTGACATAGCCATCGGGAAAAGTAATTGACATGGATTGCAATCGCAGCTCGCCGCGTCCGCTTTTGCGTTCCAGTTTGTCGAACTTGCCTTGCACAAATGTGCCCGGAGGAATTACCGCCTCATTGCCCGCCGTTACCGGAGAAACGATTTGCGCGTAAATATCGTCACCGCGATGCAGGTGGCGTGTTTGCACGGGCTGCGTAAGAACCAGAGCGATAGTGGTACCGGCTGGAACAGTGACCGCTGTGCTGCCGTTCGCTGCGATCTGCGAATTATCTGGAGAAGCAACCGGCGGCGGTTGCTGCGATTGCAGGGCAAAGCTTGAAATGGAAATCACAAGCGAAGTAACAAAGGCGATAGACCGCCAGATTGTAGTTTTTAGTTTCGAAGAAGCGGGCGAGAAGTGAAGACGAAGATTCGGAGACATCGGTGATACCTCCTGGAAGGCTGGGCCTTCCCGATCTACGGCGCTGTCAGAGCTATGAAATGCTCACTGTTTTAGTAAACCTGAAGGCCCTCTGGAAGTTGCATGCAGATTGGTGAAGAATTGAAAAAGTCAGTCGAGATTTGTAAAGCCTGCGCTGTCGAGTTGCTTCGCGATCGAAATCACAAGTTCATGCGAAAACTGGTAGTGTTCTGATTTCGGGAGCAAAAGCTTTTGACCGCAAAGGGCGCGAAGGACTCGCAAAGGTCACGAAGAAAGACCGATCTAAATTAGGACTCCACCAAAAACTCTGGCGGTAAATCGTTCGCGTACAATTCTAGGTTATGTTCTATCGGTCCGATAATCGCGCTGTCGACCAGTTGCGGGCGGTGACGATCACCCCTGAATTCATCACCACGGCAGAGGGCTCTGTGCTGATTGAGGTGGGAAACACTCGTGTGATTTGCACCGCTTCCATTGAAGAGACCGTTCCGGCATTTATGCGAAACTCCGGCAGGGGATGGATATCGAGCGAGTACGCGATGATTCCGCGCGCCACCCTCACGCGCACTTCGCGCGAAGTGGCGAAGGGAAGGCCGAGCGGCAGGACGCACGAGATTCAGAGGCTGATTGGCCGGTCTTTACGCGCGGTTACAGACCTGGCGCGGCTCGGCGAGCGAACCATATGGATCGACTGCGACGTGATTCAAGCCGATGGCGGAACACGCACGGCTTCAATCACCGGAGCGTTTGTGGCATTAGGGCTGGCGCTGGAAAAACTGGTCGAAGCCGGAACACTGGCCTCGGTGCCGCTGAGAGATTTCGTCGCCGCGGTAAGCGTGGGAATCGTCGATGGAGAAGTGCTGCTCGATCTCTGCTACGAAGAAGACTCGCGAGCCGACGTTGACATGAATTTTGTGATGACCTCCGGGCACAAGATGGTGGAAGTGCAAGCCACAGCCGAGCGCCAGGCCTTCGATGAAGAGCAGTTCGCGAAGATGATGGCGTATGCGCGGCGGGGAGTGCAGGCGCTGATCGCCAAGCAGCAAGCGGTGATGAGCGGCTTGACGCTAGGGCGATGAAGATATTCAAGCGCGGAATAGCCTGCGTGGAGTAATGCGAACCAGGTTTTTCCCAGCCAATGGGCTATTCCTAAAGAAGCGGGCGAGATCTACTTCGGTTCCGGGCAATTGTCCTCGCACGACGAGGCCAGCACCAGGTTCAAAATGGCGTTCCACTGGAGCGGCGTGACTTGCCCACGATAGTGTTCCATGTCTACCTTGTGAGCGATTACCATATCGAGCGCCGGCAGCACGGCAATATATTGTCCGCCCGAACCCATGGCGATGAATGCGCCTTGCATGGGGCCGGACCACTGGTGCTGAAGAAAAGCCGGCTCATCCCAGACAAACCACATCAATCCGAAGCCCCAGCGCTCGGGGCTGGCATAGTCGCGCAACCCCGTGGGATTCATGTCTCGAAAAGGCGTCCACAGAATAGTTGAGTAGCGCACCCAGTCGTCGGGAATTACTTGTTTGCCATTCCAATTTCCGTGACGCAGCATCAATTGGCCCAGGCGCGCCATATCGCGCGTCGAAAGATACATGGGATAAGCCTCGTGAAGTGAGAAGGGCAGGTTGCTCGCCTTAATCTGGCGCGCACGGTCGAAATCCTGCATGCCGATGGGTCGGGCGAGATCGGCTTCGAGCGCGTCGTATATGTTCTTGCCGGCAAGCTTCTCGAAGGCGGTGCCCGCGGCGTTGAAATCCCATTCGTTGTAGCTGAAATAATTTCCCGGGAAGCTGGCTGCCACGACGGGGCTGAAAAGACTCCGGCCCACCTGGGTTGGCCTTCTCGGTAACGATGTATACGCCGGAACGTCCCGCAAGAAGTTGCTCGAGAGTTGCGCGCTCTTCAATGGGCAGGAAAGGTTGCTTATCCGTCAGGCCAATCTCTTTTATGGTCTTCTGCAAATCAATCTTGCCGCTCGCTACATAATTGCCGTAGAGCATGCTAAGGACGCTCTTGCGGACCGAGGCTATTTGGCTGACATAGCTTACGTTACCGTACTGAAAAATCACTTTGCCGTGAACCGCGACCAGCATCGCAGTTGTGAATTCGCTCCTTAAAAGTTCGGTGAGCGCGTCCAGACGGCGGGACGAAAAACTGATGGATTCACGATTCACCGTGTCCCAGTTTGCCCCGGGACTGGTATTTTCCGGCGTCTGGGCGTTCGCATTCGGCGCGACAGACGCGGCAAACAGGAGTACAGAGATGAGCACACGAACCGCCATAAAATTTGCCATCGCCTGGGACGTGCCGCTGGTCGTTCCTTCGTTCAACGGATGGATAAATATAGCGCACTGGTACGGCCGATATGTGGGATACGGAAGCGCGGATCGTAACGGCCAGCGGACTACGCGATCCAGACCGTCTTGATATTCATAAACTCGCGAATGCCATTGGCCGAAAGCTCGCGTCCGTGGCCGGAATGCTTCACGCCGCCAAAGGGAATGCGCGCGTCGGAGGCGACCATTTTATTGATGAAGACCATCCCCGATTCCAGTTCGTTGATGAAGCGCTCGCTTTCGGCGTCGTCTTTTGTCCATGCGCTGGCGCCGAGGCCGAAGCGGCAATCGTTGGCCAGGCGGATGGCTCCGTCGATATCTTTGACGCGAAACAGCATGGCCACCGGACCGAAGAACTCTTCACGATAGGCGGGCGATTCCTTTGGAATGTCGGTCAACACCGTCGGCGCATAATAATTCCCCGGCAGTTTCAAGGGATGGCCTCCGGTAAGCAGTTTGGCGCCGGCTTTCACCGATTCCCGTACATCCGCGTCGAGTGATTTCACGGCGTCCGCCGTAGCCAGCGGGCCCAGTTCAGTCTTTTCGTCAAGAGGATCGCCGACGCGCAGGTTCTTCATGCGCTCGACGAACTTGCGCTCGAACTCGGCCGCGATTGGCTCGGCTACGATGAATCGTTTGGCTGCGATGCATGATTGACCGTTATTGACTACACGGGCCTCGACCGCCGAGGCGACGGCGGCGTCAAGATCGGCGCTGGGCATGACGATAAACGGATCGCTTCCGCCAAGCTCGAGCACAACTTTCTTGATGCGCTTGGCGGCGGCAATCCCCACCTCGACCCCGGCCTGTTCGCTGCCGGTCAGCGTAGCGGCGACCACGCGCGGGTCGTTGAGAACTGCGTCTACTTGTTGCGAACCGATGAGCAGCGTCTGAAATGCGCCCTGCGGAAATCCAGCATCGAGAAAAAGTTGTTCCAGCGCCAAAGCGCATTGTGGAACGTTGGAGGCATGTTTAAGCAATCCAACATTGCCCGCCATCAAAGCCGGGGCGGCGAATCGAATGACCTGCCAGAAGGGGAAGTTCCACGGCATCACGGCAAGGATGGGACCGATAGGGAGATATCGGACAAAACTTTTCTTCGCTCCGGTTTCAATCGCCTCATCGGCGAGGATTTTCTCGGCATTCTCGGCGTAATAGCGGCAGGCCGTCGTGCACTTCACAGCTTCTGCCACAGCCGCTTTGTAGGGCTTGCCCATTTCGAGGGTCATCAGTTGCGCGAATTTTTCTTTGTCGCGATCCAATATTTCGGCGGCTTTGAGCATGCGGCGGGCGCGCTCGGCGAATGGAGTTCTGCGCTCCGCGCGAAAGGCGGTAACCGCAAGCTGGAGTTTTTCTTCGATGTGCGGCCCGGAAAGCGGATCAAACATCTTAACGACTTCGCCGGTTGCGGGATTCGTGGTGGCGATTGCCATGGAGTCGTTCCTTTCGTGGCACTGAATTGGTCATACCACGATACCAGTTTTTACGAACACTTCGCTCCGCTGGCAGTATCCTAATTTTTGGAAACAAAGCTTTTGACCCCAAGGGGCGCGAAGCGACTCCCGCAGGCTGCGAAGAAAGGCACGCTCGAATTATGACACTACTCTTCGCTGAAAAAGCTCCTCCAAGTGTATACTGTCCGTATATACTTGGAGAACGCCGATGACAATCGCCAAGGTGTTTCGCTCGGGCAACAGCCAGGCAGTTCGTTTGCCAAAGGAGTTCCGTTTCAAAACGACGGAAGTCGAGATTTTCCGCCGCGGGCAGGAGGTTGTTTTGCGCGAGAAGGACAAGACGCTCGCGCGGGCATTCGAACTCATTGCAGGTCTGCCAGATGATTTTGACATCCCGGATCGCAAGAAAGATTATCCTCAGAAGCGTAAAGGGCTGTGATGGAGACGCGATTTCTGCTCGACACCGATATTTTCATCTATATTCGTCAGAACAGGCCGGAGGGGGTTTCTCGACGATTTAGCAAACTACATCCGGGCGAGGCCGCGATTTCAATCATTACTTACGGAGAACTTCTGTATGGGGCGGCCAAAAGTGTGCGCCGCGTCGAGGCGCTGGCGCTGCTGAGTGCGCTCATCGACCTGCTGCCCATCCTGCCTCTTGTGAAGGGTGCGGCCGAGGCCTATGGCGAAATTCGCGCCGAACTGGAATTGAAAGGTGAAATGATCGGCAACAACGATCTTTGGATTGCCGCGCACGCCCTGGCGGCAGGCCTGACGCTGGTCACCAACAACGAGAAGGAATTTCGGCGGGTGCCGGGACTGAAGGTACAGAATTGGTCACGTTCTCCTGCTCCAAGACTTAGTAGCAGCTAATATCCACGGTTCCATCCCCGTCGTTGGTTTACAATTGGCTGTTTTTGCAGCACTCATCTTGTGTCCAGTCCTCGGAGGAACTTATGAAATTAACCCCTGGAAAACTAGCGGGTCTCAAGAAAGTATCGAATGAGAACGGCGTGATCGCGGCGGCGGCCATGGATCAGCGCGGCTCGCTACAGAAGTCGCTCGCGAAAGAAAAGGGCGGCGAAATCAGCGACGCCATGATGGAAGAGTTCAAGATTCTGGTCGCGGAAGTTCTGACGCCGCATGCCAGCGCGATTTTGCTCGATCCCGAGTGGGGGCTGCCGGCTTCGAAGCGCCGCGCCAAGAACGCGGGATTGCTGCTGGCCTATGAGAAAACCGGATACGACAAGACCGGTCCCGGCCGTTTGGGAGATCTGCTGGATCACTGGTCGGCGCGGCGGTTGAAGGAAGCCGGCGCGGATTGCGTGAAGATTCTTCTTTATTACTCGCCGTTCGATCCAAAAGAGGTTAACGATAAGAAACATGCATGGGTGGAGCGTATTGGCGACGAATGCCGCGCCAATGACATCCCGTACTTCCTGGAGTTCGTTGGGTACGAGGAGGGCGCGGACGAAAAGGGACTAGACTACGCCAGGAAAAAGCCGCAGATCGTCACCGAGAGCATGCGCGAGTTCAGCAAGGATCGTTATGGCGTCGACGTGCTGAAGGTCGAGGTTCCGGTGAATATGAAATTCGTGGAAGGCGTAAAGTGCTTCGGCGGCCAGAAAGCCTACACCAAGAAAGAAGCGATCGATCATTTTCACAAGGCGGCGAACGTCGCGACTAAACCGTTCATCTATCTCTCGGCTGGCGTAAGCAATGCGGAATTCAGCGAGACCCTCGAGCTTGCCGGAGAATCGGGAGTGAAATTCAATGGCGTGCTCTGCGGACGCGCGACCTGGAAAGATGGCATTCCGATCTACGCCAAGCAGGGTGCGGCGGCCTTCCGCAAGTGGCTTGAGACCGAGGGCGTGAAGAACATTAATAACGTCAACGACAAGCTTAAGGCCGCCACATCGTGGCATTCGATTTATGGAGTAGAGCCCGCTATGGTCGGCGCCTGATTTTAAATTTCCCAGGCGCGGGCGACCCGCTCGCGCCGCCCTTTGCCGAAGGCCAATAGCCGGATCGTCGAGGCCCGCATTCATTCCGGGGCGTAATACCCTGTTTTCGCCTTCGCCTGCATGTAAGGCAGCTTCTTCGGAATTTTCAACTTGACGCTGATCTTGCGCCACTTTCCGTCGTGCGGTGGATTTTCGGGGCGATAGCCCAGAACGTATTGAGTTCTCAGTTCCATTCCGATCCTGCGAGCGAGGGCGGGCAATTCGACGAGGTTGTCTAGAACGAATGCCCGCCCGCCGGTTGTGTCGGCGATGTCCGACAACATTTCTGGGCCCAGCTCCTCTTCATGGGTGGGTGCGTAGGCGCTGAAAATCCCAATGGCATAAATCATAACGTCCGCCTCTTTCACGGCAGACCTTAGTTCGCTTTCGGTGTAGCGGCTGTGGTTATCGCCGCCATCGGAAATAATCAGCAGCGCCCGCTTGCTGAACTTGGCCTCCCGCATTTTACGCAGCCCCATATAGACGGCGTCCAGGAGTGCGGTGCGTCCTTTAGGAACCGCAAGAAGCAGCTTGCTTTCCAGGTCTTCGGGAGGATCGGAGAAGTCCTGGACGAGATAGGGTTTTTCGCTGAAAGTGATCACAAAGAACTCATCCCGGGGGTTGCAGAAATCGTGGAATTGTTTAACCGCATCACGCACGCGATCCATTTTGTCGTGCATGCTGCCGCTGGTATCGACGATAATGCCCAGCGATAGCGGCGCATCTTCGCTGGAGAAGTGCTTGATTTCCTGGCGCTTCTTATTCTCGAAGACCTCGAAGTTGTCCTGACTCAATCCCGTTACCAGCCGCAGCATGGGATCGGTCACGGTTACGGGCACGAGCACCAGGTCGGCGCTTGTTCGCAGGCTTATAGAGGGATGAATCGCGGCGGAGGCATCACCCTCGGCGCTTGCCGTCGCCTTTACCTCCGGTCGCGGCGTGATGTGAACTTCTTCCAACGTGGTTTGAGCTGAGGCGCCCAAATAGAGAAAAGCCGGGAGCAGCACCGAAATCCAAGTCCGCCATAGTTTCGTCGTGTAGCACTCGTTACATCGAATCACCGGCCACAGATCGATCGCCATTGCTGCACCGCCCAGATTCCTATCGGCAAACGAAAGTCCTTCCGGAGTCTGGGCAGGGCGTCGTTATGAATCGTTAGGACGATTCGGACGTTCCAGCAATCAAATTTGGGACTGTAATCGGAGTTGGAACGCCTTTATTTGACTCTTAGCGATTGGGATTTTGCATGGCAGGGAAACCGCTCGAAGACGCCAGACCGCTCGGGCGCCTTTTGCCCTTCCAATTCTCGATTATTGGTTCGATTGTAATTGCGAAGCCAATTGATTCACGGCGCCCACATCGAAGAAGTCAGACAGGTCAGCATGGCCCGCGAGCGTCTCCCGCTCTTTTCCTTCCACCAGTATCTTCACTCTCAGAATGCCGGGGATGTTGGCGGAGAGCGTCTCGATCAAAGAAGCAACCGTAAGTTCTTCGGAGAGCACGCCGGAGCGGTGCCCGTCGGCCAGAGCGGCGTTAACATCGATCACGGCGAGTCCGGGATCGACCAGGTATACGCTGCGGACGTCGGATCCTACAGGTAAAGGATGCGGAGAGGACTTATCGAGATAGAGAGCAAAGAGCGCCCTCAGCAATTCTTCGGCGCGCTGCTGGCGTACGCTGGGGAGCGGAATCTGCGCCGATTGCGGCCGTAAGATTCCGATGTCGTCATAGGCGACGAACAATGTCACGCGTTCCGTGGGCCCGGCCACTGGCGCCACTACCGGACGCGTATCGGCGGTGGCGACGGGAGTCTCCGCGGCTCGCCCACGCATATGCCAGGCATAGAGGCTCATGCCCAGAGCGGCCGCCAACAATACGGACATTGCGATGTAGAAGTGGCGGGGAATCATGGCGCGACTCCAAGCTGCGAGCGGATTGCGACGATCCCATTGGCCACCGCGCCCGCGATAAGCTGCTGATAATCGGGCGCGTTGAGGGAAGAAATATCGGAGGCGGAAGGCGCGACCTCAACGGCGATCGCCGCCGTTATTACATTGTCCAAAGGTCGAAGCGGCGCCGTCAGAGAGCGCACGGCAACTTGTACTTTTCTCAACTCAGTTGCGACGCTTGCGGAAGCGGCTTGACTCAGGGGAATGTAAGGCCCCTGTGCGGTGCTCCAGGAGCGGAACGGTCCTCGGTCATCGTCGGCCACGGGAGGCAATAACGACGTATAGAGGCGAACCCCATGTCCGTTCGACGCAGCATGCAAGGTAATGTAGATGGCCGCATGGGCGTTATTAACAAGAAATGCGCGCTCGTCGAGGGAAAGATTGGCGTCGGAGTCGCGAAGCACCAGGGTCGGGATGCCACGGCTCTCCAATTCCTGGCGCAGATGGCGCGCGAGAGCTACGGTAACATCTTTTTCCGGGAGGGTGGGGCTAAGGGCTTCGCCGCGGTCATCCCCGCCATGGCTCGCATCGACCACGGCGAAATACGTTCTTGGAATGGGGGGAGCCGCATTTACCGCCGGCGGACTGCTTACCGTCGAAACCGCCGTGCTTGGATTTTTGGCGACGAGCGCGGCAGATTGAGATTTCGCCGGGGCCAGCGTGATGGTACGGCCATCGGGGCTGAAACTCGCCATCAGCGGGGTGGTGGTGGTTACGCTGATTTCGGCTGCGCCGTCGTTTTCCAGGTAATCCGCCGAGGGAATTATTTTGCTGCTAAAAGTGAGCATGGGCGAGGCGGGCGCAGTCAACGGCTCGTGGCGGAAGGTTAGGCGGACCTTTCCGGGTTCGCTGGCCACCGTAGGATTGACCGGCGCGGTGAAGTGAAAGACCAGACGCGAAGGGTCGTCGGGAGCCACGGATGCGGTAAAGTGAGTCGCGATATTGCCGATAAAAAGACGCTCAGACTCTTGTCGCAGAGTGACAGGGCCGCCGAGAAAGCGCGGAAGCAGAGAATTCAGCGAGGCGATAGGAACCAGGCCGCGGCCATTCTCGAGAAGAAACTTTGCGCCGAGGTCGGCGTCGCGTCCCTGGACCCGTGCCCGTGAATTGTCCCCGGTAAAGTCTCCAAGAATATTGTTGAAGTGCAGCCGCCAACGCGGTGGTTCGGATTTGGCGCTGACGGCCCCTAAAGGGTCGAGAATTTCCAACAAGCCGACATAATCCGTTCCCTGGCGCTGCACGATTGGAAGGGAATAGTTGGCGGCGGTCGAATAGATCGCGAGATGTTTTTCGGGAGCCGCGGCCGAAACGAGGAGAGCGGCGAGAAATAAAAGGGCGCAGACAGGAATCAGGCTCCTTATCCGGCGTATTCCCCGATCCCAGCTAATCGAGCGCATAGACCGTTAATCCACTGAGCAGCTTGGGATAAAAATCCGTGGATTTCTGAGGCATAATCTCGCCTGCGAATGCGATGTCACGCACCTGCGTCATGCGGCAGGGATTCATCAGAAACGCAATGTTGGCGCGCGAATTGGCTCCGCGAACCTGCGCTAGAGCCTCCACGCCTTCGCGGACATACGAAAGGTTCCGCTGGTTGCGGATCGACTCTTCCGAGAGTTTTAACACTCTTTCCAGCAAGACTTTATGCAACTGCACTACGTCCAGTGCCTGTTGCCGGAGAGACATTCCCGCGAAAACCTCCGCTCCATTCGGGCTGGGATGGTGCAACAGAAAGGCCCGGCTGGCGGTAACGGCGAGAATAGTCGTTCCGGCCCGCCCAGCTTCGCGAAGAATCGCAGCGGCGCTGGCAGCATCGAGCGAGGGATCGACCTCATCGACGTCGAAGAAGGCGCGGGCAGAATTACGAAAGTCGTCGTCAGAAAAGTTGGGCAAGCCATGCACCACGCGATGGGTTGGCAGGATGAACAATGCTGGGCTGTTCATGTCGATGAAGGTCATCATCACGAAGTCATAAGGCGCGTCCCCGCGCGATCTCGTCGTTGAAGTCTCCGTAGCTCGCCTTTCGTCCCGATAAGCCAGAGCGGTTTCGTAGCGGTGGTGACCATCGGCGATGATGAGCTTCTTGTCTCGCATCGCAGCCTGGACTGACGCAATGAGCGCCGGATCCGAAACTTGCCAGAGACGATGAATTACATCGTACTGATCGGTGACTGCAATATCGGGATCGCCTGGCGGGGCCAGCAGCGAGTCGATTTGATCTGAACCTTCATAGAGCATGAAAATCTGGCCGAAATGGGCGCGCGTGGCGCGAAGCAAATCGAGACCGGTCGGCTTTAGGCTTCGCCAGGGTGTGCTCGTGGGGATGGACGATGCCAGCCGAATAATCCTCGATACGTCCCAATCCTACGAAACCCCGGCGTTCCACTTCCTGCGCCGAGCCCGGAGGAGTGAAACGTTGAGAATACACATAAAGCGACGGAACGGCGTCCTGGCGAAAGACCCCCCGCTCCCGCCACACCTGGAAATAAGATGCGGCTCGGGAATAGATATTGTCGCCGGGGCCATCTGTCTCCTTTTTACGGCCCAAAATGATGCGGACCAGATTATGCGGACTGGCCGCATAGTAATGGTCCTGTAAAGTTGCGGTGATCTTGTCGTAAGGCTGGGTTACAGCCTCGGCAACCGAAACCTGTTCGGGAGAATAGCGGAGAGCGCGAAAAGGACGGATGTCTGCCATTAGAACTTTTGATTGTAACAACTTGAAGGGCATCGTCCGGTCAACCCTCGATTTTTCGGCCGGGGGACGGGAGAATTATGGAGAATTATTAGACAGATTCGCCGACCTACTGCTCAGCGGATGTTAGAGCAATCCGCATCGTTTCAGAATTATCACCAACATTTGACAAAGAAACCGCATCCACTTCGGCGAAGCTGTGATAATATCGCGGACAAATTGAGGTGCTTATGTCCCTCCTGAACGGGCGCAGGTTCTCCCCTCCGGCGGCCCCAGTCGGCAGTTTAGCGGGCATTCCAGTTTGCAGGTTTCGCAGCGGTCGATCCCGCAAAGTGGCGAGTCCAACCCTGCGTACGATCCTGCCTGCACGAATGATGGTGCTGTTCGCGCTATGGGCAATTTTCCACGCGACAGCCGCCAGCGCCCAGACCAGCGTGGAAGACGTGCACGTCGTTCCGCGCACTGTCGAAAAAGCGAAAACCGAAGAAGTAGCGAACCAGACCCTCGGGTCGCCGGCTCTGAATACGCGCGTGCGCCCTTTGAAGCTCTCGGCAGATCTGGTGCTGGTGCCGGTAACCATCACCGACCCGATGAACCGCCTGGTCACGGGATTGGATAGAGAGAACTTTGAACTGTTCGAAGGAAGTTTGAAAGAAGAGATCAAGTCCTTTTCGAGCGAAGACGCGCCGGTTTCGCTGGGAGTAATCTTCGATTCCAGCGGAAGCATGGCCAGCAAGATGGATCGCGCCAAAGATGCCGTGATGGAGTTCTTTAAAACGGCCAATCCGCAGGATGAGTTTTTTATGATTACCTTCTCCGACCAGCCGGAGGTGGTCAGCGATTTCACCAGCTCGGTCGACGAAATTCAGAGCAAGCTGGTTTTTACCGTGCCCCAAAGGCGCACGGCGCTGCTCGACGCGATTTATATGGGCGTGAGCAAGATGAGGCTGGCGAAGTACCCCAAAAAAGCGCTTCTCATTATCTCCGACGGCGGCGACAATCACAGCCGGTACACTGAGGGCGAGATTAAAGCTCTGGTGAAGGAAGCGGACGTGATGGTCTATGCCATTGGAATTTACGACCGTTACTTCCAGACACAGGAAGAGCAGCTCGGTCCGGCGTTGCTGAGTGAGATTGCCGAACTGACTGGCGGGCGCGCGTTCACGGTGGACAATCCCAATGACCTCGCCGATGTAGCGACTAAGATCGGGGTTGAACTTCGCAATCAGTACGTGCTGGGTTACAGTCCGAGCAAAATAGTCCGGGATGGCAAATGGCGTAAGATTAAAGTGAAGTTACTTCCGCCGAAAGGATTGCCGCCGCTCAAAGTCTATGCCAGGACCGGATATTACGCGCCCGAGGAGTAAACGGACGGCCAGCCTGATATCTTTTCTTTTGATCTGCGCGGCTTTGGCCGTTTCGCCGGCGCGTATCGAATCCAAACCTGTATTCCAGGCCCCTTCAACGCAAAGTGCTAAACCTCAGTCCGGCGCCGCAGCGCCGGCAACGCCGCCGCAGCAACTTCCCGATGAGAACGGAACTTTCGTCATCCGCAAGAATGTGGATGAAGTGTTGTTGCACGCGACCGTGGTCGACGATAAAGGCCATATCGTCACAAGTCTCGACAAGGGCGCATTCACGGTATACGAAGATGGAAAGCCGCAGACCATCATCTCGTTCCACCATGAGGACATTCCGGTGGCGATGGGAATCGTAATCGATAATTCCGGATCGATGCGGGAAAAGCGCGCCAAGGTAAATCAGGCGGCGCTGAATCTGGTGCGATCCAGCAATCCCGAGGACGAAATCTTCGTCGTGAATTTCAACGACGAATACTATCTCGACCAGGATTTCACGAACGATCTGCTGAAGCTGAAGGAGGCGCTGGAGAAAATCGACGCCCGCGGCGGTACCGCGCTCTACGAAGCGGTGGTGGCCTCGGCCGACAATTTCAAGAACGCCAAACTCGAGCGGAAAGTCCTGTTCGTAGTCACGGATGGGGAAGACAATGCCAGCCAGGAATCTTTGGAACAAGCGGTAAAGCAACTGCAACAGGAGAACGGACCTTCGGTCTATGCGATTGGGCTTCTAGGGGATGAAGAGCATCCCAAGCGCGCCAGGCGCGCATTGGAAATCATCGCGCAGCGCACCGGGGGGCTGGCATTTTTCCCGAAGACACTCGACGAAGTGGATGAGATAAGCCGGCAAGTTGCCCACGATATTCGCAATCAATATACCATCGGTTACAAGCCAACCAATCCGCGATCAAACGGCGGATTTCGCCAAATCCGCGTCGAGGCCAGGGTAAAAGGGCGCAAGCTGATGGTCCGAACCAAGAGCGGCTATTACGCGGGTGGCCCACCGGCAGCGCAAACGAAGTAAGGGTACGAGAACAGCAATCGTGACGCTGAACATTTCAGCGTGAAGGATCGAAGGGAACGCTCACTTCCAGCATGGTCCTCGATCGATTGGGCGTATACGTCCACCTCTTGGCAGCGATTCTCGCAGCCTCGCCAAGAATCGGATTCCCTCCGACTACCGTGACCATCTCGACATTTCCCTGCGGAGCGATAGTCAGTTGAAGCCGCACGGTTCCTCCGATATTCATCTGCTTGAGGGTTTGCGGATATTCAGGCGCTACGCGCGAAAGCAACTTCCTTTCGCCATCCCCGGCGCGGAATTCCTCGATAGTCAGGGTCTTTACGCCTTCCGCAGTGCTTTCCACGGCTATATACCCAATTGCCCCTCCGGTCCTGGCGACGTAAGCCACCATCTCGGCATCGGAGCCAAGCTGTTTCGGCATTAAGCCTTTGCCGCTGAACACAAGGGACCGGTAATAAGTTTGTAAATCTTCGTCGCTTCTGCCCAGGTAAACGCGCAGAAAAGACCGGTGGGTTGGTCCATTCTTTTGAAAGACCGGCTCGACGTGAGAGCCATCGCTCAATGTGATGTTCTCCTCCAGAAATACTTTCTTGAGTTCCGCGGGAGAAATCGTGTCGGCCTTTACGCTCGAATTGGCAATTACCCGGATGTCGCCGGCGCTGGCGATCGGAATCAGGCAGCCTAGAAATCCGGCGGCAGCGAGGAGCATCCTGCGATATTTCATATCACCCCTGCCTTTTTGGGCTCAGAAGCCAACCCCAGTTTTAACGACCAGCGCCTTGGTATTGGGGTTGAATCCCTGAGGATTTACCTGCGGATAGAAGCCGTCGGGGTAGGTGCTGCTGCCATACCCGTTCATGAAGTGGCCTTCTATCTTCACATTCCAGAATTTGTTCAGATCAATTCGCCCTGTGACGACTTTGTCGTAGATATGATTGGCGGGAAGACTAGTGTCGGTTTGGCTCGGAATCACCGCAAAGGCGCCGAGATTCAGGCTCGTGATCGAATAGCGGGAATAATAGGAGCCGAGTTGTAAATGTCGATTGATGCGGAATGCGCCTGCAATGTACCAGCCGCGCACGTCGTCCGGGTTTTCGGCGATACCGCCAAAGATCAGTTGATCCCGCCAGTAGCGGCGATACTCGGAATCGAGGCGCAATCGCCCGCGAGAATATTCTCCATAGAACTGATTGGTCCAGTCGGCCCTGGAGGATTCGGAATAAGGAATTCTGCCAGCCGCAGGATTAAAGAAACTTATGCTCGTCCCTTTACCTTTCGTATCTTGATCGAGACGCGACACGCCCACGAGCAAGCCCCTGATCGGCGTGCTCCAACGCAGATCGGCTCCATATTGCAAGCCGCCGAATCTCGTGAAATGGGTGCCGAACTGAGACAACAGGTAAGGATAGCCGCTGTAGATGCTGTCGCTCCGGTGGCCGGCGTAAATCGTGTAGGCAAGATCGCCGACGTGATGTTTGAGAGAAAAAGTTCCGTACACGTCGCCCCCAACGTGAGCGATAGTGGCATCTCTCAGGTCGATGGGATATACGCTCTGTGGGAGCAAGGCGAAAGTGTGAAGAAAATCCAAATCCTGAGTGTCGTTATAGAGGCCGAGCGTCGTCTTCACCTTGCCACCGCGAACCCCGAGCCAGTTCTTGAAACGATAATCGACGACGGCCCAGTCTAACGACGGGTGGTACTGGCCAAGTTGGCCAAGATTGCGATCATAAAATTGCGCTCCCAGGCGCATCCTGTCGTTGATGCCGCTGGATAGATTGACGCCAAAGTCTGTGAAGGCGGCGCTACCCGCGCCGGTGTTCATAGTGAGCCAGTTATTGGCATTCGTATATATAAGTCCCTGTGAAGCGAAGCCATGCACCTGGATGGTTCGGTGAAAGAGCTTGATCTCCTGAGCGTGGAGGGTGACTCCCGCACAGAAACATGTACAGGCCAGGCTCAGCGCGGCCAATTGTCGTCGCATTCCATCTCCCAAGGGACAGTCAGAACTTATTAGATCGGTAGAAGGCGAAGAAAACTTGAGTGCGCAACACGAAGAATGTGCCGGAAGGGAAAACAAGGGAAACGTCGATTGTAACGTTCGTAACCTTTGGATTCGCGCTCCGGCTGTTGTGCGATTGACGACTTCGAACCCGGACCCTTACCCTGTAACGTGCGCTTGAAAACTTCCGAAAGTCTCCATCCCGGCGTCGCCGACGATATTACGGAATTGGTTGGCGGAACTCCCATGCTGCGTTTTAAACGGCTGGTTCCTGTGGGTTCGGCCGATGTTTTCGCCAAACTTGAATATCTGAACCCGGGAGGCAGTGTGAAGGATCGCGCTGCGATCGGGATAATCCGGCGCGCCGAGCGGGAAGGGAAACTCTCTCCTGGCGGGACTATCGTTGAAGCTACAGCGGGGAATACGGGAATTGGCCTGGCGCTGATTGGCGTTAATCGCGGGTATAAAGTAAAACTGTTTGTACCGGAAAATTTCTCTCAAGAAAAAGTGCTGATCATGCGCGCCCTTGGCGCCGAGGTCGATCGTACTCCTGATGAAGAGGGCATGATGGGCGCGATCCGCCGGGCAAAGGAACTGGTGGCGACGGATCCGCGGGCATTTATGGCTGGACAGTTTGAAAACATGGCCAATCCCGATTACCACTACGAAACCACTGCGGTAGAAATATTCGAGCAACTGGAAGGCCGGATCGATGCCGTGGTTCTAGGCTGCGGCACCTGTGGAACTTTCACCGGAATAGCCCGCTATATGAAGGAGCATGTGCTAGGAGTGCGCGCGTGCGCGGTAGAAACCCAAGGCTCAATCCTTGCCGGCGGCAAGCCCGGCCCTCACAAGGTGGAGGGCATTGGAGTGAGCTTCATTCCGAAAACTTTTGACAGCTCGGTCTGCGATGAAGTGATTATGGTGACGGACGAAGATGCGTTTGCCACAGTGAAACAGCTCGCTGCCCAAGAAGGGGTATTGGCGGGGTCGAGCGGAGGAGCGGCCGTATTTGCGGCTTTGCAAGTCGCGCGCCGGCTGGGCGAAGGGAAGCGCGTGGCAACCATCATTCCGGATTCGGCGGAACGCTATTTGTCGAAGAAGATTTTCGAAGGCGGTATCTAGAAGGCACAGCTCCTTAGAGTCTGCATGAAATCAGAGTTTGCATGAAAAAAGGTAGGGAAGCAGGTTTCGCGACACGCGCCATTCATGATGGACAGGAGCCGGATCCTTTAACCGGTTCGGTTACGGTCCCCATCTATCCGACCTCCACTTACGTACAGCAGGGAATTGGCGAGAATAAAGGGTACGAGTATTCTCGGGTCTCGAACCCCACCCGCGCCCGCCTTGAAAAAAATCTGGCCTCACTCGAAGGGGGCGTCGCGGCGCCAGTGTTTGCCAGCGGCATGGCCGCGATCAATGCGGTCGCCAGCATGCTGAAATCAGGCGATCACGTGGTGTGCGGCAACGATTTGTATGGTGGAACGCCGCGTCTATTTAATCAGGTGCTCACCCGCTTCGGGCTGGAATTCTCCTACGTCGATACATCCGAGGCAAACAACGTGGAGCGTGCGATCCGCAAGAACACGCGGATGGTTTATGTGGAAACGCCCACTAATCCGCTAATGCGGTTAAGCGATCTTGCCGCGATCAGCCAAATCTGCGGGCGCAGAAGAGCCGAGTTGGTGGTCGATAATACGTTCATGTCGCCTTACTTCCAGCAACCGCTCGGTCTTGGCGCGGATATGGTGTTGCATTCGACGACAAAATTTCTCAACGGTCATAGCGATGGCCTTGGCGGCGTGGTGGTGTGCAGCAAGCCTGAACAGGGCGAGAAGCTAGCGTTCCTGCAGAAGGCGGCCGGTGCGATACTCTCTCCGTTCGAATGCTGGCTGCTGTTGCGCGGCGTAAAAACCCTGGCCGCGCGCATGGAAATTCACGACCGCAACGGCCGCATCGTGGCCGATTTTCTGGCGAAGCATCGCAAGATAAAAAAAGTTTTTTATCCTGGCTTGAAAGATCATCCGCAGCACGAACTCGCGAAGCGTCAGATGACCGGCTTCGGATCGATGATCACTTTCGAAACCGGGTCGTTGAAAAACGCCAACAAGATGCTTAAGAAGTTGCGAGTCTGCTCGCTGGCTGAGTCGCTTGGCGGAGTTGAGACTCTCATCTCCCATCCCGCCACGATGACTCACGCGGGGTTGGGCGAGAAGGGGCGGAAGGCCATTGGAATCACAGACGGCATGGTGCGCATCTCGGTGGGGATTGAAGACATCGATGACATCCTGGACGATCTCGAAGTCGGTTTGGCTGCAATCTAGGTAGTTTGCGGAACCACTCGCGATTCGTATCAGGGGATGCCTTCGAGGTTGCGGAAAAACTTGATTTAGAACCGTTTTGAAAGGGCGAGACTTCAAGTCGCGCCGTTAAGGTCCAATCAAAATCAACAGCGGCTTCAGCCGCGAGGGGTTATTTTTCAGCTACGACCGCCTCGGCAATCCACTCTAAATAATCGGGCGATCCATCCTCGATAGTGATGCAGACGCATTCGGGAACTTCATAGGAGTGAAGTTCTGCAATTGCCTGCCGCACATCCTCGAAGGCCGCGGCAGTTGTTTTGGCCATCAGAAGCCACTCCTGCGCTTCTTCCACATTGTCTTTCCAACGGTAAATCGAAGTGACTTGCGGAATGATGTTCACGCAGGCTGCAAGACTCCGTTCCACCAGATGCCGCGCAATTTTGCGTGCTTCCGCTTCCGACCCGGCGGTAGTGAGAACGATTCGTTTGTCTGTCATATAAAATCGCCTATTGGCGAAACAATTATATTCAGCCAACCGACATGCTGAGAGTAGCACCTGAAAGCAGAGGACAGAAGATGTCTACGCAAATCAAGTTTGGGACCTCGGGCTGGCGTGCGGTGATGGCGGAGGAGTTTACTTTCGCTAATGTGCGGCGGGCTCTGGTGGGAATCTCGCGATACGTGGCCTCGCAGAAAAAACAAGGCGCCCGAGTGATTGTGGGGCGCGATCCGCGATTTCTGGGCGAAACTTTTTGTTCCATGGCGGCGGAGATTTTGTCGGCTCACGCGATAACACCCGTGATGGTGGCCGATGCTGCCCCTACTCCCGCGTTGGCATACGCGGTTGTCCAAAGCGGGGCCGACGGAGTAATCAACTTTACGGCTTCCCACAATCCTCCGGAATACAACGGCATCAAGTTCTCCACGCCGGATGGCTGCCCGGCGCTGCCCGAGGTCACGAAAAGAATCGAGCAGGAAATTCCAGGTGGGAACGGAGCCGCTCCGACCGCCGGAGCAAATGGCAAAGATGGCGGAATCGCCGGCGAATCCCTGGATGCGAAACCGGGATACCTCAAGCGTCTCGCCGAGATTATCGATATGGAAGCGATTCGAAAAGCGAACCTGCGAGTATGTTTCGATCCTATGTGGGGCGCCGCGCGCGGATACTCGGATGGCTTATTGCGCGATGCCGGGGTTAACGTGGCTACGGTCCACGATCATCGGGATGTTCTATTCGGCGGGCACGCCCCGGAGCCGGACGATCATCTGCTGGAACCTCTGCGGGAGAAGATGCGGGAAACCGGAGCGCACATTGGCATTGCCACAGACGGCGACGCCGACCGCTTCGGCATCGTCGACGCCGATGGAACTTTCCTGCAACCCAATTACGTGATCGCGCTGCTGTTCGATTATCTGGTGGAGAGCCGGGGATGGAAGAACGGCGTGGCAAAGTCTGTGGCCACGACCAATCTCATTAATGCGATCGCACAAGCACGAGGCGTGCAACTCTACGAGACTCCGGTAGGATTTAAGTACATCGGCGAACTGATTATGCAGGATAAGATCGCAATCGGTGGCGAAGAGAGCGCCGGACTGTCGATCCGCCATCACACCCCGGAAAAGGACGGCGTGCTTGCCGGACTGCTTTGTTGCGAGATGGTGGCGCGCCGCGGCAAGCCGCTTGGCGAACAATTGAAGGCGCTGTGTAACCAAGTTGGTTCTTATTATCCCGAGCGGCAGAACTTTCGCTTGACGCCGGAGGTCAAGGAGAAGTTCACTGGAAAGCTGAAGACCGATCCGCGTGAATTCTGCGGCCGATCAGTGACTGAAGTCGTGCGCACCGACGGTTTAAAGCTCATCTTCGAAGACGGGTCCTGGGTTTGCTACCGGCTCTCGGGTACGGAGCCCGTGGTTCGGGTTTACTCCGAAGCCCGAAGTGAGAGCGGTCTGGAGAAGTTGAGTTCGGCGGCCAAACAATGGATTTTCGAATAAGGAATCTTTCCAGAATTCGCGGATTCGGTTCTTCGCGCGCAGGCCTGCGCGCTGTGGCTGAAAATGCGCCACAGATTCAAGCGATGTCCAAAGCGATGGCGGAAACGTGGTGGGCGAAGATGCGTCCCTATGCCATGCAAATTTATGCCCTGCGGCGGCGTATCGCCACGATCCTAGTGGCTGTGCTCACCGGGTTACTGTTCATGCACGTGATATTCGGCGCTAACGGAATGGTGATCTACAAACAAAAAAGCGCCGAGTATCTGTCGTTGCAAAAGCGCGTGGCGCAGGAGCAGAAGGAGAACGAGCTCTATGCGCAAAAGATTCAAGCTCTGAAGACGGACGAAAAGGCAATCGAAAGAGAAGCGCGCGAGCAGTTGCGTTATGCGCGTCCCGGCGAATACGTGTATGTGCCGCCGCCGCCCGCAAATGCCCCCCCGCCGAACCATTCCGCCATGAAGTAAGAGCCCTTGAATTGGGGAGCGACGCCGATATCGTACCCGGCCAATGACATCCGGGGCGTTTCCGTTGTGTTATAGTTCGTGCAATCGACGATAGGTGGGACGTCGAGCGCATCGGTGCTATCAGAATTCCTACCATAAGCTGCGGCCCAGGGCCGCTAATAATTAAGGAGAAACACCGGTCATGAGAAAAATATTAATGCTTTGCCTGGCGATCTGTTTCCTGTTTGCCCTGACCGCTTTGGCTTCCGACATGGGAAAGAGCACGACTGTGAACGGATGGGTCACTGACGCGAAATGCGGCGCAAAGATGGCGAGCGCCAGCGGAGCGGCGTGCGCACAGAAGTGCGTAAAGGCAGGCGAGAAGATGGTAATCGTAACCGACGGCGACCAGAAAGTTCTGATGGTGGATAACCAGGATGCGTTAAAAGATCACGTCGGACATCACGTCACGGTAACCGGAACCGAAAATGGCGATTCTATTCACGTAAGTAGCGTGAAAATGATGTAAGAGAGGTTTGATTCGCACGAAGGGCGGCTGCGGCCGCCCTTTTGTTATTGCCCCGGCGTCGAGCGGTGTGGGACGAGGGTGCGTGGGACCGAGTCTCTGACCCGGTCGCCGAGCGCAACTCGGACGTGACCGGCTAGCGAACTACACCTTCGAGCGGGGAACTGGCGGTGGCGTAGAGTTTTTTCGGCATGCGGCCCGCGAGATAAGCCTGGCGGCCAGCTAATACTCCGTGGCGCATAGCTTCAGCCATGAGCACAGGATCCTGCGCGCTTGCGATGCCGGTGTTCATCAACACCGCGTCGGCGCCAAGTTCCATCGCAATTGCCGCGTCGGAAGCCGTGCCTACGCCGGCATCCACGATTAAAGGCACGCCAGTGATTATCTCGCGCAGGATGCGAATGTGCGCCTGGTTCTGAATTCCCATGCCGCTGCCGATAGGCGCGCCGAGCGGCATCACGGCCGCTGCACCCGCATCGATCAGACGCTTGGCAAAGACAATATCGTCGGAGGTGTACGGTAAAACCGTGAAACCTTCGTTGACCAGAACGCGAGTGGCTTCGAGCGTGGCTTGCACATCGGGATATAGCGTGGCCTGGTCGCCGATGACTTCCAGCTTCACCCAATCCGAGAGCCCAACCTCGCGTCCCAACCGCGCTGCGCGAATCGCTTCGTCAGCCGTATAGCAGCCGGCGGTATTTGGCAGTAGAAAATATTTCTTGGGATCGATGTAATCGAGAAGCGATTCCTTGTTGCGGTCGAGGTTAATGCGCCGAACCGCGACGGTCACCATATCGGCGCCGCTGGCCTCGAGCGCGCGGGCAGTTTCCGGGAAGGACTTGTACTTTCCCGTGCCTACGATCAGGCGCGAGCGGAAGGAGCGTCCGGCGATAACGAGGGAGTCAGTCATGACAATACTATTGTAAACCGGGTCAGGATGTTTCATACGGGGACATGTGCCCCTTCGACGAGCTAGGGGCAGGCTCTCGGCTGTACGTCGGGGGCAGCTCTGAAAGAGTTCGTCAAGAGTAACGTAACTGATCGCGCGATTCGTCGCTCCGATTGCTCAACCTTCCGTTGCTATTTCCGCCCCCGCATATACTTCCTCGATCTGACCGCGATATCGCTCTTCCACCACCCGCCGCCGCAACTTCATCGTAGGTGTAAGAGCGCCGTTCTCGGCGGTGAATTCGTCGGCCACGAGCATCACGCGTTTGAGTGTTTCGAAGCGCGCCAAATTTTGATTGACCGCTTCCACTACTTTTTCGTAAAGCGCTTGAACCTTGGGATTGGAAATGAGCTGAGCGCGGGAGGAATACTCAACATCGTTCGCTTGAGCCCACTCTTCCAACAGAGGAAAGCTGGGCGAGACGATAACAAAAGCAAATTTGCGCCTGTCGCCGATGATGGCTGCCGCTCCTACGAGCGGATTCAGCTTGAGCGAGTTTTCGATGGGCTGCGGCGCGATAAACTTTCCGCCAGAAGTCTTAATCAGTTCCTTCTTGCGATCCGTGACGGAAAGATATCCATCGGCATCGATATTGCCGATGTCGCCGGTCTTGAACCATCCATCTTGAAAAGCGTTCTGCGTTTCTTCCGGCCGATTCCAATATCCTTTGAAGATGGAGGGCCCGCGCACCAGAATCTCGCCATCCTCTGCGATGCGCGCCTCAACATTGGGCAAAATCTTGCCCACGGTCCCAATGCGGTGGTTGATCGGCGTATTCACCGCGATCACGGGAGAAGTTTCGGTCAAGCCATAGCCCTCGTGAATGCGAATGCCGACTGTGGCGAACCATTCGGCGAGTTCGCGGCCCAGCGGCGCGCCCCCAGAAATGAAGGTCTCGATCTTTCCGCCGAGGCCGGCGCGAATCTTGGAGAAAACAAGTTTGTTCGCGAGCTTCCATCGAGGCGAAGCAGGAGTTTTCCCAACGAGAATTGACGGCTTATTTTCTCGCCCCACGGAAAGCGCCCACCGGTAGATGGCTCGCTTCGGAAAGCCGCGGGCTTGTGTCTCGGCCTTGGCGTAAATCTTTTCGTAGACTCTGGGAACTGAAACGCAAACCGAGGGCTGCACCTCCAAAAACGTCTGCGTAAGATTTTCCATGAACGGACAATACGCCAAAGTGACGCCATGGTAGAGCATGCCGAAATCGACGTGGCGAGCGGTAACGTGCGAGAGTGGAAGAAACGAAATGCTCACGAGTCCGGGGCGCATATCGAAGCCAATCAGCGAGCAGTCGATATTCGACGCCATGTTTCCGTGAGTGAGCATTACGCCCTTGGAGATGCCAGTCGTGCCCGAGGTATAAATGATCGAAGCCAGATCGTCGGGTTGGATGGCGCGGGCCGCGGATTCGGTCTGCGGATCGAGAGTCGCCGGCGCGTTTGTAGTGAATTCGTGCATGAGGCCGCACATTCCCGCAATTTCGGCTGGGATGGCAACCTGGTCCATAACGATGATTCTCTGAATCTGCGTCTGAGGAAGAATCGCCTGCGCCTTGCGAAGTTGAGTCTCAGTAGACACGAAGACTGCTTTCGCGCCGGAGTCGCGCAGCGTGAAAGCGGTTTGTTCCGGAGTTAATGTCGAGTAGACCGGAACCGTGACCGCGCCGAGCAGCAAAATCGCGAAGTCCGCAATGGACCACTCTGGCCGATTCTCGCTGAGTATTGCGACGCGATCGCCTTTTCGAACACCCAAGCGTTGAAGTCCACGCACGGTTCCCGAAACATTTCGCCGCAGATCGGAGGACGAGAGTGGAAGCCACTTCCGCTCCGCTCGATGCAACATCGCGCGATCAAGATTGCGCTCGATAGCGGCGAAGAAAACATCGTTCAATGTGGCGAGGCTCATCGGGGATGCGATCTGCAATGAATTTACTGGTTTATTGCTGGTTTCGGCAATGCGAAGCATCGAAATTCCCGAACCACGAAGGGCACGAAGTTACACGAAGGAACGAGCGGGAGAGACGACAGACTTCGTGCACGTTCGTGCGCTTCGTGCTTCAGGAAGTTTTCCGCGCCAGTAATCGACTTTTGCTATCGGAGTCTCGCCAAGAGTAATCTGATCATGTTCAACAGGAGAAGGCGATGCGGAAAAAATTCCCCAGTTTTGTGGCGGCTTCGTTACTAATGGCGGCTCTGATGGCTCAATCCGCCGTGGCGCAGAGCAAACAGCCCGAGAGCGATTCCATGTCCATGCCCAAGGTCGGCGATGTCGCGCCGGATTTCACACTCAAGTATTTCGACGGCAACGACCTGAAAGATATTTCCCTCAGCCAATACCGCGGCAAAAAAAACGTAGTGGTGGCGTTCTTTATTTTTGCCTTCACCGGTGGTTGAACCAGGCAAATGAAAGCGATCCAGCAGGATTTAAAGCGGCTGGAAGCTGTGGACACCCAGGTTCTGGGTGTGAGCATGGATAGCGCCTTCGCCAACAAAGCCTTCGCCGATCAAATTGGAGTCACGTTTCCCCTGCTGAGCGATTGGGGCGGAGAAGTCACCCATAAGTATGGAATCTACGTCGACAAATACAAAGCGGCGCGCCGCGTGAACTTCCTGATCGGCAAAGACGGGAAGATTCTGGAAGAGCAAGTGGATAAGGACGCGCTCGATCCGACGAAAATCGTGGATACCTGCGAACGGCCCAAGCTGAAGAACTGACTAGGGATTGACTGACCAGGGATTGACGTTTGTAGCGAGATAAAGAAGGGCGTGCCGGTTAGCACGCCCCTCTCGCCTCTAACCTTCACTGCGTCTACATCAATTCCCAGCTTGCTAATTCTAACGACGACCTCCGTGGCCACCACCACCTCCGCGAGAGTGGCCGCCGCCTCCGCCAGAGTGTCCGCCACCGCTGGAGTGTCCACCGCCGCTCGAATGACCACCGCTAAAGGAGTGTCCGCTCGAATGGCCTCCGCCGGAACTTGGGGCGCTGTGCGATCCACCGCTGTAACCGCCTCGGCTGCCGCCATAGCCTGGCATGGAACGCGATCCTCCTCCATAACTCGGTGAGCCGCGATAACCACCGTAGCCGCCGCCATAACTGCCCGGCGACCTCGGCTGTACGATCGGCTGCCGCATATTGAGCTGCGGACGCGAATAGCTGCTGCCGCCGCGTTCGTTACTATAGCTGCCGGGCGAATTCGATCCTCGCGAATAGCTCGAGCTGGGCGCGGTGCGATTCCAGTAGCTTCCGCTCCCGCCGCGGTTTGACGCCCCGGCATTCGTGCCGCCGCGTTCCGCGGATTCCGACCCGCGCGACTCCGGCGAGAAGGATTTCCATCCACCGCTGTTTGCCTCTCCACGGCCAGCCGATGCCGCTTCGCCGCGGCTCGCCGAAGAGTTCGCTCCTGCGACTGAACGGCCGGACTGTACATTTTCTGAACGGTTATTTCCTCCGAAGCTCGAACCGGACCTGCTCGCTCCCGAGGAATGTCCGCCGCGAGACTCTCCGGCGCTGGCAGTGCGTCCCGCCGTCACCGGCGAGAAATGGCTTTGCTGCATCGACTGTTGCAGGTGCGCAGTCTGCTGCTGGAACGATTCCGGACGCGCGCCACTTTGCGAACCCGCAAAATGCTCGGAGGCCGAATTGTGAATCGTGGAAGGCGCAGCCGCCCGACCGCTGGCCGACAAGCTGGCAGGCGATGGAACCACGGGCAAGTTGCCGGTCATCATGTGCGCTCCGCTTATCTGCGCGCGGGTTGCCGCTACAGCCGAAGTTCGCCCGGCTCCGAATCTGCCTGCACCCACCGTCGAGAGAGCGCCGCCAATATGCGCATCGTTGATATGCGCGATGTTCGAGAATCTCGTTCCTCCATGCAAGGGCCCGATCCCGCCAAAACGACCCAAACTTCCAAATCGATTGAAACCGACTACGCCGAAGCGCCCGGCATATCCGCCCCACCATGGGAAGAATCTGTCGCATGGACCGATCGGCAACCAGCCGAAGCCGCCCCAACCGCCCCATCCAAGGCCAAATCCAAGGCCGAAGCCGCCTCCGAAGCCGAAGAATGATACGTATGCCGGCGCCCAGAATGGACGATAAAACCCGCCGCCCCAGACCGGTCCAGGCCACCACGCCCATGAGCCTCCATACCACATCCAGCGACCATAGTGATAAGGCGCCCATCCCCAGGATTCGTTGCCTACCCAAGTCCAGCCATAGTAAGGCTCCCAGACCCAATTGCCATCGCGATACGGAGCCCAGCCAGCGGGCTCATTCGGCACCCAGACTTGCCCGTAGTCGGGAGCGCTCTCCCAGCGCCCGTTGGCATCGAGATCCTCCGAGCCGGTGTAATAACGATCAGTGTGATGCCAAGCGTCCGCGCTGTGAATCATGCGGTCGCGGTCGCTGTTCCAGCGGTCCCAATCGTCACGATCCGGCGCCTGAGTGATTTTGTATTGCGCATCCTCGGCGCTGCCGCGAATGGTCGCCATCTCGCCTTGCTTTACTTCCGCGATGCCTTTCGGGGTGGAAATCTGGGCCTCGCCCTTGCGCACGGTGACGGTGGTGTCGCCGTCGGGCCCTATTTCGATGCGGACGATCACATCTTTATGCGCGGGATGCACCGCGACATTCGGAGTGTCGATCTCAGGCTCGGCCTCGCCCTCTTGGAAGACGCTGTAATTGGCCAGGCCTTGTGCGAGCTGAATCTGAATGTGGTCGTGCGTAAAGTTCGCCAGGTTAGCCTGCGAATTTGGTCCAAGGCGGAGGATATTGGCGTAGTCAAGCTGCACTTCGGCGCGAGCGTTCGCTGCGGTCGACACTTTATCGCCCATGACTACCGGTTGATTGAGGACAACAGCCGACCATGTGCCCGAATCCCCGCGCTGCGTTGAAACGTCGCCGTGAACCATGCTGATGCGGCCCACGCCCTGCTTCACCTGTGCCGGCGCCTCGCCCTGAGGGACCGTTGGGCTGCGCTTCTTGTTCCGCCTGCGGCGGTTGCCCAGGCTGCATCGGATGATTGGGTGGCAGGGTTGATCCGGTTGTTGCATCGGCTGGCCCGCATCCGGCTTTTCGTCTTGATAAACCTGAGACGATGGCGGAGGCGGCTGCGCCGGTTGAGGCTGGCCCATTTCCATGGGCGCACTGGGTTGCTCGGAGGGTCCGGTGCTTTCGTCGGTTGTCTGTGCCTGAAGACCGCTGGAGAACGCGCACGTGAGTGCCAAGGCTAGTATTGCGAAGCTTGATAGAAATCTTTTTTTCATGACTAACTTCTCCTGCGCACAATGCCGTACTTATTTGAACCCGGAAATGGAGAGAATGATGCGCTATGGAGGTGGCAACTGAGGTGCCAAAATTCTTAGGCGGATTGTAGGTGTAACTCTCGTGTTTTCAGTCGAGGAACAGACTTTTCAACAGAGGGTGAAATGTAGGAGGATTTGGGCGGTGGCCGGACTCAGCCAGTGTGGTGGATTTCAGCCAGCACTGGCTAAGTTCTTTATTGCCTCGACTGCGGACGTGCTTAACCGCAATCGGCAGCCGCCCGCGTGACAGCATCGGAGGCTATCCTTCCTTTTCTCCCTCATCCGCGATTCCAATCTTCGACAGCCGATAACGCAGCGCATTCCGCGAGAGCCCCAGCAACCGCGCGGCCTGACTCTTATTTCCATTCGCCCGCCGCAACGACTCGCGAATCATTTCATCTTCCCATTGCTCCAGCGTCATGCCGTCGGGAAGAAAATCATTGCCTCCATTCGATACTTTGCGCGGACGCGAATCCAGATGAATATCTCAAGCTTCTAGACATCGGCCTTTCGGCGAGGCGCATGCGCGCTCGATGATGTTCTGCAATTCGCGCACATTCCCCGGCCAGTGATAATTCGCCAGAATCTGCATCGCCTGCGGCGTGATGCTTTTCACCGGCTTGCCCGAGTCGCGGCAAAGCGCGAGATAAAAAGATTCGCCAGATCCGGGATGTCTTTTTTGCTCTGCCGCAGCGGAGCGATGTCGATCGGCACCACGTTCAAGCGATAATAGAGGTCTTCGCGAAACGTGCCCTGCTCGAGCGCTTCGCGCAAATCGCGGTTCGTGGCCGCGATCAGGCGCACATCGACTTTCACGGTGCGCGTGCCGCCCAGCCGTTCGAACTCGCGCTCCTGCAGCACGCGCAGAAGTTTCACCTGAGTCGCCGGCGGCACGTCGCCGATCTCATCGAGGAAAAGCGTTCCTTTGTCGGCCAACTCAAATTTGCCCGGCTTGCTGGTGTTCGCGCCGGTGAATGCGCCTTTTTCATAGCCGAACAGTTCGCTCTCCAGAAGATTTTCTGGAATCGCCGTGCTGTTGATTTTGATGAACGGTCCCGAAGCCGCCGCGACTTTTCATGAATCGCGCGCGCGATCAAATCTTTGCCCACGCCACTTTCGCCGCCCAGCAAGACCGTAGAGTTCGTGGGCGCGACGCGCTCCACAGTGGCCAGCACCTCCTGCATCTTCGCGCTGCGGGCGACGATGTTGGGATGCGTATAGCGCTGGCCCAGCGCCTCGCGCAAGCGAGCGGTTCTCTTCGCGCAAGGCGTGGACATCCAACTCCTTGTCGGATCACCATCCGCATTTCGCTCAGCGAAAAAGGTTTCAGCACGTAGTCGCTGGCTCCGGCCTTCATCGCTTCCACCGCCGTCTCCACGGTGCCAAAAGCCGTCATCACCACCACCGGCAACGCGGCATTCTGCTGTTTGATTGCCTGCAGAAATTCCAGCCCGTTGATCCCCGGCAATTTCAAATCTGTCAGAACGAGATGAACCGTGTTCTCCCGCAGAAGTTTGAGCCCGGTCTCGGCATCGCCTGCCGAAAGCGTGGTGAAAGCCATCTTCGCCGAGATTCAACTCCAGCAGGCGGCGCATCTTCGGCTTCATCTTCGACAATCAGAATAGTTGGCATAGGTTCGATTGTCGCCGCTTCAGACGGCTCCTACCGTCGCGATTGCCATTCCTAAGATGCGGCATTTCAGCCGCCTCCTCAGCCGCCGGAAAAAAGATCACGAATCGCGCCCCATGACCCTCGTTCCCATCTGCCAAACTCTCGACGCGAATCGTTCCATGATGCCCGTCAATAATCCTGGAGACAATCGACAATCCCAGTCCCACACCCATTTTCTTGGTGGTGACAAACGGATTGAATATCTGCTCCCGTAGTTCAGCGGAATTCCCGGCCCGGTGTCTTCGATCCGCACTTCGACTCCCTCGCGGTTGGCGTTATTTGCGCGCGTCCGGCCGTCACCCGCAAGATTCCGCCGTCGCTGCCCATCGCATCATAAGCATTCTGAATCAGATTCACGAACGCTTGCTCGCGAAAGCTCTCATCCAATGGAACCAGCGGCAAGTGCGCCTGATAGTGTCGTTCTCGACCCGCACTGGCCGGGTCGCCATTTTCCGTGAGAGAAATACATCGTGCAGAGCGCGTTCCAGAATTTCGTAATTTCCTGCTGGCGAGCAGATCGGCATGCAAGGGCCGCGCAAAATCGAGAAAGCGCGTTACCAGCGCGCTCAGACGATTGGTCTCGGTCGAAATATAATCCGCCAATTCGCTTGCCAGAGGGTTCGACTTCTCCAACTTCTGATGAAGCATCTCCGCCGATCCTTTGATTACTCCGAGCGGATTACGAATCTCGTGCGCCAAGCCGGCGGACATTTGCCCCAGCGCCGCCAGTCGCTCTGAGCGTCGCGCCTCTTCCTGCGCCTGTTCCAACTTCGGTTCGTTTCGGCCAGCGTCTCTGCCAGGTCCTGATAGCGCTTGATCTGGCGGCGGTTTTCGACCACAAAGCGGTTCACCACCATCGCCGCGAGAAAAAAGAAAAGAATGCGGATGGCAAGCAGGCCGTAATTCTCCGCCGTGATTTCATATTCCTGCAGCGCCGGAAGAAGATATGAGCAGTAGGCGGCCGAGGCCAGCGCCGTCCACAACAAAGTGCCCCGCGGACTGAAATATTCCGCCGCCGTGACGATCGGGACATAAAAGATTGGATAGTAGCTGCTGTTGATTCCGACTTCGCCGGTGTGATCGATAAGCAGCGTCGCCAGCGCGATCTTGAGCAGCACAATATATGCCGGCACCGCGTCTCGGAGCCCGCGCTAGAAGCCAGCCTTCACTGAACTGCACGCCGCCAATGGCCAGCAGCGTTAGCTGTTTATGAATCTCCGCCCCCGGCGGCAGCGCCGCCAGTCCGGCCAGGAACAGCAGCCAGAGAACATCCATCCAGTTAAGCGCCGGACGATTCTGTTTGCTCATGTCTATTCGTCCGATGCAGCGAATAAATGCGGGAGCGGTCTGGTTCCCCGCCATCCCGGCGCTATACTTTTCACCAGTCGATCCGTGCGCAAGTCGCATCGCAAGCGAACGTTGTCGCACGGAAGGGCTTTACGTCAATTCACTTTCCGGTTTCCGGGAATTCCGAGTCAGGAGTCACCGGCTTCGGCGAGATTTCATCGAGAGTAAGATTCAATTCCAAAACGTTCACCCGGGGCTCGCCAAGGAATCCGAACTGCCGTTGCGCGGTATGCTGGCGCATGGCGTCGCGAACCACATCGTCGTTCAAGCCGCGCTCCTTTGCAGATGCGCGGCACCTGAAATTCCGCCGCTTCAGGCGAAATGTGCGGATCAAGCCCCGAACCTGACGTCGTCAGCAAATCCATTGGAATTGCCGCGCCGGGATTCTCGGCCTGCAATCGGTCGGCATCTCCCTGTACCCGCGCGATGAGAGATTGATTGGTTGGCCCAAGATTCGATCCGCCGGAATTGCCCGCATCATAGCCCGTCCCAGCACTGGAGGGACGCGAATGAAAATATCCTGGCGAAGAAAATGATTGGCCGATCAAGCTGCGATCCCACGATTCGGCCATTGCGCGTCAGCAACTCTCCATTAGCTTGCCTGGGAAACAAAACCTGCGCCAGTCCAGTGATCAACAGAGGAAACAGCAAACCGAACAAGACGGTTGTCGCCAGCGTCATCAATATTGCCGTGATCAGATTCTTCTTCATGGTTGTTTGTTCGGCCTTCTTAGCCGGTCCCTTTATGCCAACCCAGCCCGCACAATCAGCAGGTCGATGAGCTTGATGCCAATAAACGGCACGATCACGCCGCCCAACCCGTAGATCAGCAAGTTTCGCCGTAAGCAGCATCGCCGCTCCCTGCGGAACGTATTTCACCCCGCGCAGCGCCAGCGGAATCAGCGCCACAATAATCAGCGCGTTAAAGATGACCGCCGACAGGATCGCCGATTGCGGCGTCGCCAGCCGCATCACATTCAGCGCCTGCAGAACGGGAAACGTCCCGGCAAACATCGCGGGAATGATGGCGAAGTATTTGGCCACGTCATTGGAAATGGAAAATGTGGTCAGCGCGCCCCGCGTCATCAGCAATTGTTTGCCGATTTCCACGATCTCAATCAGCTTGGTCGGATTCGAATCGAGATCGACCATGTTGCCGGCTTCTTTCGCGGCCTGCGTGCCGGTATTCATGGCGACGCCAACATCGGCCTGCGCCAGCGCCGGCGCATCGTTGGTGCCATCCCCAGTCATCGCCACCAGCTTGCCCTGGCCTTGCTCGCGGCGAATCAGGTCCAGCTTGTCTTTCGGCGTAGCCTGGGCCAGAAAATCGTCCACTCCGGCTTCGCTGGCGATCGCCGCCGCCGTCAGCGGATTATCGCCGGTGATCATCACGGTCTTGAATCCCCATCGCGCGCAGCTGATCGAAACGTTGCCGCATGCCGCCTTTCACAATGTCCTTCAGATGAATCACTCCCAAGGCGCGCGCCATTTTCGGCCACAACCAGCGGCGTTCCTCCGGAACGTGCAATCGCCTCGACTGCGGCGCGCACTTCTGCGGGAAGCGACCGCCTGCTCTTCCAGATACTTCGCAATTGCGTCGGTCGCGCCTTTGCGGATCTCGCGGCCATCCATATTCACGCCGGACATGCGAGTCATCGCGCTGAAAGGAATAAATTCGGCGTCGTGCGAACTCATCTCCCGTCCGCGAAATCCATATTTTTCTTTCGCCAGCACGACAATCGAGCGCCCCTCGGGAGTTTCATCCGCCAGCGAAGAGAGCTGCGCCGCATCCGCCAGCATCGCCTCGGTGATGCCCGGCGCGGGCATGAACTCCGTCGCCTGCGCGATTGCCGAGCGTGATCGTGCCGGTTTTATCGAGCAGCAAGAGTATTTACATCGCCCGCCGCTTCTACCGCGCGTCCTGACATCGCCAGCACGTTGTGCTGGACCAATCGGTCCATGCCCGCGATGCCGATCGCCGAAAGCAATCCGCCAATCGTGGTTGGAATCAGGCACACCAGCAGAGACACCAGCACGAACACGGTCTGCGGCGCGCCCGCATAAATAGCGAAAGGTTGAAGCGTGACCACAGCCAGCAGAAATACGATGGTCAAGACCAGCCAGAAGAATATTCAGCGCGATTTCATTCGGCGTCTTCTGCCGTTCCGCGCCTTCGACCAGCGCAATCATGCGATCCAGAAATGTTTCGCCGGGATTCGAGGTGATTTTTATCTTCACCCAATCCGACAACACACGCGTTCCGCCGGTTACGGCCGAGCGGTCGCCGCCGGCTTCGCGAATCACCGGCGCGGATTCGCCCGTAATCGCCGATTCATCCACTGACGCCACGCCCTCTACAATCTCGCCATCGCCGGGAATAAATTCGCCCGCCTCGCATAGCACCAAATCTCCGCAGCGCAATTTAGATCCGGGCACGGTTTCGAGTTTTCCATCGGGCGAGTAGCCGATTGGCCATCGTCTCGGCCTTGGTCCGTCGCAAAGCATCGGCCTGCGCCTTGCCGCGGCCCTCGGCCATGGCCTCGGCAAAGTTCGCGAACAAAACCGTGAACCACAGCCACAGCGTGATTTGCAGGTTGAATCCGAAACCCGCTTGCCCACGCAGCCGTTCGAGAAGCAGCAGAACGCTGGTGACCACGCTGCCGACCTCGACTACGAACATCACGGGATTGCGCATCATGGTCACGGGATGCAGCTTCATCAGCGAATCCCACGCGGCCCGGCGCACGATCTTCACGTCCCACAAGCTGCGCTTTGATTTCTTATTCACCATATATGCCCCAGGTCAACTTCGGCGCGACCCGATTCAAATGTTTCTCCTAGAATGTTTTCCCCGCCATCATCAGCAGATGCTCAAGAATCGGGCCCAAACTGAGCGCCGGGAAAAATGTCAGCGCACCCACAATGGTCACTACGCCGATCAATAAAACCGTAAACAACGGTCCTGTGACGGGGAAAGTGCCGAGCGTTGTGGGCGACTGCTTTTTTCCCGCAAGGTTCCCGGCGATCGCCAGCATTGGCAGGATCATCATGAAACGCCCCAACAGCATTGCGATGCCCAACGAAATGTTGTACCACGGAGTGTTTCCGCTCAGCCCGCCGAAAGCCGAGCCATTGTTGGCGACTGCGGAAGTGAAAGCGTAAAGTATCTCGCTGAATCCATGCGGCCCTGCATTTGCCGCGGCGGAGGCGCCAAAGTTGTATAAAACCGAAATCGCGGTAAACACCAGGATTACGAGCGGAAAGATCAGGACCACCAGCATCGCCATCTTGACGTCATAGGCCTCGATCTTCTTGCCCAGATATTCCGGCGTGCGCCCGACCATCAATCCAGCGATAAAGACGGAAAGAATAACGAAGACCAACATCCCGTACATGCCCGCGCCGACTCCGCCGAAAATCACTTCGCTCAGCATGAGGTTGATTAAGGGAACCATTCCGCCGAGCGGGGTGAATGAATCGTGCATTGAGTTCACTGCTCCGCAACTTGTGTCGGTGGTTACCGTCGCGAACAGAACCGAGTTCGCCACGCCGAAGCGCACCTCTTTGCCTTCGAGATTGCCCGCGGATTGCTCGTTCGAAGACCTCGGCTGCCAAGCGTGTTGAGCAGCCGACGTTAGTAAGGGATTTCCCCGCGCCTCGGCCCAATAGGCCGTACTCACGCCCGCCAGGAACAATAGAGCCATCGCGGACCAGACAGCCCATCCGTGGCGCGGCGAGCCGGTCATCGTTCCCAGCGTGTAAGTAAAAGCCGATGGAATCGCCAGGATGCAGAACATTTCCAGAAAATTTGTGAACGGCGTGGGATTCTCGAAGGGATGCGCGCTGTTAGCGTTGAAAAAACCTCCGCCATTCGTTCCCAGTTCTTTAATAATTTCTTGCGAAGCCGTTGGACCCTGCGCGATCACTTGTTGACTAACCGTCTGCATCGCAGGCTTGCCGTCCGGGCCATTGACGGCCTTGCCATCCGAACCCAATTGCGGAGCCAGATAAGGATCGAGCAGTTGCACCGTGTCGTAAGGCTTTAAGTTCTGCACGACCCCTTGCGACACCAGCACGAGAGCGCCGACCAGACAAAGGGGAGCCAGAACCCACAAGGTTCCCCGTACCAGGTCGACCCAGAAATTCCCAATTGTTTTTTGTTCGCGCCGCGCAATGCCGCGGATGAAGGCAATCGCCAACGCCATGCCCGCGGCCGCCGAAGTCCAGTTGTGGTAAGCCAGCCCCACCATCTGCGTGAAATAACTCATGGTGGTTTCTGGCGTATAGTTTTGCCAGTTCGTGTTCGTGGTGAATGACGCCGCTGTGTTAAAAGCGAGAGCCGGCGGAACTCCCGGAAGTTTTTGCGGATTCCAGGGCAGCCACGTCCAGTGCTGCCCCCGCTGAAGCACATAGAGCAGAATCATGGAAACGCCGCTGAATAGAATCAGCGCCAGCGCATATTCTTTCCAATCCATCTCGTGGGTTTCGTCAACGCAGGTTAGCCGGTAAAGGATCTTTTCCGCCGGACGCATCACGGGATCGAGCCAGGTCCGCTCGCGGGCGAAAACCCGCGACATAAAGCCGCCCAGTGGCTTTGTAACCAGCAGCACCACGAACAACAGGAAAAAGATTTGCAGCCATCCGTTCGCGGTCATCAGAATTTCTCCGGCCGCAACATGGCATAGACGAGATAGACCAGCAACCCCGCGCAAATGATCAGCATGATGATGGGTTCGCCAGTCATAGGATTTTCAGCGCACTCGCTCGCAGAACACTACATAAGCCAGCGACACGGCAAAGAACAGAATCGTCACGGCGAGAAATATCACGTCCAGCATTGCAACCCTCTTCCTTCTCCCGACTCGGCTCAACTCGCCTCAGAGTCTCGTTCCTAAAACTTGACCATGATGTCTATATCAACCAGTTGCTCATCCCGCCGGAGGTCGGGAAACCACACGGTGCTGCCCTGGTTGGCGCAACTGCCCGCGATCAGTGGATTCTCCGCGCCGCCAAGCGTTTCCTGCATGGACGAATTTCCGTTGTTGCAGGCAAAGAATTGCGGGTATCCATTGTTCGTATAGGGCACGCCTCCGGAGCCCGGCGGAGTCACGCCTCCATGACCCGACCAGTAGGGAACGCTGGCGTGGCGATAGTCATACTCCCAACGGAAGGTAAGCCACTGCCGTGGCATGTAGTCGTAGGTGAACGACATGTCCCAGGCCTTGAATGGGTCCGAGGGGTTCCCGGTAAAGTAAGGCGCATTTATCGCCGCGGAAGACGCGGTCTCGCCATTGATCGGCGGATCGAGCACCAAATAGCGACCCGGATTATTGATTTCGCCGCCGCCTATCGTCACCGCGTACGTGTCCTTCTTGAACCAAGTACGGTCGTACAACATGAAGCCGACGAAGCTCTGCTTGGGATCGATTCCCGCGCCAAAATGATCGCCTCCCACCGAGCTCGCATCTTTTCTGTCACCGTGACAACCCACGCCTTGCAGATACACGCCGGTTGAGGTGGTGGTGCTTGGGCCAAATTCGCAGCCCATATCTCCGGTGAACGAGAGCGCCATTTTGTCGATAGTTTTCCCGGGCTTGTCAAAATACTTGATCTCGATGCTGTCGTCGGTGTGAATGCGGCCGCGATTCGGTATGTACAAATCGTCATGGCCCAAGCCGTAGTTATTGGAAATGACGTTTACCCAAGGCCGGGGAGTCCACTTGATTTGGCCGCCCACACCTTTTCTCGAATTGGCCGAGCCATACGATTGCCATCCGTTAATGAACCACGGCTCAATTTTCAAATGAGGACTGGGAAAAATCTGGACGCGCAGGCCCTCGAAAAACCAGGGCGTATTAGAAGAAACATAAGACGGCTGGTAGGCCCAATTATCGAAATTGTAATAACTGAACAGGCCGATGTAAGACATGAAAATTCCCGCGTCGATGTTGATGCCGTTCAGAACGTCCACGTGGTATCCGCCATACGCCTCTGCCAGGTAGCGATCCGCATCGTTAACGTTCCACTGCCCCTTGGAATAGCTGGGATCGTTGCGAACGGTCGCGGTGGAATACATGCCAAACTGAGTAATGAATCGCGCGCGAACGTTGTCATAATGAAAATCGCCGCCGATGCCCAATTGCTCCAACTGTATTTCGTTGGAGCGAAACAGCTCGCTCGACCCGCCCATAGAATCGTCGACTGGTTTGTTGAAATCGTAGGTGTAAGTCACGTCGGCGCGAATTTCCGGCGTAAAGAACTTCGAGTCGAAAGCCGTATCCTTGTTGCGCGGGTTGCCGTTCAACCACGTCCAATCCCAATCGGAGAAGGGCGCGATCTTTTCTTTTTTTGCGGCAGCCGTATTTAGGGACGAGACTGGCGTCTGAGCCGGCGGCGGCGATGCAGCCAGCGCGGTTGTCGCAGAAGGAATGCTTGCGCCGTTCGGCGCTGTCAGGTCGCCGGTCCCTCCAGGATTTGGCGTTGAGGCAACGGTGGGCTGCTGCGAGACTGGCGCTTTACTATTCGACTGCGTCATATTCCCGTTGCGATCGTTTCCCGGATCATCGGAGGAAGATGCGCTCTTATCGTGCTCAACTTCCTTCCGCAGGCGCTCGACTTCTGCCCGCAACGCGTTTATTTCGTCGCGCATTTCTTGTCGTTCCGATTGGCTAGTGGAACTAGAAACGGCGTTCGGGGAGAGCGTGGAATTTTCCGGAGTGGACTGAGCGCCAGCGCAATCGAGCAGAAGAAGGACGAAGATCGACCCGAACATCATCGACCCGAACATCGACGGCGATAAGACTCGAAGCGCGCTCTTTTCCATGATTCTTGTTCTCCAATACTTTTGCGCAATCCCCTTCGATCTTCGTGCCCGCGGGCGAAGCCTGGTTTGCACGGTTACCGTTTACAGTGGAGGGAGCCTTTTCCTCAACTTCGCGACGGATTAAAATCCAATAGCGATTCGAATGTCGCTTGTCGCGACACAAGCCGCGCAGAAACCACAACATGAAGACCGATCCCGTCAGCCCCAGCGATGCGAAGGTTATCGGCAACCACATGGGTAGGCTCCATTTGCCGCACGCAACCCTACATCCAAGTAAATCGCGTCGAGCATAAGCGTTGCTTAAAGAAGTTCTAAAGATTTCGTAAAGATTCGGTGTCGCGTGAAGCGGCGGCAATCGATTGCCAATTCGATAGCGAATGCCGCTAGCAGCCCCACTCCGCTTCGCCAGGCTGCGCAAAATACTTGCGCGATTGCGCTCGCTCTCCCGTTAGCGACTCAAGTTCGAGCAGCGCCAGCCGCGCGGCCGCCACCGTCGGCTCTTCTCTTCTTGCGGAACTTCTTTCCAGGAACCGCTTTTGCTCCTTTACCCAAGATTTCCGGCATCAGCGCCTGATGGTAGTGATGGAAAAGCTCCGCCAATCGCTCCGGCACTACCTCATCGATCCACATGTTCTTGTCTCCCTCGCCCAACCGTAAGACTTGTCGGGACGGGCTGTTGCTCAGCCCCGTTTCAATTGAACATCGAGTCGCAAAAGGCGGCGATAAAGGATCTATAAAATTTCCGTAAGGGCAGCGATTCGGCAGAGCGGAAGGATGTGTAACGCGAATTGCGACTCCGGCTTTACCGCCGTGATCTATGAGCCTGGTTCGAAACGGTATCCGATCCAGGGCTCGGTCAATAAATACTTCGGCGAGGAGGGATCGGCCTCAATCTTCTTGCGCACCTGGCCTACAAAAACTCGCAAGTATTCGGGTTGCTCGGTGCTGTTCGGACCCCAAATGGCCGCCAACAGCGTCCGGTGCGTCACTACTTTGTTGGGGCGTTTCGCCAGATAAACCAGCAAATCGAATTCTTTCGGAGTGAGATGGACTTCGCGCCCGGCAACCTTCACCAAACGCGCCTCAGTATCGATGCAAAAATCCCCGGCTGTAATTGCATCAGGCTGTTCTTCAATTACTGGCGTTCGCCGCAACTGCGCCCGGATTCGCGCCAGCAATTCGCCCGTGCTGAAAGGTTTGGTGACGTAGTCGTCGGCGCCCGCATCCAGCGCTTCCACTTTCGAGCGATCGTGTCCGCGGACCGACAGCACGATGATGGGTACTTGGGACATCTGCCGCACCCGACGGCACAGGCCCACACCGTCGAGGTTCGGCATGGACAAGTCCGTCACTACCAGGTGCGGCGTCCAATTCCTCATCAACTCCAGCGCCATCTCACCATCGTTGGCCACGCGGATGTCGTAACCCTGCGAGGAGAGAGTGGTACGCAGCACTCGCGTGATCTGCGGCTCGTCATCGACCACCAAAATCCGCTGGTGATTATCTGCTGATTTCTCCATCACCGCATGTCCTGGGTAACGATGTGTACATCGACGGCCGGAGCTTCGCGCAGGAATTTGTGGATCGCCGACAGGTAAAAGTAGCGCTTCCACCCCTTCGTCGCCGACCGGCCGAAGACTACCTGCGTGATGTGATTCTCACGCACAAACGCCGCCACTCTTTCCGCCACCACATTGCCCTCGGTTTTCACGACCTTCGCGCCCACACTTTCCGCGAAGCGGATATTGTCGGCCAGCGTCCGCTGATTTTCCTCGTTCTCGTCGGCGCCAGTATCCACGTAGAGCACAAACAAATCTCCATCCAACGCCTGCGCCATGCGCGCTCCGCGAGCAATCAAGTATTGCGCCGCCGGGTTCGAACTGATGCACACCGCAATCCGTTCGCGCACCTGTAATGGCTGTCCATTTTCCGTTTTCAACTCGGAGAGCGTTCGATCGACCGCCTGCGTCACCTGCCGCAAAGCCAGTTCCCGCAAAGCGACAAGATTCGTATTGCGAAAAAAATTTGCCAGCGCGCGTTCCACCCGCTCCAAAGGATAAATATCGCCGCGCTTCATGCGAGTTTGCAGCGCCTGCGGCGTCAGGTCGGCCATCACAATTTCACCCGCGCGCCGAATTACCCAATCCGGCACGGTCTCCCGCACCTGGACCCCTGTAAGGCCGCGAACGGTCGGCGCGAGGCTTTCGATGTGCTGCACGTTCAGTGTGGAGAGAACATCGATCCCGGCATCGAGAAGTTCAAAAACATCTTCATAACGCTTGGCGTGCTTGCTGCCTTCAATGTTGGTGTGCGCCAATTCGTCGACCAAAACAACGTGGGGATGGCGCTCCAGGATCGCATCTACATCCATCTCTTCGAAGATAGTCGCTTTATAGTCCAGCTTCCTGCGTGGAACGGTCTCAAGTAGCGCTGAAAGTTCCACGATAGGTTTGCGGGCATGCGTTTCCACCACGCCAATCACAACCTCTTCGCCGCGGCTGGCCCGCCGCACGCCCTCGCTTAACATGGCGTAAGTTTTTCCCACGCCGGGGGCATAACCGAGAAACAGCTTGAAGACCGCGGGCCGCTTCATCGTTTCGAGCTCTGCCAGCCACTCGTCGGGAGTCTTGGTCATCGCCGCTATTCTCCACGCCGGAACGAAAAAAGTCGAATTCGCATGGTGTACCAAACCTTCACACGGAGATATAGAGACACGGAGAGAACAACAGCGAAACAAGAAAAAACTGTTCTTAGAGCTTTCTCCCTATCTCTGTGACTCTGTGGTGAAAAGATTTTCTTGCGGTTACAATCGTGCCCGTGAAGCTCCGCTGGCCACATCAGCTGTTCCGCTACGCAGCTTGCGTTGCGGCTGCCGAGTTGATGACGCAGGTTTATCGCCGCGTCGTTCATGTAAATCCCACAACGGTGGCGCTGACCTTCCTATTGATGGTTCTTTGGGTCGCAGCTTATTGGGGATTTCGCTTCTCGGTTTTTCTCGCGGTCCTGGCTACACTTGCGTTCAATTACTATTTTCTTCCTCCCATTGGAACTTTCACCGTAGCCGATCCGCAAAACTGGGTCGCATTGATCGCATTTCTGGTGACTGCGGGCATCGCCAGCCAGCTTGCCGACCGCGCCCGCCGTCAAACTGCCGACGCCGTTCAACGCCGCCGCGACGTCGAGCGGCTTTACAGTTTTAGCCAGCGCCTGCTCGCCACCGATAACGTTGCGGAATTGTTGAACGCGATTCCGGCTTACGTATGCGACGGATTCGCCGCCAAGGCTGCCGCAATTTATTTGCTCAGTTCGCAGCAGGTCTATCGCACCGATCCCAACGCGAGCTGGTTTTCGGTTCACGATCTCCAAATGGTCAGTTCGCGCGGCGAGCCTGTAATCGATTCGGAGCGTGGCCTCTCTCTCACGCCTTTACACCTGGGGACGCGCACCACCGGCGCGGTAGGAATCGCGGGGCCGGCCTTGTCTCGCGCCACTTTGGAGGCTCTGGGCAGCATGATTGGCATCGCGATCGAACGCGCCGGAGCTATCGAAAAACTTTCTCAAACCGAGGCCGCTCATCAGAGCGAAGCGTTGCGCGCCGTGCTGCTCGATTCCGTTACGCACGAGTTGCGGACTCCGCTAACCGGCATCAAAGCCGCCGTCACGGGACTGCTCTCCGATTACAATCTCGACGACTCCCAGCGCCGGGAATTGCTCACAGTGATTAACGAAGAAACAGACCGCCTCGACCGTTTGGTTGGCGAAGCCACGGAAATGGCCCAACTTGATGCTCACAAAGTGGAACTGCACCTGGCACCTGCGGATATGTCCACCGTGATCGAATCCGCCGTCGAGGATTCGAGCGCGCTGCTCGGCCAGCATCCCCTGGATGTCCGCGTGGCGTCATCGTTGGCAAAAGTCCGAGTCGATTCGGAACGCATCGTGGAAGTTATCAAGCAATTATTGGAGAATGCCGCGAAATATTCTCCGCCCACATCGCCCATTACCATTACCGCCGAGCGCAAGGGCGATCGAATCGTTACCAGCGTTACCGATCATGGGCCTGGCATTGACGACTTCGAGCAGGCGATGGTCTTCGACAAGTTCTACCGGGGGCGCGAGCAACGCTACAACGTGCAAGGCACGGGGATGGGGTTGGCAATCGCCAAGGCGATAGTGGAAGCCCACACGGGCTCGGTTTCGGTTGCCAGCCAACCCGGCCGCGGTTCGGTGTTTTCCTTCGACTTGCCTGTGGCGTAAGCGCCTACGGTCGCGCGTAGGCGGGGCTATCCGGGTCGGGAGGATCATAATCACGACCGTATTTATTTTTGTGCGCGAGTTCGAGATTCGATTCCGCCAGAGTAAAAGTCCCGAGAAAAGTGTCCTCCGAGGTCACCGTGATTTCGCGTTCCGCCGCGTGCAGAGCCTCGGGAGAAACCGACTTATGGAAGACATGAATCCGATAGCGGCCGGGCGCAACTCCGCGGATGCTGAGGTCACCGCGCCAGTTGGATATGGCGTAGTAGGGCGTATTCAGTGCGATCACCACCGCGCTCATTTGCGCATGAATATTACAAAAGATGAACGAAATGCCCGGCTTGTCGAATTTGACGAATTGAGTAGTGCCACTCTCGTAGAGCCCGAGATCGAAACGTTTTCCATCGAACAGAGAAAAAACATTGTGAAAAAAAGGATCGCGATTGGGAAACTCAACCTGCCCGCCCGCCGGAATCACGATCAGCGAAGGCTGGAAACTCTTGTCTTTCTGCACCAGTTGCGGGATTTGCGATGCGGGTTGAACCGGCGGCAATGGCGCGGGCGTGCTTCCTAACGGGGTGAGCCAGACGACAACTTTAGAAGCGTCATTTGTATGACGGCCGTTTCTGGCGAGCTGTACTTTTCCTTTAAGCTCCGCGCTTTGCGCTTGCGCCGCCACAGCGAGAAGCAAAACGACGAACGGGATAACCGCAAGTTGAGCGCCGCGACGCATTTTCAAAACAATATCCCCATCGAAAGATTGATCTGGTTCGTGGCACTCGGGGCGTCATAGATGGGGAACGTATGCAGCCGCCGGAATTCGGCGGAGAGCAACAAGTCCGACCGGGGACGGTACACCAGGTTTCCCAGCGCTCCATGATTTCTGCCCAGGATCGGCCCGAAGTTGTTGGCGTCGGTGGCAAAGCCGCGCACGTCTCCGGCGAATTCGTTGTCTTCGGCGAAAACGCCATTGACTTCCAGTTTTGGCGTGAGTTGGAATTTAAGTTGGCTCCATCCTCCTGCGGAATTGGGACCGCGAATGCTCGTTGCGGGATCCGTCGGATTGCCGCCGAACAAGACCCCCTGGCCGATGGCGCCGCCCAATCCTCCGGCCGCGCGCCCTCGATAGAACTCGCCGGAAAGGCTGAGCCGGCGAACAATTGGAATCTGCCAGTCCGCCATCCCCGCCCACGCATCGACGTAGCGCTCCCACGACCAATTCTGCCGGCCATAATAACCGGCCACCCCAAAGCTTATAGGACGGTCATACACGGGGCGCGTCCACGCGGTTCGTATCGCGTATGCGGGTTGACCGGAGGCCTCGCCTGCCTGGGGCGATCGATAAAACGAGTCGGTCGGAGGTTCCCAATCAAGGTTGTCCAAGATTCCCGCTTGCAGCATGATCGTCTGCCGATCCGCGAGATCGAAACGATGCTCGATGCGAAGCTGCGGCGTCCAGCCCCATAGGTTTCCCGAATAAGCGAAGGCCGGGACCGCCAGAGAGGCAAACGAGGTTGGAGAGAGCGGCGAAAAGAAAAGAGAATCCTGCCCGGCAATCACAGACGTTTGTTTCCAGTCGAGGCGCAGGCTCGCGGTCTGCATCCGTGCAATTCCAAAATTGACGCCGTTAGGAGTCGCGGGAAATCCTCCCGCAAAATCAAACTGCACGTTGGCGGAGATCCTTGCCCCGGCAACCGTCGGCCCGAAGATCTCAAGGCCAATTTCGCTTTGCCGCAGGGTCGCTCCAAAGCTGGTTTGGGGAGAGCCGAGCGCAACAGGTTGCGCGTAGTCCGGCAAATCCAAATTGTCGGAGCCGCCTACATTTCGAAATGCATTCATGAGCACAATCCCAGAAAGGCGGGCGCGATACTTTGCGGCGGTCTCCACTTTAGTCTGATATTGCTCACTAACCTTCGAGCCGAGCAACTGCGTCGATTCCTCCAGCTTTTGAATCCGGTTTCCTAAGTCTGTATTTGCGCTCAAGGCGGAGGTTTCAGTCGCGGTCGGCGCTGCGGTGGATTGCAGGTTCGAAGTACCGCCGGCTTCAGTTGGCTGGGTTCCCTCCGAAGCTGAGCGATTGCTACTCATCGCCGCGGCAAGTGGAGTGAGAAGCTTGCGCGTGTCCGCAAGTTCCTGGCGCAATTCTCGCATTTCGGCGCGCGACTGCGCGTTCTCGCTCCGCATCTCCTGGATGACGACGCGTAACTCGCGCATTTGAGAATCGAGGTCATGCAGTGAGCTGGCCGCCGTTTGAGCGCCCGGGCGCGGAATGTCCTGGGCCATAGAGCGCAAAGTTAAAAAAATGAAAGCGCCGGCAGTCATGGCAATACGAAGCGCAAGGGTTCTTCGTTTCTTCACACATCCTCCTGCGCGACATGCGGCTCGTCGGGAAACCGTAATTTCAGAGAGCTACGAATCCGAATGTCGGGTTGAGTTTTCGGTCGCTCTGCCGTGATCTACAGATAGCAAAGATGAAGACGTCGATTGATTGCCGTTCTCGAATCCCGGCGGAACGCGCCCGGGAAGCGTGATTCGAAAGATCGTTTGCGCTTCCGCGGTGCGCTCCATCAAAACCTGACCACCATGATCTTGCACGATCTTCTGCACCACAGTAAGTCCCAGGCCGGTTCCGTTCTCCTTGCCGAAGCTTACAAAGGGATGAAAGAGCTTTTCGCGAATCGGTTCGGCGATACCGGGACCGTTGTCGGAAACGGCGATCCTAAGCGAAGATCCCAGGCGATCGATCGTGACCTCGACCCTGCCTTCGCTGCTGGGTGCGGCTTCACAAGCATTCAGCAAAAGATTGTAGAGCGCGCGCTCCAACTTGCGAGGATCGAACCACGCAATATTTTCCCCGTTGCTGTGAACTTCGATGAGCGTGCCCTGATGACGGGGATGCAATCGCACCGCCTGCATCGCCCGCTGTACGGTTTCGACGACGCTCGCTTCGGTGGGGCTCAACGACTCCCTCGTGCGGGCGAATTCCAACAGCGAATCGATCAGATCCGTCATCTGGTTCACGCCGCTCCTGACTTCCTGATACAACTCCTCGCGCTGCGCCGAAGTGAGCCGTCCATCGCAAAGGAATTCCGAATTCGCAACCACCGCCGCAAGCGCATGGCGGAGATCGTGAGAAATCGAACTGGCCATCCGGCCGATGGTGGCCAACTGCTCCGATTCCAATAAAGCGCGCTGTGTGCTCAAGAGACTGGCGCGCATGCGGTCGAATGCCGATGTTAGTTCGGCGACCTCGTCGCTGCCCCGTGGATCAAGCGGGTGATGAAAATCTCCATGCTCCAAGGCGCGCACGCCCTTTACCAGACTGGCCAGAGGGCGCGTGAACGTGTGCGAAATGAAAAACACCAGTCCACTGCCAACCAGAACCGCCGTGAGCCCGAGCAGCAAGAGCAGGCGGTTCAAATTACCGAGAAACTTCGCAGCCTGGTCGTAGGATCCCAATACCGTCAACCGCACCGGCGTCTCCTGCTGTCCCGAAAGATCCAGCGAAGTGGCAACAAAATTCTCCCTGCCCACTTGAACATCGAGCGGCGCGCTCTGCGGGGCGCCGGCGGCCAACGCTCGCACGCCGGCGCTTTGTGCCTGCTCCGAATTCAATGTAGTGGCGACAATTTCGTCGCCGTAAGAGAATGCCACCTGGCTGGCAGCGACTTTGCTCACCTCGCGCGCAAGCCGGTTATCGATCTCGTAACCGATAATCAAAAATCCGAGCAGCGGCCCTTCCGTTCGCGATCCAAAATAAACCGGTTGCACGAATGTTTGATAGAGATGCGCGTCGCCATACCACCACTGGCTGGATCCTTCCTCGGTCAACGACCGCTCGAAATGCTCTTGCGCAGCCTTGCGGGTGAAGCCCGCGGATTTGGTATGCAGCGCCACTACAGCGCCATTGCGATCCGCCAAAACCAGAAGATCGCTCCCGGTTAATTGCCAAACGTCTTTTGAAGCGTCCTGGATCGTGGCGGGATCGTGCGCGGTCATGATGGCCCGCGTGATGGGCAGGTCGGCCAGCAACTCCGCCGAGCGCGTCAGCATGACCTCGCGGTCGTGCTGAAAATTCTGAAAGGTCGTAACGGAATTATGTAGATCTTGGACAATCTCTTTCCGCACATGTCGCTGCACGCTTTGCCGCACCACCAGCAGGCTAAGCGCTGTGAGGCCCGCTGAAATTAAGATCATGGAGAGCAGAAACCGCGTGCGCAGCCGTGTGCGGGGGACCAGGGCGCTTCCCGGGGGCCGGGTAAAGAATTCCTTTACGGGTTCGGATGATGGGTCCAAGGGATGTCAGCGAACAAACTTGTAACCCATTCCATGTACGGTGCGGAAGTGTACCGGACTGCCAGGGTCGCGTTCGAGTTTTTGGCGAAGCTTTAAAATGTGGTTATCCACCGTACGCGTCGAGGGATAATTCTGATATCCCCAAACCTCATTCAGGAGTTCGTCGCGGCCAATTACGCGATCGGCATTCTGTACGAGAAACTGCAACGTCTTGAATTCCTGCGCGGTCAAGATTACGACCACGCCATCGCGTTGAACTTCCATCTTCCTGAAGTCAACGGAAATTCCATCGAAGCTCACTCGATTCACGTTCGCCGTTCTCGAGTTATGGCGCAATGCAGCCCGCACCCGCGCCAGCAATTCACGCGGGCTGAAGGGCTTAGTCACATAATCGTCCGCCCCCAGTTCGAGCAGCAGTACTTTGTCGGAGACGTCGCTGGTCGCACTCAGCACAATAATCGGCAACGTCGGCGCCTGCGCCTTGATTTCCTTGCACACATCGCTTCCCGAAAGCTTGGGCAGCCGCAGGTCGAGGATGACTACTGCGGGCGGCATCGCCTGAAAACTCTCCAGCGCGGACCTGCCATTCGATTGAACGTCAACCGCATATCCTTCCGACTCAAAAAGGCGCCGTAAGGCTTTCTGAACTGCGGGATCGTCCTCGACCACAAGAATTCTTCCCAGCGGGCGGGTGGGATTCATCGCATCTGCCATTCTCGGTGTACCTAGCGGTGTTGTGAGTTGACCCATGATATTGACCTCAATTCGATGTGGCCCGCTCCAGAAATGTGGGCCGCAGCGGCCCCGAACCACTGAAGCTTACATCGTTTCAGCCCATTTTCCGCGCTGCGACAAAGGTTTGACAATTCTTTTACATTTGCAGACATTCGCTAACACGGGCGGGGCGACAGGCGTGCAAGAGAGATTTTTACAGGGATAGCCCGCTTCTACAAGCTCAGGGGCAGGACCCGGCCTGCACGTCGAAGCTCAATGTCTTTGATTCCGGAAAAATCCAATCACTCGTCAGCTGTAACCCCACTCTGCCGTAAAATGAATCACGTTGCCCGTTCCATACGAATTCGATCGGTTGCGCGTTGTGCTGGTGGACGCCCGTAATCCACTCAATATTGGCGCCGCTGCCCGGGCGATGAGCAATTTCGGGTTCCTGCATTTGCGCGTGGTGAATCCTTACGAGGTCGCTTTCGAGGGCGCCCGCTCCGCCGTGGGCGCGGCGGATCTGCTGGCCAAAGCCGAAAAATTCGCAACCATTGCCGAGGCCGTTGCCGATTGCGCGCTCGTCGTCGGAACCACCGCAATCGGACATCGCGACCTGCAACATTCCATTCAGAGGTTGGAGGTGGGCGCGCCGCTCATTCGAGCGCATCTGCGAGCGCACCTGCCAATAGGCCCATGCGCCTTGCTGTTTGGCTCCGAAAAATTTGGCCTCTCCAATCGTGACATGAGCCACTGCCACTGGCTCATGAACATCCCGACGCGAGAAGAGCATTTCTCGATGAACCTGGGCCAGGCCGTTGCCATTTGCTTGTATGAACTCGCTCGCGATCCCGCCGCACCGCCGCAACTGGAAAAGGGAACTCCAGCCTCATCGGCCCCAGCCTCGTCGGCCGAGGTCGAACGTATTTATGAGACATTGCTGGTTGCGCTCGGGGCGAGCGGCTATCCCAAGCTGAACTCTTCCGATACGTTTCAGTCCGCCGTGCGCCGAATGGTGCATCGTTTGCGCCTGCAAAGCGGTGACGCGGAATTCCTGCTGGGGATGCTTCGGCAAATTGTTTGGAAGCTCACCAAGAGCCGCGGCGAACTCGGGAACTAAAAGGAATTGATGCCCAAACAAACCAAGAAAACCTGGGGGATTACGGATTTATTTCTGCTGGCGATGCTTGAATACCTTTTCTGCCAAATTGAAAACGTAGCATCCATTCGCTGTTCGACGCCTGCCCATTCACTTGTGGTGGAGTGAATTTCCACTCGCGCGCCGCCTCGAGCGCACGACTTGCAAAGTATTTGCTCGGTCCCGCGGAGGCCAGCTTCGCCTCGGAGACGCTTCCCCCGGAATCCACTGAAACTTGCACGCTCACTTTCAGCCTGCCGCTGATAGTGTTCTGCGCGTTCCGCGAAACGTTCGGCATCACCTGCTTGAGCACCGCGCCCCGAACTGTTCCCGCCTGCGTGGGCTGGGCCGCATCAATGGCCGGGGCCGCTGTTTTCGCGGCAGCGCTGTCAGAGGGTCTAAGAGCGCTTTGCGGCTGACTTTCGACCACTGTCGGTTGCGGCCGATGCGCGAAAATCCTGATTCCGACTACAGCCGCCAATACCAGTGCGGCAACGATAATCGGAGCGGTCATAGACCGCTTCGCGCGAACCGGCGGACCAACTGAATCCACGAATTTTTCCTCGGGCGTGACCCGCGGTTGCAGCCGGTTAACAATAGTCCGTAGCGGGGGACGTTGCTGCGGATCGGCGCGCAGGCAGTCGCGGACGATCTCACGAAGAGGATGCGGAATGGTTTCAGGCACAACGGATACTGGCGCCGGCCCGTTGCTCAGGCCCGGTTCGCTCTGCGTCATGACTGCGACCAGTGTCCGTCCCAGCGACCAGACATCGCCCGCCGGCGAAGGTCCCGCGCTGGAAGTCTCGGGAGCATCGTAAACGCCTGGCGAGTGAACGGCGCCGCGATCCTCGCTCTTGCCGATTCCGTCCGCCGAAATCTTCAACTGGTTGTCGACCGCCATGATGTTGGAGGGTTTGATGTGACCGTGCGCATAACCCTTTTGATGCAGGTATTCGAGTGCGTCCACCGCCGGCGGCAACATCAGGGTGGCCTCGTCTGGGGAAAGCGCTCGCAGCGGAAGGATCTCCGCCAAATTTTCTTCCGCATACTCCGTCACTACATACAGGAGCCGCGCGCCGTCGAATTCACAGCGACCCGAGTCAAAGATCCGAATCAGATGCGGATGAGAAAGCTTCGCGCCCTCGCCCCACCTACGGAGTCGAGCGTCCTCATTTTCGGCGGCGACTAGTTTGATGGCGGCGTGCCCGGATGTTCCGCGCTTGTGCTCTGTGAGAAAAACCGCACTGTCGTTCGATCCGCCCAGGTGGCGTTTTAAGGGAAACTTTTCGCCCACGATCTTGCCTTCCCAATTTTTCCACAGCTCAGTCGGAATTTTCATGGCGGTTCGCGGCGAATCGCTATTCTATGCCACTGCCGTGGCCGCATGCCCTGTGAAAGTCAGTGGAAAAGCCGGTTCGTTTGCTAGCTGGAGGAGGGTGTATGCCGGGCAGTGGTGCAGTTTTGCTCACGCGTTGGGCCAGTTAAGCGGGAGATCCTTCGCAACGCCTGAAAAAAACGGCTTCGCTCAGGATGACAATCGCCTTGTAATTGACAAACGGCACCACTACCGTATGCCGGGGATCGGGTTGGGTTCTAACTAATTATGTTAGATTGAGAGGACGTGGGGCGCGTAGCTCAGTTGGTAGAGCAATGCCCTTTTAAGGCATGGGTCGCAGGTTCGAATCCTGCCGCGCTCACCAAGATTTCAAGGTACTTAGAGGAGTTCGCCAGGGTTGATTTCGGGCACCCCGGACACCCAGAACGGTTTCTACGCAGTTGGCGCGGCGCTTCGCGCTTTCAATTTCTCGGGAAATTTCGCCGGCAGTACCATCTGGACGACCTTCTTGTGTGCTTTCTGCTGGTCGGCGGAAACCGCTAGTGCGTGGAGTTCCAAGGTTATCTTGGGGGTGGTGTGACGAAGTTGCGATTGTGCGACCTTCACATTCTCGCCGTTCGAGATCAGCAATGTAGCTAGTGATCGGCGCAGCGTGTGCCACCCAATCGGCGCTTGCTTGCTGCTCTTGAGGTTTGAGACTCGTTCGATTACAGGTTGAATGTGACGTCGGAAAAGGATCTGATACGTATACGGGGTCTTGCCATGGTAGTGCGGACTGGCAAAGATCCAGTCTTCGTCCGAGCGATAAGGTGTGTGCTCGCGCCAGAGACGAAGCACATTCAGAACCGCAGCATCGCCACTCCTACATTAAACTGAAGATGAAGCTGAAGGTCGCTGTGGCATCGATGGTCTGGTTGACCTGAAGCTGCGACCCACCCCCATGAGTGCCGAAGTTGCTCTTGGACTGCGTCCATATCAACACTGGAGCGGACAGCCCTGGATGTAGCGCCCCACCGACAATGTGCAGAATCTTTCGTTATGGACAGCCGCTCGCCCCAGAGCCATAATAGCCGTTGGTTTAAAAGGATTGGAACCGGAATGGACTCGATTCCCGGAGTCCTGTATTTCAACGTTACTCCCCTTAAAGCGTACGACTGAAATCCTCGCGCAATGAGGCCAGCCCAAGCTGTCCGCACCAGCTCGCAAGGAGTAGGCCAATGAAGGACTTAATCTCTCCCGCGTCCTACCGATCAAGGAAGACCCGTAGGTGGCTCGCTCCTTACACTGACGACGCTTTCGGCCGCAGCGCTCGGGCAAGGCCCTCCGTTCCTTACTGTGACGGACAGCAACAGCGACTCGACAGCAGCCCCGGTGCTCAAGGTGCAGGGCGGGTCGCAGGCCAGTACTCAGGGAGTCGAGGTCACCAGCCAATCCACCTCGACCTCTAGTTTGCCGAACTTCTCGAGCCTTATAGGAACCGGTTTTGGCGGCGCTTTGTTACTTCAGGCCAGCCCCGCTGTGAGTGGCACAGGCCAAGGATCGCCGTTCCTCTGCACATCGGGCAACCAGTGGGATGGGGCCCTCAGCACACCAGCGTCGGTGGCGGCGGTTTGGTGCCTCCAAGTCGACGGAGGCAGCGCCGCCACTCCGACAGACTCGCCCGATGTTATCGAATGGAGCCGCCCCTTCCTCATGAATACCTACGGTAACCCGACAAACGATCTGACGATGATGTGGCCTGCGTCTATTAACCTCGCTGCCGGCCAGATGACAGCCGGTCCCGCCCCGACCAGCACCACTGCGAATGTGTCCGCCCTTGTGTCTACATTCACCGGAGAGAAGACGAGCAATGTCGGCACAATGGCGTTACCTCCCGCCCCTGCCCGGACGATCGAGCCGGGGCAACTTAATTTGGATTCTCGACGGGCATCCCCTATCCGGGATGCTCGAAGGAGCGCTCCAAATTCTCCAAAGCTATATCAGCTCAGGAACTCCGACGGTTGGTCTCTTAGCGTGCCCTTCCGGCACCCCCAGACCGTGATGAACTGCACCAGTACCGGTGCGGCAGAAAACTGGGTCGGCGTCTTCAAGAGCATTCAAGGCGCTCAAGGCATTAGCATAACCCTCTGCGCTACGGCAGGGTGCGGATTTCGAGCTTCGCGTTGGGGCTAACGTTTGCCAATGGGGATTTTGTGTGCAAAGACGACGCAACGGGACACGGAGGCTACGTGATAGACAACATCAGCACTCCGTGTCCGATCGGCGAGTCGATTGGCATCGCCGTGGGCGAGGTGAGCGCGCCAGTCGGCAACAATCTGCACCTAGTTGACCTGACCCCCGAGGCAAGCGTAACAGTGACGACCTACTGGACGAACGGGCCCATCCAGAACAGTGTGACGATCGCCGCTTCCAACAAGCAGTATGTCTACGGGCTAATCGTCTCGACACCAGTGGTTGCCGGGCATGTCGTGCTCGACGTTGCTACCCAGGATCCAACGTCAACCAACCTATACAGTGTCGGTATTTTTAATTCCGCCGGGAGCCTCATCGCGCACATTTCGCCGCAAGCCTTTACGACCGCCGGGGTGCAAAACCCAATCGCGTTCCAGGAAGGCACAGTAACCCTCCCGCCAGGCAAGTACTACCTTGGCCTCACGGGCGAAGCTACGGTATTGAAGCTGTCTTCCATAGTGACCACGCTGATTCCGCTGCCTGCCACCGCTGAAGGGACCACCACGGGCGGGGCGCAAATAGCTTCGTTTACTCCACCCTCAGATAGTTGGGTGGCCGCTGCAAGCAGCGAGCCAGCGATTGCGTTGGCACCCTAGAGAGAGGGCATTGGCGAAGCGTTGGAGTAGGAGAATTTGAGACGGAGGTTGGAAATGGATAAGAACAGGCTTCGATGGAGCACGGGATGGCTGAAGGCGGTCTGCGCCATTTATATGCTCTGCGCGATCGCCTTGCACGCGCAGACTCTCACAACCCTAGTAACGTTCGCTGGCGCCAGCGGTTCAAACCCCCAGGGATCTCTCGTGCAGGGGACGGATGGGAACTTCTACGGAACCACTGTCGAGGGCGGCAATACGTCGTGCGACCCGCCCAACGGCTGCGGAACGGTTTTTAAAGTCACCCCGAGCGGAGTACTAACAATCCTCTACTCCTTCTGCGCTCAAACAAACTGCGCCGACGGGTCAAGCCCCTACGGCGGATTGGTACTGGGAACCGATGGAAATTTCTACGGGGCAACACCGAATGGCGGAGCGCACAACGGCGGCACTATCTTCAGGATAACGCTTCTGGGGAAGCTGATTACACTTTACAGCTTCTGCTCCGAAGCGAACTGCAGTGACGGCGAAGCCGCCCCTTCGGCGCTGATCGAGGCCAGCGACGGGGACTTCTACCGGGACCGCGTATGGCGGAGCGCATGGTGTTGGAACGATCTTTAAGATTACGCCAGGGGGCAAACTAACAACTCTCTATAGCTTTTGCGCCCAGGCCAGCTGTGCTGACGGCAGCAATCCGGTGGGCGGGCTCGTGCGGGGCGTCGACGGTGACTTCTACGGGACAACCTACGGCGGCGGCAGCTTCGGGTATGGAACCGCGTTCAAGATCGCGCCCGGTGGCAAGTTGACGACGCTGCACAGCTTCGACTCAACCGACGGCGCTAACCTCACTGCCTCGCTCATCCAGGCGAGGAGCGGGAGACTTCTATGGGACAACATCGTGGGGCGGCACCATCATCGACACCTGCCCTTTCGGATGCGGCACATTGTTGAGAATTAGCTCCAGTGGGAAGCTAACGACGCTGGACAACTTCGATTGGAGCAACGGCTACGAACCCTACGCTGGATTGCTTCAGGCCACGGATGGCAATCTTTACGGAACGACGGTTGACGGGCTCGGCGTAGGTACCATCTTCAATGTCGGTCTTGGAGGCAGTAGTCTAACAATCCTCTCGGCGTTCAACGGCGGCCTTGATGGAATGTTTCCCTTCGGTGGGGTACTTCAAGCGACAAATGGAACCTTCTACGGGACAACGGGCGGTGACGGGTCTACCTCGAACGGTACGGTCTACAGCTTAGGTATGGGGCTCGGTCCATTTATCACGTTCGTGCTTCCCTCGGGGAAGGTTGGGCACGCGTCTGAAATTCTCGGCCAAGGCCTTACCGGCACGACCTCTGTCACGTTCAATGGCGTGCAGGCGACGAGCTTCAAGGTCATCAGCGACACCTACGTGACAGCAGTCGTTCCGAGCGGAGCAACCACAGGAGCGGTTGTAGTGACTACGCCGACCGGAGGCCTGACCAGCAATGTCACCTTCAGGATAGCCAAGTAGCTGAGCCGTCCCATCGCGCACCGAGGGCGATAAGTTCCGGGCATTTAAGGAGGCAACCATGTTTAATTGGTGCCGCAGTCACCAGACCCTATCCACACTTGGTGCGCTTACATTAGGTGCCCTTCTTCTCTTCTGTCAAGCCGCAGCAGCGCAACAGGTCACCGCGTCCGCAAACCTGGATATACAGAATTTCGCGATACTTTCTGAGTTGACGAATGCAGCAAGCAACTTCCCGGGCGCGAACCAGCTGGCAATCCTGAGCGGGGCAACGCTGAAGGTTGCCACAACCACGACCACCTCCGGCGTCATTGGAATCTGCGTGAACAACTGCACCGCCAGCGCCAGCAATGCTCAGATAGCGAGCGAGGGAACAGTTCTGTGCGCATTCGACAGCAGTGGAACGACGGCGGGAGACTACGTTCAGATCAGCACTGCGACGACAGGAGACTGCCACGACACTTTATCCAGCACCTACCCAGTAAACGGAAGCCAGGTAATCGGCCGCCAAACTCCGGGCATCCCAAGCCGTCAGCTTCAAATTTATTCCTGAATGAATGGCTGCCCCAGCTGCATTTGCGCGCGTTTGGGAACCAGAAGTGTCGATAACCAACCAAATACCCGCCACTGAAGAATGATTGTTCACGCCATCCGTTCTGCGTAATCTCAATTTGAGCAAGCGGTGTCACAAATTGCGAAGAAGAGGATCCACGATTGCGTAGCGATCCGCAACAACTTTTCATTCGGTCACGGGCGGTGATTTCCCGCATGGATGGCGGAGAAACTCTGATCGTCCCGGTGCGCGGCAAAGCCGGAAATCTGGCATCGATCTATAGCTTTAAGGGAACGGGATCGTTCGTTTGGCAGCTATTGGAATCTCCCAGGGGCCTGCCGGAACTCGCCGAAGCCGTGGCGCGCGAGTATGGAATCGGTCCCGGACAAGCGCAGAAAAATGTCGACCAGTTCATCGGCGAAATGCTTTCTGTGGGGCTGGTGGAACCCTATGCGGCTTCAGTCATTCGCGGGCAGGAATTGATCACAGAGCCGCAACCGCATGCCGAGTGGCAGATCGCGGGCTCGCGCTAAACGCGTTCCGCAACAGCGAACATGCCAAGGAGGGTACTTGGATCAACGCACTTACATGGAGAACGGCACAGTAGACGAGAGAGAAGCAAGCGCTCCCTCGGGCAAAAAGCCATATCAGGATCCTGCATTCCGGCACGAAAAGGTATTCGAAACTATGGCGCTGAATTGCAGCAAAGTCAGCCCGACACAGTTGATGTGCCGACTGGCGAACAGGAAGCTTTCCTAGGATGCACTTGTCTACACAATTCGCAGTGGAAGATGGCGCGGTGGCAGATCGCGCGGTAAAAGATCGTCAGGAAGTGAAACTCGACCTTGCAGCCGCAATGCTTCACGAGAGCGGCAGCATTTGCTTGAGCTTGCGGGGAACCAGCATGCTGCCCGCACTGTGGCCCGGCGATCAACTTACGATTGAAAGTATTGCGCACGGCGAACTGGTTCCCGGAGACATTGTTTTGGTCATGCGGGACCATCGTTTCTTCGTTCACCGGTTGATCGAAACCCGATGGGATCAGGGGCGTCTTTCGTGGATCACCAAGGGTGACGCGGCACCCCGCCGCGATGTCGCTGTATTTGCGAATGAACTGTTAGGCCGGGTCACTAACATTCAGCGCGGCAATCGCAATTTCGCTCCCGGACGGCGAATCTCCCCGTTCAATTTTGCGTTGGCCAGGATGCTTTGCCATTTAAACCGCTTCCGTGGCATCGCATTGCGGGTGCAGGCGGCACGGCTGAAAGGTGGCTCCACTCGCGTTGGACAGTTCTCCCGCGGTGTGTCCGGTGCGATGCGCGATGGTTGCGGTGTTCCCACCCGTTTTAGCCCATGACCAATACGCTTACTATCGAAAAGGAAGTCGTTTCCATTGAGATCGGCGGAATGGCAATCGCCTTGCGCACCGGCGATGTGCGATTTCGTCGGCTCCTGGAAAAGCGGTACGCGGGCTTTGTCGGCGGTTCTTTGGATGCAAACGCCGAGTTCGACATCGAGTTGTGCGAGCCTCCGCAGGTTGCAACCGACGATGATTTGGAAGTGAAAATCGAAGCGGGCGAATGGTTGCTGAGTTGGGGAGAGCTACGCGCGCGTTGGAGTCCGGTGACGAGCCAGGGCCGAATCCGTCAATCGTGCAACCCCTATTCCATCGATTGCGTAATTCGCATCGTTCATAGCCTCATCCTGGCGCGGCGAGGAGGGTTTCTGGTTCACGCCGCCAGCGCGATTCGAAACGGAAAAGCCTTCCTGTTTTCCGGCGTTTCAGGAGCGGGGAAAACGACCATCTCGCGCCTCGCCCCGCCCGATGCAACGCTGCTTAGCGACGAAATTTCCTATGTTCGCCGCGAGCGCGACGGCTATGCCGCCTGCGGCACGCCATTTGCGGGAGAACTGGCGCGAGTAGGCGAGAACTGTTCCGCTCCGCTCAGCGCCCTATTTCTCCTGGAAAAGGGCGCGCGAAACAGCATCGCACCGATCAGTTCCACGGAAGCAATTCAGCGCTTAATGAGGAATATCCTGTTTTTCGCCCACGACGCCGAGTTGGTGGAACTCGTTTTTCAGGCGGCGTGCGAGTTCGCGAGCAAAGTTCCGATACACCGTTTGATCTTTGTCCCCGATCAGCGAGTCTGGGACTTGATCTGGTAGCCGTTAGCTTTTGCCTGGGAGATTATGGATGGCTGAAAAATACATCGCAAGAAGCCGCGCGATTGCGGCCCGCATGATAGGCGGCGAAATGATGGTGATGTCGGCGACCGATTCCACCTTCTTCACGCTCAACGAAGTAGCCTCCGCAATCTGGCAGGCAGCGGACGGGCGGACGCCACTCTCTGAAATCGTTTGCTCCAAAATCTGCCGGCAGTTCGATGTGGCGCCCGAGCGCGCTCTACCGGGCGCGGACCGCTTCGTCGACGAGCTGTCGCAGCACGGCATTTTGCTGGTCTCGGACCGGCCTTTGGCCGAATCGCCGCAATTTCCGGAGGCGAGATGAGCCTTCTCGCCGAGATGAACCAGAAAGCCCTGAACCTGGGCCTGCCAATCAGCGTTCATCTCGATGTCACTTACCGCTGCAACGAACGTTGCGTGCATTGCTATCTCGACCATGACGATCATGGCGAGATGACGACTTCGGAAATTTTCCAACTGCTCGAACAATTGTCCGATGCTGGAGTGTTTTTTCTTTCCCTTAGCGGTGGCGAGGTCCTCATGCGACGCGATTTCTTCGAAATCGTGGAACGCGCCCGGCAGTTGTTGTTCAATGTAAAGATAAAAACCAACGGAGTGATGATCGGCGAGCGAGAAGCCACGAAACTGCGCCGGTTGGGCGTGGAACAAATTCAGATAAGCGTCTACTCCCATCGTCCTGAAGTGCACGATGCCATCACCAAACTGCCCGGTTCACTGAAGCGAACGATACGCGCAATTCGATTTCTGAAGGCGCAAGGCCTGAAGGTCACCATCGCCAACGTTCTCATGGCTGGAAATTTCGGCGATCAGCAGGGCGTTATCGATCTGGCAAAAGAATTAGGAGTGCTATACACTCTCGATCCCACCATCACTCCCAAGATGGACGGCGACACATCCATTCTTTCCTTGCGCATTCCGGGCTCAGACCTGAGGCAGGTCTTCCATAATCCGCAACTGGTAGGAAATGTCGAGGCGTTTTGCGCTCCTCCTCCCGAGCCTGACGAAGACGTTATGGAAGGTTATCCGTGCAGCGCCGGGCATACCGCCTGCTACATTTCTCCTTATGGCGACGTGTTCCCCTGTGTGCAATTTCCCCTGCCCAGCGGCAACGTGCGCCGGCAGAGATTTATCGACATTTGGCGCCATTCTCCGGAACTGAACGAGGTCCGCTCCATCCGCGCCAAAGATCTCCCCACTTGCTCGACGTGCTCACACGTGGGAACCTGCTCGCGCTGCCCTGGCCTGGCCTATATGGAGGGAAGCATGCGAGGTCCGTCCACGGCAGACTGCGAAAAGTCCTTCCAAAGGACCGGCATCCCCTCCGCGAACATGCTTAAACGTGGGAAGGCAGAGGGCGAGTCACAGAAAAAGACCGCTTCGAGCGGCCCCCTGATTCAGATCCAGCCTCTGGCAGGCCTGATGCCGCTTCCGTCGTTTTCGGAGCACAACCGCCTCGGGGCGTGAAAACGCTGCTTCGGGAATGTTACACGGCTAGCACGCTGCTCCCCCTGTTCCTCCCTGGGTCAGTCCCACTCGGGCTAAAGCCCGCGTTATTGTTGGCTCTGAGCGGCACGACTGAACGTCGTGCCCTTCCCAACACCATTATGAGATGGCTTCCCGTTACGGTCGTAACGTCCCGAATCTCTCAAATTGAGCGAAGATAAGAATGGCCTAATTAAGAGATTTTGAGGAGACATACGATGCGACGGCACGCATTTCGCTGGCTAAGTTTAGCGGCTGGATTCTTAGTGTTAAGCACTTCGCTGTGGGCGCAGGAAACATCCGAAAGGTCTGCCCCCGAAACCAACGGAGAGGCTCACCTTGGATATCCGCTCGACTGGACCTCGCGCCACTTATTGATGCCCGGCATCGATGCCGACAAAGTGTTGGCCGCCGGCGACCGCGATCCCCGTTACGTTTACAACATGGTGATGCGGCAAATTGCGATCGATCGATTTCGCCACCGATGGCATCGACCGGAGCGCGGAATGAAAATCGACTGGGCCGTTTCACTCGAGAAGGGCTACGTCCCTGCGAACCAATTTCCAGCGAAATACCAGTTCGCCGTGACTGCGGAGAACTGTACTTCGGACTATGTGGTCATGGGACTCACCGTCGCTTCCGGCACGCAAGCCAATCTGGTTGGCATCAACAATCTGTATACGGCAGCCACTCCCAAATGCAACAGTGGAACGCCCTGGGTAGCCTTCGCCTACAACACCGTCACACAGACGGGCGGGCAAATTAAGACGTCGCCGGTGATTTCGCCCGATGGAACGAAAGTGGCGTTCATCGAAAGCACGAGTTCCGGCTCTTATTTTCACGTTTTGCTGCTTCCGAAAACGCTTCCCACTCCGCCCGCGCAGAACGGCACGGTGCTGAGTCCGTTGACCCCCACTTCATGCGCAACGCCCACGACTTATGGCTGCATGACGACGCTCGCCATTCAAACCAGTGCAACCGACTCAAACTCTTCGCCGTGGGTGGACTATAACTCGGATACGGCCTACGTTGGCGCGGACAATGGCCTGCTGTATAAGATCACGCCAGTATTCCGAGGCGGGGCGCCCGCGCTGGTCAGCGACCCGGGCAATTGGCCGGTTACGCTTGCGGCATCGACACAGACCAATAGGATTTTGACCGCTCCGGTGGTCGATGATACCGCGGGCAGGATTTTTGTCGGCGACGGATACGGCTATTTGTACGCCGTAAGCCTGACCAGTCCCGCTAATACCTATGCGGCACGGATCGAGGTCGGGTGGGTGTATGACGGAACCACGGATGGAAGCGGAGGAGCGGGAACGGGAGTGGTGGATCCGCCGATCGCGCTCACTGATCCCGCCAATTCGGCAACCGACCAGGTGTTCACTTTTACCGGTTGCAGCATCGTGCAGGGCATTGGCGCTGCCATCAGCCAGATTGGGGCGAACTTCACAAGCTCCTCAACGCTAACCACCAGCAACACGGTGGATCTTGGCTCGGGAAGCGGCGACGGCGACTGCACCGGAGGCAATGTTCACGGTGGAACATTCGATAATGCGTTCTGGGTGAACGGTTCGGCCACGGGGCACATGATCGGTTGCGGATTCGTCTCCGGAACTACAACCAAATCGCTGAAACCTTCGAATCCGAAGATGTACTTCTTTCCCTTTGCAGGCAACACCATCACCAGCACGAACTCATCCAGCTTTGTGGTCAACTCCACGGTAGGCGAAGAATGTTCGCCGCTTACCGAATTCGACAACGGCACGACAGACCGTTTGTTTTTTGGAGTGGGCGGCACGAGCAACGCTTATCTGGAAAGCTCGACTATCACGACTGCGCTCACAACGCCAAACTGCACTGGTACGCCGACCTCGACGTGCGTGACATCGCCCGCCGCACTCGGGGGAACCAGCGGAATCGTAATCGACAACCAGCTATCGAATGGCGGAACAAATATCTATTTCTCAACCCTCGCGGCGGGCTCTGTGAACGGACAGAAATGTAACGTCACCGGTGGAACCGCGAATCCTTACTGCGCGGTGAAACTTACCCAGTCGGGCCTGCAATAAAGATTTATGTAGGGACAGCCGCCCCCGGCTGTCCGCCGGGCGCAGCCCGGCATTGGTTTTCATATCCGCTGATCCCCCGGCCCGAAGGTTTTTCACACCGCAACCCTCCGCAGCGGCTCCATAAGCCCGCCCATTACCTTTTCAAATCCCGCGAAATCGAGCGACTGCGCCCCATCCGAAAGCGCCCGCTCCGGGCAAGGATGCACCTCGATAATCAACCCGTCGGCTCCCACCGCAACCGCCGCGCGAGACACCGCCGCAATCAAACTCTGTTTGCCGGTGCCGTGAGAAGGATCGGCGATAACGGGCAGATGCGAAAGATCGCGCGCCAGCGCCACTGCCGCCAGATCGAAAGTATTTCGCATCTCGGTTTCGAAAGTTTTGATGCCGCGCTCGCAAAGCACCACCTGGCTGTTCCCTCCGGAAAGCAAATACTCCGCCGCCAGCAGCCACTCCTTCACCGTTGCAGACGGACCCCGCTTCAGCAGCACCGGCTTTCCGATTGTTGCCAGCCTTCGGAGCAACGCGAAATTCTGCATGTTGCGCGCCCCCACTTGAAGCATATCCACATGCTCGCAGATGATCTCCACATCTTCCGTGCTCATCACTTCGGTGACGACGGGCAATCCGGTCTGCTCACGCGCCTCGCGCAGAATCTTCAACGCCTCCAGCCCCAGGCCTTGAAAGTCATAAGGAGACGTTCGTGGCTTGTAGGCGCCGCCGCGAAGCATGGTCGCTCCAGCCTTTTTCACGGCGTGAGCTGTACTCAACAACTGTTCCGGCGATTCAACCGAGCAGGGTCCGGCAATCACTACGACCCCTTCGTCGCCAATCGCCACTCCGCCGATTTTTACGACTGTCCGTTCCGGCTTTACTTGCCGGCTCACAAGCTTAAACGGCTGGGCGATGGGAACGACGTTCTCAACTCCGGGCGCCGCGAGCAGCGCCTCGATCTCATGACGCCGACCGTTTCCCACAGCGGCAACAATCGCGCGCTCGACTCCGCGTGTCACATGGGGCTGATAGCCTGCCTCGCGGATGCGATCGATAACGTGCTCAATCTCCCGTTCGGTTGCCTTTTCCGACATGTTGACGATCATTGGGGCTCTCCTTTTAATTCCGCTTAAAAAAACCAAGGGCCGCGATTTGAAATCGCGGCCCCTGGCTGAAACTTGTCTATCTAGGCGATCATGGTTGAGACGATCTCCCCGCAAGCCCTGCCGCAGCCGCTATCCGGATAAACCGGTAGCGAAACTGCCCGCTAAACGAGAAAAATCGCATCATCGACGACCGCCCTTTTAATCCGAGAACTCGCTCTTAAAAGAAACCCGGCCAGCTACTGTATCGAACTGGCCACCGAAGAAAAGGCATTATTGGCGTTCGACCCGATCAGTCGAATTGTACCCACCACCAAAACTAAAATTACTGCCAGCATGACTGCATATTCCGCAATGTCTTGCCCCGCCTCTTCCGACCAAAGCCTGCGAAGAAATCCCGACATTCTTTCCCTCCCAACTCCAATATTCGTCCCCCCGAGGGAAGAGTTGTAAATTGATGCCACTCATAATGCCGGAGCATCCGCCGCTTGTCAATGCAAGAACGACACGAGATGGCATGGAAATGAGTAAGGCCGTTACTCGAGTTCGTTTGCCGGCGCGGAGAAACCTCCTCGAAGTGATCCGTGGCAAAAACCAATTCTGGATGTTGCCCGGTCTGATATCTCTCCTGATGTTCAAGTTCAGCTACGCTTTCTTCAATGACCGATTCTCCAACCCGCCGGGCCTCGTGCGAGCAGGCATCCCTCGCTGAACTTGCTCTCGTCTTTCTAAAACTGGGCACGACGGCATTTGGCGGGCCTGCCGCTCACATGGCCATGATGGAAGATGAATTTGTCCGGAAGCGGCATTGGATCACCGAGGCAGAGTTTCTTGATCGTATCGCGACAGCCAGCTTAATCCCCGGTCCAAGTTCGACAGAAGTAGCCATCTTCATTGGGCAAGCGAAGCGCGGATGGGCTGGCCTTCTCATTGGCGGATTCTGTTTCATCATTCCTGCGGCGGTTCTAGTTACGATGATCGCCGCCATGTACGCACGCTACGGTCCCCTGCCGCAGGTTGAGGCCGTTTTGTACGGGATAAAACCTGCCGTGATTGCCATCATCCTGCAAGCCCTGTGGGGATTTTCCCGCACCGCCATTAAGAGCAAACGCCTGGCTGCTATTGGAGCGGTCGCAGTTGTTCTCAACGCTTTTGGAGTCCCGCCGCTCATTGTCCTCGCGATTGCCGGGATCGCTTCAGGCGCGGCGTTGTGGTTCAAAAAGCAAGGAGCGCTTGCGCTGTCAGCCATTCCGCATTTCCGTCCATTCAGTTTTCTGATTGGAAGTTTGCTTGTCGCGGCAAATGCTCCTGTCAGCCTGGTTCGGCTCTTCCTGTCATTCTTAAAGATCGGAGCAATCGTTTTCGGAAGTGGCTACGTGCTGCTCGCCTTCTTGAGAACTGAGTTTATCGACCATCTGCACTGGCTCACGGAAAAGCAATTGATCGATGCGGTTGCAGTTGGACAGTTTACTCCCGGGCCGGTTTTCACCACGGCTACTTTCATTGGCTACCTTGTGGCGGGAATACCCGGCGCATTTCTCGCAACACTGGGTATTTTCCTGCCGGGGTTTATTTTTGTCTCCGTGATCGGGCCGCGTCTGCCAAAGCTGCGTCAATCCATTCTCGCGTCGGGACTTTTGGACGGAATAGTGGTCGGCTCTTTAGCTCTGATGTTCGTCGTTGCATGGCAACTAGGGCGGGCAGCCATTGTGGATTGGCGTACTTTATGGATTCTGATTATGAGTTTAGCCGTAATTTTGCGATACAGAATCAACTCAGCCTGGATCATCGCCGCCGCGGGGTTGTGTGGCTGGCTCTTGCGCTGATGGGTGGATTTATTGTGAAGGAGTTGCGAATTGGTGGTCTTTAAATGTCGGAAAAGAATGGAGCCGACGAGCGGACTTGAACCGCTGACCTGCCGATTACGAATCGGCTGCTCTACCAACTGAGCTACGTCGGCATCTTTTACAATCAACGACTTACGATGAGCTGTCTTAGCGTCTCTCGTGTTTCTCTCGTTTTATCGACGCTTCCAGCTTTCGCATGCCGCTCCGCACGCCGGGTTCTGTGGCATGGATGTAGTGCTTCTTCGTCGTTGCTTCGTCGGCGTGACGGCATACTCTCTGTATAACTTTAGTAGGAACTCCCATCTCGTGCAAGTTGGTGGCTAGGCCACGGCGAAAAGCGTGCCACCCGTTCCACTTCATCCCCTTTTTCTTTAATTGAGGGGTGATGTGGTCGCGCTTCAGGTTGTTCATCCATCTGCCAAACACCGCCCCTTCGACGGGACATCCCACACTTTTCCAATATTTGTCGGTGATCTTCTGGAGATGCGGAATAATCGGTACGCCTTCTTGCCTGGCCGCAGTCTTCGTATCGCCTGTTCTGCCTTCTACCACTTTTCTCTCTACGTGCCACTGGCCGTCATAGCGATCCTTCCAATCGAACCCCTGGAGTTCGCTGACTGTAAGCCCTGCGAAGCCAGCTGTGGCGATTGCCGTCTTCGCCCTTAACCCGTCGACCACTTTAATGTAAGCCAGTGTCTCAGCGAGGGAATTGAATGGCATTTTCTTCGCGCGGCGCGCCTTAATTTTCTGCAGCCGCAACCCGGTCACCGGATTCGCTCCACGAAAATCACCCTGCTCTCTCGCGTGGGTGTATACGCCGGACATGAACGCCTTCACTCGCTGCAAGGTGGTCTTGCTGATGTCGTCCTGGTCGGGAATCTCTTTGAGGAGGCGAAAGGCGACGTCCGGATAGAACTGGCCGAAGGTGAGGTCTTGGATCCGTTTCTTCCAGTGTAAATTCCAAGTGTCCCTATACCCACGGATCGTCTTCTTTTCTAGCCGCAGGGAAGGCAAATAATTCTGCTCAATGTAGATGCGAAGGATTGGGTCTGGCCCCGCAGCACCCAGGAGACGGTCGTTGACCGCCTGCATGAAGCCCTCAAAGACCGGAAGGATATCTCGTTCGAGAGGGTACTCTTCAATCCGCCCGAGCTTCTTCCATCTCTCTTTCGATCTGAACCCCGCGGGCCCGTCCGGCACTTCGTCGTAGAACCGTGCGTACCAGGAACCGTCCTTCGGCTTCAACTGGCCTGCCTGATATCGGTGCCGAATTGCCTTTACGGTGACGGTCCCACCAGGCATCAAGTTCGGGACTGTTCCACTCGAAGCGGACATATCGGCCAAGCTTAACATGGGGAATAGGGTCGTGGCAGTTGTTACGGGTCTGGTTACGAACCCACGACTCTGTCATCGAAATGCGTTTAGCAAACTCCGTCGAATCAATTTTCTCGAACTCCGACAGTGTCGAAATGGCAGGTGTGATCGAACTAGGCTGGGTTGACATGGAGTCCTCTCACGCATTCTCGATGCGAGATGCCAACCCCAGTCGAGATTTTGAACAACAGCCTGCATCGAGGTCGTCATAGAATCTTCTCTCGGCGACTGCCCCGGATTGGAATCCTCCATCCGTGACGATGCTGACATATCCACTATCAGAGTCTGGCATGGCGGTTCGGAACCAACCACTGCCGTCCTCGGCTGGTCAAGTCTATTACGGGACCGGCGATTTTCAACCAACTTGACCTGTTCCTGCCGCCGTGTCCAATAACGTCTCGTTATAACGTTATTCCTGCAGGTTATAACGGACGGGTCCGCGCTGATTTCTCACACACTTTCCCGTTGACCCAAGCCGCTGCACGGATGCGGAGCATACTGACAAGGCAGGGCTTACGGAAAACAAAATCAATCGACGGAAGCCCGAAACAATCCTTGAGGTGGCTGCAAATCCGGCCGTGTCGGATGCTATTCAGACCCATCGTAGCCGGTCGCCCAAACACTGTGACCTGTGTCGGGCAGCCGAACATTTAATGAAGTGACGATGGGCTATGTCCTTTCTTGCGGGGTGGATAGAAGCTCCTCATGCCGGCCTCAACTCCACCTCGACCAACCGAATCACTGTAACTTTCTGGACTTATAACCCCGAGGAATAACGTTATAACGAGACGTTATTGGACATCGTAATTGAGTGAGGATAGCTTTGCGCCACAAGCAGACGATTTGAGGTGCTGCCGGAGGTTGCATATGCCACGTTGGTCTCAAGTCCCTTTGGTCCGTCAAATCCAGTTCGTTGCTCGGTCGAAGTGGGCGCGTCCAAGCGCTGCTCTTCTCGC
>CAVWJE010000008.1:0-235371 GCA_963755225.1 uncultured Acidobacteriota bacterium
TATGTTTATTGTTTACTGAGTAGATTACGTATTGCTATACGCCCACAGCGACTGGAACGCAGACCGGGGTGGTTACGATCACAGATAGCGCTAACAACAGTCCGCAGAAAATTAATCTCACAGGCACGGGACAGTCGTCGTTGGGCCTCGTTTCCATCAGCCTTTCGCCGGGGTCGGCTTTGCTCTCGGTCGGAAGCACGGTGCAGTTGACGGCGACCGGCACTTATAGCGACGGCTCCACGAAAAACCTGACCTCAACAGCGACATGGGCAACCTCAAGTTCCACCGTCGCCACAGTAACCGGCGGATTAGTTACTGGTGTTGCAAGTGGCAGCTCTTCGATTACCGCATCCTACACCGGAATCACCAGCCCGCTCGCTTCCATGAATGTGGGACAAGGCGCGGACTATTTTGTCGCCACTAACGGGAAGGACACGTGGTCGGGCACGCTTGCGGCGCCAAATTCGCAGAACACGGATGGTCCATTCGCGAGCATCGCCCGCACTCAAAGCGCCGTGCAGTCGCTCCTGGCAAATGCCAACGGCCGCACCACTCCCATTACCGTGAACATCGAGGGCGGAACTTATTATCAGCAGGCGCTGACCTTCACCTCGGCGGATTCCGGTACAGCTACGTTGCCGGTAATTTGGGAAAACTATCCCAATCAAGCGCCCATCCTGAGCGGCGGCATCGTTGTCACGGGCTGGACGAATACTACGGGTGACACTTATCAAGCCACGCTGCCCACGACCACTGTCTATTTCGAGAACCTGTTCTACAACGGTGGAAGAAGATTGCGGCCCCGCGTCGGCGCTTCGACAACCAGTCCCACCGGGACTTATTTGCGTAACGTGGGTCCTATTTACCTGAGCGGTTCGCCGCCGCCGGCCAATCCGCCCAATGCGAATTGCTCTGTCTACGTCACCGGCAGCGGGTGGGAGTGCTTCGACCGCTTCAAATACAATGCAGGCGACGTCAGTTCGACCTGGACGAACTTGAATCCGCCCTATCCCACCGGCGATATCGAGTTAATCGACTTCGAGTATTGGAGCGTTCCGAAAATGCGGATCTCCTCCATCGACAGTACGAACGATATCGTTTATCTGACGGGCCCGACCGCGCAGATCACAGGAGTGCACGGTTTCATTCCGAAACATCGCTACATGGTTGACAACGTCAAGAACCTGCTTACCCTGCCGGGGCAGTGGTTCCTTGACCGCTCCGCCGTTCCCTGGACTCTGTCGTATCTTGCGAATACGGGAGAGAATCCGCCGACCGACACCATTATCGTTCCGCAGTCGTCACAGGTGATGACCGCGACTGGACTCCAATACGTAACTTTTCAAGGTTTGCAGTTTGAGCATGACAACTTTACCGTGTCATCTACCGGATACGCTTCGGTGCAGCAGGAGCCGGCGTTGACGGGAGCTGTAAGTTGCTATAACTGCCAATATGTCACGTTCAACAGTGACATCATTACTCAAACCTCCGGCTCGGGAATCGAGTTCAAAACGACGGGCACGACTGCAACGACGGCGCATAACACCTTCGAGAACGGCGCTCTTTTCGATATCGGCGGGCTGGGCGTTCGCGTGGGCTCATTGCCCGCCTCGGCCGATACCGATTCGACCGTCCCGCAGTTCACTACCATTGAGAATACATTGATCGAAGGAATCGCCCGCGTGTTTCCCAGCGCTCCGGGCATCGTGCAAGGCAGCGGTCACGATAATACCTACACCCACAACGATATTTACGACGGATATCACAGTGGCGTGGAGGTATGCCTCGCGCCCTACTGTTCACCCGGCAGAAAGAATTCGAACGGCACGTTTAACAACGTCGTCTCTTTCAACCACATCTTCGATTTGTACGAAGGCGTTACGGACGATGGTGGCGCCGTTTACTTCGCCACCGGCGGGACGAGCTTTATCGCGACCGGTAATCAGGTTCTAAACAATAAAATTCACGACACCAGTGACGCATCGATTATCGACAGCGACGGTTACGGTGGCTACGGCATCAATCTCGACGGATACACTGGAGCTGTCACAGTACAAAACAATTTGGTCTATCGCGTGTCGGCGATGGGTCTTAATATTACGCACGGGCCGCAGTTGGCTGATTATCCCAATACCGTGGTCAATAACATCTTTGCATATGCCCGGCAGGGAATGATTGCCAATGGCGGTCCCTATGAAACCAATTCTTGCCCTCCAAGCCCAATTACTATCTTCAATAGCTCCAATAACCTCTTTTATTTCGATTTGACCTCAACGTCGAAGTTCTATGTTCAAGAGGGATGCGACTATGCTTGCGGCTACTCGCTGCCAAGCATGCACGACTGGCAGAGTAACTTATACTGGCGTACCGATGGCGCGTTCAACACCGATCCGGACGCGTTTCATTATCAGCCGAACGCCAGCTCACCGAATCTCTGCGGCGCATCCTCCAAGGTGTGGACGTTCGAGAAGTTTGCCGGCTGGCAAGGGCTGGGCGAAGATACTGCCGGCGTGGCCAACGTAAACCCCGGCTTCACCGATCCCGTTTACCCGTATGACGATTACTCGCTGCCAAACGGTTCGCCGGGCGTGGGATTCGTCGTATTTGATCCGAGCCAGGCGGGAAGAAGTAATCCGATTATCAATCCGACCGACACGATTAACATACAGGCGACGTTCCCCACGACGTTCTATAATCCGGCGACCAGTTACTGACATGGAACGCATGTGGGCAGAGTCGCTAACTCGCGGAGCGCGATTTTTGTCGAGTTCCGAGTTTCTGATTTGAGCGAAAGTGTTTGACTTGGGGTTGGCTCGGCATTTGCTTTCCTGGCTTCCAGGGAAGAGATCATGGCCATCTTAATTTTATCCGCTCGCGGCAATTTTCACCATCGAGTATCGATCGCGTATGCAGTTTCCTGCATACGATGTTCGGTCGAAAAATGTCCCGAAAGCCGCTATTGACGCGGCGTTCGAGCCGACTTATAATCGGTCAGTTTGCGAAGCGAAGCGCTCGTGCGCTCTCGCTTGTCTAGGGTTCTCCCCTGTTGCCGGAAATGTGCGAAACCCAGCCGGCCAATAACTTTCATCGATCGACCACACTTTAAACTCTCGCCAGAGGATAGATATGCCTTTTATCGCAGCAAGCTTTCGCCGTAAGACTGTCTGCCGTCACGATGTTTTGCAACATCGGATTCAGGTTCAATGGATTCCTGGGCGCCCTAGTCGTCGGTGCGCTGCTGCTAACCAGCGCCGCAGTTTTGTTTGCTGCCCGCGCCGTCCCCGCTCGCAATGCCGTAGTCGAAAGCTATGGCCATTTGCCTCTGAGCTTTGAGGCAAATCGCGGCCAGACGGACGCACAGGTGAAGTTCATATCCCGCGGCCTAGGCTACACGCTCTTCCTCACCGGAAGCGAAGCTGTGTTCTCTCTCCAGCAGAAGGAAAGCGGCGCCCAGACTTCCGACTACCGAGAGGCAGGCAAGAAGAGCCTTCTGACGAGAACCAGTTCCGTCTTCGGCGTGAAAGTCCTGAATGCAAACCGCAGCGTCAGTGTAGGCGGACTCGACGAACTTCCGGGGCGGGTGAATTATTTTCGCGGCAACGATCCATCGAAGTGGAGCAGCGGAATTTCTACGTTCGCCAAAGTCCGCTACCAGGATATTTTGCGGGGGATCGATCTCGTCTATTACGGCAATCAGGGCCAGCTTGAGTATGACTTTGTAGTTTCTCCCGGCGCCGACAGCCGGGCAATCCAGTTGAAGTTCAACGGCGTACGCGGCCTGCGAGTAGACACGCTTACCGGCGATTTAGTAGTGAGCGTCGGTAAAGAAGAATTGCGATTTCACCAGCCCGTTGCGTACCAAAATGCCGTTCTCGGTGACGCTACAGAAGGCGGCAAGAGCGAATCGAAACAACTGGTCGCCGCAGGCTACTCCATCGATTCTCTGGATCGTGTCAGCTTCCGCGTAGGAAACTACGACCACACTAAGCCGCTGGTGATCGATCCTACATTGAGCTATTCCGCCTATCTCGGCGGCGCAAACAACGACTACGCTACTTCAATTGCAGTGGATAGCACGGGGAATGCTTACGTCACCGGCTACACAAGTTCCGTGAACTTCCCCACAACGACCGGCTCCTTTCAAACGACATGCAGCGGTGGATGCACCGGAACTGAGACCGATGCCTTTATCAGTAAGATCGACCCCACGGGATCGTTTCTGGTCTATTCGACCTATCTCGGCGGATCGGGAATTGAATATGGAAACGGCATCGCTTTGGATGCATCCGGAGACGCTTACATTGTTGGGCAGACTTTCTCGACGAACTTTCCCACTACCAAAGGCGCTTTCCAGCCTAAGTGCGGCTCCGGGAATTGCTCGGGTGGTGAGGCTTTCATCACAGAGTTGAACTCCGCAGGGACGGCCTTAGTCTATTCCACTTACCTCGGCGGCACAGGCGTGACCCAGGGCAACGGCATCGCGCTCGACGCATCGAATAACGCTTACTTAACCGGCTATACCCAGTCGGCGAAGTTTCCCGTCACTCCCGGCGCGTTTCAAACTACATGCAAGTGCAGCCAGCCAGTCGCCTTTGCAACCGAACTGAATGCCAGCGGACGGCGTTGGTTTACTCGACCTATCTGGGTGGAACCGGCGGCGATGTGGGTTATGCGGTTGCCCTCGATACTTCCGACAATGCATACGTCACGGGATACACGCACTCGGTCAACTTCCCGGTCACCTCTGGAGCTTTCCAGACCAAGTTAAACGCAAATTCGGCCGCGTTCGTCTCTAAAGTGAATCCCATCGGATCCGCATTGGTTTATTCCACGTATCTCGGAGGCTCGACTACGGTCACGACTCCGTGCGAAACCTGCGCCACCGACCTTGCCGTCGACAGCTCCGGAAACGCCTACATATGCGGATTAACTGCGGAGTCAAACTTCCCGGTCACGCTTGGTGCGTATCAAACGGTGTTCATGAGCAATAGTAACGGGCACGACGCCTTCCTGACCAAGTTGAATGCTTCCGGCACGGCGGAGGTTTTTTCCACCTACCTGGGCGGTTCCGGCGACGATGGAGCGACTGGCATCGCGGTGGATGCGTCGGGAAATACCTGGCTCAGGGGGAACACAAAGTCGACTAATTTTCCAGTCACGCCCGGCGCGTTCCAGATGGTGAACGCCGGCGATTTCGACGCCTGGGTTGGGGAAATCGATCCGACCGGGGCGCTGCTGCTCTACTCGACGTACCTGGGCGGCTCGGGCACGGAGTATGGCGGGGCTACCCGTTCGCTGGCGATCAGCGATCAGCTTCCACCAAGTGTTTACGTGACGGGTTGGACCGACTCCACGAATTTTCCGGTGAGTGCAGGCTCGTTGCAGAGCCAGAACGCCGGCCTGAACGACGGTTTTGTAACCAAGTTCGCGCCCAGCCCGAATGTCGGACTTCCGGCCAGTCTCCTCTTCGGAAACCAGAATGACGGCACGACCAGCCCGCCGGAAGTTTTGACTTTGACGAATACGGGAAATGAACCGCTTACCATTACGAACATCAGCATCGCGGGAACAAACGGAAAGGATTTTGCGGAGACCAGCGCCTGCGCGACTGGAAGTGTAGCGCCGCAATCGGCCTGCACCATCAATGTGACCTTCACGCCGTCGATCACCGGGAACGAAACCGCAACCTTATCGGTGACGGATAACGCTCCGAATAGTCCTCAGTCAGTAAGCTTGACGGGGTTTGGAATTGGGACCGGACCTGCCGTACAGCTTTCGGCAAGCAGCCTGGCCTTCCCGATCACGCTGGTCGGGACGCAAAGTAAGGCGCAGACTGTGACCCTGACGAATGTTGGCACGACTACGCTGACCATTTCGCAGATCGCCGCATCCATCGGTTTTACGGAAACGAATACCTGCGGCAGCAGCGTAGCGGTGGGGGCGAACTGCACAATTACCATTACTTTCAAGCCAACCGTGCCGAACGGCGCAACCGGCGCGGTCTCGATCACCGACAACGCCGCGGGCAGCCCGCAATCGATCAGCTTGAGCGGGACCGGGACCGTGGTTACACTGGCCCCAACGCTTATCAACTTCGGCTCGGTTACGGTGGGGCAGTCGAGTACTCCTCACGTTGCGACGTTCAAGAATTCCTCTAAAGCCGCATTGGCCGTTAGCATCACGGTCACAGGAACCGATCCCGCCGAGTTTCCAGAAACCAACACATGTGGAACGAGCGTTCCGGCCAGCAGCACCTGCTCGATCAGCGTGACCTTCACACCTACGGGGAGGGGTTTGGCGTCCGCATCCCTTTCCGTGACCGATGCCGGCGGCGGAAGTCCACAGACCGTCACTTTGGTTGGGACAGGGCAATAGGCCTGCATGAATCGCCGATCCGGAGACGCAACCCGGATCGCTTATCAACTTTCCCGGAGGCCCGCCTTTTCACAGCGGGCCTCGGGATCTCCCACCACCACGTACTTTCGGGATCAAACCACACCAGTAACGGAAGCTTGAGAATCTATGGCAAGGACGCGCTTTCCAGCAATATTGGCTGCCCTCCGATTTGCACGGACGTGCCAGTTCCCAGCGAAGTGACATTCCCCAGCAGGTCGCGATATTCGATATAACCTGACGGAACCGAGAAGGTAGTTGAGGCCGGGCAACTGGCGCTGGTGCAGTTCTGCCCCGCGTCCCAAACTGCTATCGCCTTATATCCGCCGGGGCGGGTAAAACCGCAGGTCCACACGGTTGACGTGGAGTTCGTTGCGCTGCATGCCTGGCTCATCGTGGCCCCAACCGTCCAGCCGTTTACTTCTCCATAAGCGGTTGCGGCTAGGCTGGCCTGGCCAGTCGAATCGTCGTAGAGGCTGGCGAGCGTTTGGCTGTCCCACGCGAACCAATACACCCGGCTGATGTTGGAAGACGCTTGCAGCAAAAGATAGCGCGCCAAAAACGCCGCCTGCTGATGCGGATCGGTAAATCCTTCGTCGGGAGCCTTACTCCAACCCGCTTCCGTATCGAATAACGGCTTGCCGGCGGCGACCGAAGGAAACGCGATCAGAGTCTTGTCGAGATCCGCAATAACCGTGTTTACATTTTCAGCGGTCGGGCAGGCGACCGGCGTGGTGCTAACCGTGGTCGCCGTTCCGACGTAGCCATGGAAACCGATGATGTCGGAAAAAGCGCCTCCAGACTCTCCATTCACTTGCGTCGAAAAATAATTGTTCAAACTAATCTGCACTTCATCCAGCAAGTTATCGACGTCGCCGCCCACCGGCGACGGGCTGACGATCTGTGCTGTAGGATCGATTCTCGTTCCGCTAGGGAAAGAGCTATTCGGATTGCACGACAACCCTGGGGGCGGTCCTTCCACCACGCATCGCGCATCCTGCTCCATGCGAACCAACTGCGCGATCGAAGCATATTGCGGATTCTGGCTCCAATATGCGCTGGTATTCCACTCGTTCCAGATTTCGTAATACGAAATGCCGGCGAGACCGGAAGATGGATTTGCCTTGTTGGCTGCGCTAAGCTCGGCGGCTGCGGTCACCCACGCGATCCAGTAGGCGTCGGTGCCGGAACCATCGAGATTCAGGTCAAGAGGCGGATCGCACTCTCCGGTTCCGGTCGAACAAGTCGTGTCATTTGGCTGGGACGAAGCCCATGTGGGCGTGCGCGCCAGGTTATAAAGGATGTCTACGCCGTGCTGTTGCGCGCCCGCTAACCAGATATTCATCAGCGTCCAGTCATACACGCCCTGCGACGGGTTCACCTGCGGCCATGACACGCCCGCGGCCCACAAGCGCTGGCCTCCGAATGGAAGAGGCTCAGTGGAACCATTTACCACGAAAAACGGCCAGGGCACCGTGGGTTGCGGAGTATTAAGATGCATGCCGAAAAAATCATTATTAATCGCAGCGGTCGTTCCCACGCTGGTCGTCGTTCCACCCGGGCTGGGGGCGGTGAATGTACATGGAGGCGAGTTCGTACTTCCACCCCCGCCACCACCTCCTCCGCCGTTGCCGCCTCCTCCGGAGGTCGAACCGCTTCCGCCGCCGCACGCTGAAACTCCGAGCAAACTCGAAAGTCCTAGAATCAGGCACAAGAACTTCGACCATGCGGCAGGATCAGATCGGGGGGATGTATTCTTCATTCTTTCGTGCTCCTAAGTCAGGAAACAGGGATGTGCAGCGTCGTAATATCTGAAACCCAAGACTACACAGTGAGTTTCGTTTAAGACGGCACGAAAGACCTTGTTCTGGTAGCCACGTCCGGGCCGGCGTTTGGCCGGGTCTAGTGGGGAGGTTGGCGTAGCTTACAGCCACTCACGGCCGGTAGGTCCATGTTTTCGCCGTGCTCACGCCATGCTCGTCGGCTCCTCCGAAGATTCGTATGCTCCCATCCACGAGTTGAATGGTTGCGGGATAGTCGCGCGCGGCGTCGAGGCTTCCCGTCGCCGTGGTGAAAGATCCGGCGCGCGCAAAATAGATTTCCACTGACGCCGCTCCCCCGACAATTAAAATTCTGCCATCACTCAGTGCCGTAGCCGGAGGTAGATCGGTCCGTGCTTCGGTCAGATTGCCGGTCGGTGTGAAAGTTCCAGTCTCCGGATCGTAAATCTCCGCGGAAGCCAGAGCTTTACCATGTTCGTCGGCGCCGCCTGCAACTAATACCTTGCCGCTCACCAGCAACGCCGCAGTATGGCCGAACCTGGCTTGGTGCAGGCTTCCCGTGGAGCTAAACCTATTCGTCTTCGGATCGTAGATTTCTGCGCTTGCCAGCACCGAATGGCGCGCTCCGGTTCCTCCCATGATCAAGATGCGGCCATCCACCAGCATCGTAGCCGTGTGATTTGCGCGGGCCGAGACCATCTTTCCCGCAAGAGTCCACCTGCCTACCAGGAGATCGTAGGTTTCCGCCGTATCGAGAGCTTGTGTGCCGTCCTCGCCTCCAGTCACCAGAAGTTGTCCATTGCGCAACACGTTTCCCGCCGCATGCACCCGCCGCGCATGCATGCTTCCGCGCCGCGTAAATTTTCCGGTTTCAAAGTCGTAGTCCTCGCAACTCGCTAACGCCGCACCTCCGCGCGTAGCCCCTCCGGCAATCAAAATCTTTCCATCCCCCAGCGTGGCCGCAATATGTCCCTCGCGCGGTACAAACATCTTGCCAGCCTTGGCGAAGGTTTCGGTCGTTGGATCGTAGACCTCGGTACTTGCCAGAATCACGCCGTGCCCCTGCCTGCCGCCAACGATCAGCACCGTAAAATCGGGCAGCAAACTTGCCGTATGGCCGGCGCGTGCCATTGTCATCTCCCGCCCGGCAATCACGTGCCCGGCCGGCGGAACCAGATGCTCGCGCACGGTCTGCGCCTGCGCGATACACACAAATGCAACACACACAGCGACCAGCGTCCCATCGAATCGCTTTGATCGCATTGGCCTTCCAGCTTTCTCCATGAGAGATTCGCTCCGCAATAAACGCCCGCATCGCGAAAGGTGATTCAACAGGAGTCTATGGGAGACCACAACCAAGCTCAATATACGGTGTGGTTCGGTGGCAATTGGGCAGTGTTTTGGAGAATCAGAAATGAGGGGACCGAAGCCCTCTGTGCAACCCCGTGTCCCCTGTGTTTAGAGATTTTGCTTTTCCTCGCAGGTGGAAGTTGTTTCGCCGCTCAATTCACAGTCAACTGCACGCTGACGGTTCTCGTGATGCTGCCACTATTGGCGATTACCGTGATCGAGTAAGTCCCGGACGCCGTGCTCGTGCCAGCAGTCACGGTCAGAACGGATGTGCCGGAGGTCTTGATAGAAGTATTGCTGAGCGTCGCCGAGAGTCCCTTCACTTCCGTGATTCCATCCAGCGTCAGGGTCGCCGTTCCGGTAAAGTTCAGCGGGGTAACCGTCAAGTTAAAAGTTGCCGACTTGCCTTTCTTGACGGTGAGAATCGCGTTGTCCATCGTGATCCAATAATCCGTGCCCACCGGCGCTAAGGCACAAGCTGCTCCAGGACTGCCCGACGGCTGCTTGAAGCTCGAGCTGGAATCCTGCGCCGTCAAGCTCTTCCACGAAGAGAAATCGTCCCCGGTTCCGGGATTCGGTGACGGTACGGTATAAGGTGTAGACGAGTTCGCCGAGTTCCACCACGTGTTGTTCTTCGATACCAGCGTGTTCTGGAAGCTTGTCCAATCCGAATCGTTCAAATAACTGTCAGTGAAAACCGATTGGGCGCTGGTATTTCCCTGAATCGTATTTCCCGTATTCGTAAAATTCTGCGTCACCAGGTTGCTGGTTTTGCCGGTTTGCCAGTTCGTGACTTCAATCCCGCCCTTCACTCCGATCAGAATTATCTCCGCCGGTGCGTTGTTCATGAGAACTCCGTTGGTAAATGACACCCCCTCGGAGTTGCGCAGCACGAGTCCGCCCACGGGCATCGCGCCGTTCTGATTGCAAATATAGCTGTCGTTGAATGTAATCGGCCCCTCATCCTTTTCAATGAAAACACCGCTCATTAAGTTTCCGGTAGAAATCACGCCGCTGGTGCTGATGCTCGCGTTGTCCGTGTCCCAGTGAATTCCATAAGCTTCGTTGAAGCTGCTGGTAAAGCCGTTCAGGGTATCGTCGTGTACCTCCCACGCGTGCAGTCCCGACGTATTGCATGCGTAGTAAGCGCCTTGCGCGCCGCGCCAGTTGTTGTATGAAGTGGAGTCCGATTGCCACAACCCGTAAAGCGTCTGATTTTCCTGGAAGCCGCTGTCGCCGTTATGTTTCGACACGCTGTTCTCTACCGTGAAATATGTGACCGGATTCACGATGCTCAGCCCTTGGCCGTTATTCCACTGGAAAGTATCGCTATCGAAAAGAATGTTGGTGGAGTCGCCCTGCACCTGCACCGCAGCCGAAGATCGGCAGGTGTTCGCATATTGAAAGGTTATTCCCCGGACCACGATATCCGACTTGTGGTTGATCGAAAAAAGCGTCGCCGAGGTTCCCGCCTCAACCGTCGCCGTGCCCATGTCGGTCCCGCTGGAGGGCCACACATAAAGAAGATTGCTGCTCTCATCCACGTAGAATGTGCCCTGTTGCATCTGCGTAAGCGAGAGCACCTGAGTTAGCACCGTTCCATTTACGGCGACCAATTCCTGCCGCATCATGATCTCTTGCTGGAAGGGACAAGAGCTCATCTGCGGACAGGTGCCCCAATTGTTCGTCCAACCCGTGGTGTAGATGCTGTGGTTCAAAGAGTACTCGGCAAAGCCGGTGTAGACTGTGGCTCCGCTTACGATTACATTTGCGCCGCTCGCCGCCTCGAACGTGATCGGCATCGTGGTGTCTTTCTTATTGTGGCTTAACGTGACGCTCTCCCGGTAAGTGCCGGCTTCGATCGTCACTTTAGTTCCAATGCCATTCTGATTGTTGGTTTCAGCCAGTGACGCCGCCTTGCCGATCGTCTTCAGCGGCTCCGACTCCGAACCCGGGTTCGAATCCGATCCCGTGGCCCCATTTACGTAGAGGCTGGCCGTTTCCAGTCCTTCGTTGACGGTCGCTTGTCCGAAGGCGCCACTTAGAAGGAAAAAGGGCAGCAGGGAAGCGATCGCGACGCGGCCAGCCAGGCCGAGTCGGCTCGAAGACAGGCCATTCCCGGAGACGGGATACATTTCAAATGACATTTAAGATTCCTCTCGAAAGGGGCTTCGGGAGCACGCTCGATTGTGAGGGTCCGTAAGTAAACTTTAGCTCGTCGTTTCCAGGGCGGCTAGGTCTGAGAAGTGCATTACTCTCCGAATGTCCAAACGTAACATTTCCGGCTCACTATGAGACTGGCCGGCGAGACGGCATGGGTGTGCAGGAACTTTCATTCTTGACAGGCTTCCGATGCCCACTACAATTGCCCGCACGCGTCGCCTCTTCGTCTTTAGTCTTTGATTTTTACTCTTTATCCCAGGGAAAAACGCTGATCCATTCGCAGGAGGCACTATGGCACGAACGCTCTCGGCTGCCGTTGCAGGATTCTTTTTAACTATCGCCGCTCTCTCGCCGGCAATCGCGCAGGAAGTCACCGTCAGCCCAAGCTCGCTAAAGTTCGCCAGCACTTACGTAGGCAAAACTACCAGCGCACAGGTGATCACCGTCACCAACGTCAGTTCCGGCACAGTGATCATCGAGAGCATCGCTTTCTCGTGCCCCGGATACGGAATTTCGTCCGGAGTTGCGCCCACCTCTCTTTACAAGACCGGCAACATTACCCACTACTCGATTTTCTTTCAGCCGGAAGCGGCGCAGGCTTATGACTGCAATTTTGTAATGACGTTGCAGGATAGCAGCGTAGTCAATGTGCCCTTGACCGCTACCGGCCTTACCAGCACGGCCACGGCCAGCATCAGCCCCACCTCGTTGACTTTTGCGAATCAGGCCGTTGGATCCTCCAGCGCGCCGCAAACCTTCACCATCACTAACACTGGCACGTCCAGCATTAAGTTGAACGTTATTACAATTTCACCTCCCGATTTCACCTCCGGAAAAGTTACGCTGCCTTATACGATCGCATCCGGCAAGAACCTGCCGGTCACGGTGTTCTATAGCCCAAGCCACGTCACATCCGAGAACGGAGCGGTCGATTTAACCTTCGACAAAATTCCCGACACTGGCGTAAGCCTCACCGGTAACGGCGTCGCCGCGACTTCGCTTTCGATTGCAACTTTCGCGACGTTGCCGCAGGCCACTCAATCCGCGGCCTACCTCGCTACTCTCGCGACCAGCGGGGGCAAGAGCCCGTTTACCTGGGGCCTTGCCTCGGGTTCGACCTTGCCTTCCGGCCTTACTATTTCCAGTGCGGGTGTGATAAGCGGCACCCTGGCTTCCAGCGTTGGCGTGGGAGCGCATACTTTCATCGTTCAAGTGAAGGATTCCACCAATAAAACCGTCAGCAAAACTTTTACGCTTAGCGCCTACGCCAATCTCAAAGATAACTGCAACGATCTCACTTACGATGTGCCCGGCACGACCACGCCAATTGTTGCGCTCACCGATCTCGGAACCGGAACCTATCAAGGAGAAGAGGGCGGACTCTATCCCAACGGCAGCAACGTGCGCCCCGAGCCTCATGACTCCGATGGCATAGCTTTCGCCGACGCCATTCAGCCACTCGATTCGAACGGAAATCCCAGCCCAACCGGCAAATACGTCCTGCTAGCCATCGGCGAATCGACGGCGCAAAACGAGTTCAACCGTTTCCTGCCCATCGCCAACGCCGATCCTGCCAAGAATGCCAGCTTGGTCATCGTCAACGGCGCGCAAGGCGGAGCTACTCCCAACCAATTGGTCACTTCCAGTTCTTATTATTGGTCGACCATCGTCAATAACTATCTTCCACAAAATAACGTGACTTCGGAACAGGTCGTTGCCGTGTGGATTGAAGACTCCGACGCGATCTCAAGCGGCAGTTTTCCAACCGATATGACCAGCATGCAGGCCGAATATGAAACGCTCATGCAGGATCTTCTGGTCAAGTTCCCCAACGTCAAGCTGGTTTATTGGTCATCGCGCGTCTATGCGGGATATTCCAACGGCGTGGGCAAGCCTGATAATCCCGAGCCTTACGCCTACGAGGCCGGGTTCGCCACCAAGAACGCCATCGGCGACCAAATCAACGGCGCAGCCAACTTGAACTACAACCCCGCCAACGGCCCGGTCCTGGCGCCCTGGATGGCATGGGGACCGTACTATTGGTCGAATGGCATGTTAGGCCGCGAGGATGGTTTAGTGTGGGATTGCGAAGATTTCTCCTCTGACGGCACCCATCCCTCGTCCACTTTTGGCCAGTTGAAAGTAGCGACGGAATTACTGAACTTTCTGAAGACCGATGACACAACCACGCCCTGGTATTTGGCCCACTAAGGCGACCGAATAAATTGGGTGCCCCATTTCTCGCATATTTTGCGAGAAGTGGGGATTTCCCAATCAAATGCCAGATCTTGTTAGACAGAAAACGAACCTTGGTCGGTGAAAAACAGGTGAAAAATAAAGCTGTCGACCCCGCTAGACTGCAGCTGTCGTCCCATACTTTTACCCACCGAATCGCCGCCTACGCCGTGGCGGCCGGCGCGGCCGGCGTGTCTATAGCTGCCTTGGCGGCGTCGAACGAGAACACTCAGGGACACATCGTCTTCACTCCAGCCCACCTGTTCCTTTACGGCACCGGAACCACGCATCTCAGCCTCGACCTCAACCATGATGGAATCACCGACTTCGACATGACGGTGACGAATATCAGATATTACGGCGACGGGTCGGATTTCGCCGGCGGCACGCTGTGGGATAGACCCGTTGCCGGCAACAGCGCCTTGGTCCGGCCGCTAATGAAGGGAGCGGTCATTGGCAGCAATGGAGTATTTGACGGCGCCAGAGACCGCATGGCTTGGGGGCGCGACGTTGGCCACAGCGGTCACGGCAGCTATTCGACCGGAGGACCTTGGGCTGGGAACGCTCCCAATCAATACTTGGGCGTGCGCTTTCTGATTGACGGCGAAGTCCATTATGGCTGGATACGTGTGAGCGTTTATACCAGCGTGAATGAGGTCTCTGCCACAATCCTTGGCTATGCCTACAATACGGTGCCCAACCAATCTCTCAAGGCAGGCGAAGGGACTGAAGAGCCCAAGGCTGCCGCCGCTCATACCGCGACCCTCGGCGTGCTTGCCCTGGGTGCGGCATTTGGCGGAACGAAAATTAACTTCGGCCTCTGACGAATTCGGTCGCTCGGCGTTTGCCAACCATGTTGCAATTTCTTTCATCCTTGACCTTCCATGCCAATTAGAGAGAGACTTATCCCCTCCCCAAATTCCCCCTGTAAGCCTTCCCCCAAATAATTCTGGTACTCCGTGACATGGGCCCCCGCAGTTCGAAACATGCTTTCGAGGAACAGCCTCACTGGCTAACTCCAAAGGCATTTCGCACGGGAGATTCCGTTGAACTCGAAAACCGCACTATGCGTTGGCGCGCATCCCGATGACGGAGTTCTTGGCATGGCCGGCCTCGCAGCGTTGTTGCGTTCTTCCGGTTGGACTCTTCATTTCCTGACTCTCACTTGCGGCGAGTTGTGCGGAGATCCCGAAAAGCGCCAGGCCGAAGAGCGTTCCGCCGCCGCCGAGTTGGGCGCCTCCGCCCGCTTCGGCCTGTTGCCGGATGGAAGCTTCACCCGTCACGCCGCCATCAAGGTGATCGAGTCGGCGCTTAAAGAGATCGCTCCTACGCTTGTTTTCGTCAACAGTCCGTCAGACACTCATCAGGATCACATCGCCGCCAGCGCCGCAGTGCAAAGTCTGTGTTGGCGAAAAATTAATCTGCTGTTTTACGAAGGCCCCAGCACCCGCCATTTTCAGCCCAACCTCGTCGTGAACATATCGAACGTCTGGGAAGAAAAGGAACGCGCCATCCGCTGCCATGGCTCGCAGGTCGAGCGGGGAAATCTTCTGGATTGGGCCCACGCAACTTCCGTCTACCGCTCGTGGCCTCGCTATGCCGGCGGCAGGTGCGAAGCGTTTCAGGTCTACCAACTCGATTCTGAATTGGTTTTCGGGTTCAGCCCCTCGGGGTTCAACGGGCTGCCCGCCGAGGTCGCGAATGCCTGATAACAACAAAAAGGTGGACGTGTTGATTATCGGCGCGGGACCTTCGGGCCTGGGCGCGGCCTGGCGGCTCAGCTCACATTTGCGCGCGGGCCAAGCGCCATCGTTTGTGCTGGTCGATAATCACAGCCGCCCCGGCGGATGGGCGCGCTCAGTCACCAGGAACGGTTTCACCTTCGACTTCGGCGGCCACGTTTTCTTTCCTCACAAGCATTATCGATTGTTCGGCGACCTGGTAACGCAGCTTCCGATTCAGTGGTCGTCCTCCTGTCCTGAACGCGGAACCTGGACCGCTGGTCGCTTCATTCCATATCCAGTGCAGCAAAACATTCATCGTCTGCCAACGGCCGTTTTCATGAAATGCATGGCCGGTCTCGCGACGCAACGCCTCAAGCGAAAATTTTCCGCCGGTATTCCGCCCGTCCATCTGGAAGATTACTTAACTCACACCTTCGGCGGTCCGCTCAAGAATGCCCTTCTTGGTCCGCTCAACCATAAAATGTGGGCGCATCCTGCTCGCGACCTCGATACCAATTGGGTTACTTACCGCTCCGGTTCGGCCGCCTGCAACATACCGGACGTGAACTTATCGCGCATGGTTTGGCAATTTATATCGTCAGGCGATAGTCCCGGCTGGGATGCCGATACGAAGGTCAACTATCCCGTCGGAGGCAGCGGCGAAATCTGGCGGCAAGTCGCAAAATTCCTTGACCCCGCCAGACTGAAATTCGGTACGAGCCTGATCCGTATTGACCCGGAAGAGCATCTTGCATTTCTTTCGGATGGCAGCGTCTATCGCTACGAGCACCTGATCTCGGCCATGCCACTCGACAACTTACTTCGCGCCTTTTCTTATCAAGACGACCTCTCCGCAATGGCGGGCCTTTTGAAATATTCGCGTTCCTACATAGTTGGGCTGGGGATTCGCGGCTCCTTGCCTCCGCAATTCAGAACGGTTCATTCGTTGCTTGTGCCCGATTCCAGTATTGCATTCTGGCGGCTCAGTTTTCCCTCGAACGTCTCCGCCGGCAATGTTCCCAGCGCCGGCCCATGCTGGTCGGGCCTGTGCGAGATCAGCCAACTGCCATCCGCGGGCCGCATGGCATCCAAAGCGGAGATTCTCCGCAACGTCGTTTCGGGACTCTTAAAGATGGGCTTGCTCAGAAACGAAGGCGATATCTTAACCCACTTCTGCGTGCGCCTTGAGCATGGATATCCGACGCCATTTCTCGGACGCGATTCTGTCTTAAACGAAATTCAGCCGAGACTCGAAGCTCTTGGAATCCTTAGCCGCGGCAGATTCGGAGGTTGGAAGTACGAAGTCTCGAATCAGGATCACGCCTTCATGCAGGGAGTGGAAGCCGCCGATCTCACGACCCTCGGCAAAGCCGAAGAAACCTACACCAACGCCCAACTGGTCAATTGCTGAACCGTCGCGCTTGGACACCCGCTATCTACTGTCCGCTTCCCGTCAGGCTCAGGGCGCTCGACCCCGTCGAAGTGTTATTCGTAATCGTCAGCGTTGAATCCAGCGCGCCGCTTATCGTAGGAGTGAACGTCACAGTGGCAGTACAGGTTGCCGCCGCCGCCAGCGTGCTGGGGCTGCGCGGGCAATTATCCGTCTCGATATAGTATTTCGTGTTGCCGCCCGTAAGAGCGATCTTGGTAATCGTCAAGGGCACCAGACCGGTGTTCGTGATCGTGTCGCTGAGCGACACGCTCTTGTCGAGCGCAACGATGCCAAACGCCAGACTTTGCGGCGAGAAGCTCAAAGTTGGATACTTTCCTGTCCCGCTAAGGCTCAACGTGTTGGTGCCTGCGGAAGTATTATCGGTAATCGTCAGCGTCGAATCCAGCGCACCGCTGATTGTTGGAGTAAAAGTGATCGTGGCCACGCAGGTTGCGCCCACCGCGAGCGTGCTCGGCTTGCGCGGACAATTATCCGATTCCTTATAGTAAGTCGTATTGCTTCCAGTTAGCGCGATCTTGGTAATCGTCAAGGGCACCAGGCCGTCGTTGGTGACCGTGTCCGTCAAAATGCCGCTCGATCCAATCGCGACGTCTCCGAACTTAAGAACATTCGGAGTGAAGCTTAGCCGTGGATATTCCCCCTTTCCGGTTAAGCTCAGGGCGCTGGAGCCAGCCGATACGTTGTCGGTGATTGTCAGACTTGAATTCAGCGCCCCGGTCGTCTTGGGCGTAAATGTAATCGTCACAATGCACGTGCCCGCCGCCGCGAGCGTATTAGGGCTGCGCGGACAATTATCCGATTCTTTGTAGTAAGTCGTATTACTCCCCGTGAGCGCGATTTCAGTGATTGTCAGCGGCACGCCGCCGATATTTGTGACTGTGTCGCTGAGAGTACTGCTAGCGTTCACCGTAACGGCGCCAAAGGCCAGAATGTTGGGCGTGAAGCTCACCCGGGGCTGCGCTCCGGTACCTTCCATCGCGACCGTCTGCATTCCCAACATTGTATTGTCGTTGACGGTCAACGTCGCCGTGTCGAGCGAATCGCTGGTCGGGGTAAACGTCACATTGAAAGTGCACACCCCATTCGGGAGCACCGGTGACGGGCAGTTGTTGCTCTGCGTAAACATGGAAGCGCCGGTTCCGGTGATCGAAATTGAGCTGATCGTCAGGTTGACAGTGCCCGTGTTCGTCAGCGTGAACGACATCGTGCTCGATGTGTTTTCCGCAACGTCGCCGAAAGTGAGATTAGTGCTCGAAAGTTCCACCGTGGGCGCCGCCGTTCCCGTTCCCGACAAATTCACTATTTGAGGGCTGGTGACGTCGCCATCCACCACCGTGAGACTGCCGGTAATCAGTTGTGCGCCATTCGGGCTGAATGTGACTGAAATCGTGCAGCTCTTTCCCGACTTTAACAAACCGCCCGAAGCCGGACAGGTGTTCGCCGAAATTGCAAAAGCGCTGGTGACGGTGTAACTGGTGAAACTCAGCGACTTGGTTCCTTTGTTTGTGATCGTAACGCTAAGTGGCGAACTCGTGGTATCGACCTGCTGATTGGGGAAGTCAAGATTGTCGGTCGAGAAAAATAAGGCAGAGCCGGGAACAACGAACTGCATCGTAACGGTGCGGGTGAGGCTGCCGCTGTTCGCGATAACGGTAATACTGTAGGTTCCTGCCGGCGTGGTCCCGATTGTGGATGTGACCGTAAGAACCGACGTTCCCGACGCGCCCGCAATCGCGCTTTGACTAAAATTGGCCGAGAGCCCCTTCACCTCGGTGATGCCGTCGATCGAGAGATTCACCGTTCCCGCGAAGCCTGCGAGCGATGTGAAGGTGAGGTTGTAGACCGCCGAGCCCGGCGGGGTCGGCTGTCACTGAGTTGTTATCCACAGTCACCCAATAGTCCGGCGCAGCGGGCACCACCGCGTCGCATTTTGCAAATGGATCCCCCGCGGGTGCGGCGAAAGTCGATCCAATCAAATCTTGTTCCGTATCCGTTTGCCAGGTCGCGAAGTCGATGAATGTTCCTGTCGCAGGCACCGGAACCATGAACGGAGTCGTTGTGTTGCTGGCGTTCCACCAGTCGTTCTTGCTGGAAATCAGCGTAGTCTGGAAATCCGTCCAGTCGGAGCCGCCCAGGTTGAGGTCGGTAAAAAGCTCCTGACCGGTACCCACTCCTTCAATGTTATTGCCGGTATTGGTTAGATTTCCCGTGATCAGGTTGTAGACTGCGCCCGTCTGCCAGTCGGTTACCTCGATGCCGCCAGCTTGCCCCTGCACCACAATCTCCGCCGAGTTGTTGTTATAGATATAGCTATTGGTCAATGAAATCCCAGGATTGACGGCCTTGAAGTTGCTGTCGTATCCGGAGTTGCGAAGATTGAATCCCCCCAGCGACAAGCTCGAAGTATGATCGCAGACATAACTGTCGGAAAAAGTAATCGGTCCCTCATCTTTTTCGAGAAACACTCCGCTCAGTATGTTGCCCGCTGTTACTAGTCCGGTGACGGTGACGTTGCGATTGTCCGTATCCCAATGAATGCCGTAACCCTGATTCCACGCCACCGTCTGGTTGGTCATGGTGTCGCCGTGAGTAAGAAAATTATGCTGGCCTGACACGTTGCATGCGTAATAACCGGCCTGCGCTCCTCGCCAATTATTCTCCTCGACAATATTGTTGAGCCATTGATCGTCGAGCGTCTGCGTGGCCTCGAATCCGCTGTCGCCGTTGTAACTGGATACGCTGTCCTCCACCGTAATATTGGTCGCCGGATTCGAGATAGCCAGCCCCTGGCCGTTATTCCACTGGAATGTGTCGGAGTCGAACGTAATGTAGCTGCTGGCGCCGCTCACTTGAACCGCCGCACTCGCGCGGCAGGAGTTTGCGTATTGAAATATGATTCCGTCAAATACAAGGTTAGAAACGCTATTGATCGTCAGCAATGACGATTCGGTTGGAATATCCACCGTCGCGGTCGACATCTTCGTGGCCGCGGGAGGCCACACGTAAATCAGTTCGTTCGTGTTGTCGACATAGAACATTCCGGGATACAAAACCTGCGCCAGCGACAATACCTGCGTCATCGCGCTTCCGTTCACCGTAACCATTTCCTGATGTAGCAGGATGTCTTGCTGCAAGTAAGCGGAGCAGCCGGAGAGCGCCATGCACAGGGGATAATTGTTCGTCCAGGAATGGGTATAAATACTCTTGTTGCCCGAATAGGCAGTCCAGCCCGTGTAAAGCGTGCCTCCGCTCCAGATTACTTTGCCCGAAGCCCCGGATGAAGGCTGGAATGTGATGAGCGCGCTTGTGGAGCCCTGCTGATTGTTCATCGCCACCGATTCGCGGTAGGTTCCCGCGTTCAGATTTACAGTTGTGGCGATATTGCTCACGTTATTTGCCTGGGCGACGCTCCAGGCAAAACCGATGTGCTGAAACGGAGCTTTCTGTGTGCCTGGATTAGAGTCCGATCCGCTATTTGGATCGACCCAATATGATTTCGTCGTCTGAGCTTCGCTTAGAGTTGACAGCAATACAATAGCAAACAACACCAGGGCAGGGGATAGACGGCACTTCATCACTGCAATTTGCTCCTTTTGGTTCGGACCAGGACGAATCCGCAAATGCCGCGCCAATCAGGCTCTTTCAGCGAGCGGCGTCGTGGATGTTCGATGAGAAAGTTCACCTCGTTTGCTGCTGGAGTTAAAAACGAACCCAGATCCGGCGCGCCGGCAACGCGCGGAGTTTTGAATTATTGCGGGACGATCAAATTAAGTCAAGATGCAGAATATTGCACACGCGGGTGCAACAACCGACGAAACCGCCTATCCGGCGCGGCTTTCCACGGCGTCGGATCCGCAAAGTTCCCGCAACTGATCGGATTTTATGAAGAAACTGGGCGAATCCCAAACGGTTATTGAGACTTACTTTGTGCCGGAGGGTCGTAGCATTCCCTAAATGGCCTCAAGGCTTTTGCCCTTGGTTCGGGAAGCATGGTCAGAGTTATTCGTTCTCACCCGTACTGAAAAAACTTCAGACGAATAAACAAATGTGGTCGCGTTCGGCCCGAATTCCGTGAAGAAAAAACTCAGGCCATAAATAATAAGGAAGGGAATTGCCATTTTTTCAAGGTTCGGCACCATCGCCAGAATGACGAAGGTCGTCGCCATCATGGCAAAGCCCAGCGCTTGAATTGTCTTTCTGCCGAGCCGGTCCATGGTAAGCGCAGCGACCGCATATCCGGGGGCGGCGAACACTACGGATATACCGAGCTGCGTCAGGGTCTTCTGCAATAGCGTGTGGTCGCTATTCAGCGCAGAAAGCACAAGCGGACTCGAAACTGTGTTGCCATAATACGCCGCGTCCCTAAAAAACCACGCTGCGCTTTATTCTTGCTCTTCCGTCGGCGACGCTCGTCGGGCCGCAGCTTCCACTTGTGAAATGCGGAGATAAACGGATTTCCTGAAGTTGTGCATTATATTCGCCGCTCGTTGTGAACCTGCTTTGGACGGATGTAAGTCTTTTTCACCGCTGATCGCATCGCCGCGATTTCCACTTCCCGAAATGGCTTGGACTAGAACCATCGCGTCTGGGGAGGAACTATCGAGTACTCCATCCTCTGCGCCCGGATGTTACTGTTTTTTTACCGTAAGCCCAGCCGAACCCACGGTATCGCCACCCGCCGGGAACTCGGACGCTCTGTGACCCTAAGTTGTCCAAAAAAATTCTGAAGGAGAGTCACATGTCAAGAAGCAAGTTGGTCCTATTCAGTTCGTTGCTCTTTGCCCTTTGCTGCGTCGGTTTTTGCGCGGGGCAGGCAAGCAACAGCTCGACGCCGGAGATGGCGAAATCTTTTTTCGGAGCGGATTTTTCAGGCTACAATCCTTGGCCTCCCACCGACTCGCAAGCTGTAAAGGCAAAGCTCGGGGGAATTCGCCTCTGGGATGACGACGTAAAGTGGGCCGAGGTTGAAACCGCCAACAAAACTTACGACTGGAAGAAACTCGATACCTGGGTCGACGACGCGCAGGACGAAGGCTACGATCTGCTCTACACCTTCGGCGATACTCCCAAATTTGCCGGAAAGATCCCCAAAGGCTCGCCTTGTCTCTCCGCTCAAGGCTCGTATAGCTGTTCCGCGCCTACCGACGTAAACACCGACGGCACCGGCACGGACGATTACTTCAGCAATTTCGTAACTGCGCTGGTCACGCGCTACAAAGGCCAGATTGCGTATTACGAACTTTGGAACGAACCCGACTGCAACTGCTTCTTCGCCGGCACTCAGGCGCAGCTGGTGCGTATGTCCAAGGACGCGGCCGGCATCATTCGCTCTATCGATCCCAATGCGAAGATCCTCAGCCCCTCGGCTCACGGAGGCACAATGAAGACCTGGTTCGCGGGCTACATCGATGCCGGCGGACTGCCGTATTTCGATTATGTGAATTTTCATGGCCGCGGAGAGGGCAATTCCAACGAAAATCCAGAAGAGTTTCTAACCGTTTATGGCGACGTCACATCGGAGTTATCCAAGCTCAAGATCACCAAAGCCGTATTTGACGATGAGTGGGGGCCGAAAAAAGGCCAGGTCTCCTCCGACATGGTCCCATCCTTCGTTGCTCGAGGCTTGGTGCTGCGCGCCGGAGTCGGCATCATGCGCCAATATTTCTACCAGTGGGATGCGCCCTCGCCGCTGGGGCTGCAAGGCGTAAGCGCCGGAACAGCCTACGACCAAGTCAATGATTGGGTGGTTGGCTATACCATCAGCCCTTGCACCACGTCTGGCACGATCTATACTTGCAAGCTCAGTAAGGGCCAGATCGTCTGGGATTCCTCGCAAACTTGCGATTCCAACGGTTGCTCAACCAAGCCCTACACCTATCCTACGGACGTGACCAAATCTCACGATATTTCCGGCAACACCAAAACGCTGTCCGGCAAAACGCTGCCTCTCGGCGTTGAACCGTTATTGCTGAACTGAGATCGCTTTGTCTGATTGTGCAAGTAACTCCTGAGTAAGTTGCTCCGTTCCTGTCTCCGCGCCGTTTGCGGAGACAGGAACGGGCGTTAGCTCCCGCGCCGGCGCCTGCCGGTGCAACTTTCCTTTGGATGGTATGAACGCGCCGGACTGGCGAAGCGACACTCTCAGCGCCGCAATGCGACTTCGATGACTCTCCTCCCTATCTTCTCTTCTGGCATCCTATTGACCATGACTTTGAAGGGCGCACGTCCTACCTATCTGTCGATACTCTTGGTTGCCATCCTTTATTCTTCGCGGGGCTTTGCCGGGGAAGCGCTCGCTCAGGGCCAAAATGCTGAACCTGTGCAGATTGCAATCAAAAACGTCATGTATCACTACTCGGCGCCGATCGCGGTTCACATTGCCCAGGCTCAAGGAGAACTCCTGCCGACGAAACCAGGAGGGGCCGTTATTTTCGACGACAAGAGTTCTTTTGTTCTCTCCCTCAATTATGCCGAAGCTTCTATAACCTGCAACTCCCTCGCGCGAGTCCTGAACGAAAATGTTTTTTCCGCGGCCAACGCGGCCATCAAGAACCTGACCATCGAAAACAAAAACAATCAGCTCATCATTACGGGCAAGCTTCACGAGAAAGGCGACCTCGGCTTCGGAAACCACTGGCACTCTCATAGTCGAGAGCGACGGACGAATCCGCCTGCACACCGAACATTTCAAGGCCGCCCACCTGTCGCTTAAAGGCCTGTTTGACGCCCTTGGAATGGATGTTGCCCGCGCAATCGACGCCAAAAAGATTCCCGGCGTCTCCACCGACAAGGATGATTTGATTCTCAACCCCACGGAGATGCTTCCGCTCCCCAGCATCAAAGGTCAGGTGACCGCCGTTCGCCTCCAGGACAACGAGATCGTTCTGATATTCGGCGCGCCCCAGCCCGAGAACTTTGCCGCAAAACAACCCGGTAACTACATTGCGCTTCGTCACGGCAGCGTGCAGTTCGGAAAGCTCGCCATGCGTAATTCCGATGTCATCATGATCGACGCCGACCCCCGCGATCCTTTTGACTTCTTCCTCGATCGCTATCAAGACCAACTTATTGCCGGATACAGCAAGAGCACACCGGAATTCGGTGTGCGAGCCTATGTCCCCGACTACAACAAAATCCGAACGCATGCCGCGGGCCGAGCGAAGAAAGGACGCGGAAAATAAGATGAATGTAGGGACAGCCGTCCTCGGCTGTCTGCGGAAGTGAAGCTCGTCCGGCCTTATCTGGAGCGGGCAACCTACCCCCGCCCACGGACGGTGGTGTCCTAATTTCGATGGGCCTTTCTTCGTGCCCTTTGCGAGTCCTGCGCGTGCGTTTGCGGTCACAAGCTCTGTCTCCCGAAGTGAGTACACTACCCCACGAACCTACGCATCCCCCGCGCCCTCCTCGTCGTTGTAAAATCTAAAGCTTACCCATATCGCTAAGTATCCCTATGTCTACCCAGGAAAAAATGCAGACGGAATCACCCACCGACGCTCGTCCTAACGATGAACGCTATGATCCGCAGCGCGTCGAAACCAAATGGTTCGAGCGCTGGCAGAGCGATCCGCGCCTCTACGCCGCCGATGCCGCCGACTCCGCAAAGACGAAGTTTTACGTCCTTGAAATGCTGCCCTATCCTTCCGGCGCGCTGCACATGGGCCACGTGCGCAACTACGCCATCGGCGATGCCCTCGCTCGCTACATGTGGATGAACGGTTACAACGTGCTTCATCCCATGGGATGGGATTCCTTCGGCTTGCCCGCGGAAAACGCCGCCATTCAAAACAACACGCCGCCGCGCCAGTGGACCCTCGGCAACATCGCCAACATGAAGGCGCAGATGAATCGCCTCGGCTTCGCCTACGATTGGTCGCGCGAAGTCACAACTTGTTTGCCCGATTATTACCGCTGGAATCAGTGGTTCTTTCTCAAGCTCTACGAAAAGGGGTTGGCCTATCGCAAGAAGAGCCGGGTGAACTGGTGTCCGAAGTGCGCCACCGTACTCGCCAACGAGCAGGTGGTCGAACGGACGCTGCTGGCGTCACGAAGACACCCTCGTCGAGCAGCGCGAACTCGAGCAATGGTTTCTGCGCATCACAAAATACGCCGACGAGTTGTTGCGCGATCTCGACAAGCTGGAGGGCTGGCCGGAAAAAGTCCGCACCATGCAGCGTAACTGGATCGGCCGCAGCGAAGGCACGCTGGTCGATTTCAAACTCGACTGGCCCCAACCGGTTGCAGCGGGTTCTACCATCAGCGTCTTTACCACGCGCGTCGACACGATTTACGGAGCAACTTCAATCCAACTCGCGCCGCAGCATCCGCTTGTTGCCGACCTCACCGCGGCCAATGCCGATCTTCGCGCAAAGGTCGAACAACTGATTGCCGAGCAGCGCAAAGCCAGAGAAGTCGGCGACATCGGCGAAATCGAAAAGCACGGAGTCTTCACCGGTCGTTATGCCATCAATCCTTTCAACGGCGAGAAAATCCCAGTCTGGGTGGCCAATTACATTCTCATGGACTACGGCACCGGCGCGATCATGAGCGTACCCGCGCATGACGATCGCGACCACGAATTCGCCCAAAAATACAAACTCGAAATCCGCCTTGTGATTCTTCCGATCGCCGACGATCCCGAAGAAACCATGACCGAACCGCCGCTTCCCTTTACCGCGCATGACGGCATGCTGATTAACTCCGGTCCCTTCAGCGGACTCGAATGTGCAGAAGCGATCAAGCAGATGTCCGCCTTCGCCGAGCAGAACGGCTTCGGCAAAGCTACCGTGACTTATCGCTTGAAAGACTGGGGAATCTCTCGCCAGCGTTACTGGGGCACGCCGATCCCCATGCTCTATTGCGAAAAAGATGGCATAGTGCCCGTGCCGGAAAAAGATTTGCCGGTGATCTTGCCCGAAGCTGTCGATATCGCGAACGCCACCGGTTCTCCGCTCGGCAGGTTGCCCGAATTCGTGAACGCGACGTGTCCCAAATGCGGCGGTCCCGCGCGCCGCGAAACCGATACCATGGACACATTCGTCGATTCGTCCTGGTATTTCTATCGCTACACCGACGCGCACAACGATCAGCGCCCTTCGATTCGAAGATCGCCCGATACTGGTTCCACCGATCGATCAATACATCGGCGGCGTCGAGCACGCCATCCTGCACTTGATCTACTCGCGCTTCTGGACGAAGTTCATGCGCGACCTCGGATTGATCAAAAACGACGAGCCCGTCGAACGCCTTTTCACCCAGGGCATGGTCATCAAAGACGGCGCAAAAATGTCGAAGAGCCTGGGCAACATCGTCAGCCCCGAAGAGATGGTCGCCCGCTACGGGGCCGACGCCGCCCGCCTCTACAGCTTTTCGCCGCCCCGCCCGATCGCGAACTCGACTGGCAGGATTCCGGCATCGAAGGCATTCGCGATACTTAGGCCGCGTCTATCGTTTCGTCGTAACGCAACGCTGCGGCCGCAGCCTCGTCAAGCATGTGGAGACCGAGTCGAAACTTGCCGCTGACCCGCGCCATCCAACGCAAACTTCACCAAACGATCAAACGCGTTAGCGACGACTTCCAAGGCCGCTGGCACTTCAACACATGTATCTCGGCCATCATGGAATTGGTAAACGCGCTTTACTCGATGAAGAACTATGGAGCGGCGGAGCGCCCCCGTCCGCCGACCGCAACGGCCACGAAAATACCGCCCTCTTGGCGAAGCGCAGCGCAGATCTTGTCTCTCCTGCTCGCACCCTTCGCTCCATACCTTGCCCACGAACTCTGGGAGATGCTAGGCGAAAAGGGAAGCTTGCTCAAAGCCGCATGGCCGACAATACGACTCTGCACTCGCGAAAGAAGAAGAACTCGAAATCCCGGTGCAGATCAACGGCAAACTGCGCGGCCGCGTTACTGTGCCCGCGGATTCGTCCGAAGACTTTGTTGTCGAAGCGCGCTCTCGCCGACGAAAAAGTAAAGTCCGCACTCGCCGGCAAACAGATCGTCAAGAAAATATACGTGCCCGGCAAGCTGGTCAGCCTGGTTGTGGGCTAGAGGCGTTTGGCTTTCCGACCAACGAATCGAGGTGCGCTACGTATTCCACTGACCTTCGATAGTAATCCGGGAACAAGTCATCAGGTATCGTCTCATCATAGAAGTTCCTATGCAGAGCGTTCAATTCTACGAACTCGGTATACAGATACCTGTCGGACAATTCTTTTTGCAGTTGTTGTAGGAATTGGAAAAATTGGCGATGACTCGAAATAACTACGCCATATGTGGCAGCGAGCGCTTTGAGTTCCTGGGTGATTGAACCCCAAAGCAGCTCGGAAGCCTTGCGAAATTCTCCAGCGACCACCGCCTTATCAGCATTGGAACGGTATTGATCCCGCATCTGATAGAGGTGGAAGATAAAAGCATGATCACTCAAGCGATAAAACCTTTCCCGAGTCGTCCAGCGTGAGTTTCTTCAAGTCGGGCTGACTAAGGCCAACATCGAATTGGAGAAACCATTGATTCTTTGAAGGGTCGAAATTCGCACTTCGCAATTTAATAAAAAGGTATCCCGCCTTTTGCAAAAAGTCCTTCGCAGTATCGGTTAAGGTCAAGAGATCGGTTGCCAATTGCACCTCCTGCAGCTCGCCCATGCAATTAGTATACGACTTCGGAAATATACCAGAACGTGGCGCTGGCCTGGCAGGACGCCAATCAAGTCGGTAGTCCGAATAGTACAGGCGCGGTGTTAGAACACTACAATCAAGTCGTAGCCGGCAAAGTTAGATAGGCGGCCCTTTACACTCCCCGGCTCATCTGAAATACTCATCCGTGGAAACCCAATCTATACTTATCCTCGATTTCGGTGCGCAATATACGCAGCTCATCGCGCGCCGCATCCGCGAACAGAATGTTTTCTCGATCGTGCTGCCATGCACCGCTTCGCTCGATGAAATAAAAAGCTGCTCGCCGGTAGGGATCGTGCTCTCCGGCGCGCCGTGGTCGGTCTACGACAAGGACGCTCCGCCCGCCGACGCGCGCCTCTTCGAACTTGGCTTGCCTGTACTGGGCATCTGTTACGGACTGCAATTCATGGTGCACACGCTGGGCGGCAAAGTACGGCCCGCCGACAAGCGCGAATATGGCCATGCGGAAATCGAGATTGTCGCCGAGTCGAAACTATTTCAGGGGCTCGACAAACGGCAACCAGTCTGGATGTCGCATGGCGACGAGGCTTTGGAACTCCCTCCGGGATTCGAGCTGATCGCGAAGACCGCTCACGCGGTCGCTGGGATTCAGAATGTCGCGAAGCAGTGGTTCGCCGTCCAGTTTCATCCCGAAGTTCACCATACGCGCGACGGCACTCATATTCTTCGCAACTTCATCTTCGATATCTGCGGCGCCAAACCAAACTGGACGCCGCAACACTTCATCGACTCCACCATCGCACAGGTCAAACAGCAAGTTGGCGCTGGACGCGCCATCTGCGCTCTTTCCGGCGGCGTAGATTCTTCGGTGGCCGCGGTCCTCGTCGATCGCGCGCTGCGTGATGACAACGGCAAGCTTGCCCTGAGCGGAGTCGAAGGGTCACGCCTGACTTGTATCTTTGTAAACAATGGCGTGCTGCGAAAGAACGAATTTGAAAAAGTTCAGCAAATGTTGCACGACAAGCTGGGCTTGAACCTCGATGCGGTTGACGCGACCGATCGTTTTCTTTCCAAACTGAAAGGCGTCAGCGATCCGGAAAAAAAGCGCAAGATCATCGGCAACGAATTTATCTCCGTATTTGAAGATGAAGCACGTCGCATCGAAAAAGAGCAGGGAAGCGTCGACTACCTTGTGCAGGGCACGCTGTATCCCGACGTGATCGAATCGCGCTCGGTGCGGGGACCGTCACAGGTGATCAAGTCTCATCACAACGTCGGGGGCCTGCCCGAAATTATGAAGCTCAAGCTGATCGAGCCGCTGAAAGATCTCTTCAAAGATGAAGTCCGCAAAATTGGCCGCGACCTCGGCATGCCAGAAGAAATCTTGCAGCGCCAGCCGTTTCCCGGCCCCGGTCTCGCCGTCCGCGTGCTGGGAGAAGTGACGCCCGAACGCCTCGCCCTGCTGCGCGAGTGCGATGACATTGTCGTCACCGAAATCAAGAACGCCGGCCTCTACACAAAAATCTGGCAGTCATTCGCCGTTCTGCTGCCGGTGATGTCGGTCGGCGTCATGGGAGACATGCGCACCTACGCCTACACCTGCGCGATCAGGGCCGTAAGCTCGGAAGACGGCATGACAGCGGACTGGGCCCCGCTTCCGCACGAAGTGCTGAAAAATATTTCCACCCGCATCGTGAACGAAGTGAAAGGCGTGAACCGCGTGGTCTATGACATTACATCGAAGCCGCCGGGCACGATTGAGTGGGAATAGAGAACTGCACCACTGCCCTAAAGAGAATTGGGTTGACAGTGCCGATTGAGCCGCTATAAGCTACGACGCTTGGCAGTCGATTTTTACTAAAATCGGCGTTCGAACCCGCCCGGACCTGTGCCCGCTCGCCCCGCCCGAAGGCGCTGCAATTCTTAGTATGAAGTTGCGCATGCGCATTTGGTATAGACATTCGACGTTGAATGCAACGCCCGCATGGTCCCTCATTCTGGAAAGCCCCGTTCTAAATAAATCTCATTCGGAAAAATCTGCATCTCAGTTGTCCCAGCGGAATTCTTCAAGACATTCCTGGAGGTGGTTGTGTCCCCTGCGACGTTAAACTCCCGTTTCTTCTCGATCTTCTTGTTGGTATTGTTTCTGCCTTCAGCCGCACTCGCCCAGTACGGGGCAAGTCTGCAAGGCACGGTAACCGACAAAACCGGCGCAGTCATTCCAGGCGCTAACGTCACAATTACCGATCAGGCCACCGGTGTGACGCACAGTGCTGTCACCGGGCCGGAGGGTTTCTACCGGATCACCGGGCTTCCCCCCGGCACCTATACGGTTGATGTTGAGGCCTCCAGCTTCAAAAAAAGCTCGACGCCAGGAGTACAAGTAGCCTCCGAAACAGCCACCGCCGCCAACGTTACCGGGTGGGTTCAATACGGCGACTTTCCAAGTAAAAAGATGGGAGAGGGCGCGGGTTTCGCTCACGCCCTTAAAGCTTCAGAAAAGTTTTCGGCTTCATTGTGGGCGCTCTGCGAGGCCGCCGCGTGACCGCGAGCACTTTTAGCCTTAACCTCGGCTTCTGCCCAGGCAGCCCCAAAAAGCTCGAGCGACAACCAAGCGCGTCGCCAGATCTAGATTAAAAAAAATGCAAGATTAAACGCGTAAAATCTCCCGAATCAATTATTTGGCGGCTTACTGATCCGGGCAAGTCTTCCTAAAATCTTGTTGCCAAAGACCTTGCGGGTAAAATCTCTGCAATCAGTGACTTAACTGGTTTTCAAGGAGCTAGATCTGGTGAATCGCGGGCGGCACTGCGTCCGCATTGGGTATCATGGCGCGATCATAGTAGTGGGCGCAAGCTTGGACGTCACAGCGAGGCTGTGGAAATCGCCGATTGCTGAATGGATGAACGCGGGATTACGCGGCGGCGTGAGCCTTTGACTTTCTAAGCGTAACTTCCGCCTCGGCCCCCAACAAATCGGCATAAAGCAACAACCGGGCCACGCTCAAGGTGGAAAGCTTGCCGCGCATCATCTCGCTCACCCGCGGCTGCTGAATCCGTAGAATTCGTTCCAAGTCACGCGCTCGATACCCACGCCGCTTTACCAACTGCAGAATCTTCTGATGCAACGCCACCTTCAGCTTAAGTTCAAGAACCGCCTGCCGATCCAGCCCGAGTTCATCCAACACGCTCCCCTCAACCCTGTATTCACCTTCGACGGAGCGTCTGTTTGGCATTCTTCTTTTCCTCGCGTTCGGCTTCCAGCACGCGCTTGAGGCGCGCCTTCGCTGTCTCAATGTCTTTCTGCTCTATGCTGTTCGACCGCTTCTCGAAACAATGGAGAACCTGAATTTCGTTTGGCCGGCGTACATACAAAACTCGATACCACGTTTTCTCGTCCTCGTCCCGCAGTTCATAAACACCGGACCCTACCTCGCGAACTACTTTCCTGTTCGGAGGAATCTGGCCACGCTGCACTCTTTCCAGAGCGTAACCGAGATCACCCTTAATGCCGTCCGGGAAGGCTCGCAGGGCTCGTTTCGAGTCACCCTGCCAATCAACCGTGATCAGTTTTTGGCTCTCCACCGGACGGGAGAGATCATCGGATTTCTTGTTACTTGTATACATGGCTTTCGTATGTTTTGTCACGGTAACCTCGGTACCTGCAGTAACCAGGGAAGTACGGACCGCTCTCTGCTCTTCACTCGGGCTTCAGACCCGATACCTCTTCGTCAACAACCAGCATGTCGATAAATGCCTTTAGCCGTCTTACCTCATCGCGTCCGAGATCCACAGGAAGAGTCAGTCTCGCCATTACTCCGGGCCTCAGCGGAAACCGATACTCCTCGCAGCCCATTTGAGCGACCGCCCCATGGGAGCGATCAGCCCCGCTTGCCGTTGCTTCCAGGGCCAACGACGCATCGGAGGGTCGCGCGCGTCGAACCGCACCGCTGGAACGATCCTGGGTTGCCGGTTTCCACGTTCCCGGGTTTTCCAGATAGTCCTTGTACGACTTCACCGCATTGCGGAAGCGCCGCTTGTAAGCCTCCAAGACTTGCGGTTTGAATCGTTGCTTACGCAGGTTCTGAAAGCGAGTGAGCAGCTCGTCGACGTTCAAACTTCCTACGTCGACCTCGTTGGGATCATCCAAGACGCCCAACACTTGAACGCATGCCGCTCGCAGCCCGGCCGCTGTGTTGCGGTTCATCACGCCTTTCTCCGCAGCCCAAGACCAATGGTCAATGAGCGCCTTCCCCTTAGTTTCCATCGAGGGCCTCCTAAGTTTCAATAAATTCTATTCTTTATTATTCGGATAGTCAATGGATCGATATAAGCTTATTATTCCAAAGCACGATTACAAATTTCAATTCAGCATTTGCATGGATTTATAGGCGCCGGATTGCAATTGCGGCACGTCCCGACGCGCCGCGCCGCTGGGTTCGGCCGGAACGGGCATTCGCGGATGCTCGCGGGTGCCCAAACCGGCCGCCGGAGCAATTGGCGGATTGCCGCCTTCTGTGCTCCCGGAGTCTTCCAGGCAGTCCTTTTACGACTTCACTGCACTCTGGAAGTCACTCTTGCCGTGCTTCCGAATGTGTGGTTCTAGCCCTTTTTTATTGGGGTTTTGAGAGCGAGTGAGCAGTCTGTCGATGCGTTGACTTCCTACGTCGACCTCGCCGGGATCATCCAAGACACCCAGCACTTGAACGGATGCTGCTCGCAGTCCGGCCGCTGTGTTACGGCTCATCGCGCCTTTCTCCCCAGCACAAGACCAACGGTCGACCCGAACTCTTTGCTAGGTTGCCGACAGAAATCTGCGCCAAGTTCCATCTGTCCCATGTCATCGTATACGCGCTATGTTTTGAGCAATCGTAAGCGATTGATACTAAAGTATGTTAAATACTATCGTATCCAGAATTTACTGAAATGTAGTCGCTGCGATTGTAATTGCGGCACGTCCCGACGCGCCGCGCCGCTGGGTTCGGCCGGAACGGGCATTCGCGGATGCTCGCGGGTGCCCAAACCGGCCGCCGGAGCAATTGGCGGATTGCCGCCTTCTGTGCTCCCGGAGTCTTCCAGGCAGTCCTTTTACGACTTCACTGCGCTCTGGAAGTCACTCTTGCCGTGCTTCCGAATGTGTGGTTCTAGTCCTTGTTTATTGGGGTGTTGAGAGCGAGTGAGCAGTCTGTCGATGCGTTGACTTCCTACGTCGACCTCGCCGGGATCATCCAAGACACCCAGCACTTGAACGGACGCTGCTCGCAGTCCGGCCGCTGTGTTACGGCTCATCGCGCCTTTCTCCCCAGCACAAGACCAACGGTCGACCCGAACTCTTTGCTAATCCTCCAGCCCGAAAGACCGGTAATTTGCACTTATTCCGTTCCGTTTTGATTACGTCGTCCCGCGAAGAAGCAAAAAAAGGCCCCCACTCTCCCGAGCAGGGCCTTTGACTTTACCGACGTCTGAAAGCTGATAGCTTACAGCCTTGCCTGCTTCGCCTGGACCGACACCTTCGGCGCAGGCGCTCCCCGCAGCAATCCTTCCGTACTCAGGTCTTCGTCCAGGTCGGTCCAATGAATCCCATATCCGCCGCCGGCAATCTTCCAATTCCGGCGTTGCGCCGGCGTAGCCTTGAGCAGCCGCGGATACCATACCAGCGGCACAGTGATAACGCGGCCATCCTGCAAACTCACGCTGAGCACGTCATCCGTGAATTGCACATCGAGCACACGCTCATCTGCTGCCGATGCCGAAAAACTCATTCCATGCCCCCAGAAATTCTCGCCAAAACAGATTGTATAGCGCCACGCCCCAGATTTCGCTAAACTTGCCTCATGGCAAACGGTTCCACCGACGAGAAACAGCACGCGCACGAACTGATCGACCGCATGGCTCCCGGCCAGGTTGCCGCCGTGGTTGGCCTTTTGGAGATTATGCTCGATCCGCTTGCCCGCACCCTGGCCAGCGCTCCTTATGACGACGAGCCCGTCAGCCAGGAAGAGGCGCGCGAGATCGAGGCAGCCAGGGCATCGCTCGCCCGCGGCGAAGGCATCCCGCACGGGGAAGTTCTAGCCGAGTTCGGACTCACTTCCGAAGACTTCGAGCGGATGGGCCGCGCGCCGCTAAAGCCATCAGACCCTAAGCAGTAATGTATGCCGAAGAAAATCATTTGGAAGGATCGCGCCAAGGCCGAACTCCGCGCCATCGAACAAGCCACGGCCCTTCGCATCCTCCACGCGCTAGCCCGCGCGATCATCACCGGCGAAGGCGACGTGAAGCGGCTCCACGAACATTGAGCCCCCGGAATTCCGTCTCCGTGTCGGCGACTACCGCGTCCGCTTCCGTGATTTTAACGACTCCATCGAAATCCTCTCCGTAAAACATCGCCGCGAAGCCTATCGCTGAAACGAAAAGCAGGTTCCTCACCGGGCTTGGCGCCCGATTAGGAAGGACAAAGGATTGATTGTGCAGAATAAAAAGGCCCCACTCTCGCGAGCGGGGCCTTTGACTTTACTGCCGGCTTACGCCTGACAGTTGATAAGACTGAGATCCTTCGCTCCGCCTGAAGAACGGCTGCGCTCAGGATGACAGCGCTTGCTTAGTACATGCCTTCCATGCCGCCGCCGCCGTGGCCGCCGCCGCCCATGGGAGCTTCCTTCTTTTCGGGAATCTCCGCTACCAGGGCTTCGGTGGTCAGCATCAACGACGCAATCGAGCCGGCGTTGGTGAGTGCGGTGCGCACTACCTTCGTGGGATCGAGCACGCCCGCCTTAACCAGGTCTTCATACTCGTTGGTCAGGGCGTTGAAGCCGAAGTTGGTGTCCTTCGAGTCGAGCACCTTGCCGAGGACGACCGCACCCTCTTCGCCGGCATTCTCGACGATCTGGCGCATCGGCTCTTGCAGGGCGCGCTTCACGATGTTGACACCGATCTGCTCATCACCCTCGAGCTTCAGCTTGTCGAGTGCCGCGACGCAACGTGCCAGCGCCACTCCGCCGCCCGGGACAATTCCTTCTTCCACGGCTGCGCGAGTGGCATGCATGGCGTCTTCCACGCGGGCTTTCTTCTCTTTCATTTCGGTTTCGGTTGCGGCGCCGACTTTGATTACGGCTACGCCACCGACCAGCTTCGCCAACCGCTCCTGCAACTTCTCGCGGTCGTAGTCGCTGGTGGTCTTATCGATCTGGCTGCGAATTTCTTTTACGCGGCCTTCGATCTCCGAGTGCTTGCCCTTGCCTTCGACGAGGGTCGTGTTGTCCTTGTCGATGGTGAGCTTCTTGACCTGGCCGAGATCGCTGATCTGCACGTTCTCGAGCTTGATGCCGAGATCTTCGGTGATGGCCTTGCCACCGGTGAGGATCGCGATATCCTGCAACATCGCCTTGCGGCGGTCGCCGAAGCCCGGAGCCTTAACGGCCGCGACTTGCAGCGTGCCACGCAGCTTGTTGACCACGAGGGTTGCCAGCGCTTCGCCTTCAACATCTTCCGCGATGATGAGCAGCGGCTTGCCGCTTTTGGCAATCTGCTCGAGCAGCGGCAGAAGATCTTTCATTGAGCTGATCTTCTTCTCATTGATCAGGATGTAGCAGTTCTCGAGTGCGACTTCCATGCGCTCGGGATCAGTAACGAAGTAAGGAGAGAGATAGCCGCGGTCGAACTGCATGCCCTCGACCACTTCAAGCTGGGTTTCGAGCGTCTTCGACTCCTCCACCGTAATGACGCCGTCTTTGCCGACCTTCTTCATGGCTTCGGCAATGATGTGTCCGATGGTTTCGTCGTTGTTGGCGCTGATGGTGCCGACCTGGGCGATCATTTCGCCGCTGACGGGCTTGGAGTACTTATCGATTTCGCCCTTGCCACGTTCGCCGGTCTTCTTGTCGAATGCGCCGCAGACGAGCGAAACAGCTTTCTCGATGCCGCGCTTCAGGGCCATCGGATTGGCGCCCGCGGCAACCGTCTTCACGCCTTCGCGATAAATCGCCTGGGCGAGAACGGTGGCAGTGGTGGTGCCGTCGCCGGCAACGTCCGAAGTCTTCGAAGCGACTTCGCGAACCATCTGGGCGCCCATGTTCTCAAGGCCATCCTTCAGTTCGATTTCTTTGGCAACGGTTACGCCGTCTTTGGTGATGGTCGGCGAACCGAATTTCTTTTCAATAACAACGTTGCGGCCCTTGGGGCCGAGTGTGACCTTTACCGCGTCGGCCAGAAGATTCACGCCGCGCAGAATTGCCTGCCGCGACTCTTCGCCGTGTACGATTTGCTTTGCCATTTTCTTTTCTCCTTGATTCTGTTGCGGGATTGCCCCGCTGGATTTCTTTGAGTGCTATCAGGTATCAGCTTTTTTAGCTGCTAGCTTCTAGCCGCTAGCTTGTCATCCCGAGTAACGCGCGAAGCGCGATGCGCGGGACCTTACGACCGCCGATATCGCCCGCGCAAAAGCCGGGAACCAGCGTTAAGCCTTGAGCGTTACGGCCATGACCGTTACCGCCTTGAGCCAGCCAGTTCCTTCTTGCTCGAAGTGGCCGGTGTGGACGCCCCGGTAAGAATGCCGAGAACTTCTTCTTCCTTCATGATGATGAAGTCTTCGCCATCAATCTTGATTTCGGTGCCGGAATACTTGCCGAACAGAATGCGGTCGCCATCGTGAACGGCCAAAGGAAAAGTCTTGCCTTCGTCGTTGGTGCGGCCTTTGCCGGTGGAGATGACTTCGCCTTCCTGCGGCTTGTCTTTTGCGCTGTCGGGGATAATGATGCCGCCTCGGGTGGTGGACGCTTCTTCCACACGACGGACCAGAATGCGGTCATGCAGTGGGCTGAATTTTGCCATGGGGTGTGACTCCTTTCAAAGTTGAGTAAGGTTTATTTGCCGTAAACCTATGAATTGTTGGGGTTAGGGCTAACTGTTAGCAGTCTCGCCTATCGAGTGCTAATTATAGGGATGTGAGTGGGGAGTTGTCAAGGGGTTGGCTAGGATTCAGTTTCAAGCCTAATCTGGCGAGGTTGATAATCCAACCGGCTTTGTAACACAATGATGCCGATGCTCAATCCTGCCATCCTGCAATGGGCTAGAAAGACAGCAGGGCTTTCCCTCGAAGAAGCAGCCCGCGCTATCGAACTCAAAGAAGCCCACGGGACGTCCGGAGCTGACCGGCTAGCGGCACTCGAAGGCGGGAAAGACGAACCTTCAAGACCGCTGCTGCTGAGACAGGTAAAAACTTCCACTTTTTAGCAGCTTTGCTGTCTAGCAGGCTGCTGAAAAACTCATTTCGGCTACCTAAAGCGAACCTCGTGCGCTGAAGCGCGGCTAGTTTTAAAGGACTTAACGGCACGACTGAACGTCGTGCCCTTCCCAAAACCAGCCCGACCGAAGTTTTTCAGCAGCCTGCTAGAGAGAAGGGTAGTTCTACGTGTGTCAAAAGTCAGTATCGGATTGACGAGTTCGCGGCTGTTGTCGGACCACACGATGGTCATAGAAAAGTTTTTGCGATGCTTCACGCATATCTAGACGAGAGCGGCATTCATCAACATGCCAAAGTGTGCATCATTGCGGGCTATTGGGCTAATCCAGGTCGCTGGCGAAAATTTGAATCTGACTGGAAGCGGCTGCTGGCGGAGTTCCGCGTGCCAATGGGAGAGTTTCACGCCACGCAACTGTTTCGTCGAAGAGAATTTTTTGAAGATTGGGGCGATGAAAAACATGCGGCATTCGTGGAACGTGTTGGCTTGACAATTGCCTCTCACAAGAGAATCAGGCCAATAAGCGCCGGAGTGATCGTCGATGATTTTAATCAGTTTGAGCCAACTGTGCGCGCATATCTGACCGGGGCTGGGTTAAGGGACGGCAAACTTTTGAGCCCCGGATCGCCAAACAGGCCGTACTTTATGGTTTTTCAGCAATGTGTAGCGAGGATCGCAGGGTATGCGAGCGATGGTGAGGTAGTGCACTTTTCTTTCGGACTCGACACTTCGTTCGGACGGCGAGCATTTGATCTGCTGAAGGAGATCAAAGAGAGCCCGAACAGATTTCCATGGAAGGACAGATTAGGCGAGCCATGCTTCCCAGAGGCTAAGAAAACTCCAGAGCTACAGGCGGCAGATGTTCTCGCCTACTTAACCTACAGGCACATGACTGACGGATCAGAGCCGTTCGGCACCAAGCGACCATCGCCCTTGTTGAAACTATGCACGCAAAACAAGCGTACCAATGCGGACTTCTTCTTCACCACTGGCGAGAATATTGTGGAGAACATGAAGATCAATGCTGCGCTGACCCGCTCCCAAGATTTTCCAGATTCATAGGCCCTGTCACGGCATCTTGATTCTGGCATCAGAGTCGCGGTACGGCAAGTATATAGTCACCCTTTGAAGAGCACACCTGCGCCGTGCTTGCCTCCGGAGTAGGTAATGCCGTAGAGGTTGCCTTTATTGTCCTGCTTGAGGCGGGTATCCGGATTGAGGCCGTCGGTTGTGCCCCCGGCAAATTCGTGTAGAACAGTCTCAACGCCGGATGAGGTGACTTTGAACACTACGCCATTGCCAGTGAAGGAATTCTGGGTTCCCCCTATTCCCCCGTACGCAGTGGTGCCGTAAATGTTCCCCGCGCTGTCACGGATGGGGGCGTTCGGCGACGCCCCGTCGGCGCAATTCTTCAGGCTGCAGAACTGATACAGCTGACTGAAGGTGCCGCTGGTTTCCAGCTTCCAGACCATCCCAGTCGTGCCGCCTTCAGTTCCGTAAATGTTGCCGGCGGAATCCAGCACGAGTGGGTTGTCATCGTAATCAAGGTCTCCTTCCGCATCGGTGACGTTGTGCAGGTTGGTGAACTCGCCGGTGGGGGACACCTTGAAAATTATCCCAACGTTGTAGAGGCCGCCGGTCGATGTTCCGTAAAGGTTTCCGGCGGAATCGCGGGTTAAGGGACTGGGGAAATCTCCGTCGTTAGTGCTGTCGCCAAAATAATACAGTTCCGTTAACGTGCCCGACTTTGAAACTTCGAAAATCGTTCCAAGGTTCTCGCCTCCACCGGAGGAATCGTAGAAGTTGCCCGATGAATCGATTACCAACGGGTCGTTGGAACCTTCATCAACGGATGCAATTGTGCTGAAGGTGAAGGACTGGGCTTGAACGAATGAAGCGAGCGCAACGATAGCCAAAAAAACGACGGCCAAGAAGGTGAATGAGAGTCGATTTCGCATGGTATCCCCGCTTTCAAGAGTGAAGAGTGATGAGGAACGCGGCCCGAGAAGCATTCAGCTGACCGGCGGTACGGGGGATAGGGAAATCGCCGAACGGCGGACAGTGTGTCTGATTCGAGCGCCCGTGTCAATTGAAATTTCCTTTTGACGGTTTTGCGAAGCCACTCCGAGCAGATCGACCCGCCACAGCTATGAGATGCGCTGCTTGCAAAATTGCAGCGAGTCGGGCAAAGTCCAAGGGCATGAAGTGCACGAGCGCGGCCGGATCGAATCGGTTATTCGTCTTTTCCTCTCTACTCCTTTTATTGTTGATGGCAGTGCCCACCCCGGGCTGGGCGCAGTCTCAGCCCGAAGCCGGTGGCCACGAGGCGCAAATCTGGACCGCTGGCGGTTACTCAGTCCCCGGTGGCACATCCAATACAGGCGTCTTCGATGCCGGCCTCCGTTATGGTTGGGTAATCACAAACCCGCATGGGCCGGGATTTTTGCGCGGTCGGTTTGAGTACACAGTCGATGGCGTCCCGGTCTATTTGATTTTTCAGCCCGCAAATATTGCCTATGGAGTGGGATTCACTCCGCTGGGACTGAAATGGAATTTCGAGCGCCGGGCGCGCTTCTCGCCATATTTCGAACTGGATGGCGGAGTCGTGTTCAGCAATCACGCCATTCCTACTTACACCAACACGGTAAACTTCACGCCCGGCGCGGCCCTCGGAACCCACATCCTCGGCGAGAAATATAACTGGAGCGTAGAGCTGTGGTATCTGCACATCTCCAGCGCGGGACTGAGCAATTACAATCCGGGGCTGAACACGGTACAGGTAAGGTTGGGAGTAGGGAAGTTCTGGAAAAGATAGGGATAAAGCCTGCGGTTGCTCGCAAACACTTTTGCGGGAAAACGAGAATTCCCCGCTTCTGGCAAAGCACGTCAGAACTGGGGTACCCGTAAACTACCAAGCCACAAACCGATGGTCGCGGCCAATCAAAGTTTGTTCGCCTCGGCGAGAAAGGGTTCCTGCTTACTTTATCGTCCTTGGCACGCTAGTAGGCTGCTGAAAAACTCATTTCGGCTACCTAAAGCGAACCTCGGGCGCTGAAGCGCGGCTAGTTTTAAAGGACTTAACGGCACGACTGAACGTCGTGCCCTTCCCAAAACCAGCCCGACCGAAGTTTTTCAGCAGCCTGCTAGGTAATAATGGTTACGCTTTTTTGCATTCCCTGAGTGCAGCCTTGACTCACGTTGTACGGATAGCTCTGGCCCACTGTCAGCCCGCTGCTCTTGATGTTGATGGTCGCTGCATTGGGAACGGTCATCGGGGATGGGACGGTGAATGGCCAAATGTTGCCAACCTGGGTGATGGTCTGAATTCCGTTGACGCCGGTGAAGGTGACCGGAGCTCCCATTTCAGCTGAGAAGCTCTCGCAGATGTTCGGCGAGACGGGGGTTGGATTCGGGCCGTCGTGAATTACTCTTTGGGTTGCCATAAATTCTCCTTTGTCAATTTAGTTTCGCGGTCTCGGTTTCCTGTTTTCCCATCTGAGCAAGTGCTTCTTGGGAAACGAGCGCACTTCAAAGATTTCCATTCGCAGTTTGGTGAGCATTCAGCAGCTTGCCAGATTTCTTGCGTGGCCTCTCCAGCACAATCCTTTGGAGTTACTTGGATTTCATTAACTGCTGATAGGCAGGCGTCGCGGCGAGATTATCAAAGTCGTGCAGACTCCGAATCTTCTCCGCTGTATACCCTGCCTGCATGGCCTTGGCCAGGAATTCTATGGCCAGGCTGCTTTCGGCCAAATGGTTATACACCAAACCGGCATCTAAGAGTACATCTTTATCGTTGTGACCGTATTGCAGAGCTTGCCCCAGATAGAGCAGCGCATTCTTTCGGTCTCCAAGCAGGGAGTAATAGCTGGCTAAGTCGCTGAGCACGCCAGGGTCCTGCGGATTGACCTTCAGTTGAGCCTTGGCCAATTCGACCGCTTTATTGAGCGGCGCTGCCGATTGATCTTTCTTGCCAGAGTAAAAAAGCGCGTCGCCCAGGTCGCCCCAGATCACATACTGCTGGGGATCGAGTTTGGCCGCTGCTTCGTAAGCTTCGGCGGCTTCGGCGAATTTATTCACGCCAAAGTACGCTACACCGAGGTTGACATATCCTGCATAGCTGGGACGCAGGGTGATGGATTTTTTTAAGGGCTCGATCGCCTTCTCATACTGCCCCATGTTGTTGTAAATGGCGCCCACATTCGAAATACGTGGCGTACCACTCCGGCGCGATCTGGGTGACATGCTGGTACATTTCAAGAGCCTTTTCGTACTGGTTGCGGCCAACATAAAATGCGCCAAGATTGTTGTAGGGGTCGCGGCTGTTGGGGTGAGCTTGAATGGCCTGCTGGTAAGCCCTTTCTGATTCGGCGACCTTGCCTTCGTGTTCGTAGGCCCGGGCGAGGCCAAGTGCGGCTGTTTCGTTAGAGGGTTCAAGCCCAAGGGCGAACTGAAACTCGGCGGCGGCTTCGGGATAATGTCCGGTGCCGTCATCAATGAGGCCGAGGCAGACGTGGCCAGCGGCCCCGGCGTTTCCAAGTCTGATGGCTTCGTCACACCGGCTCTTTGCGGGTGCGATCCATTGCTTCTGCTTGGTGTCCGAATATTTGAGCCAATCGCTTTCGCCAAGGACTGCTTTGGCCATGCCGAAGTTGGGGTCAAGCTTAAGCGCTTCGCGGGCCATCAGGGCGGCATTATCCAGGCTCTCAGCCTTACTGTGATCGAGCAGATAGCCTTGCGCCTGGAGATAGTACTGGTAGGCTTCGGCCTTGTCGGTGCCGTGATATTTCATCGCGGCTTCTTCTTCCGGGCGTAACTGCAAATGCAGCGCTTTAATCGCTCCGTCGGCGATTACTTGTTCGGCGGAGAACGCATCGGTGGTCGGAACGGTGAGTGAACCGGTGCTCAACGGATTGCCGGATTGCGTGCCGAGCAGAGTGAAAGTGACTTTGACGAGATCGGCGGTTTGGGGCGCTAGCGCGAGCGTGAGGCCGAGGTTTGCGCCGAACATGCGGGCGGCGTCGGGCAGAGTGAAGATTTTCTTTTGCTGCAAGTCGCCCGGAGGCACGACTTCGAAATCCCGGTCTTCGCCGAGCTTGCCTAGCTTGGCCGCTACGCTTTCGACTAATCCTTCGCCGAGAGCCGCGAGCTTAGGATCGGCTTGCTTAGAATCGGCAGCAGCCGCAGCCGTGAAGGGCAGCACGGCCAGGATTTTCGTCTGCGGCAATCCGTCAGACTGAGACGTCGCGCCACTCGCGCCTCGGCCAGCGGTTGGGAAAAACATCCGCCGCACGGGACGAGACGCAAGCAGCACGCCAATCACAAGCACGACAATTCCCAGCGCGGCGACTAACCGATATTGATGAAGCGTTCCGGGCGCAGAAGCAACGCGCTTTGGCTTGCCACCTTGTTCGACGCGCCGCAGATCGTCGCGTAGCGCAGCCGCATCGGGATACCGCCCCTCGGGATTCTTGGCTATCGCACGCGAGATCACGCCAGCCAGCGGTCTCGGAACATCCTTCAGCGGCGGCGGCTCTTCGTGAACGATTTTCGCGACGGTGGTGGCGAGGCTGGAACTTTGAAAAGGCTGCTCGCCCCCGAGCATTTCGTAGAAGACAAGGCCAAGCGAAAAAATATCGGAACGCCCGTCGTCCGGCCGCTGCAACAAAACCTCGGGAGCCATGTAGGCTGGCGTGCCGCCGGATGCGGTCATCGTCTCCATGCTCTTGGTGGCCTCGTCGGGATTGCTGTTCCAGGCGCGGCGCGCGACGCCGAAATCCAGAATCTTTACCCGGTTGCCGGGCGTGAGCATGATGTTCTCAGGCTTGATGTCGCCGTGGATGATGCCTTTTTCGTGCGCCGCCTGAAGGCCTTCGCAACATTGCGAAGCGATGGCGAAAAATTCCTCCGTCGAAATGGGCTGCTTCAGCCTGCGCCGCAGCGTTTCGCCCTCGACGTACTCCATGACCAGCCAGAGTTCGCCGGCATGCTCGACCACGTCGTACATGGCGCCGATGTTGGGGTGGTTCAGGGCCGAGGCGCGCTGCGCTTCTTTGAGCAGGCGTTTGCGATCGGCGTCGGTAGAGTTCGCCTGCGGCGCCATTCGCTTGATGGCGACCGGACGCTTCAGCGTAGTGTCTTGCGCGCCGTAGACCTGCCCCATGCCGCCCGCCCCGAGGCGTCGAGAGATCATGAAGCGGCCGACCGTGGTGCCGGTGAGCGCGTCCGCGGCAGCATCCGCAGGGACTGCCGGTGGAGGCGTCTTTATGTCATCTTTCATGGGCTAAGCGCAATTGATTGAGAGCTTGCCGAATTTCGCAATTCTAAACTTAGTTGTGGACGAATGCCAAAAAGAAAGAACAAGCCCATTCACCACAGAGGCACGGAGGCACGGAGAAAGCGCGGGATCCGCCCACGCTTTCCGCTAAGCGGTGTTGAATGCCTTGCTTCGTTTCATTCGTCCCGGCTATGCTTCTCATCTATGTCTACGCTAGTCGAGTGTGTGCCGAATTTTTCCGAAGGCTGCGACAAGTCCCGTGTCGACGCCATTGTTGCCGCCATGAAAATCGACGGAGTTTACCTGCTGGACCGCGAGAGCGACGCCGACCACAACCGCAGCGTGATCACTTTGGTCGGCGACCGCGAGGCCATCCAGGAGGCGGCAATTCGCGGGGTAGGGAAGGCCGCGGAATTGATCGACCTGTGCGTTCACAAAGGAGCCCATCCCCGCATGGGCGCGGCCGATGTGGTGCCGTTCATCCCGATTGATGGGGTGACCATTGAAGATTGCGTGGCTATGGCGAAGCATGTGGGCGCGGAAATCTGGAAGCGGTATGAGATTCCGGTTTATTTGTACGAGTCGGCGGCGACGATTCCGGAGCGGCAGAATCTGGAATACATCCGCCGCGGACAGTTTGAAGGTATTCGGGCTGAGATTGCCACTAACCCGGCGCGCAAGCCGGATTTTGGCGAGGCGAGGGTGCATCCCACGGCGGGCGCAACCGTAGTAGGCGCGCGGAAAGCTTTAATCGCCTACAACGTTTTTCTGAATACGCCGGATGTTGAAATCGCAAAGAAGATCGCAAAGGCGGTGAGATTCTCCAGCGGCGGAATGCGTTATGTGAAGGGCGCGGGATTCCTGGTTCGCGGGCTGGCGCAGGTGTCGATGAACCTCACCGATTTCGAGCAGACGCCGGTGCATCGCGTCTACGAGATGGTGAAGCGCGAAGCCGTGCGATATGGGGTGATTCCGGTCTCGAGCGAGATTGTCGGACTCATTCCGAAAAAAGCATTGGAGCAGGCTGCGGAATGGTTTCTGCAAGTCGAGAATTTCGACTCGTCGTTAATACTGGAAAATCGGCTGGCTGCGGTGATGAGCGGAAAGATGGCGGTCGGAGGTCTGCGGGCGGGAGCCGAGCCCTTCATCGAGCAGTTAGCCGCGCCCACGGCTACACCGGGCGGAGGCAGCGCCTCGGCTGCCGCAGCCGCAATGGCGGCAGGCTTGGCGGCGATGGTCGCCTCAATGTCGCGGGGCAAAAAGGCTTATGTGCAGTATGAAGGCGAACTGAGCGCGGCGATTGAACAACTCGGGCGGCTGCGGGAGGAGTTGAAAACCGCGATCGATGGCGACGCGGAATCGTATGACGCGGTGATGAAAGCGTACAAGCTGGCGAAAAGCAATCCCGGCGGTTCCGACGAACTGATCGACGCCGCATTGAAGCTTGCCACGGGAGTTCCTTTAAGCGTGGCTGAGAAGGCTCATGAAGTCGGCAAGATCACGGCAAGCTTGTTCGCAATCACGAATCCGAATATGAAGTCCGATTTGATTACCTCCCAAGCCCTGGCGAAAGCTGCGGTTACCGGAGCGTTAGCGAATGTCGAGATCAATCTGGCGTCGCTGAAAGACCAGACCTTCGCCATTGAGGTTCAAAGGCGCGTTCTTGCCATAGGAGGCGAGGGAGCAAGCAATCTTTAGTCTCCCGAAATGATTGCCGGCTGGGGTTGCGGTTTGGAACGCGAAGCCCACCACGCCTCACAGCCCTGTTTGACCAGTTTGAAAATCGTCTTGCGATTTTCCGAAATCACCTTCCACCACGCGAAGCGCCCCAGCATCGGAAAATAAATCCCCCGGAAGCACAGGCGCGCGATCAGAATATTCACGCGATAGCCAAGCGGTTGATCGGCGATTGAATCCACTGCCTGAGCGATGGATTGCGGGCCATAGCTGTGAGACCAGCCGTAGTTCACTTCAGCGTGAGCCTCGCCGATGGTCATCTTGAGCGGTGTGTGAGCCATGGCGAAAGGAATAAATTCCTGCCAGTGTTTAGGACGAGTCAGGCGCCCGGCGGTCTCGAGACGTTTCAGCAGCGGTGTGCCGGGCAAGGGAGTGAGCAAGCCAAAAATCGGCAGCCCCGGTGGCCAGGTGCGCACTTGCGCCAGCGTCCGCTCGGCTGCGCCCACGGTGTCGTTATCCATGCCGAAGATGAATGAAGTGATGGCGTAGACGTTGCGCTGCGCCAGCCGTTCGAGAACCGCGGCGTATTCTTCCGGTTTGTTGAATCCCTTATTCACGTCTTTCAAGTTTGCCGGATCGATCGATTCCATGCCAATAAATACCCACTTGCCGCCGGAAGCCGAAATGAGATCGACCAGTTCCTGATCGCGCAGAAGATTGGCGCTGATCTGCGCCACCCAGTTCACCTGCGCGCCGGCCGCGATAATGTCGCGCAGCAACGACTTCGTCCGTTTGAGATTGATCGCGAAATTATCGTCGATAAAAAAGACGGCGATCTGCCCGCGTTCCTTGCGGGCTCGCGCCTTCAGCAGCAGAAGTTCGTTGACCACGCTTTCGTTGCTGCGAAAGCGAATCGAGTCGCCAAAAAATCCGGTTACCGTGCAGAACTCGCAACCATAGGGACAACCGCGTCCCGATTCTACGGGGATGATGCGGAACGTCCCCCAACCCTCGCCAATCTTTTGCAGCCATCGTTTCGCGGTGCCGGGGACAAGATTAAATTGATGAAGGTCGATCGTGTCCCAGGGAATGACGGGATAGGGTTTAAGCGACGGCTTAAGCTCTTTTCCGACGGCGTCAACCGGCGCATACACATCTTTCAATTCGCCGCGCGCGGCATCTTCCACAATCCTCGGCCATGTGTCGTCGGCTTCGCCCAGAGCCACGGCATCCGCGTGGCGCGCGCCACCGTCGCGTCCCAAAGCCTCATCCGCCATTTCCGTCACATGCGGTCCGCCCATCACCACGGGAACTCCAACCGCGCGCACCGCATCCGCCATGCGATAAGCCTTCGCGATCATGCGGGTCATGGCGCCGATCCCGACCAGATCGATCTTTTGGTCGATCACGTAGCGCGCAATACCGGCTTCATCCATCGGTTGGGCATTTCCATCGATTAGCACAACTTCATGGCCACTCGGGGTTAACGATTGTAGGAGGAACATCCAGAGGTGGGGCATGAAGTTGCGCGTAACCCCGTTATCGGGGTTGTAGAGTAGGATTTTCAATAAATTTCCTGATTTCCCGGCGCCAAAGAGGGCAGGCGTCTGTGTGCGGTGGCGTACGGAGCCATACTACAGGGAATCTCCGCTTCTGGATAGTGCGACAACGATTCCGAGGGGCCGTGCCCGTCCCAAAGTGGTCAAGGGGCTAGTACTTTCGGTTTTGGCATAGGATAAAGCCGTGGGCTTAGAATGAAAGCTACAGCTAACGGGAAGTCTAGGGGCTGCATCTAAAACGCAAGGTATTCGTTGTCCCTCGTTCTTAGTTCAGGACAGAGTGCGCGATAGATTCGGGAAAGATCCAGAAAAACATGATGAGGACCGAGATTGCCATGAAAACTCTTAAGGCTTGTCTAGCTTCGGCGGCGCTATGTTTTGTTTGTGTAGGGGTAGCGGCCGCTATACCGCTGAATTCGTCGGCTCGCGCCGTGGTCCCAGCCGATCTGCAACAGTTGATTTCGGTCGACTACCGGGCGCTGAAAGATTCCGCGATCGCGATGCAGCTCAAAGAGCAGATCATGCCCGACAACCTGAAAGAGTTTGAGGCCGCGCTCAAAGGCGTTGGAATCGATCCCGCCAAGGATGTTGACTCGCTCTCATTCGCCTCCTTTCGCACCGCCAAGCAGGGCACCAAGGCTGTGGGCGTAGCGGCGGGGCCGTTCGCTATGAAGGCCGTCATAAAAAAGATGACGCTGCGCAAAATCAAGCCGACAAAATACGACAACGCGAATATTTATCCCATGGACGGCGGCATGGTGATGACCTTCCTCGACGACAGCACCCTGTTGTTCGGCGAACTTCCCTCCGTCAAGATCGCCCTCGATGTGCGCGATGGACAAGTGCTCTCGCTCGACACCAATTCGCAAATGTCTGACATGATGTCCGATGTCGACTCGGGTCCGGTGTGGAGCATTCTCGACCAGCAGGGCACGCAGAACGTGATGCGCTCCGCCCTCGGCGCCGCGGCCCAGGTTGCCGACTATGACACCATCAAGAAGCGTCTGGTCGGTTCTCGCTACACCATGAACTTCACCAGCGGCGTAAATTTCGATCTGACGGTAGTCGCTTCCGATTCCGTTAGCGCGGCTACGCTGTCCTCATTGGTGAAAGCTGGGCTTCTTTATAAGAAGATGAGCGCCAGCGGCTCGGAAAAAATCGCCATGGAAAATACCAGCGTGGATTCCGATGGATCGAACGTACAATTCCACTTCAAGTCGAGCGACCAGCAATTCCAGGGGTTGATGCATTCGGAATTGTTCGCCGCAGTCTCGCACTAGAAAAAGCAAATCCACCACGGAGGCACTAAGGCCCGGACGAAAAAACCGGGCCTTCGCGCCTCGTTTGTTGGCTCTGCAACCTTATAAATCCCGGAAAAGCGGTTCCCCGCGGGGGGCGGCCTTCTTGCGTCCGGCGGCCCTCTTACTGGCCCATCCTTCTTTCACTACCTGTTTCGCGCGTCCAATGGCGAGAGAGTCTTCCGGAACATCATTCGTAATGCACGAGGCCGCACCCACGTACGCGCCTTTGCCCACCCGCACAGGAGCAACCAGAGTGCTGTCGCTGCCAATGAAGGCTCCATCTTCGATCACAGTCGTATTCTTGTGAACGCCATCGTAATTGCAGGTGATGGTGCCGGCGCCAATATTCACTCCCGCTCCAATTTCGGCGTCGCCTAGATACGTCAGGTGATTGGCTTTCGATCTTTTACCAAGCTTCATCTTCTTGGTCTCGACGAAATTTCCTACATGTGCCTCTTCTCCAATGTCGCTGCCGGATCGCAAGTGCGAATAGGGACCAATCACGGCTTTGGCGCCGACGCGGGCATCCTCCAAAATGCATCCCGGACGAACGAGGACGCCATCGCCGATTTCGGAATCTTGAATTACGGAGTAGGAACGAATGCGGCCGTTCGCGCCGATTCGGGTTTTTCCCAGAAGTTGGGCGAAGGGTTCGATAATCGTGTCGGCTCCGATTTCGACATCGGCATCGATCACGCAAGTGGTCGGGTAAAAAATCGTGACGCCCTCCGCCATTAGTTCATGGCACTTGCGCATGCGCATTTGGTGATCGATCAAAGACAATTCCGCGCGCGTGTTCGCGCCGAGAACTTCGTGCGGATTTTCCGTTTTCCAAACCGTCACCCGTTGCTTCTCTTTTCGCAGCACCGCGGCCATATCCGTAAGGTAGTATTCGCCGTGAGGATTCGCGGTTGTGAGCTTTGCAATGTGCGAATACAACGGCGGCACTGCGAAAACGTAAAATCCGGCGTTGATCTCGTGAATTGCTTTCTGTTCGCGGCTGGCCGATTTTTCTTCGACGATGGCCAGGACTTCGGCGCTGCCAGATTTCTTGCGAATGATGCGGCCATAGCCCGCGGGTTGGTCGAGTTCGGCACTGAGCAACGTCATCGCGGATTGCTGGTCCAGATGAAAGTTGAGTAACTGCGCGATGGTTTGGGGTGTGATCTGCGGCGCGTCGCCCGAGAGAACGATGACGTGGTCGTACTTTGAAAGCTCTTGCTGCGCGACCATCAGCGCATGGCCCGTGCCGCGCTGCTCGGATTGCAAAACAAAGTTGACCCCAGTGTGCGCGACGGCTGCCCGCACGCGCTCCGCATCGTGGCCGATGATTGCGAAGACGTCGTTCGTGGGCACAACCCGGGCCGCAGCGGCGATTACATGCGCCAGCAAAGGCTTTCCGCCAACTTCATGCAGCACCTTCGGCAGTTGCGACTTCAGCCGCGTGCCTTTGCCAGCGGCCATAATCGCCACGGCGACCCGCGGCGAAGGACTCGCGGACGATTTCAAAGAGGAATCGGTTTTTAATTTCGTCATTCGCCTCACTATATCTTGAGCCGGAAAGAATCGTGTCTTAATTTCACCACAATGGACACAAAGCTTCACGAGGCAACTAGGCGGCCGGTTTCCTTCGTGAGACTTCGTGCCCTTCGGGGTTCACGATTTGACGGGTTCAAGTGGCAATTTCCCGCCGGACAGAATAAAATCCTCCGGCCAAGCTATCGCGGATAAAGCTGACAGCTTGAGCCCTACAGACAGAAAGCGAGCGTGAATGCCGAAATATGTGATTGAGCGCGAGATCCCCGACGCAGGAAATTTATCCCAGGATCAGGTTCTGGCGATTTCGCAAAAGTCGTGCAGCGTTTTGAAAAATCTCGGCCCCCAGATTCAGTGGCTCGAAAGCTACGTCACGCAGGACAAAATTTATTGCGTCTACATCGCGCCGAACGAAGCAATGGTGCGGGAGCACGCTTCGCAAGGCGGCTTTCCAGCGAACCGGATTTCGGAAGTGAAGCGCATCATCGATCCAACTTCGGCCGAAGCATAACTTCAGGAAGTTCCCGCAACGCGGATGTCCCCGAAAGCCGGAAGCCCGAAGCCGGAAGCGAGAAGCCGCTTTTGGCTTTACACTAAATAGGTGAAGATTGCGCTCGGTCAGATCAACCCCACGGTCGGAGATTTCTCCGGTAATGCCGCCAGGATGATCGACTTCTCGCGCCGCGCGAAAGCCGGCGGCGCGGAGTTGATTCTGTTTCCCGAGTTGGCGGTTTGCGGCTACCCGCCTCGCGACCTGGTCGAGAATCCATCCTTCGTCGCCCGCAACTTTGAGACCGCCGAAACGATTGCCGCTGAAACCCGCGGCATCGCCGTCATTTGCGGCTTGGTCACTCCGGCGCACTCCGAAACCGGCAAGTCCGTGATGAACTCCGCCGCATTGTTGCGGGAGGGCAAGATCGCTTTCCTGCAATCGAAAATGCTGTTGCCCACCTACGACGTGTTCGACGAAATGCGCAACTTCGCTCCCGCCAAGCGCCAGGAGTTGTTCCCGTTCCGCGGCGATCAGATCGCGCTTACTATCTGCGAAGATGCCTGGAACGACAAGCTATTCTGGCCCAAACGCCTGTACACCGTCGATCCCATCGAAGCCCTGGTGCGCGCCGGAGGCAACATCGTTCTCAATATTTCCGCGTCGCCATTTTGGATCGGCAAACGCGAAGTGCGTCGCGACATGCTGGCGTCGATTGCGCGCCAGCACAAAGTTCCGGTCGCGATGGTAAATCAAGTGGGCGGAAACGACAGCTTGCTCTTCGACGGATCCAGCATTGTTTTAAACGCCGAAGGCAAGATCGTTGCGCAAGGCCGTTCTTTTGAAGAAGACCTGATCTGCTTCGATTCGGAATCGTTGGCCGGCGATTTTCACGAGCAGATCGAAGGGGAAGAAGCCAGCGTATATGCGGCGCTCGTGCTCGGCACGCGCGACTATATGCGCAAGTGCGGATTCCGGACCGCGATCGTCGGACTCAGCGGCGGAATCGATTCTGCGCTGACCGCCGCAATCGCCGCCGAGGCGGCCGGTCCGGAAAATGTGATTGGCGTAGGTATGCCGAGCGCGTACTCTTCTTCCGGCTCCATCGACGACGCGCGCGCCCTCGCGCACAATCTTGACATCCGCTTCGAACTGCTCCCGATCGACTGCGTCTTCGACGCTTATCGCGAGACTTTGCAAAAGGTTTTCGCCGGATACAGGGAAGACGTGACCGAGGAAAATATTCAGTCGCGCGCGCGCGGAACAATGCTGATGGCGCTCTCCAATAAATTCGGCGCGATCGTGCTTTCCACCGGCAATAAGAGCGAACTGGGCGTGGGCTACTGTACACTTTACGGGGACATGGTCGGAGGGCTGGCGGTCATCTGGGACGTGCCGAAGACGCTGGTCTATCGGCTGAGCCACTATGTGAACTCACGCCGTCCGGTGATTCCGCAGGCTACTCTTGAGAAGCCGCCCTCCGCCGAGTTGCGGCCCGGCCAGAAGGACAGCGACTCCCTGCCTCCCTACGAAATTCTCGACGCTGTGCTCGAAGATTACGTGGAAGGCGCTTGCTCAGCCGAGCAGATCGCCGCTTCTTACGGCTTCGATATTGAGGTTGTGAAGCGGGTCGTTCAAATGGTGGACCGCGCCGAATATAAGCGCCAGCAAGCGGCGCCGGGAATCAAGATTTCTCCGAAGGCTTTCGGCTACGGACGCCGTTTTCCCATTGCCGCGAAGAGCCAGGTCTGAGGCGCCAGTTCTGAAGAGCAGGTCTGAAGAAATTCGCGTCGGAATCGTGTTCCGGCGTCGCTTCATTCATAAACGATCTGATTTGAAAGGAACCAATGCGAAGTTTTTTTATTCCAGCTTTTCTTCTCGTGTTCGCCTGCGGCTTCACCGCCGCTCAAACCTCTACCACCCCCAAGCCCACAGAAACCGTGGCTCCGGCGGCCCAGGCCAATGCCGCTTCGCTCAGTGCTACGGGTCTTCCATCCGAAGCAGCCGTGGATTCCTTCATGCAGCAGACCTTCGGATACGAGCCGGGCATGAGCTGGAAGGTTTCCAGCATCAAGCCCGCTCCCGCGCCCGGACTGGCGCAGGTCGATGTAATTCTGGCGTCACCCCACGGCCAGCAAGCCAGCCGCTTCTATGTCACGGCTGACGGCACGCACGCCGTGGTTGGAGAGATTATTCCGTTCGGCCCCCGGCCCTTCGATGCGATCAAGACTACGCTGGAGAAGGGAATTACCGGTCCCTCGCGTGGCCCCAAGAACTCCGCGGTGACAGTCGTCGAGTTCGGCGATTTGCAGTGTCCAGTATGCAAGGCCGCGCAGCCGGCAATTGACGGGCTCATCGCGGCTGAACCGAACGCGCGCTTCGTGTTTCAAAACTTTCCGCTCGAGATGCACAACTGGGCGGCGAAGGGAGCAGCGTACGCCGATTGTGTCGCGCAGGCCTCGGAGGATGCATTCTGGAAGTTTCTGGCCAAGACCTATGAAACTCAATCCGATATCACGGCCGAAAATGCCGATGAGAAGTTGACGGCAATCGCAGATGGCGCGGGGTTGAAGGGATCTGATATTGCCGCCTGCGCTTCTACGCCCGTCACCAAGGCGCACGTCGAGGCTTCCATCGCTCTCGGCAAATCGGCGGGCGTCAACGGTACGCCAACTCTGTTCATCAACGGCCGCTCCATCGGAAACGTTCCTCAAGTACCCGCCGCCACTTTAAAAGAATTGGTGGATTTCGCCACCAAGGATGCAAAGTAACTAAAAAAAGCGCGCTTGGTTGCGCATGATCCAAAAACAAATCCCGCCGCTCCTCGAAATTTTTCAACAGCCGATTGGTTCTTCCGGGAATTGAGAGGCTATCTCATAAATGGATTCGGGAAGGGCACGACGTTCAGTCGTGCCGCCCAAAGCCAACAATCACGCGGGCTTTAGCCCCTGAGCGAGTTTTCCTTCGGCTGATTTAAGAGATGACTTCCGAGAACCGAGAACCGAGAACTGAGAACCGAGAACTGAGAACTGAGAACCGAGAACTGAGAACTGCTACTTAGGCTGAGCCGCCCGAGTATCGAGCACGTACTCATTTAGCGGGCCGAATTTTCGCTTCTCCGCATAAAGATGCCAGCGCCGGAAAACGATGCGCAGGCTGGCCATCACAGGGATGGAAAGGAAAATTCCCAGAATGCCGGCGACTTCGCCGCCGGCCATCACGCCGAAAATCGCCGCCAGAGGATGCAGTTCCATGCTCCGGCCCATGATGCGTGGGGAAGTAACGTAATCCTGAATAAGCCGCCACACGCCAAGAAAAATTATCAGCGCCAGCAAGTGCGGGAAACTCATCAGTAGCGCAAATGACACAATCACCAGCGCCGCCACCAGCGGGCCGACCACCGGAATAAACTCCAGAAGTCCTCCGATGCTCCCAAGCACCATGGCATAGGGCATCCGCATTATGCTGAGAACGGCTGTATACATTACCAGCGTCAGAGCTGCCAGCGTAAGCTGCGCCCGAATGAAGTGAGCCAGCATCTGGTTTAAATCGCTCAAAACCCCCTGGAGCAATTCCCGTTGCGGACGCGACTGAACCGAATTCAGCAAAACGTCGTTGAAAGTGCGGCCGTCTTTCAAGAAGAAAATCGATAGAAGCGGGACGATTACCAGCAGCCACGCTTGTTTGGCAACATCGGCCACGCGCAGCCCAATGTTCTGCGCCAGTTTGCTGATTTCGTCGCTGTGATTCACCAGATAAACCCGCAGCAGGTCAACCACTTTGGCATTCCATCCGTGGTCGCGGCCCAATTGCTCGGCGATCTGGCCGGAGCTGAGTTGGGCCAGCGCCGGCAGGGATTGCACCAGCCGTGCGCTCTCCCGGCCGATGCGCGGTCCCAGAGCGACGAACAGAAGCGCCAGCAGACCCAGCAGCAACAGGTAAATTACGGCGATGGCACGGGCGCGGCCACGCAGGATTTTTTCCAGTGAAGACACCAGGGGGCTCATCAGGTAGGCAAAAAAAACGGCAAACAGAAACGCCATCAAAGTCTGGCGCGCCACGTAGAGAAAGCCCAGCCCCAGCGCAAACAGCAGCACCGTGAAAAGTACCCGCGCCGTACGTGCATCCGTCACCGGCAATGGTTGGCCACCAGGCTCTAATCTCGCACTACTTCTGTATTATCGTCGGCAATCAGCACTCGCATCAGCTTAAATTGATCTTTATCGTCCAACCAAAGCGCCCAGGAAAAGGATTCGCCCTTCAAGTCCAGCCTTAGCAGTTCGCGCTGGGTTCCACGGATCATGACTTTTTCCCTGCCCACCAGTTCCATTCGCACCCGCATCGAGGTACGATCCTGCGGCACGAGTACGCCGAACTCCACCGGCCCCTGCTTGCACTTTAGAGCGCCGTTCTCGGTTTGACAATCGGCGGCAAGATAGCGCCATGCCAGCACTTCGCGGTGGATGAAAAAATTGTTATCGAGAATGGCCGACGTGTTTGGCATCAGGAACGGCTGCTCGGCGGGCTTGGCCGAAGGCGAAGTATAAATCTTCTCCAGCAAGAATTCGTTGCTGGGAGTTACAACGAGCGATCCGGTCCCGTCTCCCCATGTATAACGGAGCAGTTCGCCGTTGCCGCCCATCTGTAGCTCCGATGTCTGGCCGGCCGCGGCCGAAGGTCCATTTTCCTGGAGTTGCGACTTGACGACGCTGTCGCCGCCATCCTGCCGTACGCTGAACGTTTCGGTGACTACGCGCTGGCCCTTTACAAAGACTCCGAATGAGCCGGAATCGACCAATCGCTTGACCGGGGCCTTGGGTGTGTCTTTTTTGTCGGCGGCGCACAATAGTGCCGTCCCCGCCAAAACTATCACTGTTACCCTTCGCAACCGCGACATGGGAGTCACTTCTGTTTGCCTCGCCTTCCGGATATCGAATCGAGTCCCAGCGATTTAATCACTTCAGCCGCAATCTGCCTAATCGTCAATCCGCCCGTCTTCTGAAGGAATGTTGCCCGCAGGTAGTGCCACTTTCTTGCCTCGTAAAGCTCATGAAAACTTTCCCACCCAACAAGCAACGGACGCCGAATTCCTTCGCGATCGGCTTGCCGAAGGCAGCGACCCCACAATTCTTCGCAATCCGCTTCCAGAAACACCGTGGGAACGCCTGCAGACTCAATCAGCGTGGCGTTGCGCTTGTGGATGAACGCCCCGCCACCAAGGGCTATGATTCTCCCTGCTTCGCCAGGCACCTCACGTAATACTTCCCTTAAAGCCGTATGCTCGGCGCGGCGGAACGCCGTCTCGCCAGAATCGCGAAATATCTCCGCAACCTTCCGTCCTTCGCGGCGCTCAATGCGATCGTCGAGATCTTCGAAGATCCAGCCAAGTCGTTTGCTCATGGCCCGGCCCACAGTGCTCTTGCCTGCGCCCATGAATCCGACCAGGACTACGGCCCGCGCAGCGCAACTCGCCGTTACACGCTTGCGCTTAACCGTAAGCGCCGGCCCCGGTCTTTCAGCACGCCGCTTGCGCCGATCCGATTTGCTCTTGGTTTCGCTTATTGTTTTTCGGAGCGTTTTCTGAGGTGGATTTTACCACTGAAGGTCCGCAAGACTACGGTAGAGGAGAGCGCCACGCGCCCCATGGTACCTGCGAAGGCACGTCCCTTGTCTATCGAGAAGTAATTGTGAGACTTAGGTTGAAGAGGAATGTCGTCGTGAACTTCGCCCTTCACCGAGCGGGCGCTCACGTCGGCCGAAGTCCACTCCGGAATGGTAGCTTCGATGTCGCCGCTGTGGCTGCTCAGGCGGTATTCGCCGCTGTTGCCGAAGTCGCCGATATAGTGAATTCCGCCGCTGGTAGAAACTACCTGCACCAACGGGCCGTTCACGCTGCGCAGGGTAACTTCGCCGCTTAACGAATCGACCTCAACGTGCCCGTTCTGAATGTTATCCAGATTCACCGAGCCGTTCATGGTTTTCACATGCACGTGCGCGTTCGTAATATCGCGAACATCGACTTCCGCTCCGGGACCTTCGAGACTGACATCGCCGTGCAGCTTTTCCGCATGCAGCGATCCGGTGCTGGAATGCAAGGTGATGCTGGCATCGGCGGGAACCAGGATTTCGTAATCCACCCGCCCCGAATCGGAATCCGCGCCGGGCAACAGGTGAGATTGGATATCAACCCGGTTCCCGTTTTGACTGTTATCCACTTCGACTTTGTCGGAGTGCAGAATCGCATTTACCACTACCGAATTGTTGGAAGACGGTTTCACCGTGATCGAGCCATAAGGGTTCAGCACGGAGATGCCGGCCTTCGGCCCGACCGCAAAGTGAAGCTCCTTCTTGCTCTCGGCGACCAGAGTGCCTGCGACAATCATGCCGACGAACAAGAGTTTTGCCGCGCGCCCGCTAACCATATACGACTCCCCCAAGACTCTTGTTTTGTTCTTCTTTTGTTTGTTCTTCGGAGCAACTGTTTCCCGCGCCGCGAGGAACGTCTGCCTCTGCCGCGCTTCCATTACCGCGCAGGCCCGTCCATGGCCATTTCGAATAGCATCGATTTCTGCTGATACGCATCCATCAGGGAGCGGCGGGCCTCGGCATCGTTCGGACTTTCATCGACCAGTCCCTGCGCGTCGCGGATCGATTCATTCACCCACCGCAGATTTTCTTCGTACTGGGATTTCATGGCGGGAGCGTTCTCCGAAACTTCCTGTATCAAATCTTCGTCGACCAAACCGGATGGACTCGCAGCAGGCGCTGCGACTGAAGCTTGCTGCACCGGCGGTTCGGACAAAGATGCACGCCTTACGTAAATCCCCAACGATAGTAACAACATCGCCGCAGCCGGTACCAGCCAGCGGGCCGATCCCCAGCGTGCGCTGAAAGAGGAAACCGGCTTTCCCACGGGCTGCGGACGGATCAATCCCTCCTGGCGCAGTGCGATCTCAATGGAATTCCAAACTCTGGGGCTGGGTTCGTCCGCGGCTTGCAGGTGGGTGGCTGCGGCGACGATCAAATCTAATTCTTTCACCAATGCCGAACACTCCGGACATTGCCGCAAATGAAAACTTTGTTCCGTGCTGGTTCCGACTTCCACTTCCGCCAAGCTTTCTTGAAGCTCAACGCAATTCATAAACTACTCTCCCGAGTCCTTCTCGAACCGTATTCCTAACCTCTTGCGCCCCTGCAAGCTGTTAATGATTTTCGCTGTTTACCCCACTCGAGATCGACCGGCCTTTTCGGCTCTATTCATCTTGAGCAGGTCGCGCAGCTTCATGCGCGCCTTGTGCAACTGGGACTTGCTATTGCCAATCGAGCATCCCGCGATTTTCGCGATTTCATTATGCTCGTAACCTTCGACATCGTGAAGCACAAAAATCATTCGATAGCCGGGAGGCAGGCTGTCTACCGCCCTCTGCAACTGCATCCGGTCGATGGATCCGGCCAGTGATACGTCATCGGCGCCGAAATCTTTCTTCGGAGATTCATCCTCCGTCGGCTGCGTCGTCTCCTCCAGCGAAACCACTGGAAGGCTTTTCTTGCGCAGATGCATCAGCACCACGTTGACTGAAAGCCGATGCAACCAAGTCGAGAAAGCCGACTCGCCGCGAAACGTGGCGATCTTGCGATAGAGCTGAAGGAAGGCCTCCTGCGCCAGATCCTCAGCTTCGGCGGTATTCGCCGTCATTCGCAAACATAGCGAATAGACGCGCCTCTTATGTTTGTCATAGAGCACACGGAACGCCTCGGCGTCCCCTAGCTTGGCCCGGTCGATCGCCTCGGCTTCGCTCAGGTCGGTGCTGGATTGCTTCCGTGGCTCGATCAAATCGCCTTTTCCGGCCGCACTGATTGGGATGCGGCTTAAGTAGTTGGTGTTGTACTGTTTGCGGGGGCTAGCCACGATAACCGTGACCTTCGTAAGTACAGAATATCAGAGTATTTCTACCGATCTGCGGAGGCGTTGGCACATTAGATTTCATTGAGTCGCTCTCTGGGGAAAGCCTTTGCATTCGAGAGCTTGGCTATAGCACCCCATCTAAACCTAAAACCCGGCTCGGGGAAAAGAGTCGCAACTCTTCGTAAATCGGTAGTTTGCGGGCCTAGCTTGCCGGCTTCGCTGTGGTAATGGTTTCCAGCCCGTGGCCGTGTGGACCTATTTCGCGCTGGCGGAGCAGGAAGGCGAAAAGCACGCCGAGAATCCCTAAGATCGAAAAAATCCACATCCCCAAATGGTAACCGGCGGGATTACTTGCATCGGCATGGCTATAGTCGTTGGCCCATCCAATCAGCAGGTTGAGTCCGAACAGACCGATATTCTGGATCATCGTCATCAGTCCGTAAGCGGTTCCCAGCTTGGACTGATCGACGATGTAGGCCACCGAAGGCCACATCACAGCGGGAATCAGGGAAAACGCTATCCCCATCATCGCCATCGGTATGTACAAACTGACCTGCGTGTAGGCCATGATCAAATACACCGGAATCAAAAGCATCGAGCCAAACATCATGAGCAATGCGCGCTTGCCTACGCGGTCGACCCAGAGGCCGAACAGAGGCGTGGCAATCATCGCGAACAAGGTCAGCATACTCGACAGAAAGCCCCCAAATTCCCGCGAAGTACCATGCGCCTCCATGAAAAACTTTACGGCAAAGGTTTGGAAAGGGAAGATCGCGGAATAGAAAACGATGCACAACATGACGATGAGCCAGTAGCTCACGCCGAATTTCCACAGGTCGGCGAAAACTACTTTGTCGGTGGAAACTTCTCCCAGGTGGTAATTCTTCTCGGCCCACGCTTCCATAAACCAGTAAACCAACGCGCCCACGACGCTCAAGGCGGCAAACGCCAGCGCAATCAGAAAAGGATCTCGCCAGTTGGAGTAGGCTGCGCGTGCCCAGGTGGGTGAGTTGAGCGCGGCGAAGGTACCCAGGCGCGATGCGGTTAGGTTCAATCCAAAAGCAAAGCTCAGTTCTTTACCTTTAAACCAGCGGGCCAGCGCGGTGACCACAGCGACATTCAGCGATTCCGCTCCCATGCCGAAAATGAGACGCCCCGCCGCCATTACCCAGAAGTGGCTGGATGAAACTGTGATCGCCGGTCCAATAAAACTGAGCGCACCGAAAATCATCAGCGATTTTCGCAGCCCGATGCGGTCAATGATGAAACCGCCGATGACGACGGTGAAAATGTTGGGAAAGCTGTAAAAGGCCTGTAGCCGCCCGATATCGAAATCCGTGAATCCGAGCTGCTGTTTGAGAACGTCGGCAATAGGGCTCAGCGCGTCGTAAACGTAATAGCTGCCAAACATCGCCAGGCTGACAAAGATCAGGACCAGCCACCGGTAAAGCCGGCTCGGCTCGGGACGCACAGTTTCCGTCATCCACGCTCTCTTTTGCGACGAGAATTTAATTGCAACGATTGCGAAGCAGGAAGATTAGCAGATCAGACGGCGGTTTGCGGAGAATAGAAGGTAGACGAAGGGCGAGCAAGGCCGCTCGCCCGTGGGTTGCGATCAGGCCGCTTCATCCCGGATAGCGGATTTCACTTTGTCGGCCATTTCCGGAGTTACTTCTTTTACCTCGTGAGCGGTGCGAGCATGCTCCCCCGCCTGCTGGAGGATGTCCTGCTCGGTTTCGCCGCGAGCGACAAAGTCGCAGTTTCCCACTACGTCATTGCAATGCAATACCTTGGGCATACGAGCCTCCTTTCGGCAGGGAGTATAACAGCACCCTGGCACTTTACAACACCGCGTGGATCGAGCCTTCGGCGCACCGCGGGTAGTGTGCCCTAATTTCGGGAGCAAAGCTTTCGACCGCGAAGATCGCGAAGAAAAGCATAATCGAAATCAGGACGCTGCCGCATTCGCGTCACCCCAGCGCTGCCGATCCCGCCCGCCCTCGCTTTCGTCGCGCTACCGCGAAATCTCGAACACGGTGCCCGTGCCGGTTCCAGCGCCGCCACCGCCAAACCGCGTTGCCCCGTAAAGATTGCCGGAGCTGTTCATGAACAGCCCCGCGAGTGGATAAGCCCCGTCGTCTCCTTCGCCGAAGTCGTGCAGAATCCTCTCGGTCCACGTCCCACCCGAACCAGGCGTCAGCTTGAAGACGGTGCCACCGTTGAAGGAGCAAAGACATCCGTATGTGCCGCCTTGACTGGTTGTGCCATATAAGCTGCCGGCGCTATCGATGATCAGGTTGCCATAGGGCGCATCTCCGTCGGATGCATCCCTGCCGAAGCTGTGCAGAATCGTCTCCGTCCATGCACCCCCCGAAGTGGGCGACAATTCGAACACAGTTCCGTTGCCGATATATTGGCCGCCTCCCTCCGTGGTGCCGTAGAGATTGCCGGCAGTGTCTAAGATCACGCCGGCAAACGGGCCAGTGGCGTCGTACTTACTCTGGGGAAAACTATATAAAATCTTTTCAATCCATTCGCCCTCAGCCGGAGTTAACTCAAATACCGTTCCAGCATAACTCCCCTCTGTGTGGCCCTGGTTGGCACCCCCGGAGAGAGTTGTGCCGTAGAGGTTCCCGGCGGAGTCGAGAATCACGCCCGCCTCAGGATCTCCGCCGTCCGCTCCTGTTTCGCTAAAACTGTGCAGGATCTTCTCAGTCCAAAGTCCGCCCGCTTGTGGGAGTAACTCGAAAACCGTTCCTTGCCCGTAGGTGCCGCCGCCGCGAGTAACGCCGTAAAGATTTCCGGCAGGATCAAAGACCAGGTTGCCGACGGCAGCGCTGCCATCCGTGCCTTGCCCGAACTGATGCAGCCACTTCTGCGTCCAACCCCCGCCCGCCTGGGGCATAAGTTCGTACACCACGCCCCCTTCATAAGCGCCCCCACCCACCGTCACGCCATAAAGATTTCCTGCGGTGTCAAAGATCACTCCGCCGTTGGGATGGCCTGAACTCACGCCGAAATCCGCCAATACCTTGGGCGTCCAACTTCCGCCGCTCGATGGTGTTAACTCAAATACAGTACCATCCGCGAAGCCATCAAAACCGCCCCCGGGGGCTGCGCTGTAGAGATTTCCAGAGGCATCGAACGTCACGTTGAAAGAAGGGTAGTTCCCATCTATGTTGTCTGCACTGCCGAAGGCGAACAGCACGGTTTCCGTCTGCGCGGTTGCGCGCGCGCCTGAGATCAGGACTAGCGCAATAGCGGTGAATATTCCTGCCATTCCGAGGAAAGCTTTCCTGTTTTTCATAGGCCTCCTAAGTTCGCTCTGATTAAGAAGAGTAGGCACGTCGATACCTTGAGCCAGAGGGAGGATGTAAGAACCAAGTCTCACAGGCGGAGGATCAAAATATAGTACGAAGATTGGTTTCCGTCAAGCGAGAACCATAAGGCAGTTAGGTAAGTATCATAGCCTAATATTTCACGATAGCCGCAAACGACTTCGCATCGAGCGACGCGCCGCCCACCAGCGCGCCATCGATTTCTTCCTGCGCCATGAGAGAGGCGGCGTTGTCGGGCTTTACCGAACCTCCATAAAGAACGCGGAGTTTGGCGGCGAACTCTTCGCCGAAAACTTCGGCGGCTTCGCGGCGAATGACTGCGTGAGCTTCGGCGGCGATTTCAGGGGTCGCCGTCTTTCCGGTACCGATGGCCCATACCGGCTCGTAAGCCACTACCAGGTTCGCGGCTTTCTTCGCAGAAATCGCATGAAACGCGCGAACGCACTGGCGGCGAAGCACATCGTCGCAGAGTCCGGCTTCGCGTTCTTCCAGTACTTCGCCCACGCAGCAGATCGCGGTGAGTCCGGATTCCAGCGCAGTCTTCAGGCGCATGTTTACGGTATCGTCGGTCTCGCCGAAATATTGCCGCCGCTCGGAATGGCCCACGATCACGTGCGTCACGCCCAAACTCAACAGCATCGGCGCGGAAATTTCTCCGGTGTAAGCGCCGTCCGCCTTCCAGTGAACGTTCTGCACTCCGATCGCGACACTGGAGCCGCGCGCAGCCTGGAGCGCAGGGTGAACGTCGGTATAGGGAGGGCATACGATAATTTCGTCGCGGTCATGGCCGGCGACCAGTGGAAGAAATTCGTGAAAAAAGCTTTTAGTTTCGTCCGGAGTTTTATTCATCTTCCAATTGGCGGCCAGCATTTTTTTTCTCATCAATGGGCTCTTTCAATTCGCAATGGGGAAGTTGGATACGAGCCTGCAAGTTTTTCGGCGGCTCGAGTAAATTCCTTCAAAGTGGCGAGATCGAAGAGTACGAATCGCACTTTTTTGACGGACTTTGCCGAGGTTAAAGATTCGAGAGTCGAGGAAATCGCGATGGGCGCCGCGTCCGATACCGGATACCCATATGCGCCAGTCGAGATTGCGGGAAAAGACAACGAGGCGAGTCCTTTTTCACCGGCTAGTTGAATCGATTCGCGATGGCAACTCGCCAGCTTCTCCGCTTCGGCGTGATGCCCGCCATGGTAGACAGGACCGACGGTGTGGATCACATATTTGGCGGAAAGGCGGCCACCTGTCGTTATAACGGCTTTCCCGGCGGGGAGGTGCCCAATCTTGCTCACAATTTTCTTGCACTCATCGAGAATCGCGGAGCCGGCCGCGCGATGAATCGCGCCATCGACTCCGCCACCGCCCAGAAGAGATGAGTTCGCAGCGTTCACAATCGCGTCAGTGGTCTCCTGGGTAATATCGGCGGGGCCGTGAACTTCTATAGTTTTGCCGCCTTCGAGTAGAAGTCGAATTGTGAAGTCGGAGACGCCCAATTCCAGATCGGTCACTTTTTGTCCATCAGGGCCTCGACCCCGGGAAGCTTCTTTCCTTCCAGAAATTCCAGCGAAGCCCCGCCGCCGGTCGAGATATGTGTCATCTTGTCGGCAACTTCAGCGCCATGTACGGCTGAAACCGTATCGCCGCCACCGACGATAGAAATTGCTCCAACGTTTTCGGCGATGGCATGGGCGATTTTGAAAGTTCCCCGCGAAAATCCCGGAACTTCGAAGACACCCATTGGCCCGTTCCAAACGATGGTTCGGGCGCGCGAGATCTCTTCCGAGAAAAGCTCGATCGTCTTTGGACCGATATCGAGCGCCATGCGGTCGGAGGGAATCGGCTGGCCCTCGCCGATCTGCTGCACTACCGCGTTGGTTTCGGGCTTCATCGCTACCACGTGATCGATTGGGAGCAGGAACTTTACATTTCGTTGCTTCGCCTCTTCCAATAGTTGCCGCGCCAGACCGACTTTGTCGGCTTCGAGCAGCGATTTTCCGATTTCCTGCCCTTGCGCTTTCAAAAATGTGTAAGCCATGCCTCCGCCGACAATTAACGAATCGACCTTCGTCAGCAGATTTCGGATGACGCCAATCTTGTCGCTTACTTTGGCTCCGCCCAAAATCGCCACAAACGGCGGCTCTGGAGATTCGAGCGCTTTGCCCAGATAGCGCAATTCTTTCTCCATCAGCAGGCCCGCGGCCGACTTCGTTACAAACTTCGTAATGCCCACCGTGGATGCGTGCGCCCGATGCGCCGTGCCAAATGCATCGTTCACGTAGAAATCCGCCAGACCTCCCAACTGCCGGGCGAAGTGCTCGTCGTTCGCTTCCTCTTCGGCGTGAAAGCGCAAATTTTCCAGCAGCAAGGTTTGGCCTTTTTCCAGTTGCGTCGCAACTTCTTCGGCCTCGGGTCCAACACAGTCCGGACAAAAGCCGACGTTCTCTCCGCGTGCCAACTCTTTATCGAGCACCATGCGCAGCCGCTCGGCCACCGGCTTAAGGCTCATCTTCAGATTCGGTTTGCCTTTAGGACGGCCCAGATGCGACGCGAGAATCAGCCTTGCGCCGTGGCGCAAAGCATATTCAATGGATGGCAAAGTTTCGCGGATACGCGTGTCGTCCATAACGCGCCCATCCTCAAGCGGAACGTTGAAGTCGACGCGCATGAAAATGCGGTTGCCGTTCAGTGGCAAATCACGGATGGATAATTTGGACATTGGCTGGTCGTCGTCCTTAGTTCTACCGGCAATGAATAAGGTAGCGCCGCCGTCCCGGCGGCTGAAGTGCTGGCTCAAGCCCGCACCCCCGGAAGCCGGCGAGACGCCGGCGCTACAAAGTCTACAAACCCTTGTCTGCGATGTAGTGGATCAAATCCCGCACCCGGCAGGAATATCCCCACTCGTTGTCATACCAGGAAATCACCTTGACGCAATTGCTGCCGACCACAAGCGTCATGGGCGCGTCGACGATGGAAGAACGCGAATCGCCTTTGAAATCCGATGAAACCAGTTCGTTTTCTTCGAAGCCGAGATAACCCTTCAGCGGCCCGTTCTCCGACGCTTTTTTCAGCGCGGCATTCACTTCTTCCTTCCTGGTCTTCTTTTCCACCCATGCGACCAGATCGACTACCGAAACATTCGGCGTGGGCACCCGCATGGCAAACCCGTCGAGTTTTCCCGCGACGTCGGGAATCACCAGCTTGAGGGCCTTCGCAGCGCCCGTGGACGTAGGAATCATATTGATCGCCGCCGCCCGCGCCCGTCGCAGGTCTTTATGCGGAAAGTCGAGAATGACCTGATCGTTGGTATAGGAGTGAATCGTCGTCATGGTTCCGCTGACGATCTTGAATTCGTCATTGATTACCTTGGCGATTGGCGCCAGACAATTGGTGGTACAGGAAGCGTTCGAAATAATGTGATGCTTGGCGGCGTCGTACTTGTCATGATTCACACCGAGCACCAGGGTGACGTCTTCGTTTTTCGCCGGAGCCGAAATGATGACCTTCTTCACCGAGCCGCGCAGATGCTTTTTCGCGTCGTTGGCGTCGGTAAAATGTCCGGTAGATTCGACTACTACCTGCGCGCCCACCGAATCCCACGGCAGCGCTCCCGGATCTCTTTCCTTAAACACCTTGATGGTTTTGCCGTCGACTTGAATGCCGTCGGCGGTTGCGGTTATCTTGTTCGGCAGATTTCCCAGGATCGAATCGTATTTCAGCAGATGCGCCAGCGTTTTCGGATCCGTGAGATCGTTGACCGCGACGAATTCCAGATTGGGGTCGTTGAGCGAAGTCCGCAGGACGTTGCGGCCGATGCGCCCGAAACCGTTGATGCCAACTTTGATTGCCATTGCTTCCTCCGGATATGAATGCGAATCAGAATTCGTCCGAGAGTTCTTTTCAGACAGATGATGTTAGCAGGACAGGGAACTGGCGTAAATGATTGCAGCCCACCATTCGGAATATTGAAGTCAAATCTCGGATCAGCGCCGGCTGGAGCGTGGCTGGCCGTGGTTACAAGAAGCTTATTTCGAGGAACGCATCCGCCCTGCTGAAAGGCGAGGTCAGCCAAGCCAGCCAATACTTGCGATTGACGGTTTGATGCGCGTGACGATGTTCTTCCGGAGGCAGCAGCCGGACTGTCGCTGGAAATTCCGGTCCAGTAACCCTTCCGCGGAATGTGCAGGGAGCAACCTTCACCTGAGGATGATTGCGGGCGCGTTTCACCTTTCCCGTTTTGCTGAGCGTCATCACGTAAAGCTTCTCGTCGTCTTCGCCAAACCATACCGGCGTGGCAACGCTTATACCGTTTTTGCGAACCGTGATGAGAGAAATATATTTCTGGCCGCGAATTGCGGAAGGGATGGTTCCCGGCATATCCGCTATTGTAGCTACTCAATGCGTCGAGTGACCATGCTGAATTGCGGAGGGTGCCCCATTCTAAATTTCGCGTTCTTTGCGAAATCTAGAGTGGGGAAGTGGGACGAGACTTCGGCCTGGACCTTGGCTTACTTCCCCTTAAGATTGAGCGCCACGGCGGCCCGAATGAGATTCTTCAAAGCCGCTTCATCGATCTTCTCGCCTTCGTGGATGTCGATAGCGCGTCTGACATTTCCTTCGAGACTCGAATTGAATAAACGCTTAGGGTCCGGCAGCGCCGCTCCCTTGGCGAAAGTCATCTTGACGACGTTCTTGTGTGTCTCTCCGGTGCATACGATGCCGCCGTGGGAAAACACGGGAGTTCCCGATGATGAGGGCTTGACCCACTTGCGCTCTTCGACAATCTCCGGGTCGGCCTTGTGTATGATCTCGCGCACCTTCGCGAGCGTCTTCCCGCGCCAGCCGCCCTCACCTGAAGAAAGTTGCTTAATTTTATCGTCGATGAATGCAGAAGCGCTGATGGCGGAGGCGGATTCTACGGGGACAGTCTTTTTCATACGCGGCTCCAACTCCCGCACCTAATTTAACTCCGCTCAGCGCGGCCTGCAAGCCTCGCAATTCCGGCATTCTGGCTGAAGCAGGTCGGCGGCATAGCGGGGGGGGGCGAGCGGAAGCACCCGGCGTTGTGACCTCAGGATAGAAATGCCCCAATCAAGCCAAAAGACGGCTTGATTGGCCACCCATCAGATTGTCGCTGGGAAATTACTCCGGCAGCGACTTCGAAAACAGCCACGGAAATAGCGTTGGTTCGTCGTAGGCTTTGTTCCAACTGGCGTGCCCGACGCCAGGAAATTCTGTGTAGCGGACTTCGGCCCCGATCTGCTTCATGGCTTCTGACATCCGTTGCGACTCACTCACCGGAACTATTTTGTCGTCGGCGCCATGAAAGATCCAGACTGGCACCTTGCCAATCCGCTGGGCTGCGTCCAGATATGATTTGGGCGAATCGGGGGGCGTGACTTTTGCCAGAGCGGGGATGGCTTTCTGTGCCGTCGCCGATGGCCGAATCCCTCCGCAAATCACCACAAGAGCTGCGAAGGTCCCGGGATGCTGCTGCGCCAGATGCCACGCGCCGTAGCCTCCCATGGATAAGCCGTTGAGATAGGTGCGATGCGGGTCGCCGTGAAATTCCCTGGTGGCTTCGGCGAGCGCCGCCATAGCCAGTTCGTCCATGGGCGGCAGCATCCACCAATGTTTTTTTTCGCATTGCGGCATGACGATGATTGCCTCGAATGTGGCGCGATCCGTGCGGATGGCGGTGCCGATGCCCACATCGGTTTCGAGCAAGCCATCGTCGCCGCGCTCGCCGGCGCCGTGAAGAAAAAGAATTACCGGCCACTTGCGGTGTGGCGTCCAATCCTCCGGAATGAACACCTGATATTTGTACTGAATGCCCTGGATGGTGGTGGTGCGGTCGATGAATCCTGTGTCGCGCTTTCTCGCGTAGGCCGCGAGCGGCGCCAGCAAGCATAGAAACACAAAAATAATCGACGCTCTGAAAACGGCCCTCACTCATTTCCTCCGACGTTAGAGTTTAGATGTAATTTTGCGTAAAGTCGCATGAGCTTTTGTATTCCAGCGCGAATTCGGGCGACGGCTGGCTGCGGGATGGCGTCTAAGGTTTCATGAGCGCGGGACGCCGGCTGGAACTGGACGCGGTGCGGGGAGTGATGCTGGTGTGGATCGCTCTCACACACTTGCCCACCGCCGCGAGCGCGTGGGTAAATCAACCGTTTGGTTTCGTGGGAGCCGCGGAGGGTTTCATTTTCCTTTCGGCGCTCTTCACCGGGCGGATTTATTTCCGCATCGCGGAGCGAGACGGCTATCCGGCAATGCGGCGCAAGTTGTGGCTGCGCACGCTGCGCTTATATGGCTACCACGCGGCCTTGCTGGCTTTTGCGTTTCTGGTCGCGGTGCCCATTGCCTCCCATGGCGACCGGCCGGGGCTTCACAATCTTTTGGATTTTTACTTTATGGCCGGCCCCAGACAAGCGGTGACGGAAGCCGCCCTGCTGATTTACCGGCCGCCTTTGCTCGACATCCTGCCCATGTACATCATTTTTCTACTGTTCACGTCCATTGCAATTCCGCTGGCGCGGAGCATTGGATGGAAGCCGATCTTGTGGACGTCTTTCTTCTTCTGGGTGCTCGCTCAATTCGGCTTTCGCAGCGCGGAGCACACGTTCATGATGCGATACATCCCAACGCGGATTCCCTTGAACGAGATGGGATCGTTCGACCTGTGGGCCTGGCAATTTCTATGGTTTGTAGGCGTCTGGCTGGGCGTGCGCTGGGCTCAGGAAAGCCTGCCGATTGAAACTTGGGCCCGGTGGGCGGCGGTTCCGGCGGGAATCATCGCCGTTTTTTGTTTCGTCATGCGACGAAAAGTGGTGCACGGTTTAGCGCTCGGAACATCGGAGTTTCTGTTTGACAAGTGGCACCTGGGACCGATTCGATTGCTCGATTTCGCGGCGGTGGCAGCTTTGCTGATTCTCTCGCAAAAGATCACAAAAGCGGCGGCGATCAAGCCTCTGGTGCTGTTGGGACAGTCCTCGCTGCAAGTGTTTTGCGTTCACCTTCTATTCTGCTTTGCAGGTCTCACTCTGATGGGTAATGCGTCAATGTTGAATGGCTGGCGGCAATTCGCGCTCTTGAGCGTTACAATTACGGCGATGTTAATCACAGCGAAACTTTTCTCGAAGAGCGAGGCCAAACAGGAAGGCCCGGGAAAAGCGAAGATATCTTCCGGATTGAATGTGAAGTTGCAGCCACCCCAGAGCGCCTCGCCTTTCCTGGTGTAGCAAAGGCGAGGCATCCCGCTAATAGTCAAGAATGAAAACTTCTGTTTCGTCAGAACCAAATCAAAGAGGACAATCCCCCTGGCCACAACAACTACTTGCTCACTACAAACTGCGGATTGCTCTTGAGCGTTCCCGCCGGAGTAAACACAGAAACCGTTCCCGTGGTGGCTCCCTTGGGAACTGTCGCCTTGATGTAGGTATCGGACTCGACGGTGAACTCAGGCCTCGACGCCGTTGAAAGTGACGCTGCGTCGTTCCAGTCAGGCCGTTGCCCAGGATAATGACGCTCTGCCCGATAGGGCCAGCCAAGGGTCGGTCTCTACCAGTGGGGCGAGGCCTGAGACGCTGTAGATCGTGCCATAGCCAGCGCCGTTGGGATTGCAGTCGCCCACGCTGTTGCCGTAGGCAGTGGTTCCGTAGAGAGTGCCATTCGTGCCCTGAAAGAGCGAGAATAGCGGGTACCAGCCGCTATCAAGGGAGCAACTTGAGAAGATGTTCAGAAACGTGATCTCGCCCTTCGGAGTGACCTGAAAAACAGTTCCGCCAATTGTGTCGCCTCGCGTCAGCTCCATAGAAATTGCCGTCGCTGGCCAGCGTCAATCCTCTAACAGGATCGCCGTGAACGTAGTCGAAGCTGTCCAGGACGATGTATTGATTTGTCGATGTGAGTTCGAAGACCGTGCCATAGCCCTTGCTGCCGCCGCCCTCAGTTGTGCCAAAAAAATTCCCCTTGGAATCCTGCACGATCGTATTCGGCCCGCCGCCGTCGACACAGCCGGAAAGAGAACAGAAGTTGTAAATGATCGTGTACTCCCCGGCGAGTTAGCCTGTACAGCACGCCTCCACCATGGGCTCCCCCAAGCAATGTTGTGCCGTACAGGTTCCCGTCGATGCCCTGGATGGGAGTGGATTGTTCATAACCGTCAACACAATTCAAAGCCGAACAGAAATAGTGCAGCACGGTGAACTCACCCGTGGTGCTGACCCGGAAAAGCGTGCCTGAGTCCTGAATCGCGGCGCCGATGGTTATCCCGTAAAGATTCCCGTCGCTGGCCTGGATGATTCCCGCCGGCGTCGGCGCCGTCTGGGCATTCGTTGGTGGTACAGAACGAGTAGAGCGTCGTGAGTTCGCCGTCAAGGGTCATCTTGTATACCGTTCCTCCCTCGAAACGGTTGCCGCCGGCTTCCGTCGTTCCGTAAAAGTTCCCATCGCTTCCGAGAATGGGAGTAGAGGGATAGGTCCCGTCGGGCATCCGCGCTGCGAGCAAAAACTGTATAGGACGTTGAACTCTCCGGAGGGCGTCACTCGCAGGATGGCCCCTTGGCCGTATGCGCCGGGGTGACCGCCCATATAAAAGTTTCCGTCGGTCGCCTGCATCACCGACGCGGCACCCTCGTCTCTGGCGCTGAAGTTGGTGAAGTAGGAGAAGGTTTGTGCCTGGACGCGCACCGCCAGGCTGAAGGTGATGGCTGCACATGCCAGTGCGAGGCGAAGACTGAACAACGATTTCAAACTTTTCATCGAAATGTCCTCCTGATTTCGCAGCGGACGCATGCGTCCGGCCACGCAACTACTTGCTCACCACAAACTGCGGATTGCTCTTAAGCGTTCCAGACGGTGTAACCACAGACACTATGCCGGTCGTCGCGCCCGCTGGAACCGTGGCTTTGATGTAGGTATCGGACTCGACCGTGAACGCTGCCTCCACACCGTTAAACTTGACGCTGCTGGTGCCGGTCAGATTATTGCCGAGGATCAGGATGCTCGCCCCGACTTCACCGCCGCCAGGCGCAGTTCCGATTGACGGGTGAAAGCCGTTGAGAAACTGAAAAGCGCTCCGTTGTAGTTGTTGTGGTTGTACGACGCGACGGATCCGTAGAGATTGCCGTTGGGCGCTTGAAAGAACCCGTAAGCCCCCTGAATGCCACCCTCAGCGAAAAAGTCCTGGACCGTCGAATACTCGCCCGAAGGCGTGATCTCGAACATGGTTCCTTCAGCGTCGATTCCCCCGGTCGTTCCGTAAAGATTGCCGTCGTTGGCGAATGTTATAGCGTCGGTCACCGCCGATTGGGGACCGTAGGTGAAGTTGTGCAGGACACGAAACTCAAGGGCAGAGGTGATTTCGAAGATGTTGCCCCACCCGTAAGCGCCGCCGTTATAGGTGGTGCCGAAAAGATTTCCGTGGGCATCCTGCACCACCGCATTCGGTGACTCCCCTTGGTTGAAGCTCTTATCGAAGGTGTTGTGAAACGAGAAAGTATGGACCACGCTGAACGTGCCGTTTGGAGAGAGCGAGTAAACCGCGCCACTATTATTCAACTGATTGCCCGATGACGTGGTGCCGTACAAATTGCCATCGCTGCCCAGAATCGGCGCAGAAATCGGCTGCTCGCCATCGGCACAATTGGGCAGAGAGCAGAAGCTGTGCACCACTTTGAATTCGCCAGAGGTGGTGATCCGATAGAGAGTCCCGCCGTTCAATTCTCCCCCTGAGGAGGTGACGCCGTAGAGGTTGCCGTCAGCGGCCTGCACGATTCCCGTCGGGTTCGTCCCGTCGTTGCAGGGGTAAGTGCAGAAGGTGTGGAGCGTAGTGATCTGGCCGTCCAGCGTCATCTTGTACAACGTTCCCCAGCCTGACCCATTGTTCAGATCTGAGCCACCCGCGTAGGTCACCCCGTAAAGGTTGCCGTCACCACCCAGGATGGGAGGTGAAAAGGGGACTGACCCGTCGCTGCATTGCGCCTTGGAGCAGAAATCATAAATTGATGTGATTTCGCCCGTCGGGGTAATTCTGACAACATTCCCATCCTGAAGTGCGCCGCCTTCGGCAGTGACGGTATAAAAGTTTCCGTCAGTTCCCTGGATGACTTTTTCCGGGCCGTCTCCATCGATGCCGTTGAAAAAGGCAAAATAATCGAAGGACTGGGCTTGCGCGGATCGGCCCCAGGCCAGTGTGGCGACGGTGATTACGAGCATGAGGCGTATGGCTTTGGTGAACATCATGATGTCTCCTCGCTAATTTTTTTCTGGCTTTCGAAACGCTGGCCCGAGTTTCCCAATGCAACACAATGGTTTGAAGTCTGTAAATCCCAGTTCGTTACAAACCGCTACTTCGTCACTACAAACTGCGGATTGCTGTTAAGCGTCGCGGACGGAGTAACAACAGAAACCACGCCAGTCTCCGCGCCCGCTGGAACCGTTGCATTGATGTAGGTATCGGACTCGACCGTGAAGTCGGCTTCCACCCCGTTGAACGTGACGCTGGTCGATCCAGTCAGGCCGTTGCCCAGGATGAGAACGGTGCCGTTGAAGTTGGCGAGGGTGGTCACGGTCTGCGCTTTGGCGCGCATTGCCGGGCTGAAGGTGATAGCCGCGAATGCGAGTGCAACGCCGAGAGTGAGTAAAGATTTGGAACCTTTCATCGGAATTTCCTCCTAAGGTCGCCACAAAAGGCAAGACAAGAATAAGTTTGGGCAGGCGAGCCGTCGGCCACCGGTTCGCCCGCTTACGGTGCCTGTTTCTATAGCACGGTTTCTAAGGAATCTGGAACATGACATTGCTGTTGAGCTTGGTGCCTGCCGACGTCGTCACCGTTACTATGCCGCTCTTCGCCCCGCTGGGCACGGTCGTGGTGATTTCGGTAGCGGCAACCACCTTGAACGTGGCTGCGGTTCCATCGAAGCTCACCTTGGTTGCCCGGTCAGATTCGTTCCCAGGATGATCACATTCTTTCCCGCCGCGCCCGACGTTGGGATGGTCTTGACGAAGGGGATCAGCCCAGTGGCAAAGCTGAAGATGGTGCCGATGCCGTGCTTACCTCCGGCGCTGGTGAGTCCATAAAATGTCCCGTTGGTATGCAACAGCATTGGGCCAATCGGAGAGGATCCACCGAGGAAGTTTCCGTTCGTGGCAGTAAAGAAGTGGAAGGTGGTCAACTGGCCCGCCGGGGTGATCTCGTAGATCGTCCCCTTTTGAGTCGCGTTGGCTAGCTCAGTTGTTCCATAGAGATTCCCATTAGTGCCCAGGGCGATGCCTATCGGAGTCTTGCCGTCAGGACAATCCGTTTGCAGGCAGAAGCTATACAGCGAAGTGATCGACCCGGTGGGTGTCATCTCATAGACCGTACCCTGGTCTACGTGCGTGCTGTCTCCGCCGGCAGCGGTTGTGCTGTAGAAATTTCCGTTCGCGGCCTGAACCAACGTCGAGTTAGGGAAGTACCCGGTCAGGCGGCAGAATACGGCCAGCGTGGTCGGAGTTCCGGTGGGCGTGAGTTGGAAGAACGTGCCGCCTGTACTTGCGGCGTTGCAGTTATCAGTATCGCCCCCTCCGTAGGTGGTTCCATAGATGTTGCCGTCGGCAGCCTGGATCAGCCCGTTTGGAAGATCGCCATCGGGGCACCCAGCGCTTGCACAAAAACTATACAGAGAGGTAAAAGTTCCGCTAGGAGTAATCTCAAACACGGTGCCCTGCCCGTAAGCCCCGCCGAAGTATGTGGTTCCGTAGAAGCTTCCATTGGCAGCCTGAATGAGTCCGCTTCCCTGGGGCCACCCGTCCGTATGGTCAAAACCGTGTAGTGTGGTCAGTTTGCCGGCGGGGGTAATTTTGAAGGCAGTGCCCCCGTTGTTGGTCCCACCCCCGTCCGTTAAGCCATAGAAGTTTCCGTCGGTGGCCAGGACTAATCCCCCTAGATGGACCGGCGCCATCCGTACACGACGACAAACAAAATGTGTAGAGCGTAGTAAAGGTGCCCTGGGGCGTCATCTTGAAGATAGTTCCGCAACCGGAGGAACCACAGTTGCTCGTCCCGATACTCCCGCCGAACACCGTTTCGCCATAGAGGTTCCCGTCCGTCCCCTGCACCAGAGGTGCCGAAACGCCATCGCCATCGGCGCAGTTTGTCTGGCTACAGAAGCTGTAAAGGCTGGTGAAAGTTTGTGCCCGAGCGCGCACCGCCAGGCTTAGGGTGATGGCCGCACAGGCAAGTGCGAAGCCAAGAGTAAGTAAAGATTTGCAAGGTTTCATCGGAATGTCCTCTTAAGGTGCGCCAACAAGGCAGCGCGCATGAATGAGCTGAAAGGGGTGGCCAGCATCCGACCGGATCGTGAGCTTACCTCTTTAATTCCCAGGCCACTTTTTTCCATGGCGCCAGCTTCCTCGGAACCTGAAGCGCCAGGCAGCGGTTGAGCTTTGCGCCGCCCGAGGTCGTCACCGTCGCGGTGGCGCTGGTTCGCCCCGCTCGGCGCCAGCGTGGCAATTTCGGAAAAGGAAGCGGACCCGGTTGTGTCTGTTGTTTCAGGAAAACTGACGGCGGCGGGGAAGCACTGCCTCTTGCGTCGCATCATACCCTTCGTCGGCGTAGCAGAGTTGCTATCGCGGGAATTCAATCGACTTCGATTCGGGAGACGGGCTAAAAGCGACTGCTCACTTGGGGAGTGCAAATATATTTCAAGCCCGCCCGGTTGTCAAGATACAAATATAAGTTACTTACCTAGTTGAATGAGCCGAGTGTTGGCCGGGTATGGGCGGCGGACGTGCGGCAGGGGCTGCGAATGGGGCCATGATTGCCGCCCTGTCGCGCCGAGAACTCCCGGCAGGCAATGACCGGACGGACCCTGCTTCTTGCTATGTTATCCCGATTAAGGTTGCCCTCCACAATCGGCAGGCGTCGTCGAAGCCTCTCCTGTAATGCTGGGGGTTTTTCTTGAACTGCGGCTGACGCCTTCATAACCATTCCCTCCTCCAACCGTTTCCCCGCAAGTCGGTGCCCTCTCGATTAACCACCCTCACCACGAATCCCGGCTAAAATAAATCGTTACCTCGAACCTGATTACCTTATGGATAAACTCGTAATTCGCGGCGGCGAACCGCTGCTTGGCACGGTCCGCGTCAGCGGCGCAAAGAACGCCGCACTGCCCTGCATGGCTGCCGCTTTGCTGACCGACGAGCCGGTTATCCTCGAAAATATTCCTCAGGTGCGCGACATTCAGACCACGCGCAACTTGCTGGCTGCGATGGGCGCAGAAGTTGAACTTGGCTACGGGCGCGCTCATCATCGAACTACGATTCACTGCAAAGAATTGGCCAGCCCTGAAGCCTCCTACGAATTGGTGAAGACGATGCGGGCTTCCACGCTCGTCCTGGGCCCGCTCGTGGCGCGTTGCGGGCGGGCTCGAGTGTCTTTGCCGGGCGGCTGCGCTATTGGGCAGCGGCCGATCGACCTGCACATCAAAGGCCTCGAACTTCTCGGAGCAAAGATCACTCAGGAACATGGTTACGTAGAGGCGACGGCCGAAAGGCTTCACGGCGCAGAGATACTTTTCGACAAGATCACAGTCACGGGCACCGAAGATCTGCTGATGGCCGCTACTTTGGCCGAAGGCGAAACCGTCCTTCTAAACGCCGCTCGCGAACCCGAAGTCGCCGATCTCGCGGCGTTGCTCAATAAAATGGGGGCGAAGATCGAGGGCGCAGGCACGGCCACAATCCGCGTCAAGGGCGTAACCAGGCTGAAGGGCGCGAAGCACAAGATTATTCCCGACCGCATTGAGGCCGGCACATTCTTGATCGCTGGAGCGCTTACCGGCGGGGATCTCAATATAGCGTGTTGCGATCCCGCCCACCTGGTCGCCGTCCTCAGCAAGCTCAAAGAGGCTGGGGTCAAGACAAAATCCGGCGCCGATTGCGTGCGCGTAATGGGAGACAATCCATTCACCGCTACCGATCTGACGACCGAGGAATACCCGGGCTTTCCCACCGACATGCAGGCTCAATTCATGGCACTGGCCACGCAGGCCGACGGCGCATCGACGATAACCGAGAATATTTTCGAGAATCGCTTCATGCATGCGCAGGAATTGGTGCGCATGGGGGCTAATATTAAAATTGAAGGCCGGCGGGCCGTAGTGGGCGGCAAAACGCCACTGAGCGCCGCCGCCGTCCTGTGCTTCAGATTTGCGCGCCAGCGCATCCCTGGTTCTGGCGGCGTTAGTGGCCGACGGTGAAACCATCATCGACCGCATTTACCACCTCGACCGGGGCTACGAAAAAATCGAGGAAAAGCTCCGCGGAGTCGGAGCGCAGATCAAGCGCATCGGCAACATGCTGCCGCAGGGCGCAGGGCACAGCGTTTGAAAAGATGGCGAGAAACTCGATCCACCTTGGTTTTGAAGGGGCGCGATTTCAATCGCGAGGGAAAGTCCAGCGAAATCGAATGGGTCTGGGAGGCACGGATTGAACATTTGCCCGCTGAAGAGTTTTCCGCACTCTCCGAGGGTACTCATAATGTTCCGAATCCAGGACTTGGGGAATCGACAGGATTAGTTCAAAACTAGCATATCTAACTTAATTTCCGAAGCTTGGGCCTCGTTCGCATTAGAAAGTAAGTACGAACGAGGCCGGCTGCGGTGCTTGCGAAAGCATTACCATTACTTACGTCTTGACTAGCTTGGCATTGGCCTTACGGACCTTTGCCCAGCGCAGCCTTTGAGCTTCGGCGATTCGCCTGCGGGCGTCTTTGCTCAAGGTACGGCCAGTCTTCTTGAGCTTTTTCCCGCCGGCTTGGCCGAGAGCGTCGAGCGCTTTCCCTACTCTTCCCATCTCCGCTTCAAGACGGGAGTACTCTTTTTGCAGGGAAGCGACTACTTTGTTCATCATCGTTGATACCCCCTTGCAGGTAAAGGTAACATGAAGTAGGTAAGTTGTAAGTATCGGAAACCCCCTTCGAGTTACTCCATTTCACTAATCGGGAAAAAGGTGGGATTGGGAGCGCAGAATCGTGCACTTTCTTCAGCCGGCGCCTATGGTCGAGAGAAATTTGGGAGTTTGACGCGCCTTTGTGGCTTGTTCGAAAGCGAATGCCAGTCCGACAAGCGTGGGTTCGCTCCAGGCGCGGCCGAAAAATGAGATTCCGACCGGCAATCCGGAGATAAATCCGGCGGTCACGTTAATGTTGGGATATCCCGCGACGGCGGCGGCATTAGAGCTTCCGCCAGCCACATGGTCGCCGTTTACCAGGTCGGTGAGCCACGCCGGGCCGCCGGTGGGCGCGATAATGGCGTCGAGCTGATACTTGTTCATGGTGGCGTCAATGCCTTCGGTACGCGAAGCTGGCGGTTCTTCTCGAAAGCATCCGTGTAGGCTTTGTCGCTCAGTGGGCCTTTGGCTTCGGCCTTAATGAATAAATCCTGGCCGAAGTAGGGCATTTCCGTTTGCCGGTTGCGCTCGTTGAATTCGATGATTTCTTTCAGCGAGCGCACGGGAGCGCCGGGGCCAAGGCGCGCCAGATATGCGTTAAGATCGGCCTTCAGCTCATACATGAATAACAGGAGTTCGCTTTCGTCGAACTTCCCGAAAGTTTCTATATCGGCGGGATCGATGACTATAGCGCCTTGTTTCTTCATCACGTCGATAGACCGCTCCATCAGAGCGTCGACGCTGTCGCTGAAGCCGAAATATTTTCTGGCTACGCCGATGCGCGCGCCTTTCAGGCCGTTCGGATCGCAAAACTTCGTGTAATCCACGTAAGACTTGCCTGCGCTCGGGCGGTTGCCGGATCGCCAGGGTCCACGCCAGTAATCGCGCCGAGCAGAGTCGCCGCATCGCGCACCGTGCGGCACATTGGCCCGGCGCCATCCTGGCGTGTGAGAAATTGGAATGATCCCGCTGCGGCTGACCAGGCCAACCGTCGGCTTAATACCCACAAGTCCGTTTGAAGAAGAAGGGCAGACAATAGAACCGTCGGTTTCCGTGCCGATTCCTGCCGCGCACAGGTTGGCGGAAACTCCCGCTCCCGTAGCCGGAGCTTGAGCCGCACGGATTGCGGTCGAGGACATAAGGATTGCGCGTGAGGCCGCCGCGTCCGCTCCATCCGCTGGTGGAGTGGCTACAGCGAATATTCGCCCATTCGCTGAGATTCGTCTTTCCGAGAATCACCGCTCCGGCGCGGCGCAATTTCGAGCCACAAAGGAATCTTGTGCCGGCTTCGATCCCACAAGAGCCAGGGAGCCGGCGGTCGTCATCATCTTATCGTCGGTGTCGATGTTGTCTTTAATCACGACCGGGATGCCGTGTAGCGGGCCGCGCGGGCCGTTCGCTTTTCGCTCCCGATCCAGAGCCTCGGCAATCGAAAGAGCGTCGGGATTCATTTCGATGATGGCGTTGACCTTTGGACCATGTTTGTCGATCTCGTCGATGCGGCCCGAGTATTTTTCCACCAGAGATCGGGCAGTAAACTTGCCGGATTTCATTCCATCTTGCAATTCGGCGATGGTGATTTCATCGAGTTCGAAAGCGCTGACGCCGCCGGGTTGGCCGGCGGAAGTCGTCTCTCTTGCGGCTCCCAAGGCGGGGTATAGCGGGACCAGGCCGGCGGCGGCTCCGCCGATAAAAGCGGATTGAAGAAACGAGCGGCGGCTGGCGACGATCCTGGGTTTTCGCGGCATGATTGATCGCGTCCTATGGGTAGCGGAGTTCCGGAACAGACAGCCAACATAATAATTCATGCGGAATAGGGCGGCGTGACGTTTTGATTTGAAGTAGGCCTCGTCTCTCCGTTGAGAACGAATGCCGGCTCTCGACACGCAAATTGACACGACCCCACAGAAATTGGTGGTGTCCTGATTTCGATTGGCGTTTCTTCGTGACCTTTGCGAGTCTTTCGCGTCCTTTGCGGTCAAAACCTTTTGCTCCGAAATTAGGACATTACTCAAAAACTCGCCCCCGGCACTTTTAGGTTAGAATCAACTGCTCAAACGTTGGAATCCATGCGCTCGAAATTCATGCGCCAGAAATCCATGCGCCCGAAATCAATGAGAAAGATCGGCGTGCTGACCTCTTCTCTCGGATATCTGCTGCTATTGATCTCCTGCTCTCCGCGAGACTTCCTGACGCGTCGACTGGCCGGCGATTTGATCGCAACCTCCACTACCTTCCGCGCTCCGCAACAATTTCACTTGCACACCGGCGTCGTATCCAACTCCGACTATCTTTCTCCCGAATATCTCAAGCTGCAACATCGCGGCTGGATTGCTGGCATCAATGCCATTTGCCCGCGTGGCCTCGATCCGTCCCCTTGTTGGGAGGTCACACTGACCCCGGCGGGCATCGATGCCTTCCAAAGCCTCATCACTCCCGGCGAAGCGGAAAAACAATCCTTCATTCTTCTTGCCGCTCGCCGCGAACTGCTCGCCGTCACTGGCATAGCCCGGCAGGGCAATATTGCCCAGGTGGAATTCACATGGAAATGGGTTCCCATGAACGAAGTCGGCGCGGCGATTTACCCGGGCGACCTTCACTTTCGTTCGACTGCGAGCTTTCGTTCCTATGATGACGGCTGGCGGGTCGTGCAAGGCTCCGCTCGTCCCGTTCAGCCGCTCGATGAAGCTTTGAAAAATGCGGATCCCGTGCCCTAGGACGCAGGATTTTCTCTGTGAGCCCCTGTGTCCTCTGTGTTAAAGATTTGGATTTTTCTTTTGACGACGCATCATATGAAGACAACAACTCTGCTCCCCCCAGTCGTAATCCTCGCCTCCGCTTTACTGTGTTCCGCTCAAAGCAAACCTAAACTCACCCTCGACGAATTTTTCAACGCCGTCAGTTACCCGAGCGTACAAATATCGCCGGACGGCAACTCAGTCCTGATCGTTACTGAGCGTGCCGACTGGGATCGACAAATCTTCCGCCACGATCTCTGGCTTTACCGCGATGCCAATGCCGGCTCCCTGATCCAACTCACGCAGTCAGGCCACGATACCGAGCCCAAATGGTCGCCCGACGGCCGCTGGATCGCCTTCCTCTCCGACCGCAAGCCGCCAGCGGAACAAGATTCCGACTCCGGCGACGACAAAAGCAAAAAGGCGTCGAACGCCTCCGAACACAAGGAGGACAAGGAAGACAAAGGCGAACCCTCGCAGATCTACGTGATTTCTCCCACCGGCGGCGAAGCCATCCCGATCACCCAGGGCCAGGAAGAGGTCCACGCTTTTTCCTGGTCTGCCGACTCGCACGCTTTGTATTTCGCCACGCGCAATCCCTGGACCAAGGCCCAAAAAGACGACTACAAGAAACAGTGGAAAGACGTGGAACAATATCGCACCGCCGAGCGCGGCGACACAATCTTCGCTCTCGATGTCGCCGGCGCCCTCGCACGTCACGCGGCCGCTCCGGCGAGAGAAGCGCCAGACGCCGAAAAAGACTCCGACGTCACTCCTGGTACGCAGGAACTTAGCAACTCGAGGTTCCGAATCGACGCGATGGTGGCGTCTCCTGACGGCACTAAACTAGCCTTCCTCACCAACGCCATCAACCAGCGCCAGGAGAAATACGAAGACGTCGAAATCTACGTTTGCGATCTTGGAGTGCAAGGTGGGCTTAGCAAAGATCAGAAATTCGCGACCACTCCTCGTCAGCTAACTCACAATCAAGCTGTCGAAACGAATATTCACTGGGCTGACGACAGCCTCCACATTTTTTTCACCGTCGAAGTCGGCGACGTCCCGGGTCCCTACCGCGACCTGCAACCCCATCTCTACTGGATCGACAGTGCCACTGGCATCGGCGAGCAGTGGAGCACGGGCTTTACCGGTTCAATCGAGCAATATGCCGTTGCCGGCGCCGATCGGCAGGATAACGCCAACGCTGTCCTCGCCTCGGCTCGCATCGGTACCGAGGTCCAACTCTATTCCGCCTCCACCGCCCAAGACTCGCTCACGAAACTCAGCGCGTGGCCCGGCAGCTACGGAAAAATCTCCGCCGCCGCGCACTCCCCAAGGATCGCTTTTACATTTTCCTCTCTCAACCAGCCTGAAGAAATCAACCTCGCCGACTCCGCCGATAAACTAAGCCAGGCGCGCCCCATCACTTCATTCAACAAACTCCTTGCGGAAAAAGACCTCCCCCAAGGCAAGCCTTACCGCTGGAAGGCCGAAGATGGCACGATGGTGGAAGGAATGCTGATCTATCCTCCCGGAAAGTTTGAACAGAAGAATCTTCCCATGTTCACCTTCATCCACGGCGGACCGGCAGACGCTGACGGCAACAACTTTGGCGCCGATTGGTACCAGTGGGGCGCCCTCGCCGCCACGAACGGATGGCTGGTCTTCGAGCCCAACTACCGCGGGTCGACCGGCTACGGCGACAGATTCCTTCAGCAGATCGTTCCGCAAATCGTTTCCCGCCCCGGCAAAGATATTCTCGAAGGCGTCGATGCTCTTGTTAAGGACGGCATCGCCGATCCCTCACGCCTCACTATCGGCGGCTACAGCTACGGCGGATACATGACCAACTGGCTGATCACCCAAACCACGCGCTTCAAAGCCGCCGTTACCGGCGCCGGCGCGGTCGAGCATGTCGGCAACTGGGGCAACGACGACACCACCATGGACGATGCCTACTTCCTCGGAGGACGCCCATGGGAAGCCGCTCAGCGCTATCACGACGAAGCCGCCATCTTTCAAATCAATAAGGTCAAGACTCCAACCCACATCGTGGCCGGCGCTGACGACATCCGAGTCGCCGTGCTTGAGGATTACCTACTAGAGCACGCCCTCTACTCTCTGGGAATTCCGAACGCGCTTCTAATCTTCCCCGGCGAAGGCCACTCCCTCGACAAGAACCCATGGCACGGAAAAATCAAAGTCCGCGAAGAAATAAACTGGCTGCAAAAATACGGCGGCGTGCCGGCCGGGAACTGATTCCGCCAACGAGCTCATGTAGGGACACCCGCCCTCGGCCCAGGTCCATCGGGACGCAGCCGCTCAATCTATGGCTACTTCCAAGATATCGCCAAGAAAAGACGTGCGCTCTTCCGCAAACCAGAGCTATAATTCATAGCTTTCGGGAACCGTAATAACATACGATCCTCCACTTAGGCTGCCGTACTTATTAGGCGGCTCTACTTAGCGCATCTGGTAAGTAGAGTCGGCAACAATATTCAGGAGTATTTATGCGTAATGCCGTCGCCTTCGCCAACAACGACATCATAATGGTCGCCTGGAGTTACGGGACGCGTCCCGATGGCTGCATGGGCTTCGCACTTTACCGCATCGACGCCAAGGGCAAAGAGACCGTCCTGCCCAGCCATGCAGTCTTCAAGGGCGAAACCATTCAAGACGGGCAAACTACGGCTCAATTTCCCGTCCAAAAGTTTTATTGGAAAGATCCCTATGCGCGGCCCGTCGCGGAGCAAACCGGCAGCTTTACCTTCCGCTACAAAATCGTTCCGCTTCAGGGCCAGCCGGGCAGCTTAACGCCGATGGCCTCGCTCCCGATTCTTACTACCAACGAAGTAGAACTGACTTCCAAATGTTCACCCAGCATCTCCGCGACCTTCAACCGCGGCCTGATATCAACGCAACATGTTTCGAAGGCGCTGAAGGGCCATCCCAGCACCGCTGAGCTTCTAAAAGATATCAACGACGAGAATAACCAGCTAAGGAAAGACTTAAGCGGACAAATGGTTGCGACTCTCACCGGCTTTCTCAAGCGCGCCGCCGGCGGCGGACATATCTATGCCGCTCTCTACGAACTCACGGATGCTCAACTCGTCAGTTCGCTGGTCGCGCTGGGCACAAAACTTAATATTGTTCTGGCCGATATCGTTACCAAGCCCGCGGCACACGTAAGTAAAGAGGCATCGCTGGCCACCGCTGGTATTCGCGCTGAGATTGCCCCAATTACCAAAGTGCCGCTGAAATCGGCGAACGGCGCGGGCGGCACCGAAGAGGAAAATGCCGATGCCCACAGAAAAATCTCCGCCTCAGCCTCCGCCAGTCAATTCTTTTATCGCCTTCCCCCCAGCGGGCACATCGTACATAACAAGTTTTTGATTTATGTCGACAGCCGCAACAAGCCCCAGGCTGTTCTCGCTGGGTCCACCAACTGGACCGCGACAGGCCTGTGCGCCCAAACCAATAATGCATTCGTCATTGACGATCCCCAGGTGGCCCAGCGCTACATGGACTACTGGAATACCCTCAAAGCCGACCAGCAAGCGCACCAGAAAGATCCGAAAGTATTTCAAGCGCCGCCCATGCGCACATTCGATGGCAAAGCGAAGCAGTACAAGCTCGACTCGTCCGGCGCGGACGACTCTACGCCCAGCACACTAACCAGCTATTTTTCCCCCAACACTCCCAAAGCGCGCTCCAAATCGAAGACCAAGGCCGAAGTCGAGCCCATCGACATGAAAGATCTCGAGACCCGGGTGAACGCCGCCAAACACGCCGTGCTGTTCCTGGCTTTTATTCCCGGTACGCCCAGCATTACCAACTTCGCCGCCGAAGCGCAGCGCGCCAACAAAGACCTCTTCGTGCGCGGGTGCGTCACCGCACCGGACGCCGCCGGCACCTTCTACTACGCGCTGCGTGGAACTTCGCCGCCCAAGCAGACCAGAACACCCAAAGGTCAGCCCAAGCCGAAAAAAGCCCCGGTTCAGCAGGATCCGAGAGTCATTGCCGCCGACGCCCTTACGGGCGCTGACGCCCCTGAAGGCTGGCTTCCTGAACTTCTCAAGGCTGGATTCGCCATCACTCATGACAAGATCGTCGTCATCGATCCCTTCGCCGACGACTGCGCAGTTATAACCGGCAGCCACAATCTGGGCTACCAGGCCTCCTACAACAACGACGAAAACCTGGTGATGATTCAGGGCAACAAGAAGCTGGCCATGGCCTACGCCACTCACGTACTCGATGTCTACGATCACTTCTCCTGGCGCTGGTCAGTAAGAAGAGGCGCCAAACCAGTAGACGCCAATCTGAAATCCACGCCCGATGAATGGCTGGATTGGTACTTCGACGCCAACGGTAACATCAAGACCGCTCAACTAAAATTCTGGATGCAAGCCACGGTTTAAGCCTAGCGGTGTAACCTAAGACATGGAGAGGCGGACGCCCTCGTCCGCCAGCATACGCACGATCCCCAGCCCTCCGTCATCGCACTTCCACCGAAACCAAATCCCCGTCAGATAGCCCTCCAGGCCGGTAATTCACCGACACGGATTTATCGCTCCAGGCGCACGAAAAGCTATCCGCTCCGATGAGCAGCAAAGATTTGTAATCCGGAGTACGCAGTTTCAAAGTCGCCCCACCGGAACTCACGGTCAGAACCGCGGCTGGAGATTGCGAGCAATCGACGTCCACCAGCCGGCCCTGGAGAAATTTCGCAGGCCGGGTGTCGGCCGTATTCGCGGCTTGAGCCTTGGCCTCGGCGGCGCGCTTGGCTGCGTCCTGCTCCAATACGTCGAAGGGAGAAGGTTGAGACTTGTAGGAACTAGCAGTGCCCGCCGCGGCGATTCCGTATTTCTGCTCGTTCTTGATCTGCTCGAAACGGTCGCGCGCCGCCGCAGCAACCTGCGGGTCGCCGCTCCTCTTCAGCCGCTCGAGCAAGTCGCGCGCCGCGTCCCACTTCTTATCGGAAATATAAATTTCCGCCAGATTGTAAATGTATTTCTGATTCCGCGGGCTGAGCTGAATGGCCGCGCGTTCGGCTTGCATGGCTGCGATTGGACCTCCACCCTCGCGTCGCGCCGTCGCCATTAAGTCATAAGCGCTGGCGAATTCCGGGTACCACTCGACCACAGAGCGCAGATCCAACAGCATATTTGGCAGACCGACGATATCGGTGTGTTTTGTCGCCGCAATTCGGTATTTCATCACCGATAGGTAGTAACGAATCCACATGTCGCCTGGGTTCAGCATGGAGGCGTCGCTCAACTCTTCGGTGGCGCTATCAAACTCATTGCGTTGAATATGGTCCCACGCCAATGCGCGGTGCGCGACTTCGTTGCCCACCGCACTGACCAGCGGCGCCGATTTATGGTCCTCTATATTTCCATTCTTCTTCTCGTGTTTCTCTTCATTCTTTTGCGCCGCCATGACTTCGGCGGGGTTGAGGGTGGTGGCCAACGTTTGCAGCTCTTGCAATCCCGAGTCGCGGCGATCGGGAATGCGAATTTCCACCCCCGCGACCAGCGCGCGCGCATCGGCCTCCGGAAGCGGCTTCGAGGTGATCGCGCTGTCGCTTGGCCCCACGATTTCGGGGAACTGATAAACCGGTGGAATGTTGTTGTTGTCGACTTGCCTCGAAGCATCGAGCGCGACAAACAGCGGCGTGAGCGAGTGGAAGTAATCCTTGACTGCCTTGTCGAATTGCAGCGATGTCATGCCATAGGCGGTGACAATGGCCTCTTCCACAGGCATGTGCTGATTCTCGACCAAATCGAAATACTTGCCGGTTTCCGGCAGCTTTTTCTCGTGCAGCAGGTAATGAATGGTCATCCACGACTGCGCGTAGAAAAGAGTGTGGTGCGTGCCTTCGGTGAAGATCGCTGTATCTCGCTTCATGCCGAGCAAATCCGGCCATGCCAGCCACACCTGGCCGCTAAGCAATTCCGTGAGAGACTTCGGCGCATTGCGCGCCTCGTGCTGATTCTGCAACAAATCCTCAGTGAATGCGGAGGTAAGTTCAGGATCGGTGCCAATTTCGTACTTCCTATCGTCGACGCGAACCGAAGCGAAGTATTCGGCCAGGCCTTCATCGAACCATGCTTGCGCCGGAGGATAGTTGTAATTCAACAGCAGGTGGGCCAGGTGATGAGCAACCGCGCGCCACGGCTCCGGCTCAAACAAGTTCAGCACAATGAAATTCTGATCTTCCCCGGGAACGAAAAAGCCAGGCTCGGCAATAGGCTGGCCCTGCCGCAGCGGCGCGCTCTGATAGTAGTTTTTGTCGTTCTTGAAGGCGAGAATGGTAAGCGGCTCGGAATCGTTAAGGCGATCCTTCATCAGCAGCGCGCCAAACACCGCCCGCATCTGCTCCAAGCGCAGAGCGACCTCCTGCCCCTTTTTTACTCCAGCGTCGGTGATGACGGTGAAGTGCGTGGAATGGATTTCGAGCCAGGGAGAGGGCTCGGCGGCGTGTACGGCCGGGAAAAATTGCGTAAGAACAACAAGAAGGAAAACTGCCGGGATGTAACGACCGCGAGCCATGTAGTGCCGGGCGCTATTGAAGAAGCGAGGCCTCCCAAATGCTAACATGAGGCCCGAAACGATTCTGCCGCCCGCCGTCCGCTTTCGGCATTCGAAACGAACTTTTTCGCCAGTGAACGCGTTTCCTAACCCACAATTCCGCGCTATCCTTCATCATGCGCAACCTGAGCCTCCTTGTTGCCCTGTTCTATGCGATTGCAGTCGCGCCTGCGCCAGCCCAGCAGGGCTCCACGACCGTCACCATTCGCGTGATCGATCCGACCGGAACCCATGTGGCCCATGCGCAAATCCGTTTTATGCCGAGCGACGTTCCCGCTGCGCTCGAAACCGATGACAACGGCCAATGCTCAGTCAACCTGAAGGCCGGCGGATACGATTTGTCGGTTTCGGCTTCCGGATTCAAAATGCAAAAACGGCACCTCGATATCGGCGCCGCCGCAGCCGAGCCCGGATCTGCCCAGATCATTCCGATTGTTCTTCAGGTCGGCGACGTCAGCTCACCGACTCCCATCTATCCGGTCGACTCTTTAGTGATTACCGGCGATACCAGTCGTCCCTCGCTGGCATTGTCTCCCGCGCAGTTTCGTGCCCTTTCGCATGTCACAATTACGGTTCACAATGGCCATACCAACGCCGTCGAAAAATACTCTGGAGTTGCCCTCGCCACGCTGCTGGCGAAAGTGAGCGCGCCTCTCGGCGACGCGCTGCGGGGAGATGCAATGACGAGCTATGTGGTCGCTACAGGCTCCGACGGCTATGCTGTCGCGCTTTCGCTCGCCGAAGTCGATCCCAGCTTTCACGCAGATCAGGTGATCGTCGCCGACATTCGCGATGGCCAGCCGCTGGGCAAGACAGGGCCATTTCAGTTAATCGTTCCCGATGACAAACGGCCCGCGCGGTGGGTACACAATCTCGATTCGATCACTCTGCATTCCGGTCGCTGAGTGTCGTTTCATAGATCGTGCGTTTACGCGGTTCTAGTTCTGGGCGCGTCCGTGCGAAACAGCGGCGGGTAGTGATCGCAAATAACCCCCTGGCACATATTGAATGTAGGTTTCGAGTCCGTTTGGATCGGTGATGTAACTTTCATACATGATTCCGCGTTCCCGCCGGAAGTAGCCGTAATCGAATTTCCTGCCGTCAGCCAGCGTCTGGCCCTTGAGAAGACCGTCGGAAGAATATGCATTTGTCACAACGGGCTTCCCGTTCCCGTGCGATGCAGTAATCAACTGCGCTCTCTCATCGTAGGTGTAGGTGTCGACGCGACCGTCAGAGGCTTCTGCGCGCACCATCCGTCCGCCTGAATCGTAGTCGTACAGCATCGAACGGCCTTCTGAGGAAGTGATCTTCCGGATGCGATGCTGAGCATTGTTTTCGAATTGCAGCCAGTTTCCCTTTGGGCTTTTGATTGAAATCAAAGAACCGAACCGGTCGCGTTCCATTTTATATTCATGCCCTTCAGGGTCGACGAAGCCGGTCAGGACAGTGACGTTCTGAGGCAGCGCCTGTGGCGTGTAAGGAAAGATATAAGTCCAGCCATCTTCGGTTTTGACCTGCCACGAACTGCCCACGTAGTTGGCAGTGGCGTGATAGTACTTCCCGGTTTCGCCACCCCAACTTGCCAAATAGGGAGGTCCTGCTTCTCCCGTCTTTAACTGGCGGTAGTTAAAGTGAACCCTCGAGCCATCTTCCAGGATCAGGTCGATGGCAACTCCCATTTGTCCACCGAGAAAAATATCGAACGAGTTCGAATCCCCGATGCCAAAAGAGCGGGAACGGTCATCCAGATTCCGATAGATGCGGGTAAATTGCATAGGCTTATCGGCGCCGAAAACAAAATCGGCCTTCTGTTGAACGATCATCCCTGTCTCCAACCCCATGCTGAAGAGCTGCGAGTTCGGGTTAGGAAGCGCACAGCACGCGCGGGCCAGCTTCCATACTTGCTTATCTCCCGGTCCGTCGTAGATTGTCGTCGAAGGACCGCCTGATTCACGGAATGAGTCCCAATGTCCTTCGCCACCTATAATGTCGCCACCCATGCTATCGATTTCTTCGCCTGAAAGGATTCCACCGCTCAATAAGCTGGTGTAGTCGCTGCTCATGGGCAAATCGAAGTAGAGCATTACGATATTCTTGGTCAGTAATTTCTCAATCCGTGAAGTGAGCCATTCTGGATTCAATTTTTCCAGCAGGCGTGCGGGGTGCAAATGGGCAGACGATACGATGGCGTAACGTGAATCCGAGCGGGCATTCTCGTTATATCCCCAGCCCGCGATGAAAAGATCCTGCGAAGTGACCGCGATCAGGATTGCGGCGGGGTCTCGCTCAATTTCCGGATACTTCTCCTTCAGGAAATCGAAGCACCTGAGGGCATTTAATTGATTTCGCTGGCGATCAATTAGTTTCGGGTCCAGCGCCACCGCCGGTAGTTCCGTAAGCTCGATTCCCAGTTTCGATTTGTAGTAAGCCTTGGCCCAACCAAGAGCCTGCCCGTCGTCGAGCCCCATCGGCACAAGAAAAACTCTTTTGTCGGGCACAGACGGGAGGCTGAGGCGTTGCACCGGAGTGATGTCCACTCTGCGTCCGTCAATTGCATTCTCCCCCTGGAAAGTGAGGCGGGAATATTCCCACGTGCCCCGGATCCGATTTGCAACCCCATAAAGATGACCGCGACCTCGCGGGCCGGATAGCGCTAAGCTCCACTCTGCGAACTTCTGATCTCCAAGCAGCGATACATAGCCAATGGCTGGCTGCTCCACGTGGATTTTTCCACCTAGAAGGCTCTGTATATCTTGCGAAGCCAATGCTTGCTGAATCGAATCCGTGTAGATGATGGAGTTGGCGAGCGTGAACTCCAGGTAGATAAATGCCGTGACGGCCAATAAAAAGGCGAGCAGCAGAATTCTTAGGTTTGTCCGCAGGAGCGTTCCATTTGTTGGAAGCGAAGGAACTTGCCGAGTGTTGCCGCAACCGGGACAGACAGGGCCATTCAGCGATAGTCCGCACTTGCGGCATAGCTCAGTTACCGTCGCAGTGGACATAGCCCGATGATGAACCCAGCGAGGCTTTGGGGAAAGATTACCTTGGGGTTAGGAGAGACTAACGAATTCGATCCGGACGTGGATGATTCGCGACAGCCGGCTAATCCCCGCCCGCATGATTCTGTGAAGGAACCAGAACCAGTTGCGGTCTGGACGCTGCCGCCGGACGCATCTGCATCTGCGAGGCTTTCCCGCAAGCCTCCAGAATTCCGATGACCGCGCCGTAAGCTACCAGAACGCCGGTTCCAACCGAGAGCACTACGGTGAAGCAGAGGATGAGAGGCATGAAGAGCGAGATCACAATTCCACCTTATTAAATTGCAGTAATCAGATGCCGCCGGCTCAACTTTCGTCTATGCGGTTTCTTCAATCTACCTGCGTTGCCGCCCACCGCTAGTGACGACCCGGATTCGCCCGCCGTAGTAAAATACGGAGTAGAGTTGCGCATACCCACTGTCGAGCATCGCTGTGGGACTGTCGACATTACGTTAGGGAACTCGGACGCCAGATTTTCAGCCATTGCACTTCCTGGTTGTTACCGCGGCATTACGGCGCTCGTTACTACATGGCGATTACTACAATCTCGGTGCGCGGGGCGCGCCAGCATAACCTCAAGAATATCGACGTCGTGATCCCGCGGAACACGCTCACGGTGGTCACCGGACTGAGCGGGTCGGGCAAGTCTTCGCTCGCCTTCGATACGATTTATGCCGAAGGCCAACGCCGCTACGTGGAGACCCTATCCACGTACGCGCGGCAGTTTCTCGATCAAATGGAACGTCCGGATGTAGATGCCATCGACGGGCTCAGCCCCTCGATCTCGATCGAACAGAAAACCACCAGCCGCAGTCCGCGCTCGACCGTCGGCACGATTACCGAAATTTACGACTATCTTCGCTTGTTGTTCGCTTCGATCGGCGTCCCTCATTGCCCGAAATGCGGAAGGCCCATCAGCCGCCAAACGGCCGACCAGATTGTGCAGCGCGTAATGGCGCTCACGCCGGAAGACCGCGTAATGGTGCTGGCGCCAATTGTCCGCGGACGCAAGGGCGAGTTCAAAAAAGAGATGGAGACGCTCCTCAAGCACGGCTACACTCGCGCCCGCATCGACGGCGAAATCGTCAATTTGGATGACGATGTCAACCTCGATAAGCGCAAGAATCACACCATCGAAGTGGTGATCGATCGCCTGCTGGTAAAGCCCGGCATCGAGCATCGCCTCGAAATGTCGGTTGGCCTGGCGATGAAGCTGGCCGGGGGGTTGGTGCAGGTGGCTGTGGTTGGCGGGGATGAAACGCTCTATTCCGAAAAACTCGCTTGCCCGGATTGCGGCATTAGCGTTCCACAGCTTGAACCGCGCTCGTTCTCCTTCAACAGCATGTATGGAGCTTGTCCCGATTGCCACGGCCTTGGCAGCCGCTACGATTTCGATCCTGCGAAAGTGATTACCGACTGGTCGAAGCCGCTGCTCGAGGGCGGCCTTGGTCCGGGTTCGGCGTCACAAGGGCTGATTCACGCGTTGCAGGTGACGGCGGCGGCACACGGCATCAATCTCGCAATTCCTTTCGAAAAGTTTCCCGACAAGATTCAAGATCTGCTCTTGAATGGAGAATCGGGGCGCGGCAAGACCGGCTTTCGCGGTATCTTCGGATATTTAAAACAAAATCTCGAAGAATCGACTTCAGAAGGTTATCGCGACTGGCTGATGGATCACATGTCCGCCACGGAATGTCCCGCATGCCATGGCAAACGTTTGCGGCCTGAGAGTCTCGCGGTAAAAGTAAAAGGAATGTCAATTGCCGATTTCACCGCGCTGCCGATTTCGAAAGCCCTCGAAGTCGCGCGCAGCGTCGAACTTGCCGGCCGTGAAGAAAAAATTGCCGGCCGCGTCATGCATGAAATAAGGGAGCGCCTGCAATTCCTCAACGCCGTGGGACTTAATTACATTTCGCTGGACCGCTCGGCGGCGACTTTGTCTGGCGGCGAAGGACAGCGCATTCGTCTGGCTACGCAAATAGGCTCGAAACTCCGCGGAGTGCTCTACGTTCTCGACGAACCTTCGATTGGCCTGCATCATCGCGACAACGGACGCCTGCTCACCGCGCTGGAAAATCTGCGCGACCTGGGCAACACCGTACTCGTTGTCGAGCACGACGAAGAAACCATCCGCCGCGCCGATTACGTGATTGACCTCGGCCCGGGCGCCGGGCGTCACGGCGGTGGATTGGTCGCCTACGGCACGCCCGCTGAAATCATGCGCGAGCCAAACTCCCTCACCGGAGCATACATCTCCGGCCGAGTGCAGATCGACATGCTGGCCGAGCGGCGCCAGACAAACGGCGCGGCGCTTACGATTCTCGGCGCGAAGGAAAACAACCTCAAGAATCTCGACGTAACTTTTCCGCTTGGCGTGATGACGGTCGTGACGGGAGTCTCCGGTTCCGGCAAGTCCACGCTGGTCAACGACATTCTTTATCGCGCGCTGGCGCGGCAGCTTTACCGCTCGCGCGAAAAATCGGGCGAGCACAAATCCATCGTGGGCGCGGAGAACATCGACAAAGTGATTCGCATCGACCAATCGCCCATCGGCCGCACCCCGCGCTCGAATCCCGCGACCTATACGGGAGTCTTCACGGCCATTCGCGATATCTATGCGATGCTTCCCGAGGCGCGCGAGCGGGGTTATAAGCCAGGACGATTTTCCTTCAACGTTTCCGGCGGACGCTGCGAAGCTTGCCAGGGCGAAGGCCAGCGCCGCATCGAGATGAATTTTCTGCCGGATGTCTATGTGCTGTGCGAGGTCTGCGGCGGACGCCGCTATAACCGTGAAACCTTGGCCGTGAAATACAACGGCTACTCGATAGCCGACCTGCTTGAGATGCCAGTATCCGATGCGCTGCCGATTCTCGAAAACATTCCGCAAGTAAAACAGAAGCTGCAAACCCTGGTCGATGTCGGTCTCGGCTATATTCACCTTGGTCAATCTGCGGTGACGCTCTCCGGCGGCGAAGCGCAGCGCATCAAGCTGGCGCGCGAGTTGAGCAAGCGGCAGACCGGCAAAACTCTTTACCTTCTCGACGAGCCTACCACCGGTCTGCACTTTGACGACGTTAAGAAGCTGCTCGACGTACTGCACCGTTTGACCGACCTGGGCAATTCGATCGTCATCATCGAACACAATCTGGACGTGATCCGCAACGCCGACTGGCTCATCGACCTCGGTCCCGAAGGCGGCGATGAAGGCGGCCGCCTCGTAGCGCAAGGCACGCCGGAACAGGTGGCGAGAGTGAAGAAGTCATACACCGGCCAGGCACTGGCGGGATATTTTGCCGGGAATGGAAAGCGGAGCGCTTAAAGCAGCTTTTCGCTAACGGCTCGCCTGAGTCCCTGATAGAAGCAGAAAGCACCCGGCAAGGTCCATTTTGACGAGTCAAAACCTCTGGTTCCGGAGGGCCGAGCTGGGTCCGACGGGAATCCCGTCGCAAGATATTCATCCACATCCACGATATTCCCGGGAACGGTGCAAGTTAACGACGCGGGGCCGTACTCCTCGTTTATTCTGAACTTGCTTCTGTATTGCGCATGGTATGACCCATCCCGGACCACCAGTAGGGTTGTGATTTCCGGCGCCAAGCGAACAAGGTCTATGCAGAACCCTGTCACTAGAAAGGAGGCTCGCCCATCATCCAGCATTTGCTTTAAATCCTTGATGGCGGGCTCGCTGAAAAAAAATGTGGGATCAAATCCGGGCATACCTTTCTCAACGTCTTTGCCGCCGCAGAGTTCCTCGTAGACCTCCTTTAGGACTTTATATCTGAGGTCGAAATCGACTTCTGGATCGCTGGTCGAGATGTCGAAAATACCGGAGCTAATCGGGTCGAACTTGCCCACGTTTCCCATGCCGAGTCCCCCGCGGCCACGAACGGCAGGCGTGTAGTCTTCTCCGTCGCGAAAGAGTATCAGATTGCTGATACCGACTCGGACGGCCTTTGCCTTGCAGAATCCCTCGACTGCGGAGGGTGTCGAGGCCAGAGACTCACGGACGGGGAGATCATGAGGCTGCACCCTTTTTCCCTTCGAGTGACCGCTCAGCGCGAGACGCGCCTCGTGTTCAAGGAGGTATTGACACGCAAGAGTATCAAAAAAATGCCCGGACTCGAACTCCAGTCTCAACTTGTCATCCAAAACGCCTAAGCTGACAAGTCTGAATACATTGCCATTCCATAGCTCGTTTAGGCCGAGCTTTTGGCGAACCTTGGGATATATCTCTAGGAAGTCCTTTTCCGCCTTCCCTAATTGTACGGGCCGATCAACATGGGATCGGTGTATCTCCAAGGACGTTTCCGTTAGATTCAGCCAGGACTGGCGTACATAGAGGGGAACCTTTGTCGGGGACCAGGGGTACCCGAAGAGCGGAACACCCTTTTGTTCATAGTAGTAGGTTACCAAGTCCAACAGAATGGAAACGTCGACCGAACTCCAGGCAGTGGCTGCCCTCTCAAACTTGCGCTGGTCGCGCAAGCTAACTGCCCATTGAGCAAGGTTGTAGACCTTCTGGAGGATCCACGTTATTAGGCTAACGCCTATAGCCATGTCAAAGCCCCTTCGGTGTTAGCTTACCTGAATAAGACCCCCATGAGATAAGCTCAAGTAATTAGTCTTCAATCGTAGGATAAGGAATTTTCTTGTCATCATCCGACAACCCGCAGCTTGACCTTCCGCTGGTGAACAGTGAACCGGAGGTTCTGATTCCGATGGTTGCTGATCCCATTCTCCCTCCTGCAACCCTGCCACCACCCCGTGCCAACGAGAACCCCGTTTGGAGCGGATGGGACGTGCTGCAGATCGCGGGCCTCACGCTCGGCACGCTTTTTATCTCGCAGCTTCTCATCATTTTCGGCGCGCGCCACTTCGCCTTCCCGCGCGAGAGTTGGATCGATGTCGCGCAGAAGCCTGCGCTCGCTTTACTTTCCGAATTCCTGACTTATGTTGCGGTCGCGATATACATGATCTTGTTAGTCGAGGGGAAATATCGCACGCGCTTCTGGCAAGCCATACGCTGGAACTGGCCGGGCGTTGCCGGGGCGACCATGATGGGCATAGGTGTCCTCATGCTGGGCTTCGATGCTCTGGGCCGCTTTCTGCCCATGCCGAAGACCACGCCGTTCGATCAATTCTTCGCCAGTCCGTTGGACGCATACCTTACCGCTGCCTTCGCCATCACGCTCGGCCCACTGATGGAAGAACTTTTCTTTCGCGGATTTCTCTATCCCGTGCTCGCGCGCCGCATGGGGGCTTTCTGGGGAATCATTCTTACGGCCCTGCCCTTCGGCCTGATGCACTACGCACAATACCGCTCATGGTCTGCGGTGTTGATTATCGTTATGGTGGGTATCGTGCTTACAACGGTGCGGGCGGTGACTAAGTCCGTCGCGGCAGGTTTTCTGGCTCACGTGGGCTACAACGGAGCCTTGATGGCGCTTGCCGCCGTTGCGACCGACGGCTTTCGCCACATGGATAAGGCAGGGGTGCTGCTCTACTGATTGCGAATCGATTCCACTTACCACCATGTCATCCCGAGCGAAGCGAGGGACCTTGGTGTAAGCATCCAGCGCCAAATGCTGCACACGGAACCAGGGTCCCTCGCTGCGCTCGGGATGACAACTCTCGGGATGGCAACTCTCGGGATGACAAACTCTCGAGACGACAACTCTTGTGCTACTTCACCGTAACGGTGAGCAACTGCGCTCCGCTCACCACGTAATCCAGCGGAGCCGTCGCCGTTTCATCCACGTTCGATTCGCCGCTGACCGTCATTTCCTGATTGCCACGCATGCCGTCCATAACGTTCATAATCGAGAGGGGCAGGGTGGGCATCACTTTGTCGGCCACGCGGGCCTCCGGATCGGCCTCGAGCAGCGACACGTAGACGCGATTGCTGGAGTGCTCTTTATTTAGCAACGCAATCGTCGAGGCGAGATCGAGCTTTCGGCCAAAGGCCGAACTGCTATGGCCCAGATGGTCGAGTGTGTCGCCGTCGCTCACCAGAATTCGCAGCGTCCCCTTGCTCGCCGACGTGGGAATCTTTACCGGAATCTGCTGCACGATGCGCTCGCCGCGATAAGGAGCCAGCACTGTCTCAACCACAATTTCGTCGCCCGGCCGGGCTTCGGTCACATCGGTGCGCGCACTTTCCAAACGAGCCCAGCGGCGCTCACGCACCAGGTCGAAATCCAGATTCACTCCCTCAATCGCAGGAGCGTTGTAAGGATTGTCATAGATTTTTCCAAATCGCTCGCCCAGCGACATTGCCGCCTGCATAGCTGCGGGCTGCGAATTTTCCGCAGGCGCGAACATGTTACGCATCGTAACGTCGGGGAATCCTTTTACTCCGATGCTTCCCGCCAGCCGGTACGTGATCTCTTCGCCGAACTCGTTCACCCCGTGGAGCGCGTTAAACACCGTGACCATCAGCGCCACCGGAGTCAGTTTCGGATTATTCAGCACTTCATAATGAAATTGTTTTACGCCGGTGCTGCTGTGGATGCTCAATGTCACCGGAATCATTTCCGGTTGCCGGTTGAAGACGCCCATGATGCCGGTATGACGATCCTGCACAAAAGTTCCGACCGGCTCGGTTGTATTGACGATCTTGAAAGCGTTAAGGGGAGAGGGAAGCGTGGCCAGAACTTCGGCCTTATTCATCGGCAGATCGACCGATCCAAACTGAAGCAGCGGATGTCCGCAAGCCAGCAGGCGTTGCGGATCGATATAAGTAACGGTGCAGGTGGCTTCGATATCCATATCTCCGCGCACCAGAATCGCGCTGATGGCCGAACCGGCTTCAAGTGGCTCGGGCTGTTTGTCGTCGCTCACCGAGCCCGCGCCCATCACTGGAACCACTCCCGCAGAGCCAAGCTGTCCGGCGAAAAGATGAATCGCCTCCTCGGAAAATCCGTTGAAGACCAGCGGGGTTTCAATCGGCTTCAGATAATTTGCAAAACCGCCCGCTGAAGAATCCGCCATCAAACCGGCCTGAGCAGATGCCTCGCCTGGCGACGTAGTCTTTCCCGCAACCGCGGTAACTCTGGGCTTGCCGACCGCGCTCTCCTCTCCGGGGGATTGATCGAGCGCATTAATTTCCAGCATGTCGGCGATGGGCGTCACGCCGGCGATCGGCTCCTTCGAGAATTCTCCAATGCGAAACGCGAGCGCCCCGGCCAGCTTTCCATCCAGATACACGGGGCTGCCGCTCATTCCCGCGACCACCCCGGTGTACTCCACTTTCTGCCCGTGCAGCCGTACAAGAATAATGTCGCCTTTCGGACCGTTCACGTTATGCAGCACTCCCAGAACTTCCACCTCCATGGCCTCGGGCTTTACGCCTTCAAACACCGTGTAGGCCACGCCGCGCATACCGGCATGAATCTGGCTGACCGCAATCGTTGGAGGGTTTTGCGAAAGTTTCGCGGAGGCCGTCGATTGCCCAAACGTTAACGAGGTCAAAGACAGGGAAGCTGCGAGAAGAGCAAAAACAATTCTTTTCATGGACCGATGCCCGGAGGGCCCGAACAGACCCGCCTTTACAGAATTAAACTCCGCCAGATTGTAAGTCGTTGCCAGAAGGGGGAAACTCGGGCCGGCAAAACATCCCAATGGGGAATCCTTGCGTCTATACTAGCACAGGGGTTTTTCGCTCTGAAGCCCCCGTCACGTTACCTTTATCACGTTACCTTATTCAGTTCTAACCAGAGGCTCTGCCATGTCATTTAATATGTCATTCAAACCGAAAGCCGCGGTTTTCGGATTGCTTCCCAAAGGCCTGATCGCTTTATCAACCGCGGTTGCGTTTCTCGCGTTGCCGGCCGTCGCTCTCCCGGTTTCGGCTCAGGACCAATCCCAGACTTCTTCGCAAAATCAGTCCCAGGATAATGGCAAGCCCAAGCAGGATGTTCCCGCGGAGGCGGGAGGGCCTACCGATAATGTTGGTCCATACGCTATTCCGAAGAAAACTCTCGAGGCCCCTCCCCCGCCTCCGCCGCCGATCACGCCCCATAAAGTTGAGGGCATGCCGGACTACTCCATCAAGCTCAATGTCCCGCTGGTGAACGTGGATGTAATGGTGACGCTAAAAAACGGCCAGTTTGTTCCGGGATTGAAAAAAGAAAACTTCCGGGTGTTTGAAGACGGGTCTCCCCAGGAGATCACCAACTTCAACATATCGAAGGCCCCCATCACTGCGGTGCTGCTGGTGGAGTTTGCCGACACGAACTACCGTTTCATGATCGACGCTCTGCAAGCCTCCTATGCCTTCGCCAATACGCTCAGCAAAGACGACTGGGTCGCAGTGTCTTACTACGACATGAGCCCGCACATTCTTGTAGATTTTACCCAGGATAAGCGTGCCATCTACGGCGCGCTGAACCAACTGCGGATTCCCGGTTTCTCCGAGACCAATATGTTTGACGCCCTGTACGACACGCTGGATCGCCTTGACCGCGTGGAAGGGAAAAAGTATGTGATTCTCGTCTCAACGGGAGTGGACACCTTCAGCCGCCTAAAGCTCGATGCCATCCTGAAGAAGGTCAAAGATACCAAAGATGTAACCATCTTTCCGATCAGCGTGGGCGGCGCTCTACGTGCTGTGGTCGACGCCCCCCGGCGAGGGATGGGCATTCCGGTCGATAGAATGGATTATCTGCAAGCCGATAACGAAATGCGTACCTTCGCCGCCATGACCGGAGGCCGCGCCTATTTCCCGCGCTTCCAGGCGGAGTTTGCCGAGATATTCCAGGATATCGGCAGCGACATCCGCAACCAGTACTCGCTGGCCTATCACCCCTCCAACAGCAAGCTCGATGGCACCTACCGCAAACTGAAGGTGCAGGTAGTTGCGCCTGATGGCGGACCCCTAAAAGTGAAAGACCAAAAAGGCAAAGAGCAGAAAATTGAAATTGTCTCGCGCGAAGGCTACACGGCGAAACACACCGTGGACTAGCTTGAAGAATGCTTCCCGTCGGCCGGCAGCGGATAAAAAAAATCCCGACGAGCTTTTTTTGGCGAGGGTCCGTAACTTTAGAGGCCTAAGAAACTGCGCTTTAAAGCGGCTTCGGGATGGGCACGAGTTCGCTCGTGCCGTTAATTCTCCGAAAATGTATCTGCACTTTAGCGCCTGAGGTCGGTTCTCGCGCTCACCCTTCTTCTTCTGCCATTAAGGTTCACCAAAAACACTAACATCCAACAACACTCCGTGAATTCTAACTTCTGGACCTTAGTGCAACTCCGATCTGTAATGTCATACTATGGCGATTGAGTATGCAACTGTTAAGGCCAAGGGGCAAGTGGTTATCCCCGTGGACATTCGGCGGAAGTTCCAAATCGACGAGGGTACGCACGTAGCCTTTCTCGAAGACTCGGGTCGCCTTTTTATCCAGCCGGTGACGGATGACTTTATCGATAGCATGAATGGGGTCCTTTCCGGTCGCGGGCTGCCGGATCGGGTGACGCGCAATAAAGATCGCAAGCTGCGATGAAACCGCATGTTCTCGATGCCGATGCCTTATACCGCTTCCTCACGGGCGGGCCCGGCGCCGATATTGTAAATCGCCTATTCAAGCAGGCGCGCAACGCCGAACAGCCTCTGCGAATGTCGGCGATCAATTGGGGCGAGGTGTACTACACGATCGCCAAAGTGGAAGGCTTCGCCGAGACAGATCGAATCATGGATCGCGTTAAACTGCTGCCGCTTGCCATCATTGACGCGGCGCAGGAGTTAACGGCGCGGGCCGCCCAGTTCAAAGCGGCATACCGCTTGCCTTTCGCAGATTGCTTCGCGGCAGCGATCGCCTTGAGAGACAATATTCTGGTTACGTCTGACGTTAAGGACTTCAAGAAAATCCCTGGCCTGCAAGTGCTGGCCCTGCCATTTCACAAGACCAGGAAATGAGTTGACGCTGGTATCGCGGGAAACGAGTCTCTCCCTGAGTGCCGCACTCCTCAGTGCAAATGAAACAAAGTCTCCAGCAGGAAAAACACCGCCGTACCCACAAACACCAGCAAAGCCATCTTCATGGCTGGCTCTTTGTTGACCTCCGGAATCAAATCGGAAGCGGCCACGTAAATGGTCACGCCCGCCGCCAGGGGCAGTCCCGCGCTCACGTGGTGGCGAAACAGCGCCATCGTCAAAACTCCCGCCAGGGTCGCTCCTCCTAAAATTATTGACGCTCCCCATGCCGTGCCGCGGCTGCGTCCGCTCGCCAGCATAACCGAACTCACCGTGAAGCCTTCGGGAATCTTGTGCAGGAAAATGGCGAAAAAAATGATCCAGCCCAGTGCGTTCGAAACCAGAAATCCGGAAGCGATTGCGATTCCGTCGAAAAATGTGTGGATGACCAGCCCCAGCAGCACCGAATATCCTTTATGCGAATGAATAAACTCATCTTTGTGAGTCTCTTCGCCAAAGTGAAAGTGCGGCGTGACCGTGTGCTCGAAGAAATGAATAGTGAGATAACCCAGCAGAATTAGAAACGCCGCGCCACGCCCGCGAAGCTCCAGGCTTTCGGGAACCATTTCAACCAGCGTCGTAGCCAGCATGAACCCCGCGCCCAAGGCGACAAAATAGCGCAGGTACCTCCGCTCCCAATTCCGCTGCACAATAATCGCGCCGCCAAACACGTTGGCGGCCGCGGCGGTGAGGCCGAGCAGGATGCTGGATGCAATGGGATGCATGAAGTAAGAAAGTATCGACTACGGAGTGCCGAGTCAATCTCTCAGACCGCGAGCACCAGCCTTAAAGGAGAAAAAACAAAGGACACTCGGGTCACGAAGGCTTGCCGCTTTCTGCCTTCGTTTCCCTTTCGTGTCCTCGTGGTTCAGATTGCTCGGCCTATTTCGCAACTCCTACCCAGCCGAAGTATCCGTAATAGTCGTTCGGTCCCGCGGTAAAGAAGAGTTGATTCTTCGCGCCGTTGTTCGCGCTCCCACCGCCGAACTCGATCCCCCACAGGCCATCGATTTTGATGTCCTTGCCCGACGTATCCTGCACCGTGCCTACCAGTTTTCCGGTGGTGAGGTTATAGCCGACGATGGTGCCGGCGGAGGTGTTATTGCTTACCAGCAGCGTGCCGCTAAGCGCGCCGAAATTGCTCGGAGCAACTGCCAATCCCCAAGGCTGATTCAAAGGGCCATTGGAGGTAACTCGTTTCACGAAGGCGCCGCTTTCGGTGAAGGTATCGATGTAACCGCCGGCACCGCCGTTGGTGGCCGCGAAGGTGACATAAACCTGGCCGCCGATATCCTGGATTCCGAAAGGCGCGAAGCCTGCGGGAAGCGTCTTATCCGTAAACGAGCCGATTAAATTGAAGTTGCCGTCGTACATGTCGACGCGATTGTTGGCGGAGTCGGCGGCGAACAATGTGTTGCCCGAAGTCTTGCTGGTAATGGCGAGCCCGGTGTAAGACGCCCCGGAACTGGTTGCGGCAACCAGAGTGGCATTCGGATTGAAACCGGACCACCCTTGGATGCTTCCATCCAGAGTGTCATAGATAAAAACCGAAACCCAGCTGTCGATGGCGAATTCCTGAGAGCCATTGAAAACGATCCCGGTGGGAGTTCCGAATCCGGTGCCGTTGGCGGTTGGAACCACGACCTCCAGGCTTTGCTGAATGCCGCTTCCGTTGTACAGCGTGGACCATCCGGTGGATTCGTCACTGATCCAAAAAGGTCCGCCTGGCGCATAAACCAAACCCCACGGGTCGCCCAGCAGCGGCTCAAGATGGGTTGCCTTCCCGGCAATATCCGCATCCAGATAGCGCACCTGATATTGCGCCATGGCGGAGCCGGACAACAGCACCAGCAACAGCCCGAGAATAGCGGAGAGAGTGTAGCGACGATACATAGCTTGCATTTGATTGTCTCCTTCGAAAAAGGTGCGGGAGGATGGATGTCGCTTGACTCTTTGCGGCCCTTGGCCCATCCTGCCCACAGATCGTCGCAATCCTAGGCTGAGTAGTTGACAGGGTTGTCAAAACGAAGTCATCAGTTTGTCTAATTCCTGTCTCTTCTTCGGCCGTTTCCCACGAGACTCGCCGGGAGTGATGGAGTGTCAGCTTGGAGACTTGCCCCTTTGGAGTCATCCCAAAGTCCCGCATCTTTTTCAGTGGGGATGAGGGGTCTCCAGAAATACAGCCCTCGAAGTCAAAACTGGCAAGCCAGCGATCTCAAAGAAAAAAGTGGCGTTCTGGCTACATCACCAGAACGCCACCATAATCACTCGTCCGCTTCGGGGTTGTCCTGCGCGGTTGTCCCGCTTCGGGATTGTCCCGCGCGGTTGTTCTTATGCGCTGGCCGCCGCCGCTCTTGCCAACGATCCCGCTGGCACAGCTTCTGCCGTCCGGAAGTACAGGCGATAAGAACGGTGGACCACATACATTACCGGGAAGGCCAGCAACGCCGCCTGCCATCCAAAGTGATGGCTGACTACGTTGGTGATCGAGGTTAACCCCGCGCTCAGTATGTAGTAGGGAAACGACAATTGCACAATGCTCAGCCAGACGCGACGCATGGCCACGCCCTCCGCCAGTTTGATGACGCCCGCCACAGGAGCCGTTTGGCCCAGGAAGAATGCGGCGGTAGCGGAGGCCAGCATCGGAGGTTCCGATGCCCAGCCCAGGTTCCCCGCACCGGCGTGCCAAATCAGGTTGGCGGCGCTGGTCGCGAAGGCCATCATGCTTATGTTGAACAGCATTTGTTCGGGCTTGAACTTCCCACCCTGTTTTGGCCAGCACTGTACCGCCGTTGAGACGCAGGCGATTACGACAGCTTCGGGCGCGCTCAGGTTTACCACTGCCATCAGCAGAAACGGCAGGTTGACTGACATGTTGCCGTCGATGCCCGGCAGCTTGATTTTCATTCGCGAAGTTGCCGCAGCCAGAGCCAGCAGAACCAGTGCATACCCTAGGTGAAGGTTGTGGCTGGCCAGGCTCGCGTAAGTTGTGGTTGCGATTGCCGCCACCACCATTCCACCGATGAAGATTTGCGTTAGCCGTGTTTTGCGGATTCATGATTTTTCTCCTTTCGTCGTTCGGATTGGCACGGCTAATTACTGCTCTCCTGTGAAGGGCACCGAAGCTGCGTCCGGACTGAGTGCGGCTGAGCCCCAGACGACGCTGTCGGCCAGCGTCCGTGCGTGCTAGAACCCCACACCACGCTGAAGCCCAGTCATGGCGCTGCTGCCCCAGGCCACCGACGATCCCCAAACCACTGAACTGCCCGATATATTCGTACCCCAAACCACCGACGTTCCCCACACCACCGAAGAACCCCAGACCACGGAGTTGCTCGATACCGACGAATTTCCATACGAAAGTGTGATAGTGCCTCTCGAGGCAGTTGTAGGAACTATCGGAGAGAGCCGCTGCCCCCACCGTGCCCGGCGTCAGGTCGTTGTTGTTCAACGCCGCTTGCAGGTCGAGAGAACCCGCTCCGATGGTGAACAGGTCGTAGTAGCTGGTAAAGTTTGTCGCGTAGATGCGGAACTTAGCGATCGGAGGAAGTCGGAAAATTCTTGTACGCCGTTTTCATCAAGCGCGCTTTCACCTGGTCCGGAGTTAAGTTAGGGTGCTGTTGCAATTCAGAACAACCGCTCCAGTTGCCGCTGGCGTCGCCATGCTGGTGCCGCTCAGCGTGAAGTAGTCATGATTCGTACTCGTTGCCGGCGACTTCGTTCGCCGGGATATTCGCTCTCAAGCGTGCTGCCGTGGTCGTCAACGAGACAACGAGGTTGCCCGGGGTGACCAGGTCGGGCTTCACCACATGATCGTAAGTGGTGGGACCCTTGGAGCTGTAGCTGGCAATCTGGTCGTCGGCTACGGGGAAACGTATTCATCGACTTCATCGCGCCGACTGTGAGCACCAACGGATCGTTGCCCGGGGCCACGATGGTTCCATATCCGTCGCTGCCGAATACGCTGATCCGGCCATAATTGCCCGCTGCCGCGACCACAACGATTCCGCTCTTCCAGGCCGATTCCGCCGCCTGGCAGAGAGGATCCTGCGCGTAAGGCACGGAGATTGCCCGTCCCAATGACAAGTTAATGACTTGAATGTTGTACTTGTTCTTGAAGGTTAATGGCCTGGTCGATTGCGGCTATCACCATGCTGTCGGTGCCTGCTCCCTTGCGTTCAGCACTTTCAAGTCGATCAAGGTAACGGCCGGCGCCACTCCGGCATAATTGCCGTTGGAGAGTAGCCGTTTCCGCCGATGATGCCCGCCACGTGCGTGCCATGGCCGTACAGGTCATAAACCACCCGCCCGGCGAAATTGCGGGTACCGGTGCCAGTGAAATCCTGATGGTAAACTACGCGCGAGTAGCGCTCGTTTGAATCCCACAAGTCCGGATGAGTGTCGTTGATGCCGCTATCGATCACCGCGACGCCAATGCCCGCGCCGTTGTAGCCGGCGTTCCAGGCCGCGGTAACGCTCGTCGCAACGTCGGTGATAGTCATCCATCCCCTTCAGAGGATGGTCGATGCTCACCGAGAGCAATCTCGGGATCGGCTTCAAGCGCCGGCAGAGCGCTGACCGGAATCGTGAGGGCGATGCCCTTGACACATGCAGAGTCTGCGATTCAGGTGTGCCCCAAGACGCTGCACCCGGCCATCTTGCTCCGATTGCGGGGTCTGCCTTGTACTGCACGATCACCTTCACAGTTTGCTTGCCGGATGTTGCGCCTGGCTATGACCTCGCGCGAGGCCGGGGCAAGGTCTGGAGCGAACTTGCCCGACTGGGCAAAGTGCGGTTTGCGCTACCAGCAAGCAGCAACACCATGCCCAAGCGTTTTCCCCAAGCCGCGCTGTGACGCTCCCCGCGTCCCTGGCTCTTTGGTTTCGTCCCTGCGACATATGTTTATCCTTCCTGACGGCACGAACGAGTGTGGAGCAACCGCACTTAAGCTCGCTCTAGTTGTGCACGGGCGAGGCCAAAGGGATCGCGCGTAAGTTAGTTGAAAACGTTGCGGATTAGTCTGCCCGGCCGGCCGTGTCTGGGCCAATCTGTCCCCGGTGAGGGGCATGGGACAGATTGTCCCATGCGTATGATGTTGGTTACCGTGGTTCGTCGAGGTGGTTACCGGCAAGAACAAGATGGGGAAAGTGGGTGCCCCATGTCTCGCGTCGTTTGCGAGACATGGGATTACACGGACGCACATACTCTGTAGGTCGCGTCTACTGACAGTAGGTTCCTCACGCGGCGCTTTGTCCGCGCGCCAGTAACAATCGAACTTTTCGCTTGATTGTATCGCGCGGCGCGCCGATACGCGCTCACTGCGGCCGGCGAATTTGCGCGGCAGAACTCGCGGAATCGCCGCCATCAGCCGCTTCGTATATTCGTGCTGGGGATTCGTGAAGATCTGTTCGGTGATCCGCATTCCACAATTTCGCCCTGATGAAGAATGGCGATGCGGTCGCAGATTCCCGCCACCGACGCGAGATCATGAGAGATGTAGAGAATGGCCATCCCTGTGGAGCGGTTGAGTTCGCGAAAAAGAGCCAGGATTTCCGATTGCGTAATTACATCGAGGGCGCTGGTGGCTTCGTCGGCGATCAGCAGTGCGGGACGGTGCAGAATCGCCATCGCGATCAGTACGCGCTGCGCCTGGCCCACGCTCATCTGCGACGGGATACTTTCGCAGGAAGTCATCGTCGGCGGGCAAAGAAACGCTTCCCAGCGAGGCGCAGATTGCGTTCAAACAAGTCGGCGTCCGGTGCCGGCGGCATGCGCGCGCCAGGCTTCTCGAAGTTGAGTTCGGATTCTTAATGCGGGATTCAACGAAGACAAAGGACTCTGCAAAACCAGTGAGACCGCGCGTCCGCGGAGAGCGCGGAGCTCGCGCTCCGAAAGTTGTAAGAGGTCGGAATCCTGAAATTGATTGCGCCTTCGGCTTTCGACGCGCTTTTTGTCGAGCAGGCCAAGGATTGCCATAGCCAGCGTGCTCTTGCCCGAACCGCTCTGGCCGACCAGACCCAGCACTTCACCGCGTTCGATTTCGAACTGCACGTCCCGCAAAACCGGAGGCTTGTCTCGCGTAGCGCACCGTGAGATGCGCCGACAGCAAAGCCGGATTTTGCGAAGGCGGATTCCATTCAACTTATGCTTTTTGGTTTCTGGTTCCGAATCCGTGACAATCCGTGGAAATCCGTGGCAAAGGACGTTGCCTACTTTGCCGACACCGTCAGCCGTTCGGCGTTCCAGAAAGTTTGCGGCGACAGAATGACGGGAGCGGCGCCGTGCACTGTCGTTGAGACCGCCGAGAACGCATTCTTGTTAATCAGAAAGATGAATGGCTGCCTGCTCGACCGCGATTTCCTGCACGCGATCGAATGCTTCTTTTCGTTTGTTGGCGTCGCTGGAAGAAGCCTGCGCGCGCATGAGACGGTCGATCTCGGCCTCCCACGCGGTTTCTGGAATTTTCTGCTGCGGGTTCCACTGATGATTTTCCGATGAACTCAGCCATACGTTCATTTCGCCGTTCGGGATCGAGATCGACATTGGTCAAGTCCCAGCAGAATCGCCTCATAGTCGAAACTCTGCGTCATGCGCTCGATCAGGGAAGGGAAGTCGAGCGTGACAACATTTACGTGGATGCCGATCTTTTGCAAATCATCCTGGATGAGCACCGCCATGCGCTCGCGTGCTTTGTTGCCGGAGTTGGTGATGATGGAAAAAACGACCTCGTTGCCGTCTTTATCTTTCAGCGTTCCGTTTTCCATGCGGAAGCCTTCGGATTGCAGCGATTTCAGAGCGGCGTCCGGGCTATAAACCTGCGGCTTGAGTTTGCTGTCGAACCAGAAATGTTTTGCCGGGGAAAACGGTCCCAGCGCCGGCTGCGCGTGGCCGTGATAGACGATGCGGCTTAAGTCGTCGCGATTGATCGCTTCCGAAATCGCCCGCCTGAACGCCGCCGAACGAAACCAATTTTTCTTGTAAGCTGGGATCGGCGACTTTCGCGACTTCGTTGAACCAAAGCTGCTCGCTGTCGAGCGACGGCCCGGCATCGTGCGCCAGTTGCGGTGCGCTGGACTCCAGCTTGTCGAAGTATTCGCTGTCGAGTGTATTGATGAGATCCAGTTCTCCACGCTTAAATCGCAACATTTCCACATCGCGATTCGGCTGAATATCCAGACGAATCGAGTCGAGGTAAGGAAGCTTGCGGCCCTGCTCGTCCGTCTTCCAATAGTTGGGATTTCGCTTCAGCAATACCGATGCACCCGGTTTGTAATCGGCAACGACGAATGGGCCGAGCACAGCCATTTCTTTCTTCGGCGAACGCTGCGGAAAGAATCGCAACTTGGTCGAACAGCCGATCGAGTCCGGCAACCTGCGCCGGAAAGCGAATCGAAATCTGGGTCGGAGAAATCACTTTGGTTTCGACGTTGCCTGCGCCGGAGCGGAATGCGTCGCCGGTTGGAGAGTGCAGCGCCGGGTCCATCAACTGCTGCATCGTGTAAGCGACGTCCTCCGCGGAAAAGGGCGTGCCATCGGAAAATGAAACGCCGCTGCGCAGGCGAAAGGAGATTTGGCGGCCGTCTTTCGAAACCTTCCAGGATAGCGCCAACTCCGGCTCGAGTTGCTGCGTCTGGCGATTCAGGCGCACCAACACGCCGCCGGTCAGGTAACGGATTGCGATTGAGGCGTCGTCATCCACCTTCAGGGGATCGAACGTCTTCGGCTCGGTACGCAGGCAAAATCTCAACTCGCCGCCTTGCGCCACGGCCGCCGCCGAAATTGCCGCGCAGAGCAATGAAACCGCTATCGCTTTCCTCGAGAGACTTTTCACCTTTTACCTCGCCTTAAGATTTTGTGCCGTTTCATGCCGCCGCTTCTTCATGTTTGGAGAGCAACACCTGAAACGACGTCACCACCGCGATGAGCAGAATCAGAGACGCAAACTTCCACGGCGCCTCGCCCACCGAAACCATGCCTTCCAGTTCTTTCAACAAACTCCCCCACGAAGGCAAAGGTTCGGCTACGCCGAGGCCGAGGATTCCGAGATTGGCTTCGCTCAAAATGAAGACCGGAATCGAAATCCAGAACTGTGCGTAAAGCACGGGCCGCAGGTTCGGCAGCACATGGATCCAGAAGAGCCTCCAGCCGGGCAACCCCGCCGCTCTCGCCTGCCGCACAAAATCCGAGCCGCGCAACGATGCCGCGCTTGCGCATAGTACCCGAGCCGCAGCCGTCCAACCCAGCAGCCCCAACAACATGAAAGTCACGAGCACAGAAACTAACGGAGACACATTCAACGGCATCAACGCCCGCGCGGTGATCAATAAGAACAACCACGGCAGCGACATAAATAAATCTGTCACCGCCATCGCAATCCGCGCCCAGGTTCCGCCGAGGTATCCAGCTAGTCCTCCGATCAGCGCCGCCGCTAAAGTAGAAAGCAGAGCGGCCGCCGGAGCGAGCGCAAGCGAAATCCGGGTTCCATAGAGCACGCGGGCAAACCGGTCACGCCCGAGTTCGTCCGTACCCAGCAAATGCGCGCGCGATGGAGCGGCATCGGTGGCCTCGCGGTACTGCCGGGCATAACCTCCCGGGGCCAGCCAATTCGCAGCCATCGAAGCGGCCAGCACCAGCGCCAGCATCGCAAACGCTAATTTTTGCCACAGATTCATGCGTCCCGGTGGAGCACATGACCGATTACATCTGCACTGGAGTTTGCCAGCAAGGTTACGAGGGTCACCAGGACAGTGATATTCACCAACAACGGCAAGTCGCGCCCCAGCGCCGCTTGCCACGCCAGTTGCCCGATGCCGGGCAACCCGCATAAGGCTTCGACAGGGATAGTCGCTCCAATCGCCATACTCACGGAAACGCCGGCCAGCGCCAGCAACTGCGGAGCGATCACCGGCACAACATGCCAGAACAAGATGCGCGCCTCTCCAAGTCCTCGTGCTCGGGCGGCCACGATGTGCGGGCGGGAATAGGTTTTCGTCAAGAGATTCCGCGTATAGCGATAAGTGTGGGGAAAGACGATGAGCGCAATCGCCAGCGCCCCGGATAGATTCCACAGCACCGAAAGCAGCGCCAAAACCGCGGCAGGAATACACAGGAATGTTCCACTCAACGCGGTTGTAAGCGCATCATAAGCGGAAACCTTCAGCCATGCCGCGCTCAGGGCCAGCGCCAGGGACAATATCCACGCGGAAGCCAGTCCCATCGACAGCAATCGCAACGTGAGCGGAATTCGTTCGCCCATCAAAGTGCGAACCGGCTGGCCCAACGCCAGCGACGTGCCAAAATCGCCGTGCGCAGCCCGCTGCATGTAAGAAAAATAGAAGCGTACGACGTTGTGATCCTGATGCCGTGCGGCGCGGAGTGCCGCAACGCTTTGCTCGTTCAAGTGAGGATCGAGTTCTCGCTCATCCGCATCGAATCCGGGCGCCAATCGCACGAGCGTGGCCGAGAGCAATCCTCCCAGCAGCACGGTCGCCAACATTGTCAGCGCGTGGACCGTAATTTTCCATCTCAGGCTGCGCATTTATTCTCCCGCAGCCCCTTGCGCCACAAGTTGTTTCTCGGCGGCGATTCGAGCGTAGTGCTCTTGTTTCACCGAATACATGCGGCGATCGGCTTCGGCCAGCAGCGATTCCACGTCATATCCGTCTTCCGGACAGAATGCGGTTCCTACGCTCAGAGTCGTTATATCGCGTCCACAGGTACGGCGTCCCGCGTCGATGGCTGCCTGGTTTAGGCGAATGATCTTTTCTTCCGCGCCCTCCGCCGACAGGCCCGGAGCGGTGACCACAAATTCGTCGCCGCCCATGCGGGCGACATAGTCGTAACCGCGGCAGGCTTCTTTCAAACGCGTGCTGAATTCGCGGAGCAGCTTGTCACCCTCCAGATGGCCAAAAGAATCGTTGATCTTCTTGAGCCCATTGATATCGCAAACCATCACGGCGAGCGAAGTTTTCATCCGGCGGCATCGCGAAACTTCCTGCGCAAGGTGCATGAACAGCGAGCGCGCATTGGGCAGGCCGGTGAGATAGTCCGTTGTCGCCGAACTCTCGGCCTGCTGATACTTCAGGGCATTTTCCACGGAAAGCGCGACCTTTGAAGCCACCGCCAACAGAATGCGCAAATGATCGGGCGTAAAAGCGTCGAGCGTCGAGTGATACATGGCCAGCACGCCCACCACGCCGTTCAGTCCTTGCAAGGGCACCACGAGCGCCGAGGATAAAACCGGCTGCTTCCCGGATCGACCGTATAGCCCGCCTCAACCTGAGGATTGCCGTTCAGGATGGGCCGGCAATTCTCCGCCACCCAGCCGCACAGGCCTTCGCCCACGCGTATCTTCATCGACGACAGAATGCGAAAATTTTCTCCACTCACCAGTTCCGGCAGCAACCACCCGTTGCGGTTCACGAAAACCGCGATCGAGTCGTAGGGAATCAGCTTGCGCAGGCGCATCGAAAGCACAGACAAGGTCTCGCTCAGGCTCAGTGAATTCCCGAGGTCCTGGCTCAGTTCGAACATGGCCTGCGCCTCTTGGCGGGCGGATGCGATTGACGCGAGAAAGTCGGATTCGGCGGGTGGGGATTCGGAAAATTTCTCGAAGCCCGTAGCCGGTGCGGGCCCGCGCTCCACTCGTAGTTCGGACGACTCTTTGCTGGGAGCCGGGCGATCCTCATGCACTTGCGCCATGCGTTCCAACTCGACGTAACGGCGCTCGAGAACTTCGACCACTCGCGGGTCGAACCAAGTGCCGGCTTTTTCCTTTACCGTTTCCATCGCGCGGTCCAGTGGAATGGCGGGACGGTACTGGCGATCGGTGGCGAGGGCGTCGAGGCAGTCGACAACGGAAAGAATGCGCGCGCCGATGGGGATTTCTTCGCCTGCGAGTCCCGCGGGATATCCCGAGCCGTCCCAGCGCTCGTGATGCGACCGCACAATGGGCGCTACGGGATAGGGGAACGCCACGCGCTCCAGAATCTCGGCGCCCACGATGCGGGTGCACCTTCATTTTTTCGAACTCTTCCGGGGTTAGTTTCCCGGGCTTATTGATGATGTGCTCGGGAACGGCGAGCTTGCCGATGTCGTGCAGCAATGCCGCGGCGCGCAACGCTTCGATTTCGTCCGCCGACAAACCGATATCTTTCGCGATCTCGATTGCGTAGATGCGAACCCGTTGCAGATGCGTATGAGTGGTTTGGTCTTTGGCCTCGATTGCGAGCGCCAGAGCCTCAATGGTCCGCATGTTGAGCGAGGCAATATTTTCGACATGCCGCTTTTCGATCTCAACCCGCTCTCGCTCGGCTTCCAGGCGGCCCAGATAAAGACGGTAAGAACGGTAAAGCAAGTAAATTACCGGCAGCACCAGCAGCGACGTTTGCCAGCCCTCGCGCCGGTTGACCATGCCCACAAATCCCACTACCGCAGCCCCAACAAGATAGTAGGGGAACGACCAGAAGTAGCACTCCTTCCAGACCCTGCGGCTCGATTTGCCTTCGGTGAGCGCAATGATGAAGGAAATCGGCAAAGTATTCGCGAGAAAGAAAACCAGCGCCGCCACCAGCAGCAGAAGGGGCTTACTGTTTACCAGCCTTGTGCCCAGCCAGTGGTAGCTGACATAACAGATCGCGCTGGCGTTCGCCATCATCCCAACTACGTTAAACAGGACTTTGACGGGATCCAGACGATTTCGGGTTTGCCAAATGCTCTGGACGAGCGTGGCGGTGCAGCCGATGATCAGCGTCTCCGGCAGACTTAACTCGATGACGCCGAGAAGGATAAAAAGAAAGTTGACCGACATCGTGCCATCGATGCCGGGTAATTGCACTTTCAGCCCCGAGGCCAGAATAGCGACTGCCAGATAGCAGATAAATCGAGTAAGATCGGCCGATTGCCAGTGCCAAAGTGCGAAGCACCCGACCACCATCCCGAGCGAGACAGTGCTCCCGACAAATAGTTTCGTCTGAGTCGACATTCCGTCGCGGCTTGTATGACTGGGAAAGCGACAGGCAGGGCCGGTGCGGGCATATCCCGCACTCCGGGACTTGCCCGACCATTGGATCGTATTTTGGTTACCGTGTTTTAAGTAGCTTACCGACGTAACTTCGCGGAGCGGCGAAGATTGGTTACCTGGAGCGCGGCTGATCCATTTTGGTAGTAACAGGTTACCGTCGTTACGGTCCGGCGTCGCCTACTTCGCGCTGCATAGACTTCGTATGTCAAGATCGAGTGCAAGCGCTAAATGGCGGCGGATTCCAACTCGAAGCTACCCTTGCCCGCCGGTGACTGCAAAGGCGAAAACCCTCCCTTGGCCGGAATGTTCCCCCCCTCGGCGCGCGATCTTGAGTCCTTGGTTGGTGTGGCCGTGGTATCTGCCGATCTCGAAGGAAATATTGCGGCTTGCGACGAGTCGACCCTGAAACTTTTCGAATGCACTCCGGCCGATGTCCTGGGCCGAACGGTGACGGCTTTTTCCTGCGGGAAGGATGGACTGGAGCAGCGCCAGTTGCACGAAGCGCTCGTAACCGCGATTCGGCAATGCGGCCAGTATCGGTCCCGACATCGACGTCAAACCAAGGCTGGAAAGCATTTCATAACCGACACCTTCGTGACGGTGCTTCGCGATGCCGCATCCGTGCCTGCGGGAATGATCGCTTTGATTTCGGTCTCATCGGAGCCAACCCCCGTTCACCCGCGAAAAGCGCTTGCGCAAGAGGAAACGCCGCTCCTCTCGCGCGAACTCGATGGCACAAAATTCGTAATCGCCAGCCCTTTAATGCAACGCTTTATGCGCATGGTCGATCGCGTAGCCGGCCACCCCGAAAGCGTTCTGATTACGGGCGAAACTGGAACCGGCAAGGAGTTGATTGCCCGCACCATTCATCAGTCGTCTTCGCGCCGCAGCAGGCCGTGGGTGGATATCAACTGCGCGGCTCTTCCTGAGAATCTGGTCGAGAGCGAATTGTTTGGCTACGAAAAGGGCGCATTTACCGGAGCGGATTCGTCGAAGGCCGGATTGTTCGAACTTGCCGATAAGGGCACGCTCTTCCTCGACGAAATCGGCGAACTACAGCTTCAGACGCAAGTGAAGCTTTTGCGCGTCCTTGATGGATATCCTTTCTATCGCCTTGGCGGGCACCGCAAGATTAAAGTCGACGTACGCATCGTTGCGGCAACGAATCAGGACCTCGATGCCGCGGTCGCCGCTGGCCGTTTTCGCCAGGATTTATTTCATCGCCTCGGGCAGTTCCAGTTGCGAGTGCCGCCGTTGCGCGAACGGCCGGAAGATGTCGTCGCTCTGGCCGAACATTTTCTCGCGCTCAAGGACTCGGGCAGATCTTTTGCCCCGGACGCCATCTCCGAGTTGCTTTCTCAAGCGTGGCCCGGAAATGTTCGGGAATTGCGCAACCTGATCGCGCGCGTGGCCGTGGAGTCGCGCGAACCTGAAATCCGCAGGCCGCAGATTGTGGGCGCGATGTCGGGCAATCCCGCAGCCGTACGTCAGACTGCATCGATACCGGTCGGGAACCTCAATAGCATGGAAGAGCAGATGATTATTCGCGCTCTCGAGCGCTGCGGAGGTCATCGTGCTCAGGCTGCGGAACAGCTCGGCATTTCCCGCCGTACCCTTAGCCGCAAGCTGAAGGAATTCAACATTAACGTAAATCCCGCTGAGACCACGACTCCATTGGGGCTGATTAGCCTCGAGCAGCAGAAGTTTTTCCGCGCCCGGGTGCAACTGCCTGTGACTCTGAAAAACCAGCACGGCGAAGAAATTTCCGTCCAGGGCGTTAACTTAAGCACCGGCGGCATGGGATTGGACGGATTGATAAAGTCGATGCGTTTTACCGGACTTCTCGACGTGAGTTTTCCGTTGCCCGATAGCGAAACCATTTTCCGCGCGAAGGCTCGTATCGTCTGGTTTGGCGGCGAAGGCCGGGTGGGCATCCGCTTCACGGTCATCGATCCCGTTTTATTCGAACAGCTTCAACACTGGACCAATCAAAAGATGAAGGACGAAGGCTGGGAATTACCCGCCTGACCGCGCGTTGACCATCGCTGTTGAGCGCCGCTCGCACTCTCACTCTCAGTTCTAAGAAGCAACTGGAGTCGGGCGTAAACACTCAAGGTCGGGCAGGATTTGGGAAGGGCACGAGTTCACTCGTGCCGTTACTTCGCTAAAACGAATCTGCGCTTTAGCGCCCGCAGTTGCCTTGCGCACCCAACGCCCCGTTTTTCGCGACCTCTAAAGCGCGGACTCCGTGTTACCCGGCGTAACGTCGGCGCCAAAGATCGACACGTCTTCCGGGACACGAAGGCCTGCCTTGCGAATGGCGTTGAGAGCAAGCATAAAATGCTTTTCGCCGCCAAACAGGAGCGCGCGTGAGCCGGGGTTTAGGCTCACGTTATCCGCTAGGGCGGCCGGCTTTCCCGCTCTCAGCGCGCGCGCAATTGGATTGGGCCGATAGTTCAACTTGAGGGCCGCTGCGAAGACGCGATCTTTCGTCGCCTGCGGAATCGACATCGATTGCGGAGCGCGATTTAAAATCAGCGAAGCGGTTCCGGTCGCCAATCCCACCGATTCGGCCACAGCCTTTAAGGTGACTGGCTGCCTGCGGCGTGTTTTATTTCGTCTACCCATCGTCGGCATCTCCCAATATTTTCCAGGTGGTAGTCAGGTTCGTGTCAGGTTTTAGCGGCGACAACGCATGCCTTGGCGTTATCGGTTTCGAAGGTGCAGGAATATCGATTCGCAGAAAATGGAGAAACCGGCCATCGGGGGCCGTGCGGCAAGCTATTCTGGCTGCAACATCAATCTGCCAAAGTCTGTCCCGTAAGTCCAATGGAAAATAACTATCCGGAGAATGAAAAGATCAAGACTTGATCGAGACATAGAGACAAAGAAACGGGCTCGAAAAGATACCGCCAACACCTAAGATCAGGATGGCATCAGAGAGTTCATGACGCTCTCGAACAAGCGCTACCTGTCGCTCGTCGCACTTCCCCTGTTGTTCGTTGGAATCGCATGCAACAACAGCGACAATCCAGATCAGATCCGCAAGCAGACCGCCGCGGCCACCGAAACCATGAGGCGCGATACAAAGGCGGTCGTAGAAGGCGTGAAAGAAGGCATGAGAAGCGATAAGACGCTCGACATCAACAGCGCCTCACGAGCGGACCTGCTGAACTTGCCCGGCATGACGGAGCGCGACGCCGACCGCATCATCGCGGAACGCCCCTTCAAGAACGCGAACGAACTCGTCGCGCGCCATGTCATCCCGGAATCGGAGTACGACAAAATCAGCGACCGGATTGTTGCCGGCCACTGAACACGATTTAGGCTGCGTCTCCCCGAAGTACTGCGTTTTTCCAGCGGGACGCGGGATTTCCTGGCGGACGAACCGAACTCAAACTGACCCATTGCCTGAAACAGCCTTGCTGTGGGTTTCTCTGCGACCTTTGCGTTCTTTGCGGTCAAAAGCTTCGGCTCTCGAAAATCCGGGCACCCTACGCGCTGTGACTTCTCTAGCAGTCCTGCGATATCATCTAAGCGATGTCCTTCTCGCACGAGCCTCATCCCTTTCAAACTGACGATCCACGTCTCGCGCCCATTCACGGTAAAGTAATCGCGGGCGCGCGCCTGGACGCCGACGATGCCCTCGCTCTCTACCGCACCGGCGACATTCTCGCTCTGGGCTGGATGGCCAACTGTGTTCGCGAGCGTATGCACGGCGACAAAACATATTTCAACGTCAATCGCCACATTAATCCCACGAACGTTTGCGTTGCCGCCTGCCGCTTGTGCGCGTTTGGCCGCAAGAAAGATTCGCCCGGCGCTTACACGATGGCGCTCGATGAAGCTTTCGAAACGGCCGCTTCAGGATATAGCGAAGCGGTCACCGAATTTCACATCGTTGGCGGATTGCATCCCGACCTGCCGTTCCAGTACTTTCTCGATCTGTGTTCCGGCCTGAAGCAACGCTTTCCGCAGGTTCACCTAAAGGCCTTTACCATGGTCGAGGTAGCGTATCTTTCGAAGCGCGCCAAGCTCTCCATTCGCGAGACGCTCGAGCAGCTCAAGGCCTCAGGCGTCGATTCGCTACCCGGCGGCGGCGCGGAAATTTTCGCCGACCGCATTCGCCACATCATTTGCGATCACAAAATCGACGGCAGCGAGTGGCTCGATACCGCCAGACTCGCTCACCAGATCGGCCTGAAATCGAACGCAACAATGCTCTATGGCCACGTCGAAAATGACGAGGATCGCGTCGATCACCTGTTGAAGTTACGAGCGTTGCAGGACGAAACCTGCGGCTTCCAGACTTTTATTCCGCTCGCATTTCACCCCGACAACACGCTTTTGCAACATCTGCCGAAAACAACCGGCATGCTGGATATTAAACAGATCGCGGTGAGCCGCCTGGTGCTCGACAATTTCCCGCACATCAAGTCTTACTGGCAAATGATGACCGCGAAGATCGCGCAGATCTCGCTGCGCTTCGGCGCCGACGACATGGATGGCACTGTGATCGAAGAGAAGATTTATCACGATGCCGGCGCCACCACGCCGCAGGGCATGCGGCGCGAAGAATTGGAGCGTCTGATTCGCGCCGCCGGCAGAGAACCGATCGAGCGCGATACGCTGTATAGATCCGTTACGCGCACGGAGACATCGGTTACGGTTGCGGTGTAGCGCAAATTCCGGCCTATAAGGCATAGCTCATCAGATGGTTTGCCATCAGTGCGGAAAACCCGCCGTCGGCACCTGCGGTCGATGCTCTCGCTGTGTCTGCAACGATCATGTATTCCACTACGGTTCGTCCGGCGTGGAGTGTAAGTCCTGCGGCGAACCCCGCGTGTTCCGCGAGGCTACCGAGGATAGAAAGCGTGACGAGGCGATTAGACGCAACCTCGCGGATCATCTGCACCGATGCGCCCTTTGTGACGCAGTAACCTTGGAGCAGTATCACTACGACGGCCTCATAGCCAGCTTTCAATGGAATTATCAACGCGGACTTATGTGTGGCTCATGCAAGAGTTATTTCTGCCCAAACCACGGTTATGAAAAGTCCCTACGGGATGGAGGAAGAATCCACACCTGGAGACGGTGCCAAGAGTGTCCGATCCGCAAGTCGGGGTGGCGCATTGTGACGGCTATCCTCATGTCAGGTGAATCGTTCTTGTCGCAGCCCCATGGTTTTGTCCGGTTTGCCCCTATCGGCGGAGTTCTTCATGGCATGCCTCAACAGCATATTCACTCGCGTCTGATAGCCCTTGCCGTAACCCTTCAGCCACTCAATTATGTCAGCGTCGAGCCGCATCGTCACAGACCTTTTCGGCGGACGGTAGAACTTTCCGATTTCCGCCTTGCTCCAATCCAGAACCTCTGGCATATCGGACAGATCAATGTCTTCGTCTCTCATTGTTCGGATGGCGGCGATGTCTCGTTTTTGTTCCTTGGTGAGCTTCCTCATACTTTCTCCTCTCATGTGGCGTCGCGCGGCGAGCGGAAATAATTCGTATTGCTTGATCCTCACCCCGCTCCCTCAAAGTGTGGACAACAAAGAGCACCGCGCCTATGCCGAAAGATCCCAGAGTTATCCAGCGTTCCTCCTCGCCAGTCGATTCGTCGCGCTGGGTCAATGCATAGGGATCGTCGAATGCGAGCGCGGCGATTTCAAAGCGGACATCGTGTTTGAGAAAGTTACGGCGGTTTTTAGTCTCGTCCCATTCAAAGCGCATTACTTTGCCTGGCACCAAACTTAGAGTACCGTTACGTGGTCCCGATGTCAATACATATGTACGTACAGTGGGCGGCGGCCGCGAAAAAGGCCGGAGCGGATAATTCAAATCCTCCAGCCGCCGGAAACTGGCAAAGTTAACTTCCCCTACAGCTTCTCGAAAAACTCGCAAGCCGAACACGAAATATAAATCCCGCCCGGAACGCCGCGCTCGCGATCTTTCATGCGCTTCACGATGCGCGTCGATTTGCCGCACTTAGGACAATCCGTGCTCTTGCTTGTATCCATAACTTTCTTTCGATCTGCCGTTTTTGCGATCTTAGGTCCTACCGCCATGTTCGTTTCTCCTAGCCTGTTTAGTTGCGCGCGGCGTCAACGCGCACGCGAATATGATGTTGGGAATGCTTCAGAAACTCGATTGGAAGCCGGATATCAACCCGGAAATTTTGCAGACTCGCGCCGCTTCTTTCCAACGTATCAATTTTACAGTATGGTTGAGCGCGTTGTCTTCTCATTGCCGCCGTTCGCAGCCAGCAGGGCGATTTTACAAACCCGCGATTTTACAAACCTTTTACGAATGTGTGACACCAGAGTAGCGCCCGCCACGTAACTTCATAAAGCAACCCAGCCCGCGACAACATTATTCGGCCGGGGCAACGTAATCCCAGGGAGACTGTAAGAAAAATGTATACCCGAAGAAATCCAGCAATTGTCGGCCTATGTTTCGCTTTAATACTTCTCTGCGGAGCGGCCGCATCAGCACAGCCCCATAGCCCGGCCAAACCCCCGGTTGGACCCGGCAAAGTAATCGTTCACAGCAAGTTCGGCGGCCAAATCTTCGGGTTTGACATCGATCAAAACGGTACGGAAGGTATCTTAAGCGAGGCCCTGTCTCAGCCCAACGGAAACGTGACCGCCGCAGTCGAAACCTTCAGCCAAAGTACCGGGCAAATCCTAAAGGTGGTCACCGAAACCCAAACTCAGGATGATTTCATCACGATGGGCATAGTCGGCACTAGCGTTGGACTGGTTGAGCACCAGCACGTGCAAGGCGGCCGGGTTGCGCAAGATACCTTCAATACGCTGAGTCCTCTCAGTTCAAACAAACTGACTGGCGTTTGGACTCCGCCCATCGGCGCCGAACACATCATTATGCCCGCCGGCGTGAGCCGCAGCCAGGGCGTTCCGAATGTCGCCGTCTTTGCCTACGACAACAGCGGAAACTTTATTCCGTGGGTCTTCTCTTCCAATGTTGCGGCAAACACTTTTGGGCCGGTGGTCGACATTACCGACTCAACTAACTTTGCCAGCGTACCTCCGCCAATCGCATACGACAGCACGACGAATCAGGCGATCCTGGGCGGAGGCGACGGCTGCTTCGGGTGCCGGCCCGTGATAGGCCTGGTTGATCTTACGGCTGCCACTGTCAGCGAATTCACCGGCGTTGGATTCGGTTTCGTCAATGGCATTGCGGTCGATTCCGCCGACGGTATTTTCTGCACTACAACGGAAGACGACGCCAGCGTAGAGTTCTATCACCTCTCCACCGAAGCTGGATTCGCGGTGGAATTGCCGGGTTCCGACGGCATACAGGATTTCAGCGGCGCCGATGTGGAGTTCGATCCCATTCACAAATGGTTTTTGGTGGCGCAGCCGGTTTCCAGTTCCTCCTCCCAGGGCAGCACAATCTACGTGTACAACATCGACGGCGTCCTGATGGAGACTTTAAACGGATTCAGCTTTTCCAACAGCTTCAACGTGGTGGCAATGCACATCGCCCTGCATCCAGGCACGCGATCGGGGTATGTGGATGGTCCCGACACCACGGTGAATGAGATTCAGTCTTTCACCTACTAAATTGCCGCACAAAATACTCGCCCGGCGCGTCGCACGACGGATGTTGACGCGCCTTTTTGCTTTTCTCGGCTGAAAAACTCAGATTGGATCACGGTTCGGGAAGGGCGCTTTAGGGAAGCATGCGCGAGTGGGAAAGGGCACGAATTCATTCGTGCCCTTTGAGTCGCTTAATAAAAGCTGCGCTTCAGCGCCTGCGGGCCTCTCGGGAACCGCAACGAATATTTTCAGCACGCTGTTTAGGCGCGTGAAGAGTTAGGAAAAAAGAGCGGACCTTAACGTCCAAAGCCGAATTGCCCGGCAGACTATTCACTCACGTTTGCGCAACGTAAACTCTCCCTGCTCGGGAGGCAGCTTGAAAGGAAATTCGAAAGTCTTTCCGTCGAGCGGTACTCGCAAAATAAAATCTTCTTGCGCCTTCCATCCTCCCAGCCATTTGTTTTCCGTGTTGAAGAAGACCCAGCCGCTCACTTCCGGAGTCGCGCGATCCAGATGGGCCGGATGCAGAGTCTTCGTGCCGAGAAAATCAATCAGCTCACTCACCGACTTCTGAAAATCCTGCAACCGGGCCTCGCGAGCTTCTTTCTGTTCGGGATGTTTAGTTACGGCCCGCCGCGTGGCGTCGTCAAGCTCGTCCGCGTCGGCTTGAATTTTCTGGATATAGCTATCGGGGTCGAGGGCAGGCTGAACAACCTTGAAGTGCCTAAGAAATTGAAGCGTGATGCCGTCTGCGCCGCTGTCCATCCCGGTAGTTCCGCGATAGCGGATCGTAAGCAGAATTCCAAAGATAGGCTCGATGCGATGCCGGATAATTTGCAATTCGCGGCCATCGACGGCCACCACTATGCCCACGTCTCCCGACCACAGCCCGTATCGATATTTACCGTCTTCGCCGCGACTGAAAGTACATCCGGTTTGCTGCTCATCCCAGCGCACGACTGGAGGAGCCGATGCGCTCTTTTCTTTCGGCTGCGGCGTCGGCGCCGCATCCAGCGGGGGGAGTGGCAGCGAAAGAAGAACGAGGGCGAAGCTTAATAGGCGGACCGCCGAAGCCGCAACCCGCCAGCGCAAAGCCGCATTCCTCACTCCGCGACTACGGCCGGCAGAGCTTCGAAGTCGCCGCATCAATTGCAATCCGCTTCAGTTTACGACCGCAGTAACGGTAGCTGGCGTGGTACTGCTCGGAGTTACGCCATTTGCGTCAGTACCGGTCAACGTAAAGGTATACGTGTTGGTAGGGGTCACGCCGTTATTATCGGTGGTGGTGTTTGAGCTGCACGAAGGCAACAGGATGAAGCCGCTGGCCACAACCGTAAGCAGGAATATCCCCAGAAATCGCCTCCGGGAAGCGCGGCTTGTTCCCGCTCCTATCAGCGCCAAGGCAGGAATCGCCAGCCAAACAGCATAAAAAATTCGCGGGCCCGACAATCTCGTGGTGGGAATCGGGCCGCTGGTTGTGATGGTCAGTATCGAGGTTGGCGGAACGGTGCTTGACCCCGCCACCACGGTCGGAGGATTAAACGAACAGATGGGCGAAGGCGTGACCACTGGCGAAATCGAGAGACAAGCCAGCGTCACAGTTCCCGAATAACCGGAATTCGGCGTTACAGTAACGGTGGTAGTGGCCTGGCTCCCGGCAACCACTGGATTCGGAGTCGCGGTCGAGGGTATCGCCGATATGTTGTAGCTCTCCGTCACCGGTTCCACTCCCAGGTTTAGAGAGAGAAGCTGCGTGATCGATCCGCTCGTTGCCGTCACCGTAATCGTGTATTGCCCGGGCGAAGTGCCCGCCACCGTGCTGACTGTAATAGTCGGAGTGGCCGGAGGAGTTACCGGGCTCGGATTCGGCGCCGGACACGTCGGCAGATCTACCGCCTGTGTGTTCAACGTGCTCACAGTGCAAGTCAACGTCACCGGGCTGTTGAAGCCGCCGGTCGGCTGAAGGTCGAGAATGGCGATGGATGCTCCGCCAGGATCTACGCCCGGTGGGGAAAGCGGAGAAGCCAGGGTGAAAGTGAAACTCTGCGCGTGCGCCACCGGGATCGACGCCGCGAAAAAAACTGACAGCAACAAACCGACGACAAGGGCGCGCACAACTTTTCCGGGTTTCACCATGAATGGGTGCAGACTCACTACCTTCGATTCCTCCGTCGTCGCAAACGCTGCCCGCGGTCGGCGCTAAAAACAACCTGGTCCACAGTCAGCCACCGCTAACACGACTTTTGCAGTCTAGCAGGTTGCTGAAAATAGTTTCCCGTCTCTAGTTCACTGTTAACGCCACCTGAGCCGACTGGGTGGTCGCCGCCGAATCGGTGCCAGTTCCCGTGATTGTAATCGTATAGCTTCCTGCGGGAGTTCCCGTGCTTCCGCCACCGCCACCGCCCCCGCCGCTATTGCTGCCGCCGCATGCCGGCAAAAGAATGAGGGAACTCACGATCACGCCGAGCAGAATGAATCCAAGGAGGCTCTCGCGGCGCGACCGTGCAGAGCAGATGCCCATTCCAGCAAATGCCAAGCCCGCAACCGGCAACCACATCGCGTAAAAAATATTTCCCCGGTGCAGCAGCGAACCACTGGCTCCCGTAGTGGTAATGGTGACCGTGCTGGTAGCGCCGGGGCTCGCCACCGGCGTCACTGGATTCTTTCCAGTCACGCTGCACGCGGGCAACGGCGAACCACTGCCGGTCACCGCGCAACTCAGGCTCACTGGCGAGTTGTAACCGTTATATGCGGTCAGAGTTACCGTCGAAGTGGCCGACGAACCGGCCGACACCGCGCCCGGCGTCGTGGCCGCGATCGTGAAGACAGATTGAGTGTACTTGACTACGAAAGCGTCTTCCGTGCCCCCGCCGTAACTCGATTGAAAGACGCCGGACGTGGTATGGAAACCGCTGCTCGAACTGGTGTTTCCGGCCACGTAAATATAAGCGCCCGGGCCGTCCACGGCGATTCCCGCGAAGTTGCCGCTGCTGTCCTCGCCCCCGCTGCCGCCCAGGTAAGTGGAAAAAGCGAGTTGCGATCCCGAAGCGTTAATCGAACTCACAAACGCGTCGTATAAGCCTCCAAAGTTAGCTTGCGTCGCGTGCGCCACCGGAAAGTCGGACGAATAGGTCTGGCCGGTCACGTATGCGTTATCGCTGCCATCCAACGCGATGTGCGCGCCGATATCGCTGTCGGAGCCTCCCAGGTACGTGGAGTAAACCAGCGCGCTTCCGCTCGCGTTCAATTTCGTAACGAACGCATCGTAAACTCCGCCGAAGGTAGGTTGCAGAGCGGCCTTCAGCGGAAACGGAGTGGCCGATCCATTCGACGACGCCGATGCCGTCTGTCCCGTTATGTATGCATTCGCGCCGGCGTCGACCGCGATCCCGTTGCCGATATCCGTGTCGCTGCCTCCGAGGAACGTCGAATAAATATAGGCGCTCCCATCCGTCTTGATAGCGCTTACAAACGCGTCTGCCGAGCCGCCACCGTAGGTCGACTGCACCACCCCCGAGGTCGTATGGAAGCTGGAGCTTGTCGTGCGCCCAGTCACATAAACGTTCGCCGACGCATCGAGCGCGATGGCACTGGGATAGTCCTGAGCACTGCCGCCCAAATAAGTTGAGAAGGCCAGATCGGCTACTCCCCCTGCCGAAGGCTTCAGCTTTGCCACGAATCCGCCCGCCTCAGTCGATTGCAGCGGACTCTTCATAGGAAAGTTCGACGAACTCGTCTGTCCGGCTGCATATATATTTCCGGATCCATCGACGGCCACGCCGAGCGCCGTATCTATGCCGTCTCCGCCGAGGTAAGTGCTGTAAGTAAGCGTGCCAGTCGGGCCAAGCTCGAAGAGAACGGCATTTCCGGCGCCGTTTAACGAAGAACTGCCGGTGGGCAAAACCGGAAAATCGTTCGATTGCGTACCGCCAGCCACGAAGGCATCGCCGGAAGAATCTACGGCGATGGCATTCCCGCTATCGTTTTCGCTGCCGCCAACGTAGGTGGAATAAACGAGGCTCGATCCGTCCGCGGCGATTTTTGCCACAAAAACGTCGAACCCGCCGGCATTGCTATTCGAATGGCCTGGAAAATTCGTGGAAGCCGTTTCGCCAGTAACATACGCGTGATTGGCGGTCCCATCGCTGTTGGTATCGAACGCAACGGCGTAGCCATCGTCCTCGAGTGACCCGCCCAAAAATGTCGAATAGGCGTAGCTGACCGAGGGATCGATCACCAACTCGCGGCTGTGATCGTAGTTGCCCAGCGCGAAGCCGACTTGATGTTTAGCCGTCTGGATGAAGCTAGCATCGACACTCTGACGCGCTCCATTCATCTCCTGATAAGCCACGGGCTTGTGCAGCACAAGATCTCCCGCACTCGAAGAGATCAACAGATCGCCGGAATCATCCGTCTTAATCCCATGGCCGCCGGTAAAACGAAAACTAACGCGGGAAGGATTCACGCCCGGCGCCACAATAAAGTCAAACTCCGGCTGGCGCGACGCGCCGTGAAAATTCAAATTTACGCCCGGATAAACTTCCCGGTAGGAGACTCGGGCGTAGTGGGGAACATTACTGCGCCATTTGCTGGTATCTTTTCCGAGAAAGTAATTACTTTTCCCCGCAAGCGGTTCTTCGGCCTCGAGGGGCACCGCATTATTCGCTCCCATCAGCCGCATGCGAACCGCAGCCACGGCTTCTTTCCGATTACTATGTCGCGCATCTCCCTTTGAAAATAATTGCCGCTTGCCGCTATCCCCGTTTCCACTTTGCCTCGAGCGTGCGCGCAACGAGAATACCGCTTCATCCGCCGTCAGGAACAACGTATATCCGCTGCCCCGAGCGAGATACTTCACCCGGTCGTCGGTTTGACCTTGATTCTCTTCAAACGCCAGAGGAAGCGCGGCGTAGCCAGCCTGAATTCGACTTTGCCCGCGCTCTTCGGCCGCCGGCATAACGCGGGAGCCTGCGAGAGACGGGCCATGATGTTGCGTCGGCCCGAGAAAAAGCAATCCTGTCGAGATAACGGCAAGGGCAAGAATCACGCCAAGCGCATAGCATCGTCGAGTTGAGCCCACTGATTTGAACAAGGATTCCTCCGGAAGATGACAGATCGAAAGCACGGGAGCAATAAACCGCTCGTAGCATTCTACCTTGGGATGAGGCCGTCTCTCGCGCGCTATCAAAACGATGTGATCCCGATGAGAGCGCCAGCTCTCAGAGGGACCTTACGACGACAAACATCGGCATTGCAGCCGGTAAGTACGTGTGCCGATGGCGTGCAGCGTGGTCGTTCCTCGCAGCAGCAGTGACGCTGCAATCTCACGTAAGGTCTCTCTCTCGGCTATTCGCCGCGTTCGAGATGACAAGACCGGTGAGTATCGTCGGATAAACGCCACAACTAAGTGACAGTCATGTCATCCCGACGAGAGCGCAAGCTCTCAGAGGGACCTTACGACGGCCAACATCGGCACAGCAGCCGATAAGAACGCGCCGGTGCATGCAGCGTTGGCGTTCCTCGCAGCAGCAGCGAGGCTGCAATCCCACGTAAGGTCTCTCTCGCGGCGATCGCCGCGTTCGAGATGACAAGGCTATCAGTTCGGTTAGAGCACGGAAGAATGATTTGCAGGGAGTGAGAACTGACTGAGTCCGAAGCCGGAAGCCGGCGCCTACCGTCCAGCCGCCGCGTGATCCGCCATGCGCCGCTTGTTATGCCGCAGCGCGACGTTCATAAACACATTGCCCAGCGAGGTTTCGAAGCAAATCATCAAGGCTTCCACGTCTTCGCTGGTTTTGTCGCCTTCGTCGGCGGAAAGCAGCATCGGGGGATGAATGCGAAAGTGAAAGCCCTGATCGTTCAGGGCGCAAACGGCATTGCCCACAACCTGGTTGGCAAGTTCGAAAATAGTTTCTTTGATCAGCGCATCCGATTCGGGCAGTTCGGCGCCCGCATAGTGGCTAGCCACGCGCAGGGCGGTTTGCGGCTCGAGGTCGAGGACGATGCGGCCTTCGATGTCGCCGGTAAGCGCCACCATGCCGGCCACGCCTTTCCGCCGGTAGCCGTCTTCTTCCATCGAAAGGTGGCCGACCTTCGTGGTGCCCGACAAGCCCTGCGACAACACGGCGTCGGCCGCGTTGATGAAAGGCTGAATGAGTTCCATCTTCATGTGGTTAGACTCCCGCGCTGGCCGACGTGGCAACCGCGCCGTCTTCTCCCATCACATACTTGATGACTTCATAGAGCACTTCCGGCTTCACCGGCTTCTGCACGAAATGGCGCGCCCCGCGCTGCAACGCGGCCACAATGTTTTCCTGGTAGCCCACCGAAGACACCATGACGATGCGGGCTTCGGGATGCGCCTGGACGATTTTTTCGGCCGCCTCGATCCCTTCCATCTGCGGCATGGTGATATCCATGAGCACAATGTCGGGATGAGTACGATCGAACTCGCTGATGGCGGTCAAGCCGTCACCGGCTTCCGCCGCCACTTGTCCGCCGAAGGTTTCGATCATGCGGGCCAGATTCTTGCGCGCGAACACGGAATCGTCCACGATCAAGTAGCGCACCGGCTGACCGTCCTTGCTGCGTTTCACTGCTGAAAACTGCTCCATAACAACCTCCTCTAACGGATTTCAACACGGCGGTAACCCGCCGAATAGATGACTCAGGTCACGGAACCTGCGGTCAGCCACTTCGTCTAAAAGCCGGTGCGTACCGCTTTTCCGGCACCGCGATCTCGTTCATTGTGTTCGCCACCGCGGCCACAAAGCGTTTGCAGCGTGGCCGAAAGAACGTCCAAATTTATTACCCGCGTGGCATATCCCCGCTCAATCGCCGCTTTCGGCATGCCAAAAACCACGCAAGACTCTTCACTCTGAGCGATGGTCATGCCCCCGGCTTTCTTAATCGCGCCCAAGCCTTCGGCCCCGTCATCCCCCATGCCGGTCATCAGAGCGGCCACGGCCTTTGCGCCGAATTCTTCGGCCACGCTGTGAAACAGAACATCCGCGCTTGGCCGGTGGCCGTTGACCCGAGCGTCGTCGCCCAGCACCACCACATCGCCCCGCGGCAGCCGCTTCACTCTGATATGGCGATTTCCCGGGCAAACCAGGACTCGCCCAGCCTGTAACACATCGCCCGAAATCGCCTCTTTCACTCGCAGCGAACAAAGTTCGTCGAGCCGGCGGGCAAACATTTCCGTAAAGTTTTCCGGCATGTGTTGCACGATCACGATGGCGCCGGGAAAGTCGGGAGGCAACTGCGGCAGCAGAAACTCCAGCGCCTGCGGCCCGCCGGTCGAGATTCCGATCGCCACCAGCCGGGTGGGCGCGGGCGAGGATTTCGCGGCAGAAATCTTCTCCATGGGCACTGGCCGCCCCCCGAAAAATCCGGGACGTACCAATTTGCATCCCACCGCGGCTTTGATCTTGGCGATCAACTCATTCGCCGTCTCCGACATGTGCTCGGTGGCGTCCCGCGGCTTGGTTACGAAGTCGAATGCGCCCAGGCCCAGCGCCTTCAAAGTGACGGACGCGCCTTCCGTGCTGTGGGAACTGACCACAATCACCGGGATGGGATGCCGCCGCATGATCTCTTTCAACGTATCGATGCCGTTCATACCCGGCATTTGCAAGTCGAGCGTGACCACGTTCGGCCGCAATTCCTCGATCTTTTTTAGACAGAAAGTGCCGTCCATCGCGGTGCCTACTACCTCGATCATTGGATCGGAGTCCAGCATCTGCGGGATGACCTTGCGCATCAGCGCCGAATCGTCCACTACCAGCACGCGAACTTTGTTTATTTCATTCATGCCCGGCCTCCACTGGCGCTCATGGCCAGCCTTGCGCGGTCGGCATGGTTCAGCAGGATCCCCAGCTGGTGAGCCCGGCATCTTGCGGCCGCCTGCGCGCGGCGTGTTCCACCACCGCCGGAAGGTTGAGAATCAACACGACGTGACCATTGCCCAGAATCGAAGCGCCATTCACTAGATCAGTGGAGAAAGTTTGATCGTCCAAAGCCTTGATCACGAGTTCTTCCTCGCCTTCCAATGCGTCGACCACAAGGCCGAATTTTTTTTCTCCCACGACGATTACCAGAACGAACAATTTCGCGGACTTGCCGTCGTCCGCGGCCAATGCCGGGCGCCCCAGCCGCAGCAGCGGCAATACCTGATTCCGCAGTTGCAGCACTTCGTAGTTGTCGACCCGGTGCACGTCGGATTCGCGGGTGCGCGCAATCTGGCTCACGGCATTCAGCGGAATCGCGTAGAGCCGCTGCTCCACCCAGAACATCAGGGCTTTTATAATGGCGAGAGTAAGCGGCAGCTTCAATCGGAAGGTTGTTCCCTGGCCCATGCGCGTCTCTACATGGATGGTGGCCTTCAATCTCTGCAACACACTCTGCACTACGTCCATGCCGACGCCGCGCCCGGAAACTTCCGTGACTTGTTCCGCCGTGCTGAAGCCGGGACGAAAAATAAAGTCCAGCGTTTCGGCTTCGCTGAGGCGGCCTGCATCTTCCGCCGTGACTAATCCGAGTTGAATCGCTTTCGCGCGAATCTTCTGGGCATCGATGCCGCGTCCGTCGTCGCCAATTTCAACCACCACCTGATTGCCCTGGTGGTAGGCGTTGAGCCTGACCTTTCCCCGCGGAGGCTTGCCCTGGCTGGTGCGCTGCGCGGAAGACTCGATGCCGTGACTGATGGCGTTCCGCACAAGGTGCGTCAAGGGCTCGGCGATGGCGTCGAGAATGCCCTTGTCAAGGTCCGTCTCCTGGCCCACGAGTTCGAGGTCGACTTCGCGGCCGCATTGCCGGGCCACGTCGCGCACGATTCGCGGAAACCGGCGGAATAATTGATCCACGGGCACCATGCGAATTTTCATGACCGAGCGCTGTAGATCGTTCAGCACGCGCGCCTGAAACGCCATGGCGTCGGAGAACCTGCCGCGCAGAGGATCTTTCGGATAGCGCTTGCCGAACTCGCTCAGCGCCTGCTGCAACATCGACTTGCCGATGATCAGTTCCCCCACCAGATTGAGCACGTTGTCGATGCGGCCCGCGTCCACTCGCAGAATGTTCTCCACCAAAGCCTGCGACAACCCCGGTTCGTGGCCGGCCGGTGACGCTTCCACAGCAATCGTGGGGGGCGCGTTTGTGTCGACCGGGGGTGCCGTCTTGCGGGCCAATAACACCGCGCCCTCGGCCTCTTCGCGTTGGGACTCTTCGACCCTGCATGCCGGATCGGCATCGGACGTCGCAGCATGTGCTGATGAAGCATGGACTGAAGAAGCACGCGCCGACGAAGCATGCTCCGGCGGGGCGGATACCATTAAGGTCACGCTGATGTCGCCCGTAATCGTCGGAATATGGCAATGGGCGGCAATCTCTTTTTCCGAATGCGAACTGGTCACAACCAGTTCCACCTGCTTGGTGGCTGCCGGCGACTTCGGATCCGGTCCCACGACCACGATTTGGCCGATCTTTCCCACGGCGTTTTGGATCAGTTGCCGCGCCGCAATCGGCATGCGAGCAGTGCGGATCGATCTTCACCACCAAGTCATAGACAGGCAGTGCGCCGGCATGCGCCCGCGCTACCGCCTTCTTTTCCGCTTCCGTCCATCCGCCGCTAAACCGGGGCATGGCGTCGATCGAGGATTTCTTGCGCCTTGAGTCCTGCGCCTCAGGCGTTGCGGTGAGATGTTGAATTCTGTTTCGCAGGGCCTCCGTATCGGGCATCGGGGTTCCGCCATGATAGGACGCGAGCATTTCGGCAAATACGTCGGCGGCGGAAAATGCGATTTCGGCCAGCTCGCCATGGCACGCGGCCGCTTCCAGCGAAAGCGCATCCTCGAATTGGTGCGCCAGTTCGCTCAGTTCCCGCAATCCGCAAGCCGCCGAATCGCCCTTCAAAGTATGAACCGTGCGGCGGATGGAGCGCACGACCTCTTCGTCGCCGGGATTTTTTTCCAGCTTGAGCGATTCGTCGTTCAGCGCTTGCAGAAGTTCCTGCGAGGTCTCGAAAAACAACTCGCGCAGCTCGGCTCCGCGGTCGTCGGGAGGATTCATCACTCGCGCACCTCCATCCGCTGGTACGCCGTTCCGCTATCCCTGTGCACCATCTGAAATTTTTCCGTCAGCCCCAGCAGACTCTCCGCGTGGCCCACGAACAAGTAGCCGCCGGGGTTCAAGCAGCGGTAGAACTTATCGACCAGCCGCTTCTGTTCCGCCTGATCGAAGTACATCATCACGTTGCGGCAGAAAATCACGTCGTTGCGCTGCGGAAGATATTCCGTCTTTAAATTATGAAAATCGAAGTGAACCAATTCCTTCAGCGCTTTCTTGACGGCGTAGCGGTCACCCACTTTGTCGAAATAACGCAGCCGGAATCCGTAATCCACCGTGCTCATCTGATGCTCGTTGTAAGCGCCTTCCTGCCCCGTCCGCAGCACCGAATAACTAATGTCACTGGCCAAAATCTCCACGCGCCACGGCGGAGGAATCAACGGCTTGGGCAAGGTGATCTCCACCGGCAGCGGATTGCGCAGGTAGTAATAAGCCATGGAGTCGGCCGCCATCATGCCCAGGGTATAGGCTTCCTGGCCGGTGGAGCAGCCCGCACTCCATACCCGAATCGAATATTCCCGGTGCGCCTGCTTGCGCTTCAACATTTGCTCCAGAACGTAATTTTGAAAGAGATCGAGTTGAGCCTTGTGGCGGAAAAAGCTGGTCTCGTTGACTGTCAGATTCTCCACCAGCTTCGCCAGTTCCGCTTTGCCCTCCTGGCTGATCAAGAGGCGGTAATAGGCATAGAAGGAATCGAGATGGCACTCCTTGAGCCGCCGCAGCAGGCGGTCCTGGAGAAAATGCGTGCGCCGCTCGTCGAAGTGCATGCCGCACTCCTGGTAGACGAGCGCTTGCAGCAGCTTCAGTTCCGCCTCGGTCAGGATGGGAGCTGGTGCGGCTCCGGATGTACTCATTCCTTCTCTCGTTCTCAGCGCCCGAATTGATTCTTCTCGGGCAAACCGGCAAAACTCAATTCGACGCGGCCGCCATTCCTCAGCGAGCCGAAGCTCCGCGCGCTTCCGGCTTGGCGGTCTTGTTTTCGGCGTTACCATTTTCTTGCAGCAAACTTGCCGGCGCCAGCAAGCGCGTCATGTCCAGCAGCACGATCAGGCGCCCGCGAACCTTTCCCAGGCCCGTGACGCAGTTCAATCCGCCCTCCTGAAATACGCTGGGCGGAACTTCGACGTCCTCTTTTGGAATCTTCAGAACTTCCGATGCGGAATCCACGATCAACCCCGCCAGCTTCCCGGAATGTTCCACAACTAAAATGCGGTTCTGTTTTTTCAGCTTCGCTTGCTTGTCGCCAAAACGCTTGCGCAAATCCATCACCGAGACAATCTTGCCGCGCAGATTAATCACGCCCTCCAAATATTCGGGCGCGTCGGGGACGGCGGTGATCTCCGGCACTCGCACGATTTCATGCAGCGAAGTGATGGGCACGCCATAAGTTTCGCGCCCCACCTGAAAGCCGACGATATGAAGTTCTTGATTCATCGCTAGTCCGCCGGTTGCCCTAGTAGCGCGACGCTGCCGCGGCAGCCCGCCGGCTGCGGGTGCTCTCGTCCTCGGCGGCATCCATTCGAGCGGCTTCTTCCAGCGTGAAGCGGTCCATGAAATCGAGCAGCCCGCGCGACATTTTCGACATTTGTTCCGCAGATGCCGCCAGTTCCGTCGACCCGGAGGTGGACTGCTGCACCAGTTCGCGCATGCGCTCCATGGCTTTTACCACCGCCTGGGCGCCGGAAGCTTGTTCTTCCACCGCCGAGTTGATTTCATGCGTGATCTCGTTCAGCCGCGTGGTAGCCCGCGCAATTTGCGACGAGCCATGCGACTGTTCGTTGGTGGCCGCCCCGATTTCCTGGGCGAACTTGTAAACTTCGGTGACCACATTCGAAATCTTGCGCAACGCGCCGTTCAGTTCGCCGCCGAGATCGAGGCCTTCGTTGACAATGCCGGTGGAGCGGTCCATGTTTTCCACGGCTTTGCGCGCTTCCTTCTGAATGCTCTGAATCAGCTCGGAAATTTCCTTCGTCGATTGCGCGGATTTTTCCGCCAGCTTGCGCACTTCGTCGGCCACCACGGCGAAGCCCAGGCCATGTTCTCCGGCGCGGGCCGCTTCGATGGCTGCGTTTAGCGCCAGCAGATTCGTTTGTTCCGCCAAATCGTCGATTACTTCGATGATCTTTCCGATATCGTCCGCCCGCTGTCCCAGCGCGCCGATGATTTCTCCGGATGAAGTGATGGTCGCGTTGATGCGGTTCAGGCCGTCGGTGGCCTTCTCCATGGTGGTGATGCCGCTGTGAACTTCTTCCCGCGAGCGGTTGGAAATATCGAGCAGCACTTTCGCGGTATCGGCCACGCGCTGAATCGAAGCCACCATCTGATCGATCGAAGCCGAAGTCTCGCTCACGCTGGAAGCCTGCACCTGCGTGCTCTTCACCATGTTCTGCACGTTCACGCTCATCTCGTGCATGGTGCTGGTAACTTCGTCGATGGCCGAAGAAGCTTGCAGGCCAACTTTAGCCGAATCATCCGAGGCGTTCGCGACCTGGCCGGATGCGCTGGCCACTTGCGCCGAAGCGTCGCGCACGCTGCGCACCAGCCGCGCCAGGCCTTCGACCATTTTCGCGAAAGCGTTGCCCAGCGTGTCGTGCGGAGAGCGCGGCTTCACTTCCACCGTGAGATCTCCGCCCGCGATGGATTCCGAAACCGCCGCCATTTCTTTTAGGTAATTGACCATCTTGGCGAAGGTGCGGGCCAGTTCTCCAATCTCATCCTCGCGCTTCACGTCAATGCTGTGCTCCAGATCGCCGGTATCGCCGATCTGGCGCGAGACGATTCATCAAATTGGTCAGAGGCTGGGTGATCGATTTGGCCGTGGTGAAAGCGATGACCGCTCCCAGACCAGCGCCAGCAGCGTGCTGAAGACTGCGGCCAGAATCGTCCATGTGCTCGCGGTTTCGTCCGATTTACGCCGCGCCTCGACTAACTTGCGATTTTCTCCATCGGCTACGTCGAGGGCGTCCGTCGAATTTTTTACCCAGGACGAAGCATCCTTCTGAAGGTAGTAGATTTGTAGTTCGGCCACGGTGGCGTTGCCTGAATCCACGTCTTTGCGCTTGTCGATCAGCGGCTGGGCAAACTCTTTCGCCCAGGATTGCTCGAGTTGATCCACTTTCGTGAGCGCGGTGCGCTCCTGCTCGGAATTGGCCAGCGCGCTTCCTTGTTGCAGTTTGTCGTTGAGAATGCGCAGGCCTTCGTTCATCCGCTCGACTTCGCGCGTGTCGCCGCTCAGCAAGTAGTTGCTCAAATAAAGGCGGTTCTGCATCATCTGAAAACGGACTTCATTGGTGGCGTCCGCGAGTTCGAGCGACGCCGTGGCCGCGGCCTTCGCAGCGTGCTCCCGCTGCACTGCCAAAATATTCACCAGAAACAGCACCACGACCATGCTGAGGATGATTCCGAAATTCAGGTAAAGCTTCTTGCCAATTGTCATGCCGTTTCTCCTGGCAGTCCCTTGCCGTGAGTCCTATTGATTGTTCTCGAACTTGAAAGTCACCGTTCCGGAACTCTCCGCCGAAGCCGGCTCAAAGCGCCATTTCTTAACCGCGTCCAAAGCCGCATTCCCCAGAACCGGATGGCCGCCCGTTAGCTTTGCATCCTTTCACCGAGCCGTTCGTTGCCACGACGATTGCCACCTTTACCGTTCCCGAAAGATTCATCTTCCGCGCGATCTCCGGATACGAAGGTTGAATCTTGCTGACAGTCCGGCGCCCAACGTCGCTCTGTGTATCCTGCGCGTTTAATCCTACGACGCTCGTCGCAGTCGAAATCGCCAACATCAAAATCAGCAAAGTCTTTCGGAGAGACACATTTCCTCCACCACTGTGAGTGACCCCGTAGCAGCAACGGCGGGGCCACGCGCATTGCTTTCGCCGAACCAAGGTAACCATCGGGATCTCATAAGAAGCTAAAGACTTAGTTCTGGAACAGGAATTTCTATATGACTTCGACTTACAGTTAGAGCTGTCTCACTTAGGGGCGATCGCGGAGTTGATTCTCATAGTGAGACTTGCGAACAGGCATTTTTGGGGGATTTCACACTTTGGCACCCGTCTTTCCATTTCTCTTGACTCAAATTGAGATGGCAGATAGTTTTCCCTTAGATTCAATCACTTGTGGGAACTCAAGGAATCCGTGCCGGAAAGCGATGAGCGCCTGAAAGATGAGCGCCTGAAAATCGTCGAGGGAGGTTCGACCTCGCCGATGGAGCTTTCTTTTTCCACCTCCGATGAGGCTTTTCAGCAGCTTTGGTTGCGCCTGTCCGCCAAAGCTGCGGAGCACCCGAGCGCGAACTCGCTGGTCGATTTGTTCGTTCACGCCGCCCAGGAGTTTTTCCAGGTGGCGGCAACTTGCTTTTGGCGCGTTGCGGGCGATGAACTTGTCGCCGATCGAGCCAACGGGGAGTTGGCCGCGGGCTTCCTCGGGCACCGGCTGGCGATTCCCGACAGTGGCGTTATGGCCGAAGTCATCCGCAGCCGCCGCACGATCTTTGTCGATCATGTTCAAAAGGGACTTTCCTTTCCGGCAGCGCACAACTCGGAGGTTCGGTCGATGCTGGCTGCGCCTTTGGTCGTCTTTGATGAAGTCATCGGCGTGATGGCGTTTCTGCATGACTCCGAGGAAGGATTCTTTAATGAAGCCCTGGCAACCAAGGCCGCCGTCCTGGTGGGGCAGCTGGGGAGTCTGCTGGAAGCAACCCGAATGAGCGACTCTTCGCAAGAGGAGCAAAACAGAACCAAGGTTTTGGCGGAGGTGTCGCATGCTCTGCATGAAACTCCCGATACCGGAGCCTTGATCGAGACTCTGGCTGATCGCGTCAGGGTTCTTTTGCGCACCCGCCTGGTTTCGGTTCTTCTGCGGGGCGAGGGGCCGTTCGAGTTATGCGCCGTCTCCGCCGAAACTCCACAGCTCGCCAATGCCTTTCGCGCCGGGCACGACCGCCAGACGATTCGCTTTGCCGCCGACCTGGCGCAGCGCGCCGTATCCGCCGGCGAGACCATTTCGATTTCCATCGGCGGCGATCTGCACTCGCTCGGCAAACTGGTTTCCCCAGGCATGTTGATGGCTACGCCTTTCCGTACGGCGCACACGCAGGGCGCGATTCTGGTCTATCCGCGCGACGAATCGCCCTTCACGGCGGAGGAGAAATCTTTGGTGTCTGCCATAGCCGGCTTCGGCGCCGTCGCCCTGGCTCATGCGGAACTGTGCGCCGCCGCAAAAGGCCAGGCTCATGATTTGCACCAGTTGCTCGACATTTCGTCGCAGCTGGGTTCCAGCGCCGACCTTGCCCATTTTCTCCAGGCGTTCGTCGTGCGCGCCGCCGACTTTCTCGGCTTCGGCCGCTGTTTTATCGCGCTGCTGGAAGGCGGCGAATTCCACGTTCGCTACGCCGTAAACCGCGGCGAATCGAAGCGATTGGATCATGTATTTCCCGAGGGCGTTGCCACCAGCTCCCTGCGCGCCAAAGAGATCTTTTGCTCCGACGATCTCACGCAGGTTCCCGGAGTAAATCTGGAGGTGATCGCTCAATTCCATGCCCGGCAGTTGCTGGCGGTGCCGCTGGCGAGCGCGGATGGGCGCGTGCTTGGCATGTTCGGAGTTTTGGATCGGCTGGATGAGACCGGTATTTCCCAACAGGATATCCGCCGCGCTCGCACTCTTGCGGCGCAAGTTTCGATTGCGCTTGAACTCGCGCATAACTTGCACCAGTCCGAAGTTAACCGCAAGCGCGCCGAAACCCTCTCGCAACTGGCACGAGAAATCGATGGGCTGCTGCGCTTGCCGGACTTCGCCCGCAAGTTCCTCGAACGCGCCATCGAGTTAATGGGCGCCCGCGCCGGCGCGCTGGCCATTTTTCAGGATGGACGATTCCAATCTTTGGCGCTTCATCCCACCCCGATTCAAAATGCTGGTGACGATCGGCCGCGGCAGCAGCAATTTGTTCAGGCTATTTCCGAGTTTGTTTCAAAACGCCCCGATACCATCATGAACGCATCCGCCGCGGACATCCTGGGCGCGGACCTGGCCTCGAATCTTGGCTGGAGAGAGTTGATTGTAACCCGCCTGCCTGGGTCCGACGGCGAACTCGCAGGCTTGCTCTGCATATCTGGACGCGAGCACCCGTTCGCCTCTGAAGATCGCGATCTTCTCGAAGCGATTGCCGGACATGCGGCTATGGCTCTGGAAAACGCGCGGCTCTTCACCCGGATCGAACAGGCGAACCGCCATTGGCTGGAAATATTCGACGCGATTACCGATTTCATTGTGGTGCACGACGAGACCGATAAAGTCTTGAGGGTGAATCGCTCGCTGGCAACCATGATTGGCGTTGCGCCCAGCGAACTCATCGGCGTGAACATGCGGGCTCTCCTCACTCTTACCAACGAAAGTTCTTTATATTCGTGCCCGTTTTGCCGCTCCATGGCTGACGATACCGACGAATTCGTCCATCCCGCGCTGGATCGCACCTATCTGGTTTCCACCTCGCGCGTATCCGGCGCATCCGGCGGGAGCCTGCAAACCATTCACGTTCTCAAAGACATTACCGACCGCCGCGAAGCCGAGCGCCGCTATCGGGAATTGTTCGACAATATTCAGGAGGGATTGTTCTTCAGCACGCCCGACGGCCGTTTCGTCGAAGTGAACGACGCCTTGGTTGCCATGCTGGGTTATTCGAGCCGCGAAGAACTCTTGCAGGTCGATATTCCCAGCCAGGTCTATTTTTCCCCGGAACAGCGCCGGCAACACGCCGAAGCCATGGAGAAAGATGGCCACCTGCGTAATTTCGAGGCCACGCTTCGCCGCAAGAACGGCTCTCAAATTTATGTGCTGATTAACGCCTTCGGCATGTATGACAGTCTTGGAAGGCTGTTGCAAATTCGCGGATTGATGCTCGACGTTACGGGAGTCCGCACGTCGCAATCGGAACTTCAGCGCGAGCGCGATTTCTCCGGGAAGATTCTCAGTAATACGCAGAGCTTCATTCTGGTTGCCGACACCGCCGGGCTAATCAGTTACGCCAATCGCCGATGGTACGATGCCGGCTTCGAACAGCGCGAACTTCTTGGCCGTCCTTTGCTCGAATTGGCAGCTCCCGGCTTCGTGCGTCCCCTTAACGATGCGCTGCAAGCCATTCTCCGCGGTGGGCAGGTCGACAATCTCGAACTGCAAATCATGCGCGGCAACGGCAACGTCGGGCAGTTTTCCGTGAACCTCAGTCCCATGCGTGACGAACGCGCCGAAGATCGGCAGCATTGTCGTCGTGATGACCGACATTACCGACTCCGCCGATCTGCGCGACAAGCTGGTTCATGCGGAGAAAATGGCGGCCGTCGGTCAACTCGTCTCCGGCGTCGCGCACGAAGTAAATAATCCCCTGACCGCGATTCTTGGCTTCGCCGATCTGCTGCTCGACAATCCCGATCTGCCGGATAATGCCAGAAAAGATTTGCGCGTCATTCTGCAAGAGGCGCAGCGCACCAAGCAGATCGTGCAAAACCTGCTCAGCTTCGCGCGGCAAATGCCGCCGCAGCGCAACGCGGTTCAACTCAACCTGATTCTCCGCCGCACCATCCAGTTGCGCTCCTATGACTTCAACAGCCACGGGGTCGACATCGTCGAACATTTGGACGAAGGCTTGCCCGATATCATTGGCGACGCTCACCAGTTGCAGCAGGTTTTTCTCAACATTCTGAACAACGCTTATGACGCGGTGCACGAGATCGGCCGCGCCGCCCGCATCGAGATCATGACCACCAAGGCCGGGGACGCGGTTGAAGCGTCATTCTGCGACAACGGCTACGGCATTTCGCACCCGGATCGCATTTTCGATCCTTTCTTTACCACCAAAGAGATTGGCAAGGGCACCGGCCTCGGCCTGAGCATTTGCTATGGAATCGTCAAAGAACACGGCGGCGAAATTCTCTGCCACAACAATGCCGACGGGCAGGGTGCCACCTTCATTGTCCGATTTCCCGCAGCGCCCCACACCGCTTCCTTAAGTGTGGCCGCAGGAGTGAATCAACCATGACCAGTCCCGCCGCTCAACTCAGTCCGTTGCCAGTTCTTCTCATCGAAGACGAGCCCTCGATCATGGCTCTGGTGAGCGCTACCCTCGAACGCAACGGCTATGAAGTAGTCTGCATCGAGTCCGGCGCCGAAGCCCTGCGACTGCTGGAGAACGGCCGCTTTCTTGGCGTGGTCTCCGATATGCGCACGCCCGGCGGAGTCGATGGAGCGCAGGTTCACACCTGGATTTCCGCCCATCGCCCCGATCTGGTCGACAAGGTTGTGATCATTACCGGCGACTACGCCAATGAAGAAACCGTAACCACCCTGCGCAAAATCGGCGCCCTTTATCTGGAGAAGCCGTTCCGCGTTCAAGATTTAATCTCCGCGGTCGAAAAAACTATGGGGAAAGCCCGGTGACCATTGCCAGCAAGGAAGACTTGAGAATCCGCCTGCTGATCGTCGATGACGAACAGACCATTCGCAAACTTTGCGTCACCGTAGGCGAAGCTTTGGGCTTCATCTGCATGGAAGCCGACAGCGGCGAAACCGCTCTGGTTCTGCTCGAAGAGCAGCCGGTACATATGATTCTCACCGACCTGGTGATGCCGCGCATGTCGGGACTGGAGTTTCTCGAGAAAGCGAAAAAGCTTCTGCCGCGCAGCGAAGTTGCGCTCATGACCGGGCACGGATCCATTGAAACCGCTGTGCAGGCCATGAAACTTGGCGCCTACGACTACATTACAAAGCCATTCTCTCCGCTCGAGGAACTTCGACTTTTCTTGCGGCGCATGGCCGAGAAAGTCAGGTTGGTTGAAGAGAACGAATTCCTGCGCCAGCGCATGGATGCCGAGACCGCCGTTCACGGCATCGTTGGCTCGTCCGCAAAAATTCAGGAAGTGCTGCGCATGGCCTCGCGCCTGAAAGATACGCGCACAGCGGTTCTCATCTCCGGCGAAAGCGGTACGGGCAAGGAATTGGTCGCGCGCGCGATTCACTTTCGCGGAGCCTTCGCCAATCGTCCCTTCGTCGCCGTCGATTGCGGTTCGCTTGTGCCCACGCTGATCGAGAGCGAACTTTTCGGCTACGAAAAAGGAGCGTTTACCGGAGCCTTGAAATCCAAGCCGGGACTGTTTCAGTCAGCCGACACCGGCTCGGTTTTCCTCGATGAAATTGGCGAATTGCCGCTCGAATTGCAGGCCAAGCTCCTGCGCGTTTTGCAGGAAAAAGAAGTGCGGCCTGTCGGCAGCAACCAGAGGGTGAAAGTTGACGTCCGCATTATCGCCGCCACGAATCGCGATCTCGAAACTGCCTACAAGGCCGGAACCTTCCGCAAAGATCTTTATTTTCGACTGAATGTCGTTACGGTGCACGTTCCCGCGCTGCGCGAGCGCCGCAGCGATATCCCCATGCTGGTGAATTGGTTTTGTGAGCGTTACGCACCCGGCGCCGATCTGCGAGTTTCGAACGCCGCAATGAAATCGTTGATGAATTATGACTGGCCGGGCAACGTGCGCGAACTGGAAAACTGCGTGGAGCGCGCCGTCGCCCTGGGCGATGGACAACTCATCGACTTGGGCGATCTGCCTACGTCCATCGCCGGGTCAACCGGACCCTTGCCTCGGACGATCACCGAATCCGCCCGCGAATTGGTTTCAGAACTCGCAGCCTCGGGCGATCTGCATTCCGGCGAGATTACAGGCGCGCCGCCCACAACCACCGACCTCGAAGACATCGAGCGCGCCACCATCCAACGCGTATTTGAACAAGTCCACGGCGACAAAGCCCTCGCCGGCCGCATGCTCGGCATCAGCCGCGCCACGCTCTACCGCAAACTCAAGCGCTACAACATTAGCGGCAGCGCTGCATCAGGGGCGTCAAGCCATACATTGCAGTAAGCTGTGCTCGTGTGGCGCGGCCACTGCTGTCGCGGACTATGATCCGGCTGTCATCCTGAGGAAGCGGAGTCGCGCGCGAAGTGAGCGGCTCCCGACGAAGGACCCATGCGTTTGCCCCCAGATTCTCCGCAATTTGCAGTTCAAATTAGTCCGTCGCACTTAGAACAATCGATTACGCGGCTCACGCGAAAAAAGCACCCTGAGAAAACTCAGGGTGCTGGATTCATCTTCAGATTTAATAGCGAACTACTCTCCCGGCGGTTTTTCCTCGCGTTTCTTCTCCTCCGGCGTTTGCGGCTTTGGCTTGGGTGCAGGCTTTGCCGCCGGTGGGGGCGCCGCATGCTGCGCTGGAGCCGGAGCTGGCCGCGCGGCTGGTTCACTCTTTGGCGCTGCCGGACGAGCCGGCTCGGCACGGTTGGGTTGCGCCGCCGGCGGCCGATTCGCCTCAGGCTGCGGCTTTTTCGGCTGCGCCGCGGACCGATTCGTTTCAGGCCGATTCGGCTGAGTCGCTGGCGGACGATTCTCCGGTTGCGCAGGCCGATTATTCGGCTGCGCGGCTGGTGGTCGAGTCGCCTCAGGTTGGGGCCGGTTATTCGGCTGAGCCGTGGGCGGTCGATTCGTCTCAGGCCGGTTTGGCTGAGCCGGTTCAGGACGGTCGTTGGGTTGCGCCGGAGCGGCGTGCGCCGGGGCGCTCATTGGGCGCGGGTTGATTCGGCGGACGATTCGCCGGACGATTCGCGGGCGCAGCCGGCTCCGCAGGACGCGCAGCGGGCGCAGCCGGTTCCGCGGGACGCGCAGCAGGCGCGGGCTGTCCCGGTCGAGCCGCATTCGCGGCCGCGGGATGTCCCGTAGTCGGAGTAGCCGGCTTTCCTGCGGGAGCCACCTTCACCATTGGACGAGCGGCAGCCGCGCTGGTAGGCCGCAGAGTTGCCATCTGCTGTCTGCCGATCGGCACGCCTGGATGCGCCGCCATCGCTTGCTGACGGGCCGCAAAGGGAACTGGCGCCGGTGGCGGAGCTTTCTTGGCGATCACCTGTCGGCTCATCACAGCCGCTGGAGGCGCAGTCACATGGCCGGCAGTGGAGGCTCTCGCTCCAAGGACAGCTTGCTGCGTTGGCGCTACAGCCACATGCGCCGTCATTGGCGCGGATGCGATCTGCTGCGGTGTTACCCTGACGGCAACTTTCGCCACCGGCTGCGCGCTGGCAAACGCATTCTGCGGGACTGCGGCTACCGCGCCCTGCACGTTCCGATTCGCGTAGGTAATGTTCGTAATGTTTGTCGTGTGGTTGATAACGGTCGTGTTGTAGACGTTTGTGATTACGGTCGTATTCACCGTCGTATTGCTGACATTGATTTGCGTCATGTACGCGCGGCTGACGGGATAAGACGGCACCCAGACTTCCCGCGGACCCAGCGGGAACCATCCAATGTTTCCGCCCCACCCACCGCCGGCGCCAATAAAGACGACCAGCGCGGGCGCGTAGGCGGCTTGCACGGCCACGGGGCCGGGGATCCAGCCCCAGCGTCCGCCAACCGAAACCCAGCGTCCGTAATGAAATGGCGCATAGCCCCACGGCGAATCATCCACCCACGTGTAGCCCCACGGATCGATCCAATCCCAATGGCCGGTGTGATACGGCGCCCATCCGGCTTCGACATGCGGATACCAGATGTGGCCATATTCGGATTGCTCGCTCCAGTCGCCGTTGGCATCGAGATCGTCATAGCCGACCACATTTGGTGCGAGGTAGTGCGCCGAGGGCGAATCATCCCACCGATGATCGCGGGCATAGGCCCAATTATCGAACTGATCCGGGCCGCCAATTTGCTCGACGTCGGCGCTCAGCGAGTCGGTGCCGCTGAATGTGCCCGCTTGTCCGGCGTGCAGGCTATAAGTCTGGCCATTTCCGGTGGCCTGGCCATCGCCTGAGCGAATACTAATAACGGTGTAAGTGCCGTCTTCGCTGGCTTCCAGCCGGTAACTGCCGGGCTGCGTCGGCGTAAAAGCAAGGTTAGGAGTGTCGATTTCGAAATCGTCATCCGGATCGAGGCGACGCACACGAACGTTGATCGCCCCCGAACTCAACTGAAGCTGAATGGTGTGATCGTCCAAGTCTAAGAATGAGACGCCGGTATTTTGCGACAGACGAATCACCGCCGATCCCAGTTGCAGTTCGGCGCGTGAATCTTTGTCGGACCACACCTTATCGCCGGTGGTCATAGGACGATTGTCGACCGCGCCCACCCAATCGTCTTCACCCGCCGGTTGAAATGAAACCGAGCCTTCGAGGTAGCCGAGGCGCGCAACGCGCGTAGGAGGATCGTCTTGTTCGTCTTGCGCGATCGTGAAAGTAGAGAAGGAAGCGATTATCAGCGCGAGCCCGAGCAGCGCGCCGCACCAGCCAAACTTCTTCTGCGAATGAATCATTTAGGTTTCCCCAACTTTCTTATTGTGATCCCGCACCCGATTCGCGGGTTTTCTGGCGTGAGCACTTCGATGCCAGAACTTGGCCCGGCGTTCACAATTTCCTGCAACTCGGGGTGAGACGAGCCACACCGCGCCACCGCCGGTGCTTAGGCAGGAGTGAATTGATGAAAAGCATCTTGACAGCGATTTCGAAGACGACGGCCTGCTTGATTATCTTTACCGTTGGGCGGTGAACGTGTTCTTGCAGAAGCGATCAGCAGTCTTGGACTTCGTAGGAACCATGACGATGTGTTTCTGCCGCGCTTGAGACTCGTCTCACTCTGATACAGGTCGCCTCCGACGCTCATCCCATTCATTTCCTTAACGCGTGTAAACCGCTGAAAACTATAGCGCCTAAGTGCTAATCCTTCCGTTCCGCACGGTGGTCTCGGGCTTGCTCCTGTTCCTCGCATAACCGCGTGTTCTGGCTCCCCAACGCTCTTCCTAACCGGGAAGAGGGGGAGCCCAACCGCACCTTTGGTGAAACGAGAAAAGCAGGTTCCTCCACTGCGCTTTTCATTGCCTGGCGGGAACGAAAAACTTCGGTCGGAATGACAGTTTTGGGAGTGGTAAGCGCTTTTTGAACGACAAGAATCTTCATGGCGCATTCAGCTACAGCTCGAGCGCGGACGGTACGGGCCAGTACGGTGGCCGAACTGGCGCGGTTTTTTCCCGAGGCCACACCGGTGCGCATTCCGGTCGAGATCAGCCGCGCCAGCGCAGCGAACGGTTCGGCGAACAGTTCCGCGAACACCATGGACAAGCCAGCAGTGCAGGAAGATACCATCATCGAGTTTGGCACCGCGCGCGAAGTCTTGTTTGCGTGCGCAACGCGATTGGAGTTCGCCGACGTTTTGCGGCTGCGCAATTCGGATGGATCGCTCGACACCGAAGCGGCAGTGGTCGCGGTGCAATATCACCCCGGCGCGACCGTAGTCGCAGCGCGTTTTCTTAAATCAGTTCCCAACTGGATCGTGAAATCATGACACTACTGCAACCTTCGTCCCCGCAGCCATCGTCGTCGCAACCATCGTCGCCTCAACACACGTCGCCGGAAGCCCCCGTCACGGCCACCGATCTTGCCGCGGTATGGTCGAGCATCAAGCGGCTGCATCCCATCTACGCCGAGCTGGCGCGAGAGTTTGCCATTGAACCGTCCGACTGCGGCGATGTTGACACTCAATCTGAGAATCCCGAACCCGAGTCGTTTGAGAAGATGCGGCAGTGGCTGAACGACTTGGACGACCGCATCCAGGTTCACCAGCTTCGCCAGTTCCTGCAAACCACTTCGCTGGTCGACTCCGACGGATTGATTGTCCTCGCGCAGCACTTCCTCGCGAAAACTATCCGGTCCGATTCCGGCCGCGACAAGATCGATTTCCTGCTGGTGCAATATTTCAGTCAGGGCGCGTCCACTGAACTCGAGGATAGCAGCGCCGATCTGGCTCACGTGGCAAAAGGTCTGAAGCCGATTCTCGGCAACGTGGAACTTAAAGCTCCGGTGTGGTTAAACGCGTTAGACCGCGTCCTCGATTCCGCCCGCAAATGCCGTTCGCTCGATGAACTTCTGCACGGCGGCGTGCTCGAACAAGGACGCAAAGCGAAGGCGCAGGCCGGCGAGCTGTTCTACCTGCCGATTGCCCTGGTGGCCTTTACCCGCTTCGGATATCTCATGCGGCGAGTTTTTTTCCGGCTCATGCTGGCCGATCTCAACAACATTCTTGACGGGCTCGGCGAGTTGGAAGAGCAGGGCGTCGAAACGGTCGACTGCCGTCGCGCCCAATTCTCCGCCCAGGAGCCCATCATCCGGCTGCGCATGATCTGCCAATCCTGGAAGGTGATGTTCCAGGCCGAATACTCTTCCGGACAGCCGCTGCGCATGTTAGTGGACTTGCGGGCCGCGGTGGACGCCGCCCGGGGACATGGTCCAGCGGCAGAAAAGGAAGCGAAGGCGGAAGCGACGGCGCCAAAAGCGGCGGAACGGGCAGCCGCTGCAGCGGCAAGTTCCGATTCCGCGATTAATCCAAAGAACAGCCAGAAGCCAGCGGAAAAAACTGTCAAACTCGCGGGCAAATTTTCCGTGAGCGCCGCGGACACGCCTGAATTCGAAGTTTCGGCGACAGTGCCGGAGTGGAATCCGGATACGGCTTCGCAGCCGCATACAAAGAAATAAGGCAGTCCAAACGACGCAGTCGCCTCGGTAGAAACGGAAGGCTTGGACCGCATGAATTCGCGGTTCGTGCACAAAAAGGAAAAATGCAAGTGGATCAACCGACCGTACTCGTCATTTCCGATAACGTGGAATTCTCCCGCGGCATCACGGCGCGCTGGCAAATGGAGCGCAACGTCCCCGCCTTCACGATGCTCAGCGGAGATCTGTGGCCGCGGTCGGTCGATAACTTTGCGGTCGCGATCGTTGGCCCGGTGCGACGCGAATTGCTCTCGGTTGTTCTGGAACCGTTGCACGCGACGCAGCAGCCTCTATTCTGCGTCTGCAAAGATGCGCCCTTGGCGCAACTCATCCGCCAGCGCTGGCCGCGCACATTGGTGCTGAGTCAGGATGAAAACTGGCTCGACATTCTGGTTCCCGCAGCCAGTGAAGCGGTGCTGCGCGCCGCAGCCGAAAGCCGCGCCCGTGCCGCCGAACAGGCCTGCGCGCTGCTCGAACGAGAAGCGACGCTCGGCCGCTACATGCTCGAAATGCGCCATGGCCTGAACAATGCCCTTACCTCGCTTTTGGGTAATTCGGACCTGCTGCTCATCGAACCCGGCGTGTTCTCAGCCCAGGTCCGCACCCAGATTGAAACCATTCGCAACATGACGTTGCGCATCCACGAAGTGCTGCAACGTTTTTCGTCGCTGGAAAAAGAAATGAACGTAATGGCTCAACAAGTCGCGCAAGACTCTGGAAAGTACAGGATGGCTGTAGCAGGGAACTGATCGACGCGAGAAGCCGGAACTAGAAACCAGAAACTGGAAACAAGAACTGAGAACCGAGAACTGAGAACCGAGAACTGAGAACCGAGAACTGAGAACCGGGAACTGCTCCTATGCATAAGCTAATCGCAACCAGCACTATCTTAGACCACGAACTTTCCGAGTTGCGGCTGCTGGTCGAGCGGCAAACCGGGGTGGTTCTCGATTGCCCCAACAGTGCGCTATCGGCGCACGTCTCCAGCTACATCGAGTCGCAGGAGATAGAATCCGCTGCGGTATTGCTGGAGCGCCTGCGCTTGGGCGATCAAGATCTTCCGCGCGTGCCTTCTCTGATGGATGGTCTCATCAACGTAAACAGCGGATTTTTTCGTCATCCCGGAGCGTTGAATGCTCTGGCGAAATTCGTGGTGCCCCAACTCTGCGCCCGCAAGTCGAACGACGGGTCAAGCCCCTTGCGTATCTGGAGCGCGGGTTGCAGCACGGGAGAAGAAGCCTACTCCATCGCAATCGCCGTCTGCGACGCTTTAAGCAAAACTGGGCCCGCCGCAGCGAACAATGGGAATGGATCGAACGGCAACGGTAACGGAACTGGAAAGCACACTCCGGCTCGCCGGGGAGGAATTGCCGAGAGTTCTTCGACGGCGTCTACCGGCGCGTATCCCGCCCCGTCGATTCATATCGTCGGCAGCGACCTGCTGCCGTGCAATATCGCTGTCGCCGACCGCGGCGTGTACCGGCAGTCGGCACTGGACGGATTGCCCCCCGCCATTATTCGCAACTATTTCTCGAAGATCAACTCGCCGGTACTGCCATCGAATGCTTCCGTGGACAGCGGCGCCGAATGTGAAGAGGATGACGAACCTCTCTTTGCAAAGAACACGCAGAGCGCTGCGAATAATTCCGCGCAATTACTGGTAAAGCCGCGCCTGCGCAGCCTGGTGACTTTCAACTGCATGAATTTGGCTCGTCCTGGCTACATCGGCCGCTTCGATTGCATCTTCTGCATGGACGTCTTGCCGCACTTTTCGCGCGCACAGCGCATCGCCCTGCTCGAACGCCTGCATCTTTATCTCGAGCCCGGCGGATACCTCTTCCTGAGCCAGACCGAAAAGCTGGCCAGCTCGAATCTGAACTTCCGGTCGGAAGCTTTCGATGGCTATACCTTCCACCGTAAGCCCCTGGCGGCCAGTGCGGCGTATGGAAGATAGGTTCCAAAAGCGGCGTTTGCTTTTACGGTTAGCCTAAAGTAGACTAAGTCATATTAGTTTAGTCTATGGCTACTCCATGAAAACTGTAAATATTCACCAGGCGAAAACCCAACTCTCCAAGCTTGTCGAGGAAGCGTTCGAGGGAGAGCCCTTTGTAATTGCCAAGTCTGGCCGGCCGATGGTGAAAGTCACCGCTCTCCGCGCCCCCGTGGGAAACGAAATAAAGCGACTTGGCTTTATGGCTGGACAAATCTCTGTGCCGGACGACTTCGACCGGATGGGCCGGGAAGAAATTGAACGCATCTTTACGAGCGGGAAATGAAGATCCTGCTCGATACGCATCTCCTGCTTTGGGCTGCGGGAAAACCCAATCGGCTCTCCGCATCCGCCAAAAAGTTACTTAACAACCCGGCGAACGAACTTCTATTCAGCGCAGCTAGCTTGTGGGAAGTGGCAATTAAGCGCGGGCTCGAACGCAGCGACTTTCAAGCCGATCCGCGCCTGCTACGCCGAGGGCTGCTGGACAATGGATATACTGAGTTGCCGATTCTGAGCGATCACGTAGTTGTGCTCGACAGCCTGCCGCCCATCCACAATGACCCCTTCGACCGGCTGCTGCTGGCGCAGGCCACCGTGGAGGGAATCACACTACTCACATCGGATTCCGTAGTGGCAGAATATCGGGGCCCAGCGCGGATGGTGTAAGAAGTGCGTGTAGCGATAGCTGCCCTCGGCTGTCCAGCCGGGCAAAGCCCGGCAGCGCGCCACTGCTGCTGCGTTTGTTTAGTCTTGTCGATCAGATGAATATATGAAAACTATTACGGTTACAGCTGCCCGAAAGAGCTTCGGCGCAATGCTCGATTCCCTACAGGCTGGGCCTATACAGATTTCCAGAAGAAACCGACTCGAGTGTGTGATTGTGTCCGCGGAAGAGTACAAACGGATTCGTGGTATCGAGGTCCTCGCGCGGAATCAATTCAGGACAACCCGGAAGACGAGTTTCGGGAAGTAGCGAATGAATGACAAGGCAGATCTTATTCCGGGCGATGAGGATTTGCTGGGGACGAATCCGTGGCGGAAGATCGCGATCATGGCACCTTCTGAATGTATGTCTCCCAGTCGCGTTAGGTTGACGCGCTCCCAATTTAAAGACCAAGTTCCTGCCGCCAAAAGTTCAAGGTTTCTTGCGCGAGGACTTCGACGCCGATCTCAGGCCCGAACTGCCTTTCGGCCTCCCCGTCCAAAACTACGACAAGGTCACCAACCTGAAAGGCCGCCGAATCAAACGCGCCGAACTGGAATCCCGAATTGACGGCCTTGCTCTCTTTGACCTGGAATGATCGGTTCCGCCAATGCTTCGCTCGATTTGCTAAATCACGGCATACCTGAACAATGGGTGATGACTTGACGACATCCAAGGAACGATCCTGCGCCGCCCAGTGACGTAAACTATCTGCCGTCAAGACGAAGTCAATCGCGGCCCATCGGTCGCCGGGAGCGGCCTTAATCCGCTGGCAATCGTGTTGCAGTTTTTGGAACAGACTTGGCACAGAGAAGATGTCGAAGATACCGTCGTTAGCCATCGTTTAGTCCATTTTTTTACGCGAACAAAAACTCCTTAGTCCTTAACTCCTTAATTGTGTCCCGCAACTTCGCCGCCTTCTCAAACTCAAACCGCTTCGCCGCTTCGCGCATGTCGCTTTCGAGTTTGACGACATACGCGTCTAACTCCGGTTGCGATTTGAATTCCGGCATGCCTTCGGCCTCGCCGCCGGTCAGGTCTGTGTAGTCGGCGGCGACGATTCCGGCCAGCGTCATATCCAGCGGACGAACGATTGACTCCGGCGTGATTCCGTTTTCTTCGTTGTAGGCGGTTTGGATGGCGCGGCGGCGCAGGGTTTCGTCGATGGCGCGCTTCATCGAATCGGTCATGCGGTCGGCATAGAGAATTGCGCGGCCGCGCAGATGGCGGGCGCAGCGTCCAATAGTCTGGATCAACGACCCTTGCGAGCGCAGAAAGCCTTCTTTATCGGCGTCGAGAATCGCGACCAGCGAAACTTCCGGCAGATCGAGGCCTTCGCGCAGAAGATTGATGCCGATCAATACATCGAACTCGCCTTTCCGTAGGTCGCGAAGAATTTTGACCCGCTCAAGCGTTTCGATCTCCGAGTGCATGTAGCGGCACTTCACCCCCACTTCGGCGTAATACTCGGCCAGATCTTCCGACATCCGCTTGGTGAGAGTTGTCACCAGCACGCGTTCCCCGCGCGCCACGCGGTCGCGAATTTCGTGCAGCAGATCGTCGATCTGCCCTTTCACGGGACGAATCTCAACTTCGGGATCGATGAGCCCAGTCGGACGAATGATCTGCTCCACGACTACGCCCGCCGATTTCGTCAACTCATAAGGCCCTGGCGTCGCGGAAACGTAGACGAGTTGATTGGTGCGGTGATCGAATTCGTCAAATGTCAGCGGGCGATTATCCAGCGCCGAGGGTAAACGAAAGCCGTATTCGACAAGAGTTTCCTTCCGCGAGCGGTCGCCGGCATGCATGCCGCGCAGCTGCGGAATCGTCTGATGGGATTCATCGATAAACATCAGATAGTCCCGCGGAAAATAATCGAGCAGCGTCGGCGGAGGCTCGCCCGGCATGCGTCCGGTAAAGTGACGCGAATAATTTTCGATGCCGTGGCAGTATCCCATCACCTTGATCATTTCCAGATCGAACTTCACCCGCTGGTGAATGCGCTGCGATTCGACGACCCGTCCCTGCTTCTCGAGTTCCACTTCCCACCACGCCAGCTCTTGCTTGATCGACTCGACCGCCGTCGCGCGGGTTTCGTCCTTCATCACATAATGCGTCTTTGGGTAAATCGGCAGACGCATATACTTCTGCTTCACCGTGCCGAACAGCGGATCGATCTGCGCCAGCGACTCGACCTGATCGCCCCACAGCTCGATGCGATAAGCCATGTCGTCGTAAGTAGGGAAGACCTCGATTACGTCGCCGCGCACGCGAAACGTTCCGCGGCGAAACTCCCCGTTCGTGCGCTCGTAAAGAATGTCGACCAGCTTGCGCGTTATGTCTTCGCGAGAAACCTTCTGGCCTTTTTCCAGAAACAGCATCATGCCGTAATAAGCCTCGGGCGAACCGAGGCCATAGATGCAGCTCACCGAAGCTACGATGAGAGCGTCGCGGCGTTCGAACAAAGATCGAGTTGCCGAAAGCCGCAGCTTGTCGAGCTCATCGTTAATCGTCGCCTCTTTTTCAATGAACAGATCGGCCGCCGGAACATACGCCTCGGGTTGGTAGTAGTCGTAATAGGAGACGAAATACTCGACCGCGTTATGCGGGAAGAAATTATTGAATTCGTGATAAAGCTGCGCCGCAAGAGTCTTGTTATGCGCCATCACCAAGGCGGGGCGGTTCACCGCCTCGATTACTTTGGCCATGGTATAGGTCTTGCCCGAGCCAGTGACGCCGAGCAGCACCTGGTGCTGCTCACGGTCGTAGACGCCGCGCAGCAGCGACTCGATGGCGCGCCCCTGATCGCCCTGCGGCTTGTAATCGGAAACGAGTTTAAAGTCCATGGAAAAAGCAGCTTTCAGCCATCAACTCTCAGCCGTCGGCGTGAACCCAGCCACAAGCAGTAGATGCGAATCGGCAGGGTTCTGCGGGGACAGCCGCCCTCGGCTGTCCGCTGAGCAAAGCTCGGCTAGGTTTCCTTTCACACAGACCCTGCCTGCACAGAGAACAATTTCGTCGAGCGAGAATCTTTCTATTATATCGCGGCCAAAAGCCATTCAGGCTCACTCGTCTCACAACTCCGCCAGCACTCGATGCACCAGATAGATCGAGATCGATCCTTCCCCCACAGCCGCTGCGACGCGCTTCACATTTCCGGCCCGCACATCGCCCACGGCAAAGACCCCCGGCAAGCTCGTCTCGAGCATAAGTGGAACGCGCTGAAGCGGCCAGTGATGGCTTTCTATGACAGGATCCAAATCTCGTCCGGTGAGAATGAAGCCCTTGCTATCGAGCGCAACGCAATCTTTCAGCCACTCCGTGCGCGGAGACGCGCCTGCCATGATGAACACGTGGCGGATCTCATGCGTCGAAGTTTCGCCTGACGTTTTATCCTGCCAGGTCACCGTCTCCAATTGAGAGTCTCCATCGAGACCGACGATTTCAGTACGGAAATGCAGCTCAATCGCAGGATTCTCTTCGATACGCTGGATCAAATATCGCGACATCGTGTCGGACAACCGGCTCGACCGCACCAGAATATGCACCTTGCTTGCACTCTGCGACAAATAGACAGCCGCCTGACCCGCGGAGTTTCCCCCGCCGACGACAATTACTTCATCGTTGCCGCACAACTGCGCCTCGATGAAGGTTGCCCCGTAATAAATTCCCTGGCCCTCAAACTTCTTCAGATTCTCGATGTTCGGCTTGTTGTATTGCGCGCCGCTGGCGATGATAACGGAGCGCGCGCGAATAGTTTGCCCGCAATCCACGGTGAGTTCGTAAGGCCGCTTTTCGCAATTTAGTTTGGTCACATTATTGGCAATCAACACCTTGGCCCCGAATTTTTGCGCCTGTGCGGCGGCGCGTCCGGCTAATTCGTTGCCTGAAATTCCCATGGGAAATCCAAGATAGTTTTCGATCCTGGAACTCGATCCCGCCTGGCCGCCGGGAGATTCCGCCTCGATCACAAGAACGTCTAACCCTTCCGATGCGCCATAAACAGCCGCGGCCAGGCCCGATGGGCCGGCGCCGACAATCACGAGATCCCGCACCTCCGTGGCCGTGATGTGAGCGTTGAGACCGAGGCATTTCGCCAGTTCTTGAATCGAAGGTCCACGCAGAACCGTGCGATTGTTACAAATAACGACGGGAATTTCCGCGATCGTAACGTGGAAGTGGTCGAGCAAATCCTGATAGCTAGTGTCGGTGTCGAGATCCACGTAAGTATGGGGATGGCCGTTGCGGGTCAGAAATTCGCGCAAGCGCAAAGTTTGCGCCGAGTGCCGTGAACCCAACAGAATCACGTTGCCCGCGCCGCGATTGATCAACTCCACGCGGCGCAGAATGAAGGCGCGCATGAAAATCTCACTTAGCTCGGCGTCACGCGCCACCAGAGTCCGCAGATCGTGATTGTTCATCTCCAGAAATTCGCCGGGCGAGGTCACGCGGCCGCGCACCAGACAAAGGCGGCCTGAGATCATGGTGATCTCTCCGGTGAAACTTCCAGGTTCATGGGTTACGATCGGGCGCTCGCCGCGCCGGTCGGGCTGCACGATTTCCATACTTCCGGAGAGAAGCACGAAGAACGGAACGTCGCTGTCGCCGGGCTCGAACAGGATTTCTCCGGCTTCGACGTGGCGCAGTTTGCTCAACGGACGGATGCGGTTGATTTGCTCCGGAGTGAGGGTCGGGAAAGCTTCTCCACGAATGTCGGCGGATAGAGGCGTCAATTGAGCGGACATGGGGTCTCCTGGACTCGACGAAGGATTGAAAGTAGTAGATGACGGCGAAGCCGCTTCGGGTTCAAGCGCGGTTGCCTCTCTAGTCTTTCGGTAAGTCTTCCATGCCGACGATCTTCGCTGTCGCGCGAAACTTCTTATAATCGCTGAAAGTTTCTTCGTCTTCTTCGTTATAGCTCTTGAATACGGCGATGCGTGCGTCAAACTTAAAGGTCAGATGCTGCGGCAGCCAAACCTCTTCGTTCACGCGGGTTTGCTCGAAGACCAGGCGCGTGCCTTTGTGAATGCGGGCCAGAAACCAGCCGAAGGAAACGGTATCAACGGCTTCAGCCTCCAACTTGGCCAGTTGCAAATCCGCCTTGTCGATCCAGAGCTTGCCGCGAAACTTGGAGAGCATTTGCGCTTCTTTCAAATTCGCTTGAAATCCGGCGCGGGGTTCGCCCTGAATCACCCAGGTATCGCGGCCATTCAACACTTCGCTGCCCATTAGGCGGAAGTCGTAGGCATCGGCGACTTCGCGGATGAACTCGCGATTTTTCTCCCGCTGTTTTTCTTCTTCCGCCTGCCGTTTGGTGCGCTCTTCATCCGATTCGTTTTTGCGTTTCTCGGTTATCTTGTCGACACGCTCGTTTTCTTTCGCGGCATCTTTTTCCGATAAGGGCTTGTCGTTTTTCGCGATCAGCTTCTGCACCTGCTCGCCGTAGAGAGCCATGATTTCGTAGCTTCTCGAATCGGAAGACCTGGCCCCTCCTTCGCCATCAAGCTTGGTTTCCACTACGTGGTCGAGGTAGGTGTAGTCGCGCAGCTTCTTGTAGTTTGCGCGATAGTTCTGGGTCACAATTCGGGCCAGTTGCCGCATCTGCTCCGATGAGAGATTGCCCTTGGCATCCGGCTTCAGATCGGCCTGCGAGAAGGAAGGCGCTGGACTTTCGGGATCATGTCCTTGCTGCGCGGAGGCGCACAGAACCGCAAGCAGAAAAAAAGCGGAGGAACCGCGTACAGCTTTTTCATAATGAATATTATCGTTTAGAAGGGCGCAGGTTCACTGAGGATGCATGAGATGTTCCCGCCTACTTGCCGTTTTGTTTATGCGCTTTCCCCAAACATTCCGCCTGAAACAGGCGTTCATCCACGCGATGCAGCCGTTTAGCCTGCTCGGCAGAGATCAGCGGATAATGTTTGACTTCAAACAGATGAAAGACGATGAACCACACGGGCTTGTCGGTAATCATCCAATTCTGGCTGTCGAATCGTTTGAGATTGACGGGAACCGAATAGCGGCGCAGCGTGCGCTCGCGGCGCAGATTGAAATAGCCGTTGAAATAAGTCAACGCGAGTTCGCGCAAAGTGCGATGGATCGGTTCCCGCCATCGGCAGCCGGTGTAATTCGATTTGCCAATCGCGCCCCAGCAACCGTTCTGGCGGAAGATCGCAATCACATGATCGGTGTCGTGCTCCGCCTCGAAATCGAGCAGAAGCGGAGGATACCCATTGGCCCGCAGAGCCGCTGCCGCAAAAATGGCGCCCTCGAGGCAATGCGCCGTTTTCTCCGACAGCACACGGCGGGGAGACCACGCGGTATCCGCAAGATGATAAGGCGCATCGTCAAGAAATTTCTGGATGCCATAGGGATCTTTCAGGCCGCGCAGCTTGCGCAGCTCGGAGGAGGTGAATCCATTCACGGAATCGTTCATTGCCGGATGAGTGTACATGAGTCGCGGAACAGGTCGAGGGAGCGCGGCTAGGAGAGTATTTCGCACAGCTCCGCCGGCAGATCGACGCAGACATCCGGGGAACTCGCTTTTAGCGTATGCGGGGCGAAACCGTAGCTTACGCCCACCGTCCACATCCCGGCATTGCGGCCGGTTTCTATGTCAACGTGCGAGTCGCCGACGATCGCCGCCTCTTCCGGGTTCACACTCATTTCTTCAAGCAACTTGCGTACGCCCTGGGGATCGGGCTTCTTCGTGGCAAAACTGTTTCCGCCATAAACCTGCAAGAAGAATTGGCCGAGCCCCAGCGCTTCCACGATGGCGCGCGACGGTCCTACCGGCTTATTCGAAAGCACCGCCATCTTGCGCGGAGCGCCGTTTGCGGCGCGCTGAATGCCGATGAGCGCTTCCTTCACCCCGCGGTAGACCGTGGTGTGGTCAAGCTTGTGCTCGCGATAGTAAGCGAGAAAAAACTGCAAGCCTCTTTGCACGGTTGGCTCATCGACCGCCTCGCCGCCGAGCGCGCGCTGAATAAGAATTGGAGCACCATCGCCCACATAACTGGCGATCACGTCATCGGCCAGTTCGGGTCGTCCGATATGGCGGAGCGCGGCATTGACGGAATGCACGAGATCGAGGCGGGAATCGATGAGAGTGCCATCCAGATCGAAGATCACCAGCTTGATCGATTGCGGATCAAAGGCGCGGAGGGTATGAACCATGTACGCCTAGGATAAACGATTGAGGCCCGCCACCCGGGGATGAACCCAACTTGAACTAATGACGGCCCCCAGGACTGGCCAGCCTGTGCAGGAACTTGCCTGTTTTCCAATCCGCGATTCCGATTTACAATGCAACCTGCCCGATAATGCCCGGCACCCTATTCGCGCTGGGATATTCATAAACGCTTTTATCATCGTTAGGAAACCGGATGGCAACGACAAAAACCGCCCCCAAGCTGTCCGTAGCCGGCAGCAGCGGCAAGAAAACCCAAAACTACGGGGATTTGACCCCCAATCAACTGGTCGAGGCCTACCGCATCATGTATACCTCCCGGCGCATCGACGACCGGGAAATCCTGCTCAAGCGGCAGCAGAAAATCTTCTTTCAGATGTCGGGCGCGGGACATGAAGCCATTGGAGCGATGGCTGGCATGGCTCTCAAATCCGCCTACGACTGGTTTTATCCTTATTATCGGGACCGTTCCGTGTGTCTGGCCCTGGGGGCGAAACCCGTTGAAATGTTTTTGCAGGCGGTGGGCGCGGCGGATGACCCTAGTTCCGGCGGCCGGCAAATGCCTTCCCATTGGGGATACAAACGGCTGAATATCGTGACTCAATCGTCGCCGACGGGATCGCAGATTTTGCAGGCAGTGGGATGCGCCGAGGCTGGACGGTATTTTTCGCGGCGGCCAAACGCGGCGGAAACTCCGCTTCTGGCGAAGGACGCAACAAATGGCGTGCCCAGTTCTGCGGACGTTCCTTCGGCGGATTATCGGCAGTTCAAGGACGTTACGTTTCACGGCGACGAGGTCACTTACGTTTCTCTCGGCGACGGTACCAGCAGCGAGGGTGAATTCTGGGAGGCGATGAATGCCGCCGCCCTGGGCAAGCTGCCGGTGATCTTCTGCGTGCAGGATAACGGTTACGCGATCTCCGTTCCGGTTGAAGTGCAAACCGCGGGTGGCAGCATTTCGCGGCTGGTCTCGGGCTTTCCTAATTTTCATTTCGAAGAAGTCGATGGCACCGACCCCGTGGCCAGCTATTCGGCATTTCGCCGCGCCGCGCAATATTGCCGCGAGGGCAACGGGCCTGCATTTGTGCATGCGCACGTAATTCGTCCTTATTCGCACTCGCTCTCTGACGATGAGCGTTTATACCGGCCGGATTCCGAGCGCGAGCGCGATTCGGCGCGCGACCCGGTTTCGCGGACGCAAATGTTCTTGCTGCGCGAGGGAATTCTCGACGAAAAGGGAATCAACGAACTGGAGAAAAAAGTCGAGGAAGAGTTGCAGATCGCAGTGGACCAGGCTCTCGCGGCATTGCCGCCCGCGCCGGAGAGCATCCTGAATTACGTCTACTCGCCCGATCTCGACCCAACTTCGGCGGCATTCGATACGCCAGCGGCAATCGTCGCCGATTCTGCTGACGGCAAAAAGCCCGCGGCCAAGACGATGGCGGATCTGATTAACGCGACGCTGCGCGATGAAATGACGCGCGACGAGCGCATCGTAATCTTTGGCGAAGACGTGGCCGATTGCAGCCGCGAAGAATATTTGAAGCGCAAGCTGGTCAAAGGCAAAGGCGGGGTTTTTAAACTTACCTTCGGACTGCAATGCGATTTCGGCGGCGATCGTGTTTTCAACTCGCCTCTGGCCGAAGCTGCAATTGTAGGTCGCGCCATCGGCATGGCCACGCGCGGGCTGAAGCCTGTGGTTGAGATTCAGTTCTTCGATTACATCTGGCCGGCGATGATGCAGATTCGCGACGAGCTTTCGGTGATCCGCTGGCGCTCCAACAATGCGTTTTCGTGCCCGCTGGTGATTCGCGTGGCGATTGGAGGATATCTTACCGGGGGCGCCATTTATCACTCGCAGTGCGGCGAAAGTGTTTTTACCCACACCCCAGGCCTTCGCGTGGTGTTTCCCTCGAACGCGCTCGATGCTGCGGGATTGCTGCGAACAGCGATCCGTTGCGACGATCCCGTACTTTTTCTGGAGCACAAGCGCTTATATCGCGAAACTTACGGGCGCGCTGCCGATCCCGGTGCGGATTACATGATTCCTTTTGGCAAGGCCAGGATCGTCCAGCCGGGCACGGACTTAACCGTGATTACTTACGGCGCCGTTGTGCCTCGCGCCTTGCAGGCCGCGCAAAAACTCGAACGTGAGCACGGCGTTCATGTCGAGTTGATCGATCTTCGGTGCCTTAATCCGTTCGATTGGGAGACGATTGCCGCGTCGGTGAGCAAAACCAATCGCGCTCTCGTCGCGTATGAAGACTCGTTGAGTTGGGGCTACGGCGCAGAAATTGCGGCGCGCATCGCCGACCAACTCTTCGACCAGCTCGATGCTCCGGTCCGGCGTGTGGCAGCCGCCGATACATTTGTGGCATACCAACCCATTCTCGAAGACGCAATCCTGCCCCAGGCGAACGATCTGTTCCGCGCCATGAAGGAACTGGCCGAGTATTGATTCGACGGAACCGCGTGAGTTCCTTCGTATTCTGTGGGGATTCACGTTGCCGCAGCATTCCTAGAGCCTTCTTACTCTAGGAACTCCTTCCTCATTGACCGCAAAGCCGCGCTCCTCCTACAATTGCGCGCGCTTTCCAGGGGGAAAAATGTCGCTTCGTCGCATCGCTCACATTCGTGGGCTGGGTGGAATTTCCAGTCTCGTCTGCCTCGTTCTCCTCGCCAATCCATTCATGATCGCTCAAACCGCGGTCACCACTTATCATACTGACAACTACCGTACCGGATGGAATAATACCGAAACCACGCTCACACCCTCGAATGTGAATGCTACTCAGTTCGGATTGCTGGCCAGCGTGCCCGTAGACGATCAGGTGGACGCACAGCCGCTCATGGTGCCGAACGTTTCCATCACCGCCGGAAATTTTCAGGGCGTCCATAACGTTGTGTACATCGTAACCGGCAACGATACGGTCTATGCCATCGACGCGATTTCGGGCACTGTGCTGTTGAGTAATCATCTGGGCAGCCCGGTGAAAGAGCCGCTCGGCTGCAACAATAACGGACCCAACGTCGGCATCACCTCTACGCCGGTCATCGACACCAAAGCCAACATTCTTTATCTCATCGCCTACAGTCAAGACAGCACCGGTCCCAACTATCGTTTGCACGCCTTGAATCTGGGGAACTTAACCGATACCGTCACCCCTACCATTGTGACCGCTTCGCATACGCTCACCGATGGCAGCAGCTTCGTTTTCAACGCAAAATACCAGCGCCAGCGCCCCGCGCTGCTCGAAGCGAACGGCAACATCTACGCCGGATTCGGCAGCTTCTGCGATTTCGCCGCTAACTTATCCCGTGGCTGGCTGCTGGGTTGGAATGCGACCACCCTGGCGCCGCTCGCCGCCAACCGCCTCTTCGATACACAACTCACTTCTCCGGATGCCTTCTTCCTGTCTTCAATCTGGATGTCCGGCTATGGATTGGCCGCGGACGATTCCGGCAACATCGTATTCGTCACCGGAAACTCCGATTACTCGGGAACTACCTACGATGGGTCCACAAATATTCAGGAAAGTACGATCGAGGTTTCCTCCGACCTGACTACTGTGGTCGATTTATTCACGCCTTATTACTGGGCGAGCCTGGACCAGGGCGACGTTGATTTCGGTTCAGGAGGGGCGATGGTCCTGCCCGATCAGTTGGGTTCGATCCCTCACTTAGCGGTAGCCGCCGGCAAAAACGGCAGTATGTTCCTCATGAATGAAGATGATCTTGGCGGCTATTCAACCACGGGGAATAACGTTCTCGGTACTTACCAGATTGGCGGTTGCTGGTGTGGAGAGTCATACTTCGTGGATCCCGGCGATGGCCTGTCGCGCGTCGTGAGCAGTGGAGGCAATGTGGTGGATGTGTGGAAGCTGCAGACCTCGCCTACTCCAAAGCTGACTCTGGTAACTCACGCTCCGGTCAGCACCGGACAGAATGGCGGCTTCTTTACCAGCGTTTCGTCGAATGGCACCGCCAGTCCCATTATCTGGGCGCTCTCCCGGCCAACCTCGCAGAAGCCGGCCAGCATGATCCTTTATGCGTTCAACCCCGAGTCTGCCGGGAAGGGAATGACAACGCTCTTCAGGGCGGTGGCCGGAAGCTGGCCGAATATCAACGGCGATTCCAATCAAGTTCCAACCGTCGCCAATGGCTTGGTCTATGTCGCCAGCTACAGGCAGTTGAAGATTTTTGGGTTGAAGCCGCAAGGAAAGCGCTCAAAATAACTGAATCTCGATTCCGAGATGCGTGAAGCGAGGCCGCGTCCTAAAGGGCGCGGCCTTTGTATCTTGCGCTTGCGAAGTAGTTACGAAGGCTTCGCGCGCAAGCCGATCACGATTGCTCGTTCTCAGGGAGCGATGCTAGGCTGCGGAGAGGTGAACTCCACTTACAACCATTCAGCGAACCGCGAGAAATCGTTGGATTTCGCTGCCTTGTGGCTGCGCTTCCCCGCAGCCGAGGTATGGCTAAAGTTCCTGCTGGCGCTGCTGGGATTGGGTGTAGCATTCGGCGCAGCGCTGTTGTCGACCGCTTCGGGGGAGGCCGGCAACCCGTGGGCGTCGGTAATCTTGGCTTCGTTTTCGCTTCTCATGGCGGCAGTTGTGGGTTTGGTCACCGTGCCGTATTTGGCCAGACGCGTGGCGGTGGAGCGTTTGCGCCAAACACTGCATTATGAAGTCACGAAGGTGGGAGTGGTGTATGTGCTGGTCACGCTTGTGATCGGCATTGCCGCGTTGAATACGGGCAACAATCTGCTTTACATCGTGGTCGCAGCAATGCTGGCCGCAATTTTGGTTTCCGGGGTGGTCTCGGCGCTGATATTGCGCGGCCTGGAACTTGAAGTCCGCTTGCCGGAGCAGGTCTTTGCCGGGCAATCGGTTGGGGCGCAGATCGGACTCCGCAATCCCCGCCGCTTGCTTCCCGCATTCTCGATTAGCGTAATTCCCGCCCGCCGGCAAAAGAGAATCAAAAAACAATGGCGGATGGAACCGACTACATTTATTTTCCCCCTGAATCGCGCCCCTGGAAATCAATGGTTGAAGATGCGCGACTGGCAGGTGCGTCGGGTCACAATAGCCAAGCCGCCGGCGGGGATATTTGAAGGCGTGGTCTATTTCCCGTACCTGCCGCCGCAAGGCCATCTGTTCGCAGATCTCGAACTGCGCTTCGCCCGGCGCGGCCGCTACCGCGAATCCACCTTCGGAGTGGCCACACGATTTCCTTTCGCATTCCTAGCCAAGACCCGCGACATTGCCCTCCAGCGCGAGGTTCTGGTCTACCCGCCAGTGCAGCCTCAAGCCGAGAGTTTTGAAATCCTTTCCGTGATTCACGGGGAGTGGGAGACGTTTGTGCGCGGGCGCGGCTCCGATCTTTATCGCATTCGACAGTACATGCCGGAAGATTCGGCGCGGCATGTCGACTGGAAAGCCACCGCCAAATCCGGCTCGCTAAAGGTGCGCGAATTCACCCGCGAGGATGAGCATAGGCTGCGCCTCATATTCGACAATCCAGTCGCGGGAATGGTTTCCGATCAGGAGTACGAGCGGGCTGTGAATCTGGCCGCCTCACTAGCCTGGCGCTTCTCACTCGAGGATGTGGAACTTTCTTTTTTTGTATCGGGCTACGGAAACATCGCTGGCATTTATGATTTTCTCGCGCAGTTGGCGGTCATAGAGCCGCAAAAAAATTCCCCTGAAACACGATCGCCTGAGTCTGAGGGGCGCCACATTGCCGGTTTGGAAAATGCCGGCGAATATACCGTTCTGCTCACGGCCCGGGCGAAGTCGGATTTCTCCGCCGCTCTGGGAAATCGTTCGTACTTCGTATTCATCGGAGATTCGTGATCCCTCGCGGATTGAAATTGCGTTGCCTCTCGGCTCGTATCCTCCTATCGTCCGGAATTCATGGCCGGAAAGTAACGTTACTTTCGATTACCTGAGTACATTGAACACCTGAAGCGAAACGTTTAGCTTTCTCTTATAGTTAACCCAAGCTTAGCGATTCAGGGGCTTGCCGGAATAGTGGCTTTTCTGACCAGAGGAATCCGTTGAAAGTTGTAAGAGCCGTCCGATGACCGAGAGAATGCGAATTCTGTACTACGCGCTGTGGATCGCCCATCCTGTTTTGCAAACGGCGATCGCTGTCGCTATGTTCCGGCGCGGACAGCATCGTGCGTTCAAGTATTTTTTCGCCTACATCGTCGCGCAGATTGTTTCCTTTGCCGTTATCTTTCCGACCTATCACTACAGTCAGGCCGCAATTTTCTATGTCTCTTGGATCAGCACGGCCATTAGCGTCGCATTAGGTTTCGAGGTGATTCACGAGGCTTTTCTCGACGTGTTCCGGCCCTTCCACACTTTGCGCGATTTGGGAACCGTGCTTTTCAAATGGGCCGGTTTAGTGATGTTGTTGGTTGCCGGCGTGGTGTCGGTTTCGACCAATTCTTCAGATACCGCCCCGTGGGTGCAGGCCATTATGACCGCGCAACGTTGCGTGCGAATCATCCAGGTCGGCATGGTGCTTTTCCTCCTGTCTTTTGCCCGCTACCTGGGAGTCAGCCGAATGCAGCGCAGTTTTGGAATCGCGCTCGGCTTCGGTGCATTTGCCACGGTGGAGTTGGCCTTGATCGCATCCTGGGTGGGTGGACATCTGGGCGATACCACCATGAGCCTGATTAATATGGGCGCCTACAATTGCGCGCTGATCATTTGGCTTGGCTATATGCTGGCAAAGAGCCCGGAACGCGAGGCAGCTTCCACTCTGCTGAGACCTCAGCGTTGGGAGCAAGGCTTGTCCGATCTTCAGCACCCGCTGCAAGGGGATTCGCTGATTCCTATGTTCGAGGGGATGGTGGATCGTGCTTTGTCGCGAACCCAAGCGACTTCCGCTCCGGTCGCGCAAAGAGTGGCCAGTGATGCGGGCGCGCCTTCCGTTACTCCCACGTCCGTTCCCGGTCTGTCCGCGCGAGCCGCATCAAAGAAATAATGAAGGAAACAAAGCGCGCTAGCCTCTTCTCGCCATAATCGACTCGTTTCCGATTAAAGCTGGGGCAGTCGCGCAATCAGAGCCCGTCCGGTCCTTACAATAATGCTCTAGTAACGCTGGATATAATTGATGTAGAGCATTTATTCAAAGCATGATAGAGCAACAGCTATTGGCTTGCCTTTTGGGCCGTGCAGTCTTCCCGATTGGGGTCTCTTCGTGAACTTCACCGGAGGGGCTTGACTCGTGGCTTATAATTCTCCTCCGCGCCAAACTTCTTATTTTGGGAAAGCTCGACGCGGCAGGAGAACTAAACCAATGAAACAAACAGTCAGAATTTCGATTCTGATTTGTGGGCTCGTGGGTACGTACCTCGTAGCTGCCGTTCCTCAGGTTCCCGCCTTGGACGGAGGCCCGATCATTACGCACCCGGTAAACAGAATGGATGGCGGACCTATCATCACCCATCCCGTAACGAGGCTGGACGGGGGCCCGATCATCACCCATCCAGGAAGGTAGTTAAACGGACTTTGCCGGTGGCCGCAAGGTCACCAAAGTAACCTAAGTAACTTGGGCCGAACCTAGGGCTCGCTATCTTTGGGTTGACGGACTTCATACATATCCCGTCAGCCCCGTTTTTTTGGCGGCTTAAGATGTTAGGCGCTTTTTTCGAGGCTCAAAGCCCGCCGCAGCTCGGCGGGATCTGTAATTGGTGGTTGGCAGGAAAAGCCGGAACAAAGAACCGCAAAAGATTTTCCCGCGATCAGGCCCGGCAGATTTGGAATAGTAGCCGCCAACGCCGGCGGCAGATTCTCTGCAACCGCCTGACTCGCCTTGAGCCTGAGCACAGTCTTGTTGAAGGCAAAACCTTCAAGCGCGACGCTTGCGAGATTCTCGGCGCTCTTATCCGCTCCCGGTTTGTCCGCGGACGATGCTTCAACGGACGATCCTTCAGCCGACGATCCTTCGATTACGACTACCTGCACCGGATTCTCCAGCCAGTGGACGACCGCGATCCCGTAACTCGCCGCGAAAATTCCAAACTGCCCGGCGACGCCGGCGAATGCTTCCAGCGTTTGCTCGGCCTTATCGCGATACGCGCTCTCGCCCGTGTAATGATGCAGGCGCAGCAGCGCGATTGCCGCCATCGGATTTCCCGCCGGAGTGGGCGAATCTTGCAACGGCTTCCGGCGTGTCGATAGCACGCCCAGGCTCTTGCCGTCGGCAGCCGGTTCGGCGTCGAAGAATCCTCCTGAAACCGGATCGAAGAACCGGGCAATCATCGCATCGCCGATCGATTGCGCGAATTTGAAATAGCTGAGGTCCGCGGTCGCTTCGTACGCGTCGAGGCAAGCCAGCGCGGTCGCAGCGTAGTCGTCAAGCAGTCCGGAGACCTCGCGGTGTTGTGCTTCCGGATCGGAATACGCGACTACATGCAATAACGTGTCGCGGCCGCCCTCGGCCGCGTCTTTCGCCTGCGCTCTCCAAGCCTCGGCCAGTATCCGATCTAAAGACCTCAAAGCAAATCGCCGCGCTTCTTCCAATCCCAGAACCTTCGCCGCCTCCAGATACGCCGTAACGCACATGCTGTTCCAGCCCACATAAACCGTCTTGTCGAGATACGGCGTAGGCCGCTTCAACCGCGCTGCATACATCTTCTTCTTGGCGGAATCCAGCAGGTCGTTTACGCGCTCATCGGCAAGATTCATCCTGCGGCCAATTTCGTCGACCGCAGCCCGCACGTACAGCACGTTCTTCGCCTGATTGTGATGCATCTCGCCGATCTCGTTGATGTCGTAACGTAGCGCCGCGGCTTGCGCTTCGTCTTTCGTAAGAACTGCCCGCGCCTCGTCGAGGGTCCAGGTAAAGTAGTCGCCGTCGTCATCCATGGAAATGTCGGCGTCCTGCGAGGCGTAGAACCCGCTCCGTTCGCGGTCGCTCAGCCACTCATCCATCCATCGAATAATGTCGCGGGCAACATCGGCGAAAAATTCCGAACCTGTAGCCTGATACGCATGAACGTAATTTTTCAGCAGCTCGGAATTGTCGTAGCACATCTTCTCGAAGTGCGGCACCACCCAGCGCTCATCCACCGAATAGCGGTGAAATCCTCCCGCCAGTTGGTCGTAAACCCCGCCATTAGCCATCTGCTCGAGGGTAGTCACAATCAAGTTGCGGAGAGGATCTTCGCTGACATCCAACCCTCGAGGGTGCCCCATTTCTCGCGCGTTTTCTGCGCGAGAAGTGGGGGTTGTGATTTTTCGAGAATATCTCTCAATCAATAAATCCAACACTGAAGGATGCGGAAACTTCGGCGATTGCCCAAATCCTCCGTGCTGCGGGTCAAACATCTTGAAGGCAGATTCCTGAATCGCATCGACGATTCCCATGGAAACGCGCCCGCCGCGCCCGGCAAACGATTCCGCCTGCGCGATCGCGCTCTCGACCATCGTCGCCTGCTCCATCACGTCGCCATTCTTTTCCTTGTAGGCGCTCGCAATGCTCAAAAGCACGCGCTTAAAACTCGGCCGGCCATAGCCATCGGTCGGTGGAAAATACGTTCCACCGTAAAACGGTTTGCCATCAGGGGTGAGGAAAGCCGTCAGCGGCCACCCGCCCTGCCCGCTCACCGCACTGACGGCGGCCTGGTATCGGCTGTCGATATCCGGACGCTCGTCGCGATCCACTTTCACCGCGATGAAGTGCTCATTCACAATCGCCGCAACTTCCGGATCGTCATAAGACTCACGGTCCATCACATGGCACCAGTGGCACCATACCGCGCCAATATCGAGCAGCATCGGCTTGTTCTCCCGCCGCGCCTCTGCGAACGCCTCCTCGCCCCATTCATGCCACCGAATCGGCTGATGCATGGCGGAACGCAGATACGCGGATGAGGCGCGGGCGAGGGAGTTGAGGGTAGTGGTGGTCATGGAACAAGTGTAAATCCTTGACCGCCAAGATAGACGCGCATGCCTGGATATTGGGATTGAAATGGGCTAATGTGTTTCGATTGGAGCGCCGAGTCGGTCTGAGTAGGTTCAACCCTCCTCAACCTTCGTGAAGAATGGTTTCCAGATGTTTCTGAAGAGCCTGCTCTACGGCTGGCTTGCCACCTATGGTGTCATCGTAAAATATCACTCTGTAGCTCCGGATATCGAACGGCAACTCTTTGCCGCGTTGAGCCAAGAGTATCGTCGGCTTATTCAGAGCGTGGGCGTAACCAAGCTCGTAAAAAACGTTTTGATTGGGCGCCGTGATCTCGGCGATAACGATCTTAGCCTCTGAGATATGTCGTTTAATGTCCTCGAAAATAATTCCTGGACCCGCTACTTCATCAATCCGTTCCACGGTTAGTCCCAACGACTTTGCGCTAGGGGAGATTAGCTGCTGATATAGCGTGTCGTAAGGTAAGCCGAATTGCATAGCAACAAAAACCTGAGGCTTAGTCGAGGAAATCTTGAGTTCGCTAAACCTGATCTCGGATTTCCCCCAGGCGAAAAGTCCCACCTGATTTCCGTCAAGGGGCTGCCCCAGGACGCGTTCGATAACCGGAACGCCCCCGACGCTCATGCGAATCTCTTGCCCGGTCTGTCGAACGCTGATCTCGTATTCTTTAGTCGAATCCAGATTCCTCGCTGAGCCCGTATTCTCAATCCCCTGCCAGCCGAACCCCGGCAACCACTCAGCAAGCGAGTAAGCCCTTCCATACCCGCCTATCTGTGCTATCACGTAGCGAGATCTCTCCGACTGAAAACCTAGGATCAGTCCTGCGGAGGTGTTCCCAGCCGTGTCGATCTGGGAGAACTTGAGATGAACGCTGATCGAGCCGTCCGTAAGATTGCAGCTACTTAACGCGATTCCGTACGACTGGGCGGCCTCACTAGATGGCCCTGTATAAGTCGCAGAGGCGTCCTCAAAATTCCACAGACCGGCAAGGGCCGCCCAGCGCATCTGAGGGTTAGCCGAAGAGGATGCAGTCGCCGAAGAATTGTTGCCCGAACTCATAGGCTAAAATCACTTTATCACGGCGGAGGCGTTGGATTCTCCCGCCAGCGCATCCAGCTTCGCCAGCATGTCCGGATACTTCCGCACGAGCAGCACCAGCGCAGCCGCTTGGGGGTTGGGCTTGGCCCGCCCCTGCTCCCATTTTTCCAAAGTTCTTTCGTTGATCCGCAGCTTGCGCGCGAACGGGGCTCACGAGTAGCGCCGCTTCTTGCGAGTGTCCCGCAGTAGCTTTGAATCGACCTTAGGAATCGGCACAACTTCAACCTTATAGCTGCGCAAAGTTAGTTTGCCCTCGCGGTGGTCTTTCATCGCAGCCACTCCCTCGATCAATTCGCCGAAAATGTTTCTCTTTTTCACTATCGCATCCTCGAGGGCCGAGTATCGGACGGCCAATCCGTCCTACGAGATGCATCAGCTACACACCCTCAGTGTAGGCCATACAAAGTACACCCTCCGCCAATTGCAAAATGCCAGCCGCCCTTTTACTATAAATCGCTCAGAATCGCCTTAGCGAGGTGAAACCATGCGAAGAATTGCCTTGGCCGTATGCTTCTTCTTGCTCCCCGCTTTATTGTTCGCCGGCAAGAACCTTGCCGACTACCCGCTGCAAATCCAGGTCATCGAATCTCATTGGCACCATCATAACGGCATGGTGGACGGATATGGACGTGGGGACGTTATTGACGGCCAGTCGGTTCGGGCTTTCGACTTCACCTATTCCTCTTCCGAGCCCTTCCATCGCACAGTGGGCGACGCGCACTATCTCGCCAAATGGAAAAAAGACGGTCTGAAGATGGAGTTGCTCGTCGGCGTGATCGGCGCGCCCGATAAATACATCGCTTATGACTTAAAGACCAGTATGAGAGAAGACGTTTATGTGCCCGGGCCGGACGGCGCCGTGGCGATCTCGCAGGGGGAGTACAAAGCCAAAGCTCCGCAGTGAGAGCACTACCCGCGCCGGATTCCTAGCCGCGCGACTCGTATATCGAATACTGATGCGTCCCGCCAATCTTGCTGAATGCCTTGCATTCCGCCAGCACTCGCTCCAATAACGGATTGTGATACAGCACATACACGATCCGCGGATGCGCCCGCAGGCTGCCCTCCAGATTCGCGATCACACGCCTTAGCCCGGCTTCCGGAAAAGGATTGAAGAGATAAAGGACTGTTGGGTCGACAGGAAAATTGTATTCGGTCGCATCCAACAATGTCGGGTTCACGTCGAGGCACTTCTGTGATTCGCTTCGATAGTGTTTTAGGTTTTCTTGAGCTATCCGATGCAGCTCCGGCAATAATTCCACGCCCACGATTTGGCGAAAAGGATACTCCGACGCCATGAGCAAGGTGCGGCCTTTGCCCGATCCCAGATCGACGAAAACAAACTCGCGAAAGTCGCAACCACTTGTTCCGCGCAAGGCATCGACCATTTCGTGAAAAAGTGTGGAATCCGTAGGCTGATAAGGAGAATAAAAAATCCCCAGCAAACGGTCTCGCCAGCCCACAGCCCCGCTGGTCGTGTTAACGCGATATTCCCAATCGAATTCGGCGTCGCCGAAGCGTTGCCGGCGGCGTTGCGGAGTTGAGTCCAGAATGAATTCCCAAAGAGCCGACAGCAACTGTCGCGTGGCAGGGGCATGGCCCTCGCGGTTCGCAATATCTCTCCACCATCGCGCCGCTGATCGCCAAATATTGGGCCGGGATGAAACGGAGGGCGTGTGCTTATCGCGAATCATTCTTCGCCATCATAAGCGACGGTGCATTGCCGCCCCGCTATTGCAGACCCTGAAACTTCGGCTGTGGCTTATATCCGGGCGGAAGACCTTTCGTCGCGAAAGGGAAGTCGTCGGGAAAACGAACTTCGATTCGACCGTCGGCGGTCAGCTTGTAGGGGTGAAGATCAGGGTCGAGCGGGATACCGCGCAAACCCTCCGCGGTTACCAACTCCGTTAAGCTGGCGGGCAAGTGTCCGGCGGTCTGCGCGAATCGTCCGACCGCATCCTGCAAGCGCTCGACCTCTTCATCGACCCGCAGCGCGCGCAAATGCTGGAAGGCGTTTTCTTTAATCTGTTTGTCCTGCGCAGTCTGGTAAGTTGCCGTCCACATCATCCGCGCGGTCTCATACTCTCCGGCGTGCTGCGCCATTTGCGCCGCCAAAACTTTCAAAAATGGATGAGCGTTCGAGACCTGCGACCCGCGCTCGAAGGCTTCAGCGGCCTTCTTAGGATCTTTTAAATCCATGTAGTAGACGAAACCGAGATCGTAATAGAGCTTCCAATTGTCCGGATTGTTCTGAATGCCGTATTCCATTAACTCGATCGCCCGCTCAGGCTGTCCGGCCCCATGCGGCGGCTGCGGCGCGAGAAAACTCGTGCCAAATTCATAGGCGACCAGCAGATGCGGATCGAGATGAGTCGTGATTTCAAGCAGCGGCGCCAGCAGGTTATAACTGGCTGCGAAGTTGTGGTGGCGGCTGCCAAAGTATTGCACCGCGCGGGTCCAGTAAATACAGGCCATCAGGCCGTCATAACCGAGGCTGGCGCGCTCAATCACTTTAGGCGAATTCAAAAAGAGCACTTCGTCAGGCATACCTGGCGGACGCAGTTGGTCGGCGCGATGAAGCACGAATGAACTCGCGGCCAGAGACAAAACCAGGCTTGCGCCCGCAATCAGCGAAACTTTGTTCCGATGCTTCATCCTGGATGATCCGCTTATTTCAGATCCCGGCGCTCGAAAATCAATACCGCCCCGCTGAGCGCCATGACCGCATAGAACACCGCATAGAACGTGTTCTGCACAATAAGATGCCCACCGACTGGCTGTTCGTGAGCGATCGAAGCGATCACATTAAACGCGGAAAAATTTGGCACAAGGTAGGCTGCTCCGGTGGCCAGCCACCGCGACGCTCCATGAGCCATCCCCGCGAAACTGCGCAGATCTTCCGCGAAGTTTCCGATCACGAAAAGCGAGAAGGCAAAAAGCGCCGAAAGCAGGGGCGAAGAGAACGAGGAAAATAAAAGCGCTAGCGAGCAAATAATGAGAAATTCGAGAACGATGAAATATAGCGCCACCAGAATCAGCGCATCCGCGCGTACAAACTTGTGCGAAACATAAAACAGGGCCGCAAACACGCCAATAGCCATGAAAAAAGTGTTCACCACCAGCGTTCCCGCCAGTCCGAGGTATTTGCCAACGATAAACTCCCAACGGCGAACCGGGCGGGAAAGAACCGTGTAAAGCGTACGCTTTTCGATCTCCTTCGAGACCAGACCAATACCGATAAAAATCGCAATGACAACGCCGAACAACGAAACCGCCGTGAGACCAAGATTGATGACGACCAGTTTCTCGATCTCAATCGAAATTTGCCCAACCAAAATCGCTGCGCCGGAAAGCAGAAGCGCGAAGGCGATCAGGTTATAGAGAACGCGGTCGCGCACCGCTTCGCGAAAAGTGTTGGACGCAATTTGTACAACTCGCGATCTCATCCCCGGATCCTCGGCTCCGCAAATTCCATAACCCAAACTTTGATAAACCAGAGTTTCATACGACGGAGTTTCATACCGTAGACCCCGCAGTGGTTTCGGCGCGCCGCAGCTTTTCGACGAAATAGGCTTCGAGCGAAGTCCGCACTGGAATGATTGCGATCAAACGCAGCCGCTCGCGCCGAAGAATATCGATAGCAGCATCCTGCTGGTTTTCTAAAATAATCGCGCGCACACGATCGCCGGTTATGTGGCATTCGGCGCCCAACGCCTTCATAGCGGGAGGCACTTGTGGGCCGTGCCAGATCACCTCGACTTTGCCCTGGACGCTTGACGTCAAATCCTCGATCGCGCCTACGCCGCGAAGTTCCCCTTTATGAATAATCGCGACCCGGTCGCAGAGCGTTTCAGCATCCGACAGAATGTGAGTCGAGAAGAAAACCGTCTTGCCTTCGTGCTTAAGCTGCTCCATCAAATCGCGCACCTCGCGCCGCCCTATGGGATCGAGCCCGGACATGGGTTCGTCAAAGAACACGAGCTTTGGATCGTGCAAAATAGCCTGCCCGATCCCCACCCGTTGCAACATGCCTTTGGAAAATTTACGCAGTTGCACGCCTTGAACGTCACGCAAACCGATCTGCTGAAGCACCTGTTCCACGCGGCGACTACGATGCCTGGCGTCGACGCCGGAAAGCTGCCCGTAATATTCCAGTAGCTCGTGGGCGGTCAGATAGTCATAGAAATAGGGCTGCTCGGGAAGAAATCCAATCTGCGCCTTTACCGACGGATCGGTCCACTCTCGTCCCAGAATCCGGGCCGAGCCTCCGGTCGGAAACACTAACCCCATAAGCAGCTTCAAAGTGGTGGTTTTGCCCGCGCCGTTGGGGCCCAGGAACCCGAAAATCTCGCCTTCTTCCACACTGAGTTCCAACGGATGAAGCGCACGCCTGGGGCGCTTCCGCCAAAAGCCTACGCTATAGGTTTTTTCCAATCCAAGAATTTCTATGGCCGGCATGGCAGGGACTCAATGAAACGCTTCTTCGTTTTTCAAGGAAAATTATATGCAAAACTGACCTGGAGTAAAGTGGCCCCGCGAGTACGGGACATTACGAAGGTAAAAGGAGGCTGCATTCCTGCGATGCTCAACGCCGGACGGCAGGACTTGCGATTGTCCTAGTTGTTCATCGCGGTCAGGCCCAGGCACGCGGTATACGAAGGAACCAGAGTGGTATTGCCGGCAGCCTGAAGGCGGACCACCATGTCCTCGGAGCTGCAATAAGCGCGAGTACCGGTGAGATCGTTGATTGGCGTTCCGGTGGCATAGAACTGGTCATTGTTGGAACTCCCGGTGCTGGCGGACCCAGTTGCCGCAAAAGTGAAGCCGCTTTTTCCGTTCCCCCCGCCGTTCGTCGCCAGGTTGTTGTCGATCAGGCAGGCAGTGGTTGAGCTGGGCGAGCAAGGGTCAGCTCCACCCAAAGGGGCCAGAGTCGCGGGAAAACCGATGTTCTGGTAGGCCCCGAAATAACCGATCTCGGCCGTGTTAATGGCATGCATGGAGCCGGCCGCGGAGGAATCATCCGCCGCCATCCGGGCCCGCAACAAGTTGGGGATGGCGATTGCGGCGATCACTAAAATGATCGCAATCACGATCATCAGTTCGATAAGTGAGAAACCATTTTGTTTCCGCATGGCGTTCGTTTCTTCCTACCGTATTTAACCGACCAGGATTTGACTAAACCACGTCCTGACCATTCCAGAACACTAAACTTGTCGCATGTAACGGGCCAATGTCATTTGCGCATACCTATTACTCCGGTAACCGCTTCGCTCGGGCCGTCCGGTTTCGTTCGCTTTCTACACCGTGAAGGCGGACAACAAAAAGGCAGCGGATTTAAGTCCGCTGCCCTCTGGCTTTGTACCCCCCCAGGTGCTGGCCAATACTTCCTCGCCGATACTCTATTCGCCGATACGGGTCCTTGCCGATGCAAGTCGTTAGTTGCTCAACGGAGCGACGCCCAGGCAGGCCGCATAGCTTGCCGGGGGCGTTAATGTAGTCTGGCTGCGCAGTACACCGTCATCCGCCGCGCAATAAGACTTGGTGCCCGAGGTGTTCGAGATCGGAGCAGCCGTGGTATAGAAGGTGGAAGGAGCCGTCGACGTAGGAGCGGTGACGACAACTTTAAAGCTGTATCCGCTTTTCCCTGTGCCGGTCGGCGTGCCGTTCTGCGCCAGGTTGTTATCGATCAAGCAGCCGTTGTTGGTGGCCGGAACGCAAGGCGTACCAGTGCCGCCCAGGTTCGATAGAACCGCATATCCAGTCGAAGGATAGCTGGTCTGATAGCCGACTTCACCCACGATGATGGTGTGCTCCGAGCCCGCCGCCGACGAATCGTTGGCAGCCATTCGAGCTCGCATCAGGTTCGGAATAGCGATGGCTGCGATGATCAAAATAATGGCAACCACGATTAACAGCTCGATAAGTGAGAACCCTCTCTGTTTGCGCATTCATTTCCTCGAGTCAACAAGTGATTGCCGTTCTGGCTGGCAGGGGAATCTTAAGAACACTTTTTTCTTTGCACCCTTGATTCCAAACAGGCGCCCTTGCCGCTTTTTGCGAAGTCAGCTTGGGACGCTGGTTTTTTCCTCGGAAAAACAACGAAGAGGCTGAAGCGTACCAACTTCTCGGGACGCAACCGGACCGAAAATGTCAGACGAGTGACAAGGATTGTCAAGAAAGGCGGAAAAGGGTAGAGGTGCAGTTTGAAAAAGGTTCGTATCAGGGCATCGCTTCACTACCGAAGAGAGTAGAGAGCTTATCCGACGCGAACGGGGCGACTTCCCGCAAAGCCACCCTCGTTTCAGAATGACTAGCGTTGATAGTTGAATGCCTGATAAGCCGCTACCGAAAGGCTGGAAGCAAAAAGAAAAAAGGCAGCGGATTTTGTCCGCTGCCTTTTGGCTTTGTACCTCCCCGGGTACTCGCCGATACAGATTGTTAGTTGCTCAGCGGGGCGATGCCCAAGCAAGCCGCGTAGCTCGCCGCAGCCGTCAATGTAGTCTGGCTGCGCAGTACGCCATCATCCGCCGCGCAATAAGACTTGGTGCCCGAGGTGTTCGAGATCGGAGCAGCCGTGGTGTAGAAGGTGGAAGGAGCCGTCGACGTAGGAGCGGTAACGACAACGTTAAAGCTATAGCCGCTCTTACCGGTACCGGTCGGCGTTCCGTTCGAAGCCAGGTTGTTGTCGATCAGGCAACCATTGTTGGTGGCCGGAACGCAAGGCGTACCGGTGCCGCCCAGGTTGGACAGAACCGCATAGCCGGTGGAAGGATAGGCAGTCTGATAGCCTACTTCGCCGACGATGATGGTGTGCTCGGAGCCAGCCGCGGACGAATCGTTGGCGGCCATACGGGCGCGCATAAGGTTAGGAATCGCGATAGCTGCGATGATCAGGATGATGGCAACCACGATCAGCAGCTCAATCAGTGAGAAACCCTTCTGTTGTTTCCGCATCTCTATTTTCCCTCTCGTTTCTTCTTGAATTCATGCTGGTCATGGAATGACGCAGTCGGGCTTGATATTCGCACTTGCCGGGCCAAACCGGCTAGTTACCTTGGTTCGTGGGGGGCTGCAAGCAAGAGCTTTATTTTCATGGCATGGGCAAACTTCAGTCTCATTGTACCGGGTTGAAGGCCGAGGCTGTTGCCAAAATCTGTCATGCCCCCTGACTGTTCGCGGCACTCAAGGGGCGCAACACCTTTGAGAACGTGGTGACCTTCGAATCTTGCAGCCTCGGTCCAGAAGCACGGAAGTAATCTAAAGTCGTCCCCCGACGCCGTCCTGCCCGTTGACTCGTGCATATAATATTTCTAAGACCGGACGAGCACCGGACAGACGAGCATCCGACACACAAGCATCCGACAGACAAGCACCAAACATACAAGGACCGATTTCATTGCCTTCCAGCGCAACCGCAGCCGCAATCGCGCCCAGTAAAAGTTCCCGGGCGCCCTCGGACCTGTCGATCGCTCGCGAGAAGCGAAGCCCGATTCTCTGTCTTGTGCTGGTTCTGCTAACTCTCAGTGTTTACAACTCCGTTATCCATAATGGCTTCACCAATTTTGACGATAACCTCTACGTCACGGATAACGTTCACGTGCGCGCCGGTCTTGGCTGGAGCACAATTAAGTGGGCTTTCACCAGCTTTGACGCCGCCAATTGGCACCCGCTTACCTGGTTATCTCATGCCCTGGATTGCCAACTTTTTCAGCTCAATCCTATAGGCCACCACTACGTAAATGTTTTGCTGCATGCAGCGAATGTGCTTTTGTTGTTCCTGCTGCTGCAATGGGCCACAGGTGTTACCTGGCCCAGCTTCATGGTGGCGGCTCTCTTCGCGTTGCACCCCGTAAACGTGGAGTCGGTGGCTTGGGTAGCCGAGCGGAAGAACGTCCTGAGCATGTTCTTCTTTCTACTAACGTTGCACACGTATGGATGGTATGTGCGGCGGGTGAGCGTAAGAAGGTATCTTCCCGTCGCAGCTCTTTTCGCCCTGGGACTCATGGCGAAGCCCGAGGTCATCACGCTTCCCTTTGTGATGTTGCTTTGGGACTACTGGCCGCTTCAGCGCATTAATTTCGGAATTCTCAGTTCTCGTTTCCCGGTTCTCAGTTCGAGACCTTTTCTCACAGAGAGACCCGCTGGTGACTCTGAAGGCGCCAACGCTCCGGTCGCCCGGTCATTTACCTACCTTTTTCTGGAGAAGGTTCCACTCTTGTTCCTTTGCGCGGCAAGCGCGGTGGTGACGATCCTGGCGCAGCGCGCCGGCCATGCCGTGCGGGGAGCGTCAGAGCGAGTGCGCTTCGGAAACGCGCTGGTGGCCTATGTGCGCTATCTTGGAAAGGCCTTTTGGCCGTCGCGGCTTGCAGTGGTATATCCGCACCTCGGGCGCTTGCTGGCGAATTGGGAGATCGTCGCTTCCGCGGCGCTCTTGATCGCGATAACTGCCGGAGTCCTTTATTGGGGAAACTCTCGCCGTTACCTTGTCGTAGGTTGGTTCTGGTTTCTGGGCACGCTGGTTCCCGTCATCGGGATCATTCAGGTCGGAGTCGCGGCGATGGCCGATCGCTACGCCTACATTCCTTACATCGGCTTGTTCATCTGCGTGGTGTGGGGCATAGCTGAGATCGCCCAAGAATATGGAATTCGGCCGCTTTGGCTGGCTGTTCCGGCAATCTTAATATTAGCGACGCTTGGAGCCCTCACCCGCCGCCAGGTTGCCTATTGGCGCGACAGCGAGACTTTGTGGAGGCATACGCTTAGCGTTACCAACCGCAACTATCTTGCGCTCGATGGCATGGCCTACACACTGGTTCGCGAGGGACGAACCGAAGAAGCCATCGTTCAGTTCAAAGCAGCGGAGAGCCTGCATGCTTACACGCCCGCCAAAATGATCGAACTTGGCGTACTCGAGCAAACCAGCGGTCACGCGCAGGACGCGATCCAGGAATATGCGCGCGCACTCGACGCCTCGGAAGATTCCAAGGCTCGATCGGTCGCGCTGAGTTGGTTAGGATCGGCCTTTACGAAGACGGGCCAGATTGAACGGGCAAGACAAAGTTACGTCTACGCCCTCAAGGAAAATCCGGATAACACTGCGGCCCTGGTCGGCAGCGGATTGCTCGCCGAACGCGAGGGCGATCTGGATCTCACCATAATGCGGATTTCCCAGGCCATGAAAGTTGAACCCACTGACGTCGGCTATTTATTGCTTGCCCAGGCATTGCGCCGCTCGGGCCGCACGACTGAGGCCGATGACGCCGCAGCGCATGCGCAGCAAATATCCCACGATTTCGCCGCCGCTCAAAAGTCCGCGCTGGAGACACTCAAGTCGACCGGCATTACAGATTCTGTGCTTTCACCAGCAGGCAAGTAACGTCGTCGTGCTGCGGAGTCGAGCCCACGAAGAGATCCAGATTCGCCATCAGCCGATCAAGCAATTCTTTCGGCGTTCCGGCAATGCCGGCTTCCAGGGCGCTCAACAATCGAGACTCGCCAAACTCCTCGTCCCGCGCATTGACCGCCTCCACCAAACCGTCCGTAAAAATTATCAGCCAGTCGCCGGGTTCGAGCGCGACGGTGGCCGACTCATATTTTGCGTCGGGCAGAATGCCGACGGGCAACCCGCCAACGTCCAACCGCTCGACCAAATCGCTCTTACGCCTAAGAATCGGATTATTGTGTCCCGCGTTGATGTAGCTGAACGTGCGGCGCGCTGCGTCATACTCCGCCAGAAACGCGGTAGTGAAGCGCAATCCACCCTGGCTGTTGGAACAGGCATACTTGTTCATGTTGCCGACCAGTTCAGGCAGCGCGACTTGCGCGGTGGAGAGCGTTTTGAGGCTGGCTTGAAACGTCGCCATGAGCATCGCCGCGGGAATGCTCTTGCCCGCAACATCGGCGACCGCGAAGACCACGCGATTTTCTTCCGGAGTTTTTCCGGGTCGCGGGAAAACATCGTAATAGTCGCCGGCAACGGTATTGGCGGGCCGCGTGGCGTAGGCGATTGAAAGTCCGGGAATCTGCGGCGGCGCCCCCGGCAGCAGCCAGGTTTGAATTTCCCGCGCGATTTGCAAGTCGCGCTTCATTACCACCCGGTCGCCAATCTCCAGCATCAGCAGTAAAAACAGCAGCAGCCCGCCAAAGAACTGGAAGTCGAATTCGACGATGTGAAGATCGTGTCCCGCATCGTGATAGCTAAAGCCGCCGCTTGGAAATACCAGCAGAATCAACGCCGCCAACAGCAGCACGCGCCGGGCCGGAGAAAGTTTTTCCAAAACCGCCCAAAAGAATTCCTTGATGACGTGCAGGCGATGCCCGCGGCGAGTTAGGCCTTCGGGCGTTTTGGCGGCTACATCGCGCGAATACAGTCGATAACTTGCGCGGGCCTCGGTTTCGAACTGAGACCATAGTTGAGTCAGCTCAAGCCCCTCGGTAACTCGCCGCCAGAATTGCCGCAGCCGCACCCCCAAGGGAGGCGATTGTACAGGCGGAAGTGGGGCAGGGGTGACCATTGAGGAATTTGATTATAGAAGGACAGACCCTGTCGCGTCCGACGGCCAACGATTCGCTATTTCGGAATCACAAAAGAGCCGGGGATATTTTCGTCGAGGGTGGCGAGAACCGCATCGTTCGCGATCGCCAGCCTGCTCAGGTGGCCATCGGTAATTTGTTTCGGCCCACGGACCCAGCCCGGCAGATGAGAAACATCATGGTCGTCGGAAATGAAAGTGAAACGAGAATTGCGCCCCCGCTTGAAGCCGCAGGAGCAAGCCACGAGCCTGTGCGACGCTAAGCCCATAGGCCGGAGCCTGAACCAGCACCCGCACAAACCCAATCTCGGTGATGGAGCAGGTGGCAAGATAGGGCGAAGCCGGATTGGGCGAAGGCAGAGACCGGATCCAGGAGCCGATACGATCATGGAATTCGTGATTCATGAAGCCAAGAGCGAGCAGGGCGTTCACGTCAAGCAGGTAGATCATGGCAATATCGGACTGGTAGATCGGACCTTGCGGGCTGCAATCACGTCGGTTGTGATCGCGTGGCCTTAACAGCTTGCGGAAAAACTCGCGATTCGTATCAGGGTATGCCTTAAGGCATACCGCAACTGCGATGTTTTCAGCGCGCCTTTAGGCGCTGCACTTAAAATTCGAGTTTTTCTGCAAACTGTTAAATCCGGTTCTCATCAAGGGACGCTCGCGAGTATTTCTTCCACTTCTTTGCTCGTCAGCGCCGGGGCTTTCGGGCCGGCGCTTAACGCGTGTAAACCCGTGACAGGGTCAATAACAAATTTAGGCCGATGCGTCCGCTTGTTGCGAAGCGTCAATACAATCCTCCCGTTCTCAACCTCGGCCTCAAGGGCATCGCCAGCCCGAATGTTGAGCCGCCGGCGGAGCGGCCCGGGAAGCACAACCTGTCCTTTGCTCGATACCTTGGTTTGCACGGTAAGACAATCTTACCACGCTTTTGCTTAGGGTCTTGTCAGATGCGTCCCGAACAGCGCCAATTGTTCCCCGCCGGCTTGTCCTGGAGCACGATCCATAGAGGTTCCACGGGGATCGGCTCGGCTGATTCCATACTTCTGCCGGAGGCGCGCCACGAGTTGGCAGATGCGTTTTCCATAGGATTCCGGAAGAAAGGCTCGGTTCCGGTAGCGCTGGCGATAATTCTCGATCAAATGCGGGAAATGCCGCTCGATAAACGGCAGAAAAATCGCCGCCGAACAGGGTTTGAGAAACAACGCTCCCGCGAAAATATGGCGTGCGCCTGCGGCAGCGGCGGCCTGCACTACGGCCTCTAGATTCGTGGCGGAATCGGTGATGCCAGGTAGCACCGGCGAACAACTTACCCCCACTGTAATTCCTGCCGCGCTGAGTTGGCGAACCGCATCCATACGCAGGTCGGGGCGCGGGGCGCGCGGTTCGAGGATTCGCGCCAGTTCGGTGTCCATTGTAGTAACTGTGATGTGAACCGACAGAGTGTTTTGGCGAGCTACCTCGCGTAGAAGCTCCACATCGCGGACCACAAGATTCGATTTGGTGACAATCCCCAACTCGAAGCCTTGATGACGCGCGAACTCTTCCAGAATGCCGCGCGTGATTTCATAGCGACGCTCAGCCGGCTGGTAAGGATCGGTTGCCGTGCCGAGCGCAATCGACTCCCCGGCCTTAACCCTGCGCAAGTCGTGCCGCAACAAACCGGCCGCCTGTTGCTTGACGTAGATCTTCCGTTCGAACTCTTTGCCGTCGCGCATCTCCATAAATTCGTGAGTGTAGCGCGCATAGCAGTATTGGCAGCCGAATTCGCAACCGCGATAAGGGTTTATGGTCCAGGTGAAGGGCATTCCGCGACCGCTGGTACAGCGGTTCAGTAGCGATTTTGCCGGCAGCGTGAAGTATTCCACTTCGTGTCCCTCGCGCAGCGATTCGCCCTCCGCCGCCAGCCGGGCAATGCCCACCAGTTGCGATTTCTCGGCCATTGGAAATAAGAGGGACTCGGGCATGTTCGTCTTTTATTCGCCTATCATAACACCTCTCGGCAAGAAAGCAGGCCGGGGTTTCCGCCGAGAAATGTAGGGAAATTCGGTAAATCAGGAAGGACACAAATCACACGAAAGCTCGAACTCATTTGTGGAAGGACCACATACGCGGTGAAACCGGAAGCCCGAAGCCGAAAGCCCGAAGCCCGGAGCCCGGCCTACGGTTTCTCGAACAACTTCGGATCGATAACAGGATTGAGTTCGATCGATTTGTATTCCGCGGTGCTCGAGTCCTGGCCATTCTGCTTGTTGTGGCGAACCAAAGGAAGATTTAATCCCGCGATCGGTTTCCAATCTTCCATATCGGTTTCGCCTTGTGCCGGCCCGGCTTGCCCGATGGTGGGATAAGTTTCTTTCAAGATGTGGCCGCTCTGCGGATCCACAAACCAGCGAATCGCCGCGCCATCGGCGTTCACGTCAACGATGCGAGCCGCAATATCGCCGACTTTCTCCGTCCCTCCGGCCCGGAAAAATACATTCGGATCTTTCCAATGCGAAGCGATAAAGATGGGGTCGCGCTTGATCTGCTCCAGCATTTCCGTCTTGCGGCCCTCGGGAAACGTCTGCACCTCTCCACTCGGCAGAGCCACGAAAGCGCTGTCCGGCGTGGCTACGAAGTTTACCTTCCCATTCGGACTTTGCATTTCGGCGTGCAGGCGATTGGGATAGACGATAATCGTTTCCATTTGCATGGGGATCTCGCCCTGCGGCGTTTTTTGCGTGATGGTTAGATCGGTCTTTACCGCCTTGATCGCCGCAAGCTTCTCGTTGCCGCCAATCGCCGCCACCACTTTCTCCGCGAGAGATTTACCTTCTTCGTTGGAAGAAGTGGGCTTCTCGCTTTTCTCTTCTTGCCATCCTGCTTTGCGCCCGGCGGAGGCGGAATCGCTATGTCGATCGCCTTCACGGGGCCAAGCGACGTCAGAGGCTTGTCGAATTCTTTCGCGTTGCCAACCACCAGTACCGCGAGTTGATCGCGGTGTACATACTTTGTGGCGATTCGATTCACATCCGCCGCAGTTATCTTCTGAATTTCCGCCGGATATTTGTCCAGCCAGTCCGCGGGATATCCATAAAATTCGTAGGTCACGCGCTCGTTGAGAACTTTGTCGGGCGAATCCAGGCGGAAGATGAATGCATTTAGGATGGCATCTTTCGCCTGCCTGATTTCGTCCTCGGTGATGGGTTGTTTGCCGAGGTTATTGATATCCTCGTCGAGGGCCTGAATCGATTCAATCGTGGTCTGGCTCTTGGTTCCCGCGGCAAATTGCATGATTCCGGGATGCCCAAAGTTCGTGCCGATGCCCCCGCCAACGCTATAAGCCAGGCCGCGCTTGGTCCGAATATCGTTGAACAGGCGCGAGGAGAACCCTCCACCGAAAGCTTCATTGAAAACTGCAATCGCGTAGTAATCTGGATTGTTACGCGTAGTGCCCAGCGCCACCATGTGAATTGCGCTCTGATTCACGTCTTCTTTACTGACGAGATAGTAGCCCGGCTTCGCGGGGTGATACTGAATTTCATCTTTCGGAAGTTCCGATCCCTTCGGCCACGCCTCGAATGCGGTACGCAGCTTCGCTTCCATGGCGGTGGAATCGAAGTCGCCGCTGATGCCGAGGATAATGCGGTTCGGGTGAACATAGGTTTTGTGCCAATCGATTAGATCCTGGCGCGCGATGGCGGCAATCGTGGAATACTCCGGCTCGCGGGCGTAAGGATTATCGGCGCCATAGGCCAGCTTGGCGGATTCCCGCGCGGCTATCTCGCCGATCTCGTCGTTGCGCCGCGAAATGCCGTCATCAGCTTGTTTCTGTGCGAGCTCGAGCTTGTCGGCGCGGAATTCCGGATTGCGAAGCAGGTCGGCAAATACTTTGAAAACGTCGTCGAAATCGCCTTTCAGACAGGTCAAGCTGATGCTGGTTGAGTCGGGCCCGCCGCCGGTCTCAACCTTAGCGGCGCGAATTTCCAGAAAGTCGTCGAGCTGATCTCCGGTTTGCGTTTTCGTGCCGCCCGTACGCCACACCTCGCCGAAAATATTTACGAGTCCGGCTTTGCCGGCGGGTTCATTGCGCGAGCCGCCCCGTATGCGCGCCGTGCCGCTGATCAAAGGCAATTCGTGATCTTCCTGAAGAAAAATCACCAGCCCGTTGGAGAGCTGAATCCGTTTTGGCTGCCGGGGATGGAATGCAGGTAACGGAGGAACTGGAATCTGTTTCCAGCTCATGTCTTTGTCTTTGTCTTGTGCGCGGGCGCCGGGAATTGCCAGCAACATCGCAAACGCTGTCAGAAATGCCGCAATGAACTTCCGAGTCGTTCTCATTGCGCGCCTCCCTGACCGGCTGATTCTTTTTCGGTGTCCGGGGCCGCGCCCGTCGAAGTTTGAATCACTCCCACCGTTCGGTTGGTATCGTTGAATGTTTCATTGGCTACTCGCCGGATATCGGCCTTGGTCACTTTGTCGATGCGATCAACCGACCTGAACAGTTCGCGCCAGTCGCCATAGCGGGTTTGATATGTCGCGAGTTGCGTAGCCAGGCCCTCGTTATCTCCCAACCCGCGAATTAGATTTGCCTTGGCTCGCGTTTTAATCATCTTCAGTTCGTCGTCGCTGATATCTTCTTTTTTCAACTTCTCGATTTCGACATGAATGGCGTCCGCAACTTCCTGGGTGGTGTGCCCCGGCAGCGGAAAAGCATAGAAGGCGAACAGATGCGGATATTTAATTCCGGGAAGCCCGCTGAATCCCGCGGAGAAAGCGGCGATTTTCTTGTCCCGCACCAGCGCCCGATATAGCCGCGAGGTTCGGCCCTCCGACATAAGATCGGTGATTGCGTCATAAACCGCATCGTCTTTCGACATGTAATTCGGCCGGTGATATCCCTCGAGATAAAGCGGCTGCGATTGCTCCACCAGCACCACCCTGCGCTCGGAATTCTGCGGCGGCTCGGTGGTAGTGGTTTCATCCGGTTTGTGGCTCGCGGGCAATCGTCCGAAATATTTCTCGAGAATGGGTAAAGCCTCCGTGGCCTTTATATCTCCGGCAACGGCGACCACTATGTTCGCCGGCAAATAGTACTTGTCGAAAAAATTCTTCGCGTCGGTCGCCGAAAACGAATTCAAATCTGACATCCAGCCTACTGTCGGTCGGTGATAAGGGTGCGCCTCGAAGGCCTCGGCATCGAACTGCTCTAACAGCCGCCCGGTCGGATTACTATCGGTGCGCATTCGCCGTTCTTCGATCACCACGTTCCGCTCTTTATAAAACTCCCGCATTACGGGATGAAGAAAACGTTCCGACTCAAGATAAGCCCACAACTCAAGCCGGTTCGACGGCAGGGAATAGTGATACGCAGTCTCGTCGTAATCGGTGAATGCGTTAAGGTCCTGTCCGCCATTCTGTTCGACGAGCCTGCCAAACTGATTGGGAACTACATATTTGTCGGCTTCAGCGATGTCGTCCTTCCAGGCTTTTTCCAGTTCCTTCAACCTGGCTTCGTCGCGGCCTACCGTCTTATCGCGCTCGGCGATATAGGCCGCATATGCGACCTCAACTTTTTCCAGCGCGGGTTTCTCGGCGGCGTAATCCGTAGTGCCAATTTTGTCCGTGCCTTTAAAAGCCATGTGCTCGAACATATGGGCGAGGCCGGTTTTGCTCATCGGATCCTGGGCCGACCCGGCGTCGACCAGAGTAAAAAACGAAAAGACAGGCGCTTCGGGACGCTCGCAAATCACGATGGTCAGGCCGTTCGCCAGGGTCTTTACCGTGATGCGCTTCTCGAAAGATGCGGCGTCCTGCGCCGCTGCAAGGGCAGCCGCCAGAAAAAAGAAAATAAAACTTCGGGCTATGCGGCGTTTCATCGGGCCTCCAAAGGAATGAGGGAACATGCGTGGACAGACATTCTTAACTGCCACTTCGACGAAATAAAAAGGCAGAAGTTTGAAATTACGTTGCTACCGGGGACATTGTCAAACTTAAGCCCTGCATCGGCAGTGTCCTATTTTCGACTGGCCTTTCTTCGTGACCTTTGCGAGTCCCTCGCGTCCTTTGCGGTCAAAAGCCTTTGTTCCCGAAATTAGAACACCACCCCTGCATCTTCCATGCGAAGCATATAGAGCAAGGCCCGTATTTTGTATTCCGCGCCTTTTGTTGCACAATGCCTTCTGGAGCCGCGCGCAATGGATTCGACGATTGAGGTCCAGGGAAAGCAACTCAAGCTGTCGAATCTGGATAAGGTTCTCTATCCCGCCACTGGCTTCACCAAGCAACAGATTATCGACTACTACGTGCGCATTGCGCCGGCGATGGTGCCGCATTTATCGGGTCGCGCGCTCACGCGCAAGCGTTATCCCAATGGGGTGGACGAGGAATTCTTTTACGAAAAAAATGCGCCCCAGCACCGCCCCGACTGGGTGAAAACCGCTCCCATCTGGAGCGAGGGCAATCGCCGCACGGTACATTACATTCTGGCCAACGATCTCGCCACGCTGGTCTGGCTCGCGAATTTGGCGGCCATCGAACTGCACCCGTCTCTTGCGCTGGCCAGCGACATTACTTGCCCCACCATGATGGTTTTCGATCTCGACCCCGGTCCGCCCGCCGACATCGTGCAGTGCTGCCAGGTGGGCCTGTGGCTGCGCGAAATCTTCGAACACTTCGCTCTGCAAAGCTTTCCGAAGACTTCCGGCTCGAAGGGATTGCAGATTTACGTTCCGCTGAACACTCCTGTCACATACGAGCAGACGAAAACTTTCGCGCATGCGCTCGCGCAATTGCTGGAGCACGACCATCCTCAGATGGTTGTTTCGGACATGAAGAAGAAGATGCGGACCGGCAAGGTTTTCGTCGACTGGAGCCAAAACGACGAGCACAAGACAACTGTGGCCGTCTACTCGCTGCGGGCGCGCGAGCGTCCTACGGTTTCGACGCCGGTAAGCTGGGAAGAGGTCGAGCGCACATTCAAGAAAAAGGATGCGAAGCTGCTGGTGTTCGAGGCGAAGCAGGTTGTGTCGCGCGTGGAGAAGATCGGCGATTTGTTTGCCCCCACGCTTGAACTGAAACAACGCCTTCCGGATTTGAAAAAGATTGCGGGGGCGGCGGTTCCCGGCGCGGAACCGATTTCGATTGCGGCCCAGGCCGAAGAAGAACCTGAGCCTGTTCGTCGCCGCGCGGCGAAAAAAATCGCCGCTCCGGCCCCTGCCCGCAAAATAAAACGCAGGGTATAATCCCCTCCGGCGCTAATCGTTCTGCGACTCTTGTTATATCTAAACTTCGCTATCACCTAAAGTTCGTTATGCCTAAACTGTTTATCGGAACCTCCGGATGGGCTTATCCAAGCTGGAAGCCGGATTTCTATCCCGCGAAACTGGCGCAAAAAAAATTTCTGAGCCATTACGCTACGCAACTTAACACTGTCGAGGTTAACTTCACCTTTCGCCAACTCGTGAAAGAGAGCACCATCCAGAATTGGATCGAGCAAACACCAATCGACTTCCGCCTTGGTGTCAAAGCCCACCAGGTGATCACGCATATAAAAAGATTGAAAGCCACGGAGGATTTTGTTCCGCGCTTTCTGGCGACAATCGAACCTCTGGCCAGCGCGGGCAAGCTGGGACCGGTGCTATTCCAATTGCCCCCGAATCTTAAGCTGGATCCCGCGTTGCTCAAAGATTTCCTCGCGCTCCTGCCGCGCACTTTACCGGCGGCGTTCGAGTTTCGTCACGAATCCTGGTTTGCCGATCCCACATGGGACCTTCTGAAGTCTCACGGCATGGCGTTGTGCGTGGCGGAAACTGAAGAACGAATCACTCCGGACGTCGTTACCGCGCCATTCGTTTACTATCGATTTCGTAAAGCCAACTATGAACCGGAGGAGCGCCGTAGCATGGTCACTCGAATTGGCGAGCACATGGCGGCGGGACGCGACGTATTCGCTTATTTCAAACACGAAGAAACTCCGGAGGGAGCGCTATTCGCAGTTAACCTGCGTCGCGATATCGAGCGGGCATCCGCGTAATCACTGTTAACCGCGTCCGATAATACGCATAATCGATTCCACCGTTCCCATGTCTCCGCATCCTGACGCGCGCGTGCTCCGTGACTTCCTCGACTATTTGAAAATCGAGAAAGGATTGGCTGCGCTTACCATAGCCGCCTATTGCACGGATATCCGCCAGTTCTCGGAATTTCTGGAAAAACGTAATCGTGCCTTGCCGACCGCGCAACGAGCGGACGTGCGGGATTTCCTTCAACAGCTTTTTTTCCATCAAGTGGAGGGGCGCAGCGTGGGCAGAAAACTCTCCGCGCTCCGTCATCTTTACCGCTACCTGCTGCTCGATAAGAAAATCGCTCACGATCCAACCCTGAATATCGAGTCGCCCCGGCAATGGAAAGTTCTGCCCAAGGCTTTGTCGCGCGACGAAATGGAGGCGACCCTGGCCGCCCCGCTTGCGCGACTCAGCCGAACCGCTTCTCGAAATACCGAAATCTCGGCCGCTCTGGCCGTTCGCGATCGCGCCATGCTCGAAGTGTTCTACGCGGGAGCCTTGCGAGTTTCGGAAATTGTCGACGCAAAACTCGAAGACCTTAAGCTCGAAGCCGGATACATGCTGGTGCGCGGCAAAGGCGACAAAGAACGTGTCGTGCCCCTGGGAAAATCTGCGCAACTCGCGCTCGGCCAATATCTCGCGCAATCGCGAACGATATTGTCGTCGAAAAAGCCGGGCGTCGCGCGGGAAGTTGCGGCTCAGGAATTCGCCTTTGCTTTTCATCGCGCGCGGAGGACGCAAACTCACCCGCCAGCGCGTTTGGCAAATGGTGCGAACCGCATCCGCCGCGTCCGGCCGCACCGCTTCGCCGCACATGCTGCGCCATTCCTGCGCCACGCATATGGTGGAGAACGGCGCCGATTTGCGCACGGTGCAAACGATCCTGGGCCACTCCGACATCTCAACCACTCAGGTGTATACACATCTGGCGCTCAATCGATTGAGGACGGTGTATCGAGAACATCATCCGAGGGCAAAGGCGAGATGAGGCTTGGACGGCAAAAGACATCCACCACACAGACACTGAGGCACGAAGACGCGACTTATTGTGAATTGCCTCCGCGTCTCTGTGCCTCCGGGGTAGATTCGATTTTTCATGACTAACAGCAAACCTTCCGAAACCACTACAGCCAAAGCCGTCGCCGATTTTCTACGCCATCTGGGCGAGCGGAATGCGTCGCCGCATACGCGCAGGGCGTACAAGAAAGACCTGTCGCTTTTTGCCGTTTATGCCGGCTCTCGCGAGTGTAAACAGATCGACCACATCGCGGTGCGTGGATTTCTCTCGCAACTTTACGATAACGGGTTGAGCAAGACTTCCGTTGCGCGCGCGCTGGCGGCCGTACGGTCGCTCTACCGTTGGCTGGCGCGGGAGGGTGTAGTCGAGCAAAATCCGGCGAAGCTGGTGGCCACTCCCAAGCTTCCGAAAAAACTTCCGCGCGTCCCCACGATTGAAGAAATGAACTCCGTAATCGATGGTGGAATGCCCGAAGTGGCGGCCTTCCCCGAGCGCGACCGGCTCATGCTGGAATTGCTTTATGGATGCGGCATCCGCAATTCGGAGCTGACTGGAATTAACGTTGAGGATATTCGATTGAGCGGCGAAGCGATTCTGATTCGCGGCAAAGGAAACAAGGAACGGTACGTTCCGTTTGGCGATTCGGTGAAAGCGGCTCTGGCCACTTATCTTCCCGCGCGCCAAAAGATTTTTGCTACAAATGGAAAACAATGCCCTGCGCTGCTTATCAACTGGCGCGGCGGCAGGCTGACGACGCGCAGCGTGGGACGCATCGTAAAAAAAATCGCCGTGGCAAAAGGGCTTTCGCCCGACGTTCATCCTCACACTCTGCGCCATGCTTTTGGCACGCACATGCTCGAAGAGGGCGCGGATTTGCGCGCCATTCAAGAGCTGCTAGGCCATGAACGGCTGGCGACGACGCAACGCTACACTCAGTTGTCGATGAAACACGTGTTGCAGGTATACGACCGGACGCATCCGCGGGCGAAGTAGCGCCCCCGTCTCGGCGGCTGATGCGGTGTCCACATCCGTCAGTCGGCGAAAATGCGGGCGGGACTCCCGCGCTACTCCCGACGCAGTTCTTCCCACATCCGGGTCACTCTCGTTTTCAACTCGGCGGTTAACTTTTCGTAAGCCGCTTCCGACGCTTCGCTCTCCGGCGGCGGAACAATCGGATCGCCAATTGTCATTCTCAATCGACTGAATCCTTGAAGGGATTTATTCCGCGGCCACGCTTCGTAGAATCCTTCGATCGCCACCGGCACAATCGGCGCCTGCATGTGAATGGAAAGTATCGCCGCGCCCTTTTTGAAGATTTTCGGCGTGCCATCAATCGATCGTTCGCCTTCAGGGTAGAGAATCAGAGGCCGGCCCTGGCGCAGTCCGAAGGCTCCGGCGCGCATGGCAGGAATCAGATTCGCGTCCGGATCGACGACCACAACACGCAGCGAACGCGCCAGGCGCAGCATAAATCCTTCGCCGAATATCTCACTTGTACCCACGGCAAAAACCTTGTCGAAGACTCGCGGCGGCAGAATGCTTGCGAGAATGAGCGGGTCGAGATAGCTCTGATGATTCGATGAAATGATATAAGGACCGCTTGCCGGTAATTTCTCAACTCCCTGGACATGCAGGTCGAGGCGGTCGAGGGCGATGACCTGAACCAGCCGGGAAACGAGATACCAAAATGCCGAACTCACCGGTTGCGACTTGACCAGCGGAATCACATCGGATGGGTCTGGCTCTTCGGCCAAAATGGCTCTCCATCCCGCAAAGATAGGACGCGTCGAGGAAACATCTTCGCCACTCGCGGCGCTTTGCAGAATCGCATCCACCAAATCCCGCACCGTATAAATGTTGGCGAGCTGTGATTCTTCCACGTTTCCGCCTAGTTGCTGTTCGAGGCGGCTGAGTAACTCGATACGCTGCATGGAATCGAGTCCCAGATCGAGTTCCAAATTATGAGTGGGACGCAGCCCCGGCGGCGCTGCCGGGGCGGCATCGCGCATGATTTGCAAAGCGCGTTGTACTTGCGGCGATTCGAGCCATGCACTCTCTTCCTCGGTTAGAGGTTTTTCCGCCGGCAACCCGGAATCGTTCGCAGCCTGAAATTGATTCGGCTTCGCTCTCTTCTCCACCTCGAAGCGTTTGATTTTCCGAGTCGTGGTGCGCGGCAAATCCTCTTGCCAAATCTCATAGCTGCCGATGCGCTTGGTGGATGCAATCTGCTGCGACAAGCTTTCGATATCGAAGCGGATCACTTCTTTCGCGTTCACGATCTTTCTTTGCCGCAGCAGGTCGAAATTCGGCACGATCACGGCATGCAACCGGTCGCCGCTCTCGCCTGGACTCCCTTCCACACCTATAACGGCGATTTCTTTAATGTAAGGTGACTTCAAATAATGCGCCTCCACTTCTTCGGGATAAATATTTTTTCCGTTGCTGAGAACGATCAACTCTTTCTTGCGTCCGGTTAAAAATAAGTTTTCGCGGGAGTCGAAATAACCGAGATCGCCCGTATAGAGCCATCCGTCCCGCAATACCGCGGCAGTGGCATCGGGGCGATTCCAGTAGCCCTTCATCACGACCGCTCCGCGCAAAACGACTTCGCCCGTTGCCTGACCCCCGTCTTCCCGCGGTTTCGCGTCGACGACCTTGGCCTCCACGCCCTTCAAAGCTTTGCCAACGGACCCAATCACATTATTAGTCGGCGAGTTTGCGAAAACAGCGGCTGTTGTTTCCGTCAATCCGTACGCTTGCAGCACGTCGATGCCAAGGTCATGGAAATCCGCGGCGATTTTGGGGTCGAATCGCGATCCGCCGGTAACTAAATAGCGCATCTTGCTTCCCAGAGTCTCGTGGATTTTCCGGAACAGAACCGGTCCCGCATTGACGCCGATCTTTCGCAAGCTCCGATTGAGCGCTACAAGAATCGCGAAGGCTCGTTGCGCCAGCACGCCTCGCTTCTTGAGTTCCTCAAAGATTCGTTGGTGAATCAAATAAAAGAACTGCGGCACCACCGCAAAAGCGGTGATATTTCGCTCGCGCAGTGCGCGCAGGAGTTCCGTAGTGTTTAAGGTTTCCAGATAAACTACGCGCGCGCCTTTTACCAGGGGCAGCAACAGATTCGCCATCTGTGCCAGCACATGAAACATCGGGAGCACGCCGAGCAGCGCATCGGAAGGCCCGAGATCGACCCAATCGAAAACAGCCTCAACCTCGCCGAGAAAATTGGCATGAGTGAGCATCACGCCTTTGGGGTCGGCCGTGGTGCCGGAGGTATAGAGCAAAGAAGCGATGTCTTCCTCGGCGGCGCGTGCGGGTTGGAAGGCGCCGGGTCCGGCATCGAAAATCGCAGGAAGGCTCGCCAGCCATCGCGCTCGGTCGAAGTTCCCGCCCGCCCGACCCGGATCCATGAGAATCAGCCCAATCTCAAGATTCAGAACGGCCTCGCGTGAAACTTCGGCATGCTTCACGTCGCAGAACAGAACGGAACTGCCGCTGTCCTTCAACAGCTTGGCCAGTTGATCGGCATGGAGCGCAGTGTCGAGCGGCACAACTGTGCAACCTGCCGCGATGGTTCCCAGGTACGCGGCAACCCACCGCGGATGGTTATCGGCCACAATCGCGAGCCTTGATCCCAGAGCGAAGCCGGATTCAGTGATCCAGCGTCCGACAGATTCCGCCATCCGCCGAAGCTCGGCGTAGGTGCAACTCTCGATGCGGTCGTCGCGCTGAAGTTCGAGCGCTATATTCGCCGGCCAGCGCTCCGCGCATTCGATAAAACGGTCGTAGAAAGTGGGCATGGGTCGTGGGGAATATACACGAAAAAGCTCTTTACCGCCGAGGGCGCGGAGGCCGCGGAGAAAGAATTAAAGATAAAACTCAAGACGCCTTCGCGCACGGGGCGCTAAGGCAGCTTTCGGATCCTTCCCCACATTCCAGCGCATCCAATATGCTAGGCTAAAAGGGATAGCGTAGGCAGCTCCGCCTCTGAAGGATTTCACAGTTTGATTAACACTTTCATCGGCAAGGTCTTTGGGACCAAAAACGAGCGGGTCGTCAAGAGCTTGATGCCCAGGGTTCAGGCCATTAACGCTCTTGAACCCCAGACTCAGAAACTCAGCGACGCCGAATTGCGCGCAAAAACCGACGAGTTCCGGCAGCGCATTCAGGAGCGCCTGAGCAAATTTGCCAACGCCGCGGCCGCTGATCCTGCGATCGAAGCCGAAGACGATCCCGACCGCGCCAAGCGGGTCGAAAAAGAGCAATACGTAGCGTTGCAGGATGCGCTCGACGAAATCCTGGAGGAAGCTTTTGCCGTGGTGCGCGAAGCTGGCCGCCGCGTGCTCAACATGCGCCACTTCGACGTTCAGTTGATCGGAGGCATGGTGCAGCACAAGGGCATGATCTCGGAGATGAAAACCGGCGAAGGCAAAACGCTGGTTGCGACGCTTCCGGTTTATCTTAACGCCCTCAGCGGGCGCGGTGTCCACGTGGTCACCGTCAACGATTATCTCGCCAAGCGCGATTCCGAATGGATGGGTAAGCTTTATCGCTTTCTCGGACTGACCGTCGGCGTGATTGTGCATGATCTCGACGACGAGCAGCGCCGCGCCGCCTATGCCGCCGACGTGACCTACGGCACGAATAATGAATTCGGCTTCGACTACCTGCGCGACAACATGAAGTTCGACCTGAAAGATTGCGTGCAGCGCGGGCACAATTTCGCCATCGTCGACGAAGTGGATTCCATCCTGATCGACGAAGCCCGCACGCCGTTGATTATTTCCGGTGCGAGCGAGGAATCCACCGACAAGTATTACCGCGTGAACCGCATCATTCCGAAGCTTGAAAAGGGCGAAGAGCTCGAAGTCGCCACCGGCGAGCCCTCGCAGCTTACCGGCGATTTTGTGGTCGATGAGAAACATCGCAACATCACAGTCACCGATGAAGGTTGGACCAAGGTGGAAGAACTGCTCGGCATCGGCAATATCGCCGACCCCGAAAACTGGCCGCTCAAGCATCACGTCGAAACCGCGGTCAAGGCGCACGCCCTTTATCGCCGCGATGTGGAGTACGTGGTGAAAGAGGGCGAGGTCATCATCGTCGACGAATTTACCGGACGTATGATGCCGGGGCGGCGCTGGTCCGATGGCCTGCATCAAGCTATCGAAGCCAAGGAGGGCGTCAAGATTGAGCGCGAGAATCAGACGCTCGCCACCATCACTTTTCAGAATTACTTCCGTATGTTCCAAAAGCTCTCGGGCATGACCGGCACCGCGGAAACCGAAGCCACGGAGTTTGACAATATCTACAAGCTCGATGTAATCGTGATTCCCACCAACAAACAGATGCTGCGGCTGGAGAATCCCGACGTCGTTTTTCGCACGGAAAAAGAAAAATACTTTGCCGTCGCGGATGAAATTCAAAAGCTGCACGAAAACGGGCAACCGGTGCTGGTAGGCACCACGTCGATTGAAAAATCGGAGAGGCTTTCCGAGTTATTGAAGAAGAAAGGCCTGAAGCAACACGTGGTGTTGAACGCCAAGTTTCATGAGCGCGAAGCGGAGTATGTGGCTCAGGCGGGGCGCAAAGCGATGGTTACCATCGCCACTAACATGGCGGGCCGCGGCACGGATATCTTGTTGGGCGGCAATCCCGAATTCATGGCCAAGCAGGAGTTGGTCAAGAAGGGAATCGCTCAGCAGCTTCGCGTGGCGCAGGGCAAGATCGAAGGTCCGCAGGAAGACGGCATCACTTCCATTTTTTATTACAACGGGAACGAATACACCGTGCCCACGGACAAGTGGAGCGAAGCTCTCGCCCGCTATAAGGCCCAAACGGATCGGGAGCATGACGAAGTCGTAGCTGCCGGCGGGTTGCATATTCTCGGCACGGAACGCCACGAGTCGCGGCGCATCGACAACCAGCTTCGTGGACGCGCCGGCCGCCAGGGCGATCCCGGTAGCTCGCGGTTTTATCTTGCGCTCGAAGATGATCTCATGCGCATCTTCGCCAAAGAGTGGGTCTCAAAACTTCTTGAACGCCTCGGTATGGAAGAAGGCGTTCCAATCGAGTCGAAACTCATTAGCCGCCGCATTGAAACCGCGCAGAAGGCGGTGGAAGGCCAGCACTTCGAATCGCGCAAGCATTTGCTCGAATACGACGACGTGATGAATAAGCAGCGCGAAGCCGTCTATGGCCTTCGCCGCCGCTTGCTCGAAGGCATGGATCAGAAGAATTTGATCCTGGAAGATTACGTCTCCGCCATTCTCGGCGGATTGATGGACGAATACTGTCCGCTCAAGGGCCACGCCGACGATTGGAATATCAAAGGCCTGAAGGATGCTGTCTTCACGCGCTTCGGCGTGGACTTTCTCGCCGAAGGAGTGAAGCCCGAAGATCTGAACCGGCAGGAACTCGGCGACGCGATTTTCGAGAAGTTGAAGGAACGCTACGACGCGAAGGAAAAGTTGATTGGTCCTCTTGCAATGCGCCATCACGAGCGCATGATCATGCTGAGCGTGCTCGATTCGCAGTGGAAAGATCACCTCCTCGGCATGGATCACCTGAAAGAGGGCATCGGCCTGCGCGGCTACGGCCAGCACGATCCGCTGGTCGAGTACAAGAAGGAATCGTTCGAGATGTTCGAGGCCATGTTGCAGCGCTTTCAGGAAGACACTGCCAGGTATCTTTACCTGATGCAGATTATCGAGCGTCCGGCGGATTCCGGGGCGGGCGGTCCGCCGGAAGGCGATGCCGCGGGGCTGGAACAGGGATCGGGGGTTCCGTCGCGGCAGGGAACCGGCGGTAACGGGCACCGTCCGCCCCGCCTTGTCGCCACTTCAGCCGACGATCTTGAAGAAGCCTTCATGCGCCGCAAGCGCCGCGAACTCGAGCAGGCACGCATGGCCGGTGGCGGCGATGTCGCTCCGGTTCAGCAGGTCGTCCGCGGCCAGGAAAAAGTGGGCCGCAACGATCCTTGCCCATGCGGGTCAGGAAAGAAGTTTAAGAAGTGCCACGGCGCGTGAATACAGGCCATGTAGGGACAGCTGCCTCGGCTGTCCAGCCGAGGCGAAGCGAGGCTCCCCTATTGAAAATGCCGACGCGATTTGTTTCGACCTGTCACTGTCGCGAACGTCATTTCCTCGGCATCACTTGCCGTCTCAACCTTCCACTCGGCAAATAATCCCGCGTAATTCGTTGTGACGTAGTTAACGGGTTTCACCCCCAACTTCTTCGCGGTCGCATCAATCCAGCGCGGCGACCCTTCAATCTCGCAAAAATCTCCAATGGGAGTCTGGTCCACCACAATCTGGCCCTTCCCATCGGTCCACTCCGCGCGAAACTTTTCATATCGAAACGACGGAGCATATCCCAGCGCGCGCAATATCGCTTCCATATGCTTGCCGTCCTCGACGGCGGTTTCAAGCTCTTCGCGGCTGCTGTGCCGGCCGGTTTTCTTTCCGGATTTATGCGTAAGCGTCCATTTCTCTCCGTACTGGCGCAGACGCAAAAGTTCCTTGCGATTTCGAAGCGGAGTGCCGGGCAAATCGTAAAGCGTGTTCATCTCATGGGTGCGCGGAGTTTCCTGGCGAAATCCGACTTCTCGCAGCTTACGATCTAAGGCCGGCAAGCTTTTTACGCGGAATTTAATTTCGGTTTCTTTCATTGGCGGCTGAAGCTGAGGTTAATTATAAGTTTGGTATTGCGGCGCGGCTGGAAGTCGCGCCCTTTCAGATCGATTCCCCAAATCAACCTGGCACCTAACTGAACGTAGGCAGCTTCACAAGGTCGTTCTCGGGAACCACCTCCACCGGTTCGCCGGCTTTTCGCCAGGCGGTTAATCCGCCAACGATCACGAATGTGTTGAATCCTTTTTCCCGCAGCATGTGCGCCACCCGGGCGCTGGTCGCTTCGCGCGCTCAAGTGCAATAGAGATAAATATCTTTGTCCTTGGGCAGGTTCTTGATTTCTTCTTCCAGATTATTGGGCTCGATGCGGATCGAGTTCTTGATGCGCGCCGCGCCGGAGTCGTAGTAGCCGTGGCTGCGAACGTCGACGATCTGTACGTGGCTTGCGTCTTCCGAGGCCAGACGCGCGGCCAGTTCCTGCACCTGCACGCGCGGCACGACGCGATACATTTTATTCTTGCGGTATTGCACGATACGGTAAATCGCATAGGCGATCAGCGCGGCAAGCACCACAGCTTCCATCGCGCGTCCGGCGGCGTGAAAGCCGCGCAGGATGGCGGCCAGAAAATCCCGCGAAACATATCCCACCACAATGTACGTTGCCGAATAGACCAAAGCGCCGGCAAAATCCAGTTGCAGGAACTGCCAAAAGCGCATCTTCATGCTGCCGGCCAGAGGCGCGGCCATGGTGTTGACGCCGGGAATAAATTTCGCAATCACCAGCGTGATTTTACCGCGCTTATAGAACGATTCCGCCGAACGCAGAATGCACGTCTCCGGGTTGATCGACACACGGCACAGGAATCCAAGCAGCAGCCAGCCCATGTAGCGCCCCAGCCAGAATTGCACCGTGTCGCCCATCAGCAACGCCGCAACCGCCGCCGCCAATACGTATGGACCCCACAACGCATGCGCCGCTACCGCCGCGCCGGCGGCCACCAGCGCGATTGCCGCCGGGAACGGAAGTCCGACGGCTTCAGCCAGAAGAAGAAAAAACGTTAAGGCGTAGCCGTGCCGCGCCATCAACAAAACCATATCCATAAGCTGACTTGGATAATGTAAACGAGGAAAGGGTTCAGTAAAACGAAAGCCGGACGCCTGGTGGCATCCGGCTTTGCTACGCGGCCCCGCCCGTGTCATATGAAGTCCGGACCCGAGTCGCTCAAGATTACTTTGCTCACCATTACTTGCCCATGGAATCGTTGCCCATCGAACCGCCCTTCAGCATCTTGACGCTCATGATGTGGATCTGCGCCCTTGTCGGCATACACATGGGCGCTCAACTCCACGTGATGTCCGTCATGACCCTTCAACGTTTCTGGGTTTATTACATCCCAGCTCTTGCCGTCCTTGTCGTTGACGAATGTGGCTTTATCGCCGTCGAATTTGACTGTGCCTTTTAGAGTCATCAGCGGGGCTTTCGCCCCAGAGTCCATCTGGGTGGGGGACATGTTATTGCCTTGTTGGGCAAAAGCGGTAAGGCTCATCGCGAAGGTCAGAGCCAGCAGACAAATCATTGCTTTTTTCATAGAGTATCTCCTTTGATCGATTATTGGCATCCTGGCCGGATTTCTGCCTCTACCTTACTTACTCACGTACGTACCGCGTCCTGAATCGGATTGGTCGTCTCACAGAGCACGCCGATCTCTCGTCGGCTTGGTGCTAGGCCCAACTTTTACTTCTCTCTCGCCACTACAAAATCGGGGGCCCACAGCAAGGCCCGCTTGATATCGGAATCGGGGAATGTGCAGATCGCTTTCCGCGCGGATTCGGCATAGCGCGCGGCGCAAGCGATCGCCGCTTCCAGCGATCCATAGCGTATAGGATTTCCATAATCTGCGCATGCGTCACGCCATTGAAAGCCCGGTCGCGCAGAATCGTCTCAATCTTGCGCCGCTCTTCCGGAGTGCAGCGCTCCAGCGCATGGATAACCGCCATGGTCACTTTGCCCTCGCGCAGATCACTGGCCACGGGCTTGCCCAGAACATCTTCGGATGCGGTCAGATCGAGCACATCGTCCACGATTTGAAAAGCCATGCCGAGATCGTGCCCATATTGTCCCAGAGCCTTTTCCTGCGCGTGCGTAGCTCCACCCAGAATCGCTCCCAGCCGCATGCAGACCGAAAACAGGCAAGCCGTCTTGCGAAAGATCAAGATCGAAATGCTCGTCGAGCGTAATCAGCTTTCCGAGCTTTTCCATCTGCAGCAGTTCGCCTTCGACCATCTGCTGCGTCAATTCGATCAGCGTGTCGAGAATGCGGAAGTTTCGCTCCTGCACCGCCACTTTGAAAGCCTGCATGTAGAGCCAGTCGCCGGCCAGCACGCATTTCGAGTTGCCCCACTGCGTGTTCGCGGCGGGGCGGCCGCGGCGCGTCTTGGCTTCGTCAATAATGTCGTCATGCACCAGCGTGGCCGTATGAATAATCTCGACGACCGCGCCCAGCCGCACCGCTCCCCGGCCCTGGTAATCGAAAAGTTTGGCGGAGAGGAAAAGAAGCGCCGGGCGGATGCGCTTGCCGCCACCGTGCGCAGATATTCCCCAATCTCGGTGATGGCCTGCACGCCCGAGACGGTGTCCTGCGCGAAACTCGCCTTCGAGCGCGGCGAGATCGTCGTGCAGCAGGTCGAAGATTTCTTTCCCGTTAATGTGGCTGGTGCGCTCAATATGAGATTCCCAGTGCTGTTGTCACCACGGAGACACGGAGTCACGGAGGAAAATCTCAAACAGAAATCAAATAGTCGGGCAACTCCGATCGTGCCGCCGAGCCTTTGTTCTCCGTGTCTCTGTGCCTCCGTGGTGGATCTTAATTCGTGCGGTAATTCGTGAACTGCAAGTCGATTCCGAAATCGTGCTGCCGCCAGCATGGCAATTACTTCCTGCAGCGTGTCGCGGTCTTTGCTGCTGATTCGCACCAGATCTCCCTGGATGGAAGCCTGCGCTTTTTTCTTCGAATCCTTAACCAGCTTCACGATATCCCGTGCTTTTTCGATCGCAATGCCTTGCTGCATCGTGACTTTGCGCTTGGCGGTTCCACCGGCGGCGGATTCGATCGCGCTGTAGGTCAATCCCTTCAACGAAACGCCGCGCTTCACCAACTTCTGCTGCAGGATGTCATTCACCGCCTTCAGCTTGTACTCGTCGGCCGAATGCAGCACGATCGCGTCCTTTTCCAGTTCGATATTCGACTTCGAATCCTTCAGATCGAAGCGAGTGTGGATTTCCTTCAGTGCCTGCTGGATGGCATTGGAAACCTCCTGCAGATCGATCTTGCTCACGATGTCAAAAGTGTTATCGGGCATCGGATTTCAATTCTTTCTGAAATGATGGAATCTGACTCTTGAGGTTAACAGAAGAATGCCTTCGATAGACAGGGCTAACTTGCCGAAATTTTGCTTTCAGCGATTTCAGCCAATTTGAAAAAATTGTAGAAATTGCTCGGTAGTTTTCTGCCCGATGTCTTCCGCCGTCATACCTCGCAACTCGCCGAGCTTTCGCGCGTGTTTCCTTCACGAATGCCGGCTCGTTGCGTTTGCCGCGATGCGGTACCGGCGCCAGGTAGGGCGAATCGGTCTCAATCAGCATGCGATCCAGAGGAACTTCGAGCGCGGCATCGCGAATTTGCTGCGCTTTCGGAAAGGTCACGTTGCCCGCGAACGAAATCATGAATCCCATATCGAGGGCGCGCTGCGCCTGCGGCCAGGTTCCGGTGAAGCAATGCAGAATTCCTCCCAGACCATTGGCAGCCCAATGCTCTTGCATCAGACGCAAGAGCAATCCTCCCAGGCGTCATCGCTGCCCTCCGATGGACGGCAGTGAATCACGATCGGCAACTTCGCCGCCGCCGCCAACTCCATCTGCCGCAGAAAAACTTCTTTCTGCACGTCCCGCGGCGAATGATCGTAGAAATAATCCAGTCCAATCTCGCCCCAGGCAATCACCTTGGGATGCTTCGCCAACCGCTCCATGTTCTGATAGGCGGCTTCGTCCGCAAGGCTGGCTTCGTGCGGATGAATGCCCAGCGTAGCATAAATAAAATCATATTTCTCCGCCAGGCGAATTCCGCAATCGACATGTCGCGGGACCGTCGCCGTTGCCAATGGCGACAATGGTTTGGACTCCGGCATCCCTCGCGCGCGCGATCACCTGCTCGCGGTCGGGGTCAAACTGCTTGCCGTCAAGATGTGCGTGGGAATCGACGAACATAGAGACGAAACGTTCATGTCACGCCACCGGCAAATTTCCCGCGGCTATGACTATCCAAACGAAACAAAGTGCCGCGTGCCTATAACGGTGAGGATTCGGGTCCGTCGATCTTGCCGGAAAAATCCACTCAAGATTGTAACTCCGGCCAGAACGGCCATCCATCCAGCGAATCGCGAGACTTGCATGTGGGCTTTGAAGTCAAGAGCGTGCGGTCGTGGCATCCGGGCGAAGAATAGAAAACCGAGAAGAAAAGCCCGCCAGTTATGTAACACGCCATGCGTGCTATTTCATCACGTGACATCAGCGGCCACCTTCGAGAGTCTCGCCTTTTACTTCAATCTCGCCCCCACTGGCACATCCTCCAGAAAACCGGCCAGCACCGGCTTTCCGCCTTCCAGCGATGCCGCCACGATCATCCCATTCGACTCCAAGCCACGCAATTTTCGCGGAGCCAGATTGGCCACGATCACGACTTTGCGCCCGACCAATGTTTCCGGGGCATAAGCTTCGGCGATTCCGGCCAGGACTTGCCGAACTTCGATGCCAATATCAATTTCCAGCCGCAAAAGCTTGTCCGACCTTAGGAACTCGCTCGGCAACCTTCACCAGGCCCACGCGCAGTTCGATCTTGCGAAGTCATCGATCGAAATCTTTTCGCCGCTGCAGGAACGGAGTTGCCGCGGCGCGCCGACGGCGGCGCAGTCGAGTCCGCTTGCGGCGCGTTCGTTTGCAGCTCGCCGGTGCCGTCGCTCCGGCAGCGTCCGCCGCCGGCGTACTCTGTTGTTCCTCTTCCATCTTCTGCATCCTTTCAATCGCGCTCTTGTCGGCGCGCGGAAACACGGGCTGCACCTCGCCGAGCTTCGTGCCCAAAGGCAGCTGTCCCCAAGCCAGTTCGTCGAGAGCGAGCTTCTTAATGTCTCCCAATCCCAGCTGCGTCCAGATTTTCGCGGTGGCATCCGGCATCACCGGATAGGCCAGCGCGGTCGCGATGCGCAGCGCTTCCGCCGCTGGTGTAAAGCACGGTCGCCAAACGAGAGCGGCTATCTTCATCCTGCTTTTCACCCAGCGCCCACGGTTCGTTCTCGACAATGTATTTGTCCACCGCAGCTACCAGTGCCCACGCGGATTCCAGCGCGCGCGAAAATTGGAATTGATCGAACAGCGTCGCCGAATTCGCGGATCGTTTGCCGCGCGGTTTCGGCGATCGCGTCGTCCGCCGCGGTTTTCGACGCGCCATGCGACGGATACGGCACTTCGCCCTTGAAGTACCGGTTGATCATGGTCAGCGTGCGGCTGGCCAGATTTCCCAGCCCATTCGCCAGATCGGAGTTATAGCGCTGCACCAGCGCATCGAACGAAAACGACCCATCCTGCCCAAACACAACTTCCCGCAGCAAGAAATAGCGCAGCGCGTCCGCGCCGAGCACATCGAGAATCGTCTCCGTGCGCACGATGTTGCCGCGCGACTTCGACATCTTGCTCTCTTCAAACAGCAGCCAGCCATGCGCGACAATCGCCTTCGGCACGGGCAATCCCGCCGCCATCAAAAATGCTGGCCAGTACACGCAATGGAAGCGGACGATTTCTTTTCCGATCATCTGCACATCGGCCGGCCAGAATTTCTTGAATGCTTCCTGCGCGCCCGCGTGCGACGATCCGTAGCCAATCGCAGTGATGTAATTCGCCAGCGCGTCCAGCCAGACGTAGATCACGTGCTTGGGATCGTCCGGCACAGGAATGCCCCAGGAAAAAGTCGAGCGGCTGATCGAGAGATCGCGCAGCCCCGAGCGCACAAACGAAATCACTTCATTGCGCCGCGTCTCCGGACGAATGAACTCCGGATGTTCGCATAAAGTGCCAGCAGCTTGTCCTGAAACTCCGAGAGCTTGAAGAAATAATTTTCTTCCTGCACCGTTTCGGTGATGCGCCCGCAGGTCGGGGCAGGGATCGCCCGGCTGCGCGCCATCCACATAGAGCTCGTCGGACACGCAATACTGCCCGGTGTACGTGCCTTTGTAGATGTAGCCGTTGTCGCGGAGCTTGCCGGAAAAGTGCCTGCACCCGCTTCTTGTGGCGCTCTTCGGTGGTGCGGATGAAATCATCGTTCGAGATGCCCATCCGCTTCCACAGCTGCGCGAAACTCAGCGGAAATTTCGTCGGCATACTGCTGTGGAGTTTTTCCCGCGGCCTGCGCCGCCCGCTCGATTTTTTGCCCGTGCTCGTCCGTGCCGGTGAGAAAAAATGTGTCCGCGCCCAGCATGCGCTGCCGCCGCGCGATCGTGTCGCAGGCAATAGTGGTATAAGCGTGCCCGATGTGCGGGCGCGCATTCACGTAATAAATCGGAGTCGTAATGTAAAACTTCTTGCTCATATGCTTTTCGGTTTTGTCCGCTAGAATGTTCTGTCATTCCGAACCTGGCGCTAAGCCGGTGAGGTAACCCGCTTTTGCTTTTTCTGCCTGGCTCAGATACGCCTCGCGCGGCTTCCTGAATCACGCGTCTTCAGCGGCACGTGCTGCTCCGCCGCAATGCGCCGGCAATCTTCATATTCCGGAGCATAGTTCGTCACCGTCCCATTCATGCTGGCGATCTTGATCCGAACCTCGCCCCAACGCGTCCTGACGTTTTCCCACGTCGCGCCAGCGTCTGCCGCATTTCATCGCGCCGCCGAACGCCGAGAGTAGTCGTCTCGGTAAAGATCAACTGCGTCAGTTTTCTCGCATCTTCCGGCTTGCACAACACCGTCAGCAGCGTGCCCGGACGATTCTTCTTCATCTGCACCGGCACGCCAAACACATCCAGCGCGCCTTCTTCGAACAAACGGTCCATCACATAGCCGAATACCTGCGGATTCAAATCGTCGAGATTGGCTTCCAGCACGGTGATCGTTTCAGATGCAGTATTCGCGGCGAGACTTCAGCTGCCGCTTCTCCCATCGTCAGCCGCACCACGTTCGGATGCCCGGGAAAGTCGCGCGATCCCGCGCCGTAGCCGGATTTCTCAATCTTCATCTCCGGAAAGCTGCGAAGCGCGAAGCCAGAGTCTTCACGATCGCCGCGCCTGTCGGCGTGACCAGTTCCGCCTGCAGTCCGGACGAATAAACTGGCGCATCTCTAGCAACTCCACCGTCGCCGGAGCCGGCACCGGAAAAGTTCCGTGCGCGCACTTGACCGTTCCGCCGCCGACATTCAACGGCGAACAGATAATCTCATCCACGCCCAGCGCCTCGGCGCCCACAGCCGCGCAGACGATATCCACCATCGCATCCACTGCGCCCACTTCGTGGAAATGAACCCTCTCGATGGCACGTATTGTGAATCTTCGCCTCGGCCGCGCCCAGCGCTTCGAAGATGGCGATCGCACGTCTTCTTCGCGGTTCGCTGAAATCGCAGCCCGGAAATAATCTGGCGAATCTCGGTCAGCCCGCGCCTGCGAGTGAGAATGCTCGTGTGGCGCGGGCGCTCCCGCCCGCGTCTCGATAGCAAGGAAATGCCCGTCGCCAGAATGTCGTGCTGATGATTTCCGTGGCCATGATGACTGTGCTCGTGATGCCCATGCCTCCTGACCGGAATGCCTGTGAGAATGCGCTTGCTCCTGCGGTTCCCAATATTCCTCCCGCGGCAAGTCCTTTTCCCCATCAACCCAAACATCCACTTTCGTCGCCGAAATCCCGCTGCGCATCGACCCGCGAAATTTCCAGCCGCGCGCCCAGATCTCAGCGCCGCCACCGTCGTCTTCCAGCAGCCGCAGGCGGAACTCCGGCATCCACCAGCGCGCCCAGAAACATGTCGCCGCTCATGCCGGAAAAACACTCGAGGTAGGCAATGCGCATAGGAGAACCAGTCATTGGTCGTTAGTCACTTAGTCGTTGCTAGTTCCTCCGTGTCTCGCGTAACAAACGACCGACGGCTGAACTATTTTCATCATAGGGAACGCGTGCATCTTCGTCAAACCGCGCCCGCGCATGCGCTCTGCTAAAATCACTATTTTCTTCAACAGCTTAGAGGGAATCCTTGTATCGTCATCTTGAACACCGTCTTGCTCGAGCAGCATGTCGCGAGTTTCTGCGCCGCAGCTACCCGGACGCTCGACTCTGCCTGAAGTGTGTCATCGAACAGCCTCCGAAAGTTGAACTCGGTGAATACGCGCTGCCCCTGGCTTTTCCCTTCGCCAAGACGCTGCGCAAGGCTCCGCTGAAGATTGCGGAAGAGATTCGTCGCCGGGATCGGTCCGATCGAGGGCATTCGAAATGCGAGGTCGCGGCGCCGGCTACATGAATGTCGAAGTTGAATCGCGCCTGGATGGCCGCCGCGCTTGCCGCGGGACCGGAAGCCCGCCGCTGAAATTCCCGCCGGCAAGATTCTGGTCGAGCACACCAGCATCAATCCCAACAAGGCCGCGCACATCGGCCACCTGCGCAACGCCATTCTCGGCGACACATTCGTCCGCCTGCTGCGTTTTGCGGGCAGGGAAGTCGACGTCCAGAACTACATCGACAATACCGGCGTGCAGGTTGCGGACGTCGTCGTTGGATTCACGCACATCGAGAAAAAGTCCCGCGCTGAAATCGAAGCGCTCACCCGGCAGCCGCGCTTCGATTACTACTGCTGGGATCTCTATGCCCGCGTCTCGCAGTGGTATGCGCAGGACAAGCAGAATCTGCAAGTGCGCGCCGCAAACGCTGCATGCGCATTGAAGAGGCGGCAAGCGAAACCGCTGCCATCGCCGACTTGATTTCGATTGCCGTGCTGCGCCGCCATCTCGAAACCATGGACCGGCTCGACATCGAATACGATTTTCTTCCCCGCGAAAGCGAAATTCTGCACCTGCATTTCTGGGATGCGGCTTTCACCAAGCTGAAAGAGGCTGGCGTGCTCACTTTCGAAAACGAAGGCAAGAACAAAGGCTGCTGGGTGATGCGCCGCGCCGGAACTGGTGAGGCGCGGGCGCCCTCGCCCGCCAAGCAGCACGCAGAGAACAGACGATGATGACGTCTACGACGAATCGGCAAGGCTGATATCGCCATCGGAATCTCTGAAGAAGACCAGAAAGTCATCGTCCGCTCCAACGGCACGGTCGGCTACGTCGGCAAAGACATCGCCTACCACATGTGGAAGTTCGGGCTGCTGGGCCGCGATTTCGGCTATCGCAAGTTTTATCGCTATCCCAACAGCACGATTGCTGGATTTCAGACGACGAAGGGCGAAAAAGACCATCCTCACTTCGGCGATGTCGCTGAAAACTACAACGTGATCGACGCCCGCCAGTCCGAGGCGCAGAACACGGTGATCGAAGCTTTGCGCGGTCTCGGCCACAACGAAGCCGCCGATCACTACACGCACTTTTCCTACGAGATGGTCGCGCTCACTCCGCGCTGCGCCGCCGAACTCGGCTACACGCTGAGCGAAGAAGACAAGTCGCGGTCTTACATCGAGGTCACCGGCCGCAAAGGTTTCGGAGTCAAAGCCGACGATCTGCTCGACCCGCTGATCGCCTCGGCAAAGAGAGAAGTCGATTCGCGCCATCCCCAACTCAGCGAAGCCGAGCGCGTCTCCATCGCCACGCAAATCGCCATCGGCGCGCTGCGTTATTTCATGCTGAAGTTCACCAAGCAATCGGTGATTGCCTTCGATTTCAAAGAAGCGCTGAGCTTCGAAGGCGAGACTGGCCCCTACGCGCAATACGCCGTGGTGCGCGCCGACAAGCATCTTTCAAGAAGGCGGGGATCGATCCGGACACTTTCTTGCTGAAGCGACTCGCAACTTTTCGTCTGTCAGAATTCGCCGAGTTTTCTAAGTGGCGACTCGGGCAACGAAATCTGGGAACTATGGCTGGCGGCGGCGAAAACTTCTTACATTGTGATCGACCAGTGCATCGCGACCACCGAGCCGGCATATCTGGCCAAGCATGCCTTCCAGTTGGCGCAGCTGTTCAACACCTTCTATCACCGCCATCCCATTCTGAGCGAGCCGGATGAGAAGCGAAAAACTTTCTTGCTGGCTACTGTCGCCGTTCTTCGCCGCGAATTGATTCGTACCTTGGCGGTGATGGGAATTACCGTCCCCCCAGTCATGTAGTCCGCCCGGATAATATTTCCTCGGTCCGCATAATAACTTCCACATTGTTCTTGCATCTCTACACGGCAAAAGTTGCTACTGTAATTCCTCAGGTTCATGCCGATGTTTTTGTGAAGGATCGAATATGTTTCCGTTTCGCTGCTTCCGTATTTGTTGTGCATGCATAATTGTCTTCTATTGCTGGCGCTTCCTAGCCTGCGTTCTTTGGCGCAAGAAGGCGCTCCGGTGTCGTCGCCCATCGAGCGACAAGAATCGCCCCATGCGCATCGTCCTCGCATCGGCCTCGCTCTCAGCGGGGGCGGAGCGCTCGGCTTGGCTGAAATCGGCGTGATCCAGTGGTTGGAACAAAATCACATCCCGGTGGATCGCGATGGCTGGCACCAGCATGGGCGGCATTATTGCCGCCATGTACGCCACCGGCATGTCCCCTGAGGAGATCCAGAAGTTTGCTGAAGGCATTGACTGGGACGACGCGCTGCTTCCCGAACCCATCTACCAACAGCTTGCCTATCGCCGCAAGCAGGATCGTCGCAACTACCAGATCGAAGCCGCGCTGGGCTGAAGCACGGCCTAAGCGGCCCTAATGGGTTTGATTCCGGCCAAGGTGTTGGACTTGCTTCTCGATCGCATCGCTTTTCCCGAGTCTGGCATTCGCCAGCTTTGACGACTTGCCCATCCCTTTCCGCTGCGTGGCGACGGATATGCGGACCGGAGACCGCGTGGTGCTCCACGATGGTTCTTTCGCCTATGCCGTGCGCGCCAGCATGGCGATTCCCGGCGTCTTCACTCCCGTGGAAATCAATGGCCGCGTGCTGGCGGATGGCGGCATGGTTGAAAATATTCCCGTTGAAGCGGTGCGGGAAATGGATGCCGATGCCGTTATCGCCGTTGATCTTCGAAATGCCGCTCGGCGAGCGTGAGCAACTGGAAACGCTGACCGGCGTGCTCTCCCGCGCAGTCAGCGTAATGATCCTGCAGAATGAGCGGCGTTCTATGGCTCTGGCGAATGCTACGATCACCGTGGAAACAGGCAATTTTTCCGCTGACTGATTACGATCGATCTCCCTGGACTCATTCGCCTCGGCTATCAGAGCGCGGCCAGTCATGCCGCCGCTTTGCTGCCTTATGCGATCACAGACGAAGCGGAGTGGCGACAATATCTCGCCGCGCGCGCAGCCCGGAGACGTGTTCCGGACCCAATGAAGTGCAATCCGTGGTCGTGAAGGAGGAGATTCCGACACGGATCAAAGAATCGCACAACGTTTGAAATCAGACACGCAGGGCCCGCTTAATCTTCCCAAACTCGAAGACCAACTGACCCATATCGCTGGAGAAGGCAGTTCGACCGCGTGGGCTACGAAGGCTTTACGCAGAATGGCGTTCCCGCCCTGCGCGTCACCGCACATGAGAAGTCCTACGGACCACCATTTGTGGATCTGGCAGTAAATGTCGATGGATCCGGCGTGGCGGCCTTTGATTTTTCCGCCGGCGCCCGCATTACTTTCATGGACGTCGAACATCACGGCGGCGAGTGGCGCAACGATCTACTGCTGGGGTCGAGCAACTTCGCGGCCAGCGGAGTTTTACCAGCCTTTGGCCGGTACTCATTTTTTTGTTGCGCCCTACATGTTCGCTTCCAAGTTACCGCGCAACGAATTCAACGGTCCAAACCCGCGTCGCCGTCTTCGGTGATGAAAGAGCAGGCGGAGGTTTCGATTTCGGCTATAGCACCGGTCGCCGCAGTGAACTTCGCTTCGGCTACGAAATTTTCAGCGGCAAACTTGATCCTCTGATCGGCAACGCCGGATTGCCTTCCGTCAGCGGCAGCACGGGAGAATTTCGCACCCGCTACGTCTGGGATGGGCAGGATAGTCCCGTCGGTTCCCAGTCGCGGCACGCGCATCTTGGCGAACCTCACCCGCGTGTTGCAGAGTCCGAGGTCTGCGCATCCTATCGATCAACTGGATGTGCAGACTTCGACCTTTATTCCGACCGGCGCCAAGACTTCGCTCTTTCTTCTCGCCTCGGGTGGAACAACTTTTCGTGGCACTGCCGGTCCATTCCAAGTCTTTTCCCTGGGTGGACCATTTCGCCTGGGGGCCTACCTTCCGTATGAATTTGTCGGCAACCACTACGCCTATTCCTCTCTGGGATTCCGCCGTCGAATTCTATCGTTTGCCACAACTGGTAGGAGGAAAAATCTACTGGGGTGGATGGTACGAAGCGGGTACTGCATTCAATGGTCCGGGGACAATCGTAGTGCGCGGCACGTTCAATCTTGGCGTGATCGCCGAGACGATTGTTGGGCCAATCACGCTGGCCACCAGTGTCAGCCCCACAGGTGAGATCCGAGTGAACTTTTCTATTGGGCGTGTATTTTGAGAGTGTTCTCGACGGTTCTTGTGGCAAACTAGTGACGATTATCAACTTCCGTGAGGAAGTCCAGCTATGTGCAGAAATATCAAAACTCTTTTCAACTTCGACCCTCCGGTGAATGCCGAAGAAGTCAGGGCTGCTTCGTTGCAGTTCGTGAGAAAAATCACCGGGTTTAACAAACCGTCGAAGGCCAACGAAGACTGCGTTCATGGCGGCAGTCGATGAAATCGCCGCGAATCTCGGATCGCCTTCTCCATTCGCTCGAAACCACCGCACCGCCGAAGAATCGCGAGGAAGAAGCTGCAAAAGCGAAAGCCCGCGCCGCTGAGAGATTTGGCGCTTGAAATCAGACAGGATTTGCGGGCCTCACTGTTCTGTTTGGACTCTCAATGGTGCGGATGACAAACGGCGACAATTGGGTGGGAGCTGCCCACTTGTGAAAGAATCCCACCAATGATACCATCAGCAGCATGTCGTCTTTTGAGGTTATCAAAGACCATGACTTTCGGTTGGTGTCTGAGTTTGCGCAACCCGACGCTAAGAAACGCTTGTCTCTCGGTGAGGCTCTTGGGGCCTCTACCGCGTACAACATCTACCGGAATAACCTGGGACAACTGGTGCTCGACCCGGTGAAGGCAGTGCCAGCATCCGAAATATGGCTTTACAACAATGCGGAAGCCCTGGCCAGCCTGAAGCGGGGTTTAAGGGAATCAGCTCAACGGAAAGGCGTTTATCGCGGCTCGTTTGCCAAGCACGCTCGAGATTAGGTTTTGCAGCGCAAGATCAAATTCACTCCAACCGCAGATGAGCAATTTGGCGCCCTCGAAAAGTCTCCGTCAAAACGCGCGCTCTTCGCGCAAGTCCGAAAAACGATTGCCTACCTGGAAGTCAATCCGCACCATCCTGGCCTTGATACACACGAGTTCAGCTCGCTGAGTGGCGCAAATGGAGAGAAGCTATTCGAGGCCTATGCGCAAAACAATACGCCAGGAGCGTACCGGATCTTTTGGCACTACGGCCCCGATGAAACCAAGGGAAAGCAGCGAACGTCGGTAATTACAATCGTCGCAAACACAAGGCATCCGTAAGCGAGCGCAGAAAAAATGCAATCCGACTAGCTCCCTACGCTTTTCGCCCCGCAATAAGAAGTCCCGCGCCCACGACGACGAGGACGACACTGAGGGCCACCGGAACCTTCTCATCGTGCTCCGTGGTAATTCCCACATGAGCGTCGCCAACGCTCACCCTATGATGTTCTGAATGCGGCATCGGAACAAAAAACGAGAGAATGCCGAGAATCAACACAACAACGCCTGCCAAAGCCAGACCTTTCATGACACGCCCCTTGAGTGGAGAAGTTCGCAAGAACCCTCGGCACGAAAAACAGATTCGAGCCGTTGCAGCACAAATCAGATGCGGATCTTGCCGAAAAGGCTGGCACGAAAAACCTTTATAAAGTCAGCTTGATACGCCAGCTTAGCTGGCGTAGCCCTTTACAAATTCCACCAGGCTTCTTAGCGCGATTCCCGAGGGGCCCTTTGAGATCCACGGTTTCTGATCGTCCATCCAAGCCGTACCAGCAATATCCAGATGAATCCAGGGCGTATCTTCGGCGAATTCTTTCAGGAACATGGCGGCATTGATCGCGCCGCCCCAGCGTCCGCCGGTGTTCATGATGTCGGCAATGGAGGAGTCGAATCTGTCTTGAAGTATTCGTCATCGAGCGGCAGCCGCCACATTTTTTCGCCGGCTTCGTCGTTGGCTTTGTGAAAGCGTTCGTAGATCGCGTCATCGTTGGCGAAGACGCCGGCATTGGCGTGGCCGAGCGCGACCACAACCGCTCCGGTTAGCGTGGCTGCGTCGACCAGATGAGTGCAGCCGAGCTGTCGCGCATAGTAGAGGCCATCGGCGAGAACCAGGCGGCCTTCGGCGTCGGTATTGATGATTTCGATCGATCTTGCCCGACATCGCAATCTGCACATCGCCCGGCTTCTGCGCTTTGCCCGACGGCATGTTCTCTGTGGCGCACACAATGCCGATGACTTTCACTTTCGGCTTCAGCAGCGCGATGGCGCGCATGGCGCCAATCATGGTCGCGCCGCCGGCCATGTCGTATTTCATCTTCTCCATGCCGTCGGCGGGCTTGATCGAAATGCCGCCGGTGTCGAAGGTGATGCCTTTGCCGACGAGGCCCAGCACCGGTTTTGCGGGCGCGCCGGCGGGTTCGTATTTCATCACGATCAGCGCGGGCGGCTCATCGGAGCCCTGCGCCACGCTCCAGAATGCGCCCATCTTCATTTCTTTGATTTTGTCCGCGCCATAAACTTCGCACTTCAATCCGACTTCCTGCGCACATCTTTTTCGCGCGGTCGGCGAGAATCGTCGGCGTCATGCGGTTCGAAGGCTCGTTGACCAGATCGCGCGTGAAGTTTTGCGACTCGCCAATGATTTGCGCCTCCTTCGCGGCTTTTTCGAGCGCAGCTTTGTCGCTGTTGCCGCTGGCGACGATCGTGAGCGCGTCGATCTTCTGATCTTTGCGGTCGCTGCGGTAGTAATCGGGATCGAAGTTGCCGACCAACGCGCCTTCGACAATCGCCCGCACTGCTTCTTCGGCAGGAATGCTGAGCGGAGCGAGGAAGGCGAAGCTGCGGATCCCCCGTGCCTTGAGCGTCCGCACGGCCGCTCCGGCGATGCGGCGCAGTTCATAGCTGGTAAATTTTTTCGCTGAGCCGCCGCCCAACAGCAGCAGCCGTCTTGGCTTTGAGTCCCGCCGGCTTGTGCAGCAGATTGGTCTCAAACATTTTGCCTGTCACCTCGCCAGTCGAAAACAAATCGGCAGTGACGGATTGCACTGCCGAGTCGCCGGTGGCAAGCTTAAGCCTGAGGTTTCGTCCTTATCTTCGTTTTTCCCCCCGCCGTTCTGATTTTTCTCGGAGCGATCCTTTTCCGCATAATCCAGCACGATGGCGACCAGGGCTTCGGTTTCAAGTTGAGCGGGCGTAGTGAGAGAGATTGTAATTTTCATGATGTCGTATAAGTTTTGGTGTGCCTCCAGTATCGTCGGCGGGAAGGGAATTAGGCAAGCCCGAGTGGTTGATTCGAGTTGGCAAGTTCAACAACGATTTAAGAAGAAACGCCAGAAGGGGCAGGAAAGCCGCTAAGCCTCCAATTCCTTAGCTAGCGCCTTTCGCTTCGTGAAACTTTGTGCCTTTTGTGGTTTGGGAACAAGCGCCACAATTGCTGCGTACTTATATCAAGCCGTGGCACGATTCCCCCGCCTGCGATATCATCCTTGCCACAGCGCGAAGGGATTCGATTCATGAAGATTCGGTGGCTGATTGTGTTTTTGCCGGTTGTAACGGTGGTGTTCATCACAATACTTGTGCGCGAACATGCGGCAAGCGCCGCTTCGCCGCAAGGCTCGCCTGCCGCAACGATGCAGCCTGCAACTTCCGGTTCAGCTCCAGGTATTGCGCTGGCGGAATCCATCCCCGACACCACCATTGCCATCAACTCCTCAACTCCAATGTCGCAGCGCGTGGTGCACTACGAAATCGACGCCCACTACGACGCGGAAAAGCACGTCGTCAACGCCACCGAAACCCTGACCTATCACAATCTCACCGGGCAAACGCTCGACCATTTCCCTTTCCATCTTTATCAAAATGCCTTCCAGCCGAACTCGACTTTCGTTCGCGACGCCAAGCTTATGGGCACGCGTGACACTGCCTACGACAAGTGGGAAGCAAAGGAATACGGATCGGAAGAGATCAAGAACATAGAAGTTGTTGGACAGGGCGATCTGACTTCCAAGTTGCACTACATTCAACCGGATGACGGCAATAAAGACGATAAGACCGTCGCGGACCTGCCTCTAACCAAGCCCATCGCGGCGAACGACATCGTGCAGTTCAAGATTACGTTTGAAACCAAGTTTCCCGAGACCCAGGCGCGCTCCGGCTGGAAGCACGATTTTGTTTTGGGAGGGCAGTGGTTCCCCAAGGTTGGTGTGTTCTGGCACGGCGCCTGGAATTGCCATCAGTACCATGCGACCACGGAATTTTTTGCCGACTTCGGCGTGTACGACGTAAAGCTCACGGTTCCGCAGGATGAAATTGTCGGTGCGAGCGGAGTGAGAGTCGGAGAAGCAAACAATTCCGACAAGACGAAAACCGTCACCTACCACGGCGACGACATCCACGATTTCGCATGGACAGCCAGCCCGCGCTACAAAGTAAAAGAAGCCGTTTATCAGGCGCAGATGGGGCCGGTGCAAATGCGAATCCTGATGCAGCCCGCGCACTGGAGCCAGGTGGACCGGCACGAGACAATTCTGCGCGAGTCGCTGGAACAATTCGAAAGCCGGTACGGGCCTTATCCATATAAGTCGATTACATTGGTCGATCCCGCAAGCGCGGCCGCGGGCGGCATGGAATATCCCACGTTCATTACCGGCGATACCGATTGGTTCATGCCGGAGGGAATGCACATTCCAGAGTTGGTGGTCGAGCATGAGTTTGGCCATCAGTACTGGTACGGCATGGTAGCCACGAATGAATTTGAAGATGCGTGGATGGACGAAGGCATTAACAGCTACAGCGAAGTGAAGGTGCTGGATTCAATACTGGGGAAAGACACTTCCATCCTAAATCTAGCCGGGATAACGCTGAGCGAACGAGAGAGTCAGCGGCTGGGCTATATCTCTTCGGCGGACGTCGATCCCATTGCGGAGAAGGCGTATGACTATTACAACGGCAGCTCTTACGCCGGAATCACCTACGGCAAGACAGCGAGTGTGCTGATGACGCTCGAAGGCATCGTCGGCGAGGACACAATGGCGAAGGCCATGCGCGCCTATTTTATGAAATACCGCTTCACGCATCCAACGAAAGCGGATTTTCTGAATACGATTCAGGAAGTTTCCGGGAAAGACTTGAAGTGGTATTTCGACCAGGCGGTCTATGGAACGCAGGTCTTGGATTACCGGGTGATGAAGATCGAATCGTATCCTGTGAACTGGTACGAAGAAGACAAGAAAGACAAGAAAGACAAGAAAAAAGACGACAAAAATACGACCTACCGCTCATTCGTGTGGGTGCAGCGCAAGGGCGACTTCGTCATGCCGGTCGATGTTGAAATCAAATTTGACGACGGCGAAAAGCTTCGCGAGCGTTGGGACGGAGCGAACCGCTGGACGAAATTCAGTTACGAGAAGAAAGCGAAAGTGGTATCGGCCGAGCTTGATCCGGATCATACGGTTCAGATCGACCGGGACAACTTCAACAATAGTTACCAGGAAGAACCCAACGTGAAGCCGGCGCGGAAATTAGAAAATTTGTGGATGTTTGCCAGCCAGTGGATCTCGCAGGCGTTGGGATGGTGGGCAGTTTGAGATCGGCCTTCGGGATTTCGGGACCGAAGGCGGGCATTGAGCACATTTGTTGAGGACATTACAGGATGAATGAAAACAGAGGTTTGCTGAGTGGCGGCTGGGATCGGGTGATGCGCAACAAGCGCTATATCGTTTGGTTTTATGTGCTGAACGTGGCGCTGGCGTGGCTTGGCGCCGGCGCATTCCAGAATCAGGCGCACGAAGCCCTCGACCACAGCCTGTATTCCGAGCGCCTGTTGCACAGTTTCGATGTGGGCGTGGTCGCGGAATTGGTTGGCCGTCCGGCGTTCGGTTCGACCATGGCCGTCATGGCTCCGGCGTTTCACTTCGCGTTGTTCTTTTTCATTCTTACCGCCTTGTTCCTGCCTGGAGTGATTCAGGGCTACGCGGCAACCTATCGCCTACCGCGCGATGATTTTTTTCGCGCCTGCGGAAGAAATTTGTGGCGCTTCATCCGGTTGCTGATTGTAGCGGGAATCGTCATGGGAATTGCCGCCGGCGTGCTGTTTGGCATCCGTGCAGCGTTGATGAAAAGCGCTGGAGAAACTCCCAATGAGATGCTGCCGGTATACGTTTCTTTCGCGACACTTGCTTTAATCTTCCTGGTCATGGCAGTACTGCGCATCTGGTTCGACCTCGCCGAAGTAGACGCGGTTTTGAGCGATCAGCGCGCGGTCCGAAGGTCGATTGGCGCGGCCTTTCGAAATACCCGGAAAAATTTAGGGCGACTTTTGGGAAGCTACGTGCTCATAACGATCGTGGCGGCGATTATTCTTGTCGTCGGCATTCTTGTCTGGATTAAGTTCGTCCCCGCCGCCAGCGTGGGAGGAGCCGTCGTTGTGAGTCAGCTAACGCTGCTCTTGCTCTTGATGATGCGTTTCTGGGAGCGCGGAGCGGTTGTGACCTATTACTTACAAAATATGGTTGCCCCAATTCCAGTGCGGTCGTTCACTCCCGCTCCGGTGGTTGTTCCCACTCCAGTAGTCGCTCCAATCGTGATCCAACCGGCTCCGCCCGTGATTCCGAATGTGCCGCCGGAGCCGCAAGGCACGTAGGGGTTTCTGCGGGGATTCAAAGGTCTAAGCCGCCAGCACGCCAAGAGCCGCCGCGATGGCGCCGAGAAAACTCTAACCGCCACAACTTTGTCATTTCGAGCGAAGTGGAATTGCCCGTTTCCGGGCGATTCCGCGAAGTCGAGAAACCTGCTTTTCGCGCCGTCAGGCTTTACTAGGGCTTTCTAAAGAAAAAATCGCGCTGAATTCGGGTCAAAGTTTAGGACAGTACCAAGATCGCTAGATCACCACGATTGTGATTCCCTGATTGCGACGGCCAAGATCGGAATCGCTCTTAAGCTCCGTATGAGCTTGCAAAAGCTTCCAGCTTACTTCGTCCGACTTCGCCCAGTTCTCGCCAAAAATGCAGCCGCGAATCCGGCCGCCCTGAATCATCTCGACTAACCGCTTCTGCACCGCAATCCGAATATCGCCGCCCGCGCCAGTCGAGCCGTAGCCGTGTAGCAGCTTCAGCAGCTTCGCCTTCTCTTGGCGCGCCACCGCCAGTTCGCGGTCCAATCGCTGGAGCGCTTCGGGAACCGACGGCATATCGGATTTGAGATTTACGGTTTTCGTGGCGTGGCCCTCGCTCCGAAAGCCATCATAGGCCAAGTGGTAGCGCCGGCGTCCCGCCGGCTGTCTTGGCCGCAGCCTTCACCTGGATCGCGAGTCGGATGCCTTCAAATCGCCGGCCAAGCGCCGAAAAGCTTCCTGATACGAGTCGTGGTTCTTCCAGTTGCTGAAGTCGGGAATGAAATACTCGCGAATCTCGCGGGCGGAATCTTTGCCGGTGTCGGCGTCGAAGCACTCCCATTCTCGCAGGGTCTCGAACGGCGCGAGCGAAATAGGAAATATTAGCTTCCTTTTATCACGTACTTCGCGCTTGCGGGCCTTGGCGATTTCCGTCTTCACCCACTCGCTCTCCATGCTGTGCGGCGACAGGATCAGCAGCAACTTGTCGTGCAGGCGGATGGCTTCGTCGATCTGCTCGTGGAGTTTCCTGCCGCCCTGAACATCGTGCGGAGCGAACCAGCAGCGCACGCCTCTGTTCTGCAAGTCGGCGTAGAGGCGATCGGCGAAATCCTGGTCTTTGGTGGAGTAGCTGATGAAGCAGGAGTAGAACTGAATAGCTGTGCCCGCGAGGGATTTCATGTAGGTGATGAAGTCCTCAGGGACGCCGGCACCACGCAAAAAAGATTCGGGAATATTGCCCTTCGAGCGGAAGATAGTGTCGATGCCGATTGCTGAAGGGCCGTTGTGAGTGACGGTTTCCAGTCCCTTAACAGTGCTGAGGTCAATGTCGCCGAAGACTGTTTCGAGCTGATCTGCCGATACCGCGAGATCGACGTTGAAGTGTGGTGAGGCGCGGAGCAAGAATTCCCAGCTATTCGCTTAGCCAAGGGACCGCCGGGTTTCGCCCGGCTGTACGGCCGAGGGCGGCCGTACCTACATGGTTCGCGGCGCTTACTTTTTCCGGCTTCGAATGGCGTCTCTCGCCTCTTTATCCGCCGTCCGCCGCCGTTCCGTCTCCCGCTTATCCCATAACTGCTTGCCCTTAGCCAGCGCCAGTTCAACCTTTACTTTGCCATTCTTGAAGTACATACGCACCGGGATTAGAGTCAGCCCCTTTTGTTGCGTTTTGCCGATCAGCTTGCGGATCTCTTCTTTGTGCATCAGCAGTTTGCGAGTGCGCAGCGGGGCGTGGTTGTTCATGTTGCCGTGCTCGTAGGGGCCGATGTGAGCATTGAGGAGCCAGAGTTCGCCGTCTTTGACCAGGCCGTAAGAATCTTTCAGATTGGCGAGGCCTCCGCGTACCGATTTGGCCTCGGTTCCGGTAAGGGCAACCCCGCACTCAAATTTTTCCAGCAAGAAGTAGTTATGCGAAGCGATCCTATTAACGGCGGCATCGCGCTGTCCCGAAGCCGTTGGTTCTCGGCGCGGCGATTTCTCCGGACGGGGCTTGGTTTCGTGCGTGGACTGGCGAGGCATGGGGGCTCGATTTCATCTTAGCAGCGGGCGGCGGTTCTAAGGGCGGCTTGCGCCTTCCGGTTCTCGGCTTCCCGAAGCCCGAAGCCGGAAACCGGACGCCCGAAGTTCAAGTCGGCAGGGCTACGACTAAAGAGTGTAACTGCTTTTGCCGCTATCACATGAGGATGCCCATATGCCGATGCTATAATCGCAGAAAAAGAGCGCATTTCCTGTACCAAATGATTCTAGTGTCAAGCGATCCCGGGTTCGCTGGCAGTAGGGCGAGACGCTTGTCCGGCGAAGACTTTATACACGAGATAGCAAAGACGAGGACTGACGAATGAGACGTCTCAAGCCTGCGGCAGCGCTGCTGCTGGTTTTCTTTACCATACTGCCTGCCATCGCCGACAAGGCCAAAACGGCCTACGAAAAGGGTCAGGACGCCGAAGCGCGCCAGAATTTCGAGCAGGCGTATCAACTCTTCAAAGAGGCCTACGACCTGAAGCCGAAGGATTTGCGCTACCGCTCGTCGTTCGAGCGGATGCGCTTCAAAGCCGCTGCCACCATCGTCCATCAGGGACAGAAGTTGCGCGACGAGGGGAAACTCCAGGAAGCGGTGGCCGCATTCCAGAAGGCGGCGCAGATCGATCCGTCCCTTTTTATTGCGCAGCAGGAGTTGCAGCGCACGCAGCAGATGATAAATGATGCGGCCAATCCCCAGCCTCAAGCGGCTGGGCCTCCCGGCCGCCTCGAACGCAAAATATTAGAGGCCGGCGGCCCCGTAGAACTGGCGGCAATTTCGAACGTACCCATCACCGTAAAGCTCACCGAAGATTCCAAAGTCATCTATCAGACGATTGGGCAGTTGGCCGGTGTCAATGTGTTGTTTGATCCGGATTACACTTCGCGGCGCATCAAAGTTGAATTGAATGGAGTAACGCTGGAAGAGGCGCTCGAAATTACCGCGCTCGAGTCTAAAACCTTCTGGCGCCCGGTGACCAGCAATACGATTTTTGTGGCGCAGGATAATCCCGCCAAGCGCAAGGAACTTGAGCAAAGCGTTCTCAAGACTTTTTATCTTTCTAATTTATCCGCTCCGACCGAGTTGCAGGATGTGGTGAACGCGATTCGCGCCGTGCTCGATGTGCAGCGCGTGCAGCAGTTGCTTTCGCAGAATGCGCTGGTGGTGCGGGGTACGCCCGATCAGATCGCGCTGGCCGAAAAACTTGTAGACGATCTCGATAAGGCGCGTCCGGAAGTGATTGTAGACATCGCCGTCATGCAGATCAGCAAAGACAAGTCTCGTACACTGGGATTAAGTCCGCCGACCAGCGCAACCGTGACTTTGCAGAGCAACATCAGCACCACACCAACGACCACCACGACTACCGGGACGACAACCACGACCGGAACGACCGGCAGCAGCGGCCTCGAGCTGAACACGCTGGGCAATTTGAACGCCACCGATTTCCAGGTTTCCATTGGGTCGGCCAACCTGTCGGCGGTGATGGGCGATACCGATACGAAGATGTTGCAAAATCCTCAGGTCCGCGCGCTCGACAATCAGAAAGCGACGTTGAAGATTGGCGAACGCGTGCCGGTGGCGACAGGATCGTTCCAGCCCGGTATTGGCGGGGTGGGCATTAATCCTCTTGTCAACACCCAGTTCCAATATCTCGATGTTGGCGTGAATATCGACGTCACTCCGCACGTGCACTCCGACCGTGAAATTACTCTGAAGATCACGATGGAAATCTCCTCGGTGGTCGGCCAATCGAGCATCGGCGGCATCAGCCAGCCCATCATCGGCCAGAAAAAAATAGAGCACGAGATCCGCCTCAAAGACGGCGAATCCAGTCTGATTGGCGGAATCTTCGATGATTCTCAAACCCGCGCCCTGAGCGGAATTCCCGGCCTGGCGCAAATTCCAATCCTTCGATATCTCTTTGGCCAGGTCAATCAGGATCACTCTCAGGATGAAACCGTTTTCGCCATCACTCCGCATGTGATTCGTGGCACTTCCGTGACCGAACTGAATCAGCGCGCAATCGACATTGGAACCGCCAACGCGATCGAGTTGCGGCATGTGAACCGGGTGACCGCGCCCGCTGCCGGTCAAACGCCGGGAACTCCGGCACAGTCGCCCGGCGGCACTCCGCCAACGAATGCCGCTCAGAATTCGGGCGCTCCAGCGGGGCCCACGGCCGCGAATTTCCTCTTCGATCCCGGCCAGATTAGCGCAAAGAAAGGTGACACGTTTGCCGTGAATCTTCTGATCTCCGGCGCGCAGAATGTATATTCCGTTCCGGTGCAGATGAATTACGATCCCGACGAAATTGCAGTTGGTGAATGTTTCCAACGGCGGCTTCCTCTCGCAGGACGGGCAGGCGGTGGCCTTAGTGCATCGCGAGGATGAAAGCACTGGAACCTTGCAGATCACGGCTACGCGGCCCCCGGGTGCCAGCGGAGTTTCCGGCCAGGGCGCGGTGGTCACTTTAACTTTCCAGGCCAAAGCCAGCGGACAGACACCGCTCACCATCACTCGCGGCGGCGCGCGCGATCCCGCGTTGCAGGCGATTACGGTGAACGGCGCGCAGGCTTCGGTGACTGTGGAGTAATGGGGCAGCGTCTTCATGCATCCGGGAATCTTTAAGACGAGGCGCCAACTCCACAAGGGACGAAGCGCAAAAGGCGGGCGCGGCTTCACTCTTCTCGAGCTGATTATTGCCACGGCGATCATGATCATTCTTTCGACCATGGCCGTGCCCTTGGCGCGCCTCACCATTACCCGCGAAAAAGAGCGCCAGTTGCGCGTCGATTTATGGGAGATGCGCGACGCCATCGACCGCTACAAAGATGCGGCGGATCGCGGCGGCTTTCAGACCAAGGCGGACAGCCAGAATTATCCGCCCGATCTCGAGACGTTGGTAAAAGGCGTCGATGTAAAGGGTAAGAAGATTCGTTTCCTGCGCAAGATTCCTGTCGACCCCATGACCGGAACAGCCGAATGGGGAATGCGTTCCATGCAGGACGATCCCGACTCCGACTCCTGGGGCGGGCAAAGCGTGTTCGATGTTTACTCGAAGTCGACCGGCACGGGCCTGGACGGCACGAAGTATAAGGACTGGTAAATGGCAAGGCATAACGGAAATCCGGGCAGCGCGGCTTCACCTTACTTGAGATGATGATTGTGATCAGCATCATGCTGATCCTCATGGCGGTCGCGTTGCCGATTTACAACCAGTCCATCGTGCGTTCGCGCGAGGCGGTTTTGCGGCAGGATCTGTTCCAGTTGCGATCGCTGATCTCGCAGTACACCCTCGACAAGCAGAAAGCTCCGCAGTCTTTGGACGATCTGGTGCAGGGCGGCTACATCAAGTTCGTCCCGAAAGATCCCATGACGAACGAAGCCAACTGGGAAGTGGTGCAGGAAGACGTGCTCCTCACCGTCGATCAGCAGGATCCCGGCATCAGCGATGTACACTCGGCCTCGAGTGCCATGGCTAGCGACGGCACCGCCTACAGCACCTGGTAATCCTCAGAAGGTATCTCAGGTGGTCTTGGGAAGGGCATGGCTTTAGCCGTGCCGCCAACAGCCCGGCTACGATGTGGGCTTTAGCTCCTGAGGTAACCCTTGCTTCAGCTCATTACGAGATGACATTCTGTGGGAGCTGTCCTAATTCGATTCGCCTCTCTTCGTGACCTTTGCGAGTCCTTCGCGTTCTTTGCGGTCAAAAGCTTTTGCTGCCGAAGTTAGGACACTACCACTCTCTGTAACGATTTCGATTCGCCGTAAGAGTCGTTTATAGCCCTCTTCGGCTAATGGCTTCCGATTATAGACACCTCCTGCAATAAGCGATAAAACTTGGCACGCGTTGATCTCATGTGACATCGACTCTTGGGTATCGACGAATTTCTCTCTGCCAGGCCTTATCAAGTCAGTCAACCAGGAGGGTGAGTGATCCCTAAAGGATTAGTCGCATTGGTGTGCGCAATGCTGGCGATTTCAGTCTGCGTCCCATGCGCGGCACAGGATGCCTCAGGTTTTTTCACTACATGGGAAGACCGCGTGCGCGAAACGCTGGCGCAGCAGCCGGCATGGCCGATTCCCGTAGTCACAGCATCGTCGGGACTGTTGCAGGTGGCGCGCACCGACATCGTTCGTCAGATCGCACCCGCAGGCACCGACACATGGAATTACGACAACACCAAAGGCATCGCACTGGTACCTTGGTACAAAGTTGAATTCGACGTGCTGGCGCCGCCCTATATTCAGCACAACTCCAAAGCCGAAGACGGCTTTGGCGACTTTTCAATGCTGCTGAAATACCGTCTTGCAGCAGGCAATCAGGCTCACGGCGATTATTCGGTAAGCTTTGCGCTGACGGGAACATTGCCGACTGGAAGTTACAAGAACGGCAGCCTCGCCGCGACGATTTCGCCAACTTTGTGCGCAGGCAAAGGCTTCGGAAAGTTCGACGTCCAATCGACGATCAGCGCGGTTCTGCCCGCGGGTGACACAACTAAGCTCGGCCGTCCCGTGCTATGGAACGTGGCTGGACAATATCATATCGGGAAATGGTTTTGGCCGGAGATCGAAAACAACGCCACCTTCTACCACGGCGGAGCGAACGACGGCCGGTTGCAGAACTTTGTCACGCCCGGATTGATGTTGAGCAAGTTCAAGCTCGAACGCGATTCTCGGAATCGCCTGGCGCTCGTGATGGGCGGAGGAATGCAGATCGCCACTTCGCAATTCCATGCTTACAACCACGGTTTGGTGCTGACCGCGCGAATGCTGTTCTAGCAGGCTGTTGAAAAACTCATTTCGCCTACCTAAAGCGAACTTCGGGCGCTGAAGCGCGGCTAGTTTTAAAGCACTTAACGGCACGACTGAACGTCGTGCCCTTCCCAAAACCAGCCCGACCGAAGTTTTTCAGCAGCCTGCTAGGGGAGGGCATATGTAGGGACGGTCGCCCTCGGCCGTCCGGTCGAGCGAGCTCGACAGTTTTTTCGCAATCTGTACCCACCCCGCGTTGCGCCGCTCTCTATCAGGCACTAACATCTACTCATGCCCGTCGAAACCGAAACCCAGACCCCCACCTCGATTCGCGCGCCGCGCGGAAATCCATTACCTGCAAAGGCTGGCAGCAGGAAGCCGCCATGCGCATGTTGATGAACAATCTCGACGCCGACGTTGCCGAGCGTCCGCAGGATCTCGTGGTCTATGGCGGAACCGGGCGCGCCGCGCGGAGTTGGGAGGCTTACCACGCCATCGTTGCCAGCCTGAAGAGCGCTCGAAAACGACGAGACTTTGCTGGTGCAGTCGGGCAAGCCGGTGGGAGTTTTCAAGACTCACGATCATGCGCCGCGCGTGCTGATCGCGAACTCGAATCTGGTCGGCCATTGGTCGAACTGGGAGAAGTTCAACGAACTGGAGCGCGCCGGACTGATGATGTATGGGCAGATGACGGCCGGCTCGTGGATCTACATCGGCTCGCAGGGAATTGTGCAGGGAACGTTTGAAACTTTTTCCGCGGCTGGCGAAAAGCATTTCGGCGGAGATCTCGCCGGCAAGCTTGATCGTCAGCGGCGGCATGGGCGGCATGGGCGGCGCGCAGCCTACTGGCCGCGACCATGACGGGCGCGGCTTTTCTGGGAATTGACGTCGATCCCGAACGCATCAAGAAGCGGCTGAAGACTGGCTATTGCGACTTCATGGTCACCACGCTCGACGAAGCGTTGCGCATTCTGAAGAACGCCGTGCGCAAGAAAGAAAATGTTTCGGTCGGCTTGGTCGGGAATTGCGCGGACGTGATTCCCGAGCTGGCCGCGCGCGGCGTGGTGCCAGACATTCTCACCGATCAGACTTCGGCGCACGATCCGCTGAATGGATATGTGCCGAACGGCATGACGCTCGCCGAAGCCGTCGAGCTGCGAAAAAACGATCCCAAGGCATATCAGGAGAAATCGCTCGATGCCATCGCCGCGCACGTGGAAGGCATGTTGCGCTTGCAGAAGATGGGATCGGTGACCTTCGATTACGGCAACAACATCCGCACATTCGCGTTTCAGCGAGGGGTAAAGAACGCCTACGATTTTCCCGGCTTCGTGCCCGCGTACATTCGTCCGCTATTTTGCGAAGGACGCGGACCGTTCCGCTGGGTGGCGCTGTCGGGCGAGGCTTCGGACATTCACATCACCGATGAATTGGTTCTGGAATTGTTTCCCGAGAACCGCATTCTGCGCCGTTGGATTGATCTGGCGCGCAAGCGCATCAAGTTCCAGGGATTGCCCGCCCGCATCTGCTGGCTGGGATACGGCGAGCGCGCGCAGTTCGGCCTGGCGATGAACGATCTGGTGAAGAAAGGGAAGATCAAAGCGCCCATCGTGATTGGACGCGACCATCTTGACTGCGGCTCGGTGGCGTCTCCGTTTCGCGAGACCGAGAGCATGAAAGACGGCAGCGATGCGGTGGCCGACTGGCCCTTGCTGAATGCGCTGCTGAACACCGCCGCAGGTGCGTCGTGGGTATCGATTCACAACGGCGGCGGCGTGGGCATTGGCTATTCGCTGCATGCCGGTCAAGTGACCGTGGCAGACGGAACGCGACGAAATGGCAAAGCGAATCGAGCGCGTGCTGACCACCGATCCAGGCATGGGAATCATTCGCCACGCCGATGCGGGTTATGAACGAGGCGAAGGAGTTCGCGAAGACGAGCGACGTGAAGGTGCCGATGGGAGAAATAAGAGGCTGAATCAGACCTGCGAACGCATTCTGATGTACAGACCGGGCAGCCGATCCACTATTTAGTATTTAGGCTGCACATGTGGAATTAAATCGGGATCGAGGCCTAGCTTCCGAACCTCTTTCCGCGCCTGGAGGTAGTCGGCGCAATCGACAGCATTGTTTAGCAAGAATTCTGCCTTGCGCTCGTTCCTGTATATTTCCGGGGCGACAAATGCACGTGCTCTCATAACAATAGTTTAGACTTACTTGGTTGACGCCTCCAACAAAAAGTAGAAGAACAGCTTCACTGCCGATGTTACTGGTCAACATCGGCCAGCTTGCTCACGCTCCAGTCTCCCGCGAGCAGCGCAGGTCCCCGACGCGGTCAGCCACCTCAAACAACTCGGCATCATTGAAAACGGCGCCGTCCTCTGCCTCGGTGGCAAAATTGTTTCCGTTGGAGCAACGAAAGACGCTCTGCGCGATCCCTGGCTGAAAAAGAATCGTAAGAAAGTCACCGAGATCGATTGCGCGGGCAAAGTCGTTCTGCCCGGCTTCGTCGATTCCCATACTCATCCTGTCTTCGTCCGCTCCCAGACTTGTCGATTTCGAGAAGCGAATCGAAGGCGCTTCCTACGAAGAAATTGCCGCAGCCGGCGGAGGCATTCCATCAAGCCTGGAAGGCGTCCGCGCAGCAGGGAAGCGGCTTCTCGCCGAAAAAGTTCTCGCCACCCTGCGCGACATGGCCGCGCACGGTACGACAACGGTTGAGGCCAAGTCCGGCTATGGCCTGACAGTGGAATCCGAAATGAAGTCGCTCGAAGCAATCCGCTCCGCTGCCTCGCGCTGGCCGGGAACCGTGATCTCGACCCTCCTGGGTGCGCATGTGGTTCCAAAAGAATTTCAGGGCCGCTCACCAAAGTATGTTGAACTCGTCTGTAAAGAGATGATCCCGCAGGCGGCGAAGCGGAAGCTCGCCCAATTCGTCGATGTTTTCCGCGAACAGGGTGCGTTTACCGCGGAGGAGACGATGCAGATTTTTGAAACCGCCAAACAGCACGGGCTAAGCGTGCGCGCACATGTAGGGCAGCTTTCGGAAACAGCTCTGCGGCCGTTTCTGCGCTTTAATCCGGCCTCGTTCGATCACATGGATCACGTGAGCGATGATGATATTGCCGAGATGGCGAAGCACGATACCGTTGCGACCCTGGTGCCCGGCGCGAATTATTTTCTGGGCTTGAAGGAATATCCGCAAGCGCGCAAACTGATCGATGCGGGTGTGCCGGTAGCGTTGGCGACCGACTATAATCCGGGCACCTCGCCGACGCTGAGTATGCCGATGGCGATGTCTTTGGCCTGCACGCATATGAAGATGTCGCCGGCCGAAGCCATTGCGGCGGCCACGATTAACGGGGCCTGGGCGCTACGCCTCGCGCACCGCAAAGGCAGCATTGAACCGGGCAAAGACGCTGATTTAGCGGTATTTGCGGTCGAAGACTACCGCGAGATTCCTTACTGGTTTGGCGATAATCGCTGCCAGACCACAGTGCTCAATGGATGGTTAAGTGATCCGCGCTGAACTGCCGAGGAACTTTGCCGAGGAAACATTCGTATAGACGAAGGTCGAGAATTGCGTCCGGTAAGCGGCCACGCTGAAACAGCTTTCTTACAAACGGCCCTGATCCTGATTACGTTACTCCTGGTTGCATTACGAAATTGATTTCGAGCCCATCTCCCGAGGAAAACTTATGAAACGAATCTTTGCCGCACTTGCTTTCGCGCTGGCCGCATTGTCTCTGGCCGCCGCCCAACGGCTGCCCGAAGTGGCCGCTCCCGAGAATTACAAACTCAGCTTTAGTCCCGATCTTGAGAAAGCTGCCTTTGATGGCGACGAGACAATTTCCATCCGCGTGCTCAAGCCCACTTCCGAAATCACGCTCAACGCCGTCGATATCGATTTCCACGACGTCACCATCACCAGCGGGGGAAGCTCACAGAAGGCTAAGGTCACTCCGGAAAAAGAGAAAGAAATGGTGGTGCTGTCGGTCGAAAAACCTCTTGCCACGGGACCGGCGACGGTGCACATCACCTATAGCGGCATATTGAACAGCGAGATGCGCGGATTTTATCCGGGTAAAGACGATCAGGGCCGAAAATACGCCGCCACTCAGTTTGAGGCGACCGATGCCCGCCGCGCCTTCCCCTCGTTTGACGAACCCGATTACAAGGCCACCTTCGATATCACCGCCACCGCCGATAAAGGGCAAGTTGCGATCTCGAATTCGAAGATTGCCTCCGATACGCCCGGCCCGGGCGACAAGCACACCGTTCGTTTCGCCACGTCTCCGAAGATGTCCTCCTACCTCGCCGCGCTGGTAGTCGGGAACTTCGAATACATCGAAGGCGAGGCCGATGGCATTCCGATCCGCGTCTACAGCACCCCCGGCAAAAAAGAGATGGGGAAATTTGCCCTGGAATCCGCCGAGCATGTTCTCAGTTATTACGATAACTATTTCAACATCAAATATCCCTACGGCAAGCTCGATCTAATTGGCCTGCCCGATTTTTCCGCCGGCGCAATGGAGAATACAGCCTGCATTACTTTCCGCGAAATCTTGTTGCAAATCGACGAGAAGAACGGCTCAGTCGACTTGAAGAAGACAATCGCTTCCGTGATCGCGCATGAAATGGCGCATCAATGGTTCGGCGACCTGGTCACCATGAAATGGTGGGACGATATTTGGTTGAACGAAGGTTTCGCTACATGGATGTCGAGCAAGCCGATCGAAGCGTGGAAGCCCGAATGGAACTTTAATCTGGACGACGTAAGCAGTACCGGCGGAACTCTGAACACCGATTCGCTGGCCAGCACTCGGCCCATTCATCAGGCCGCCGACACCCCGTCGCAGATTCATGGAACTGTTCGACGGAATCGCCTACGGCAAAGCGGCTTCGGTATTACGAATGTTGGAAGCCTACCTCGGCGAGCAGACGTTCCGCGCCGGGCGTGAACGCCTATCTTCAGAAGCATCAATACGCGAACGCCACCGCCGTCGATTTCTGGGATGCGCAAGCCAAAACTTCCAAGAAGCCTGTTGACCAGATCATGCCGACTTTCGTGAAGCAGGCGGGCGTGCCCATCATCGACGTGAAATCGCAATGCTCTGGCAGCATCGACCACTGTCACGCTCGAACAGCGCCGCTACTACTACGACCGCAAGAAATTTGAAGAGGCAAACGACGAACTCTGGCAAGTACCGCTCTGCATGAAGTCCTCGTCCGGAGCGCAGAAGTGCGAGCTGCTTACCAAGCGGCAGGGAACCTTCACGCTGCCGGGCTGCTCGACGTGGGTCATGGCGAATGCCGGCGCCACCGGCTACTACCGCAACGGATACCAGCCGGAGGAAGTGAAGGCGCTCGCCGCCGCTGCTGAAACGAAACTTACGCCCGCCGAACGGATCGCCCTGCAAACCGATATCTGGGCTTCGGTTCGCGTAGGCCGCGAGCCGGTTGGCGATTATCTTGCCTTCGCCCAAGGTCTCGAAGCGACCGCAATCGTGCCGTAATGGAAGATGTTTTAGACCGCATGCACACGATTGGCGAGTATCTGGCAACCGATGGCGACCGCTAATCTTATCGAGGCGTGGTTGCGTCAGTATCTGAAGCCCATCCTTCAATGACGTGGGCTGGGAGCCGAAGCCGGGCGACAGCGACGAGCAGAGAGCGTTGCGGTCGCGCGTGCTTCACTCGCTCGGCTACGACGCGCGCGATCCTGAAGTGCTGGCCCAGGCCCGCAAGATCGCGGACCAGATCCTCGAAAATCCAGCCTCTGTCGATCGAGAGATGGCCTTCAGCGCAATGCGCCTCGCGGCCTTGAATGGCGATGCGGTGTTTTACGACCGCGTGATGGCTGCGCTCAAGAACGTCAAGTCGCCGGAAGAGTATTACATGTATCTTTTTAGTCTTCCGGATTTCAACGATCCCAAACTCTTGCAAAGAACCCTCGACTATGCGACGTCGCCGGATGTTCGCTCGCAGGATGCCCTCGGCGTGGTCTCAAACGTGATGCAGAATCCCGCTGGAGCAAAGTTGGCATGGGACTTCGTTCTCACCCATTGGGACGCCGTGCAAAAAGTTGGCGGACCCTTTGCCAGCGCCCAAATTGTGGGTGCAACCAGTTCGTTTTGCGATGCCCACATGCGTGATCAGGTCGTAGACTTCTACGCCGCGCATAAGATCGAAGCGGCGGAACGAACGTACCATCAGTCCATCGAGCGCATTAACAATTGCATCGATTTGAAGTCCCAACAAGAACCGCAGCTCGCGTCATGGCTGGGGCAACACGGTACCTCTGCCGGTGGAGACTGACCGGAGGAATAACTCGGTGCGTCCGGGTACGGTCGATTGTGGCCGCCACACGGACGCATTTTTATTTGTTTCCGAAATGGCAGACGGCAGGTTGCGCAAAAACCCGTTGGCGGTGCTGTCCTAATTTCGATTAGCGTTTCTTCGTGACCTTTGCGAGTCCTTTGCGCCCTTTGCGGTCAAAAGCTTTTGCTCCCGAAATTAGGACGTCATCCCTGTTGGCGGGGACGTTGAGGGAAGTCGCCGCCATTGCTATAATCGAAATCGTTCCGCAAGCGTCCGGCAGTGAACCGTTCCGTTGCAATCCCGCAACAATCGGCGTGAAGCGAACGACCAGGCGAATGACCCTCGTAGCCCGCGCGGCGGACCGGCGAGTTTCGCGAAGTGGCCAGGTAGCTCAGGTGGTAGAGCGCAGCCCTGAAAAGGCTGGCGTCGGCGGTTCAACTCCGTCCCTGGCCACCATCATCTCAAATAACTTAGTGAAATTCTGACGACTTGGATCGGAGAAAATCATCCACGGTCGATCACCCACGCCTACTGGATGTACCGCCTGCTGCTCCGGTTACGATTGCCGTTTTCTTGCCCGACATAAATAAACCTGTCGTTCTAAAGGTCCGAACCCAATATACAGCTGGGTCACCGGCAGCTCTCAAGAGCGGCTTCACCCTGCTCGCCGCGCCGGGAAGCCCTCGCGTGAAGAACCGACGAATCCCTGCACCAGTGCGGCGATTTCGTCCGCGGCGGTGTCCAAGGCGAAGTGGCCGCCATCGACGATGTGGACTTCGGCTTTGGGGACATCGCGGCGATAGGACTCTGGCTCAGACGGGTCGAACGAAGACTCGTACTTACCCCAGATCACCAGCAGCCGCGGCTGCTTCTCGCGCATCCATGCTTGCCATTTCGGGTAGGAATCGACGTTTGTGCGGTAGTCGTAGAAGAGGTCGCTTTGAATTTCAGCTTGGCCGGGCTGATTTAGAAAATAAAATTCGTCGATCCAGAGATCAGGGTTGTGGCGCTCCACATGGGGATCGTTCGCCGCATGGCGAGCCTTCGTGGTCGCAAGCGACAGGAGATTTCTGCGCAGCGCGCTTTCGTTGGCAGCGCGATCGGCCCAAAAGGCGAGCCGCGTTTTCCAGTTCTCGCCGAGACCGGTGTTGTGTGCTACAGCGTCCTGGACGATGAGAGCTTCGACTCGGTCCGGGTGAGCCAGGATCATACGAAACCCGACGGGGCCGCCGTAATCCTGCATGTAGAGCGTGTAGCGCGAGAGTCCGAGCGCTTCGGTGAAGTGATTCATGATTTCCGCGATGTGATCGAAGGTGTACGCGAATTTTTTCGGGTCCGGCCAGTCGCTGTGACCGAAGCCCGGGTAATCGGGAGCGATAAGGTGATAGCGATCGGAAAGGCGAGTGAAGAGAGGCTCGAACATCCGCGAAGAAGACGGCAAACCATGCAGCAGGAGAATCGTCGGGGCGTCTTTCGGACCAGCCTCCCGGTAGAAAATTGACAGCCCATCGATCTTTACGGTGCGATAAAAAGTCGGATACTTCATGGTTTGTTCCTCTCGTCGCTTCTGGACTTGGGTTTCCTGGACTTCGGCGAACAATTGAAATGATGTGAGCACTATAGAAACCATCAGCTTCATGAAGGAGACTCGCTCCGTTCAAGCTTAGGCCGAAACCACTTTTACAGATGGGCCTTTTGCCGCGCGTCCACGTAATTGTCCTCACTTGTTTCTGCGCTGGCTTTCAACGTCAAGGTGCATAACGAGTAAAGACAAGGTCGGTCGCTTGCGTCTTCTCGTGGCAGGGGAAGCAGCTTTTCATAAACGCCGCATCGCCAGGCTTGCCGTCCGCGAAGTGACCGAACCCCCAGCCGCCCGTCGCGGCGTACTTGCTTGAGTCCTTGACCATAAATTGAATATTCGTGGGAGCGCCGGGAACGGAAGATTGAGCCTGGCCAAAGACTTTGTTGTTCTCCTCCGACGGGACGTTGCGGTAATGCAAAGCGGCAATGATCGTGCCGTCTGGGAACGGAAGCTTCCCTGCGCGGAAGGCTTTGATCGCTACATCGTTGCCCAAGACCGCGCCTAAACTGTTCAGGGTGCCTGCTTCCTGGGCCGAAGAGATCCACTGCCAGTCGCGATACCCGGAAGGGATGTCGGTAACGTAGGGAGCGGATTGCCCGTCCGCGTGGCTGGCGACGGGCCCAGTAAGCGCGACAAGGCCGACGGTTGTTGCAAGTGCAATCAAGAAAAACGTAAAGCGTTTCATATGGTTCCTCCAGTGAAGAATGCTTCGGCAAGCGAAATCATTTTCTTCAAAGCCGATATCAGCGGCCTACCCATTAGCTCCGACTTGTCGAGCCAGTCCTCTGTCGAAAGCCGAGCCTCCTCCGGACCGAACAATTCCATGACCGCAAGGATGAATGCCGATAACTCGCGCTGCGCCACGTTAATCTGATCTTCGTAAGTTGAATTGCGAAACGATTCTTCCTTGTCCATGGGGCCTTCCCGAATTAGGGTGCGTATTGGGTGAAGACAAAGTCGCGAGCTTTGACAGGCTCGTGGCAGGGAAAGCAGGTTTTGAGCAGCGTCGCGTCCGCAGGTTTGCCGTCTTTGAATTGAGCAAACCCCCAGCCTCCGGTCGTGGCATATTTTTTCGAGTCTTTGACCATAAACTGAACGTTCGTGGCCGGTCCGGCTACGAAAGATTGGGAGCGGCCAAAGACTTTGTTGTTTTCCTCGGACGGAACGTAACTCCAGGCGAGGCGTGCGATGATTGTGCCGTCCGGGAACGGCAACTTCCCCTCCCGGTAGGCTTTGATCGCTATATCGTTGCCGAGAAGGGCGCGAAGATCGTTGAGGTTGCCTTCTTCGTGGGCCACAGAGATCAGCTTCCAGTCGCGGTATCCGGGAGGAATCTTGATTCCGAAAACCGGATCAGCCTCTCCATCAGAGTGTCCAGAGGCGTGAGCCATGTAGACGACGCCAGTAAGCGCTACAAGCGCAACCAAGAAGCAAGCAAATCCTTTCATATAACATGCTCCGTTCCGAGATGCTTATTGTCACGTGTGTCTAAAGATCCTACTCTTGGCTGGCGCGACAGACGCTCACGCCGAGGCGTTGCCGGCACCGATCGAATTCGGAGCCTAATCGCGGCGCGAACTTGCTCGCCGCACAAAAGGCCGTTCCTCTTGCTCACCGCTCAGAAAGCTGTTCCTTCACCTATTCCTGGTTGTGACGGGTTCTGACTCCGGTCGAGTAATCACAACAGAAGCTTGCGAGATGGACAATTGGACGATAGTATCGTCGATACTTTGGTATGGGTCTGCGTATCCTTCGAGCCCCCATCAATGATTAAAGGGCAGGCTGACAGGGACCCTTAGCGACGAGGTTGCGGCTAGTCTTGAACCCCGAATGGCTCCGGCCTCCCTTTCGGTTTAGAATGCCTCGGTCGTGTAAAGCTCGCAAAACATGACCTCTGAAAAACAACCTGCACAGACCGAACGTAAACGGGAAGAATCCGCCCTCCGTTACAGCGAAGAGAACTATCGCCTCGTGGTCGAAACGGCCCCCGATGCCGTGATCAGCATCGACGAGCACGGTGCAATTCTGTTTGCCAACCCCGCCACTATGAGAATCTTTGGTTATGATCCGGCGGAGTTGACCGGGAAGCCGCTGACCGTCCTGATGCCGGAATTCCTGCGGAAATTGCACGAGAAAGGATTCAGTCGCTATTTGGCTACCGGCCAGAGGCACATCAACTGGCAAGGCACTGAACTGACCGCACTGCGCAAGAATGGTCAGGAATTCCCCGTGGAAATCTCGTTTGGAGAACTGTCGAGGGATGAGCATAAGGTATTTACGGGATTTATCGCGATATCAGCGAAAGAAAGCGGGCCGAGGAAATGCGAGCAGCCCACGCCCGCCAGATCGCTGTCCGCGCTGACGTGAGCATGGCTTTCGGTAAGGAAGAAAGTTTGAAAACAATCTTGCACGAGTGCAGCGAAGCCATTGTGCGGCATCTTGATGCAGCATTTGCCAGGATTTGGACCCTGAGTGACGATGGACAAATGTTGGTGCTTCAGGCCAGCGCAGGCATGTACACACATCTTGACGGACCTCACAGCCACATTCCGATGGGGCAATTCAAAATTGGGATGATTTCACACGAACGAAAACCGCATCTCACCAACGATGTCCTCAATGATCCTCGAATCACTGACAGAGAGTGGGCAGAAAAAGAAGGCATGGTTAGTTTCGCTGGCTACCCACTGAGCGTCGGAGACCTCAGGATAGGCGTGCTGGCCATGTTCTCTCGGAAACCGGTCGCGCCCGAAATAACTGAGGCACTGGCGTCTGGTGCGGACTTGATCGCTCAGGGAATTGAACGAAAACGTGCTCAAGAAGCATTGCAGATGACGCAAGCGGAACTTGCGCGCGTTTCCAGGCTGACAACCATGGGCGAACTGGCTGCGTCCATTGCCCATGAAGTCAACCAACCTCTGACTGCCGTTACCAATAACAGCAGTGCGTGCCTGAGACTGCTCGCCGACGATAATCTCAAACCTGAGGTTCTCCGCCGGGCACTTGAAGAAATCGTTGCCGATGCCACTCGAGCGAGCGCCGTCGTTGCTCGGATCCGCGGATTCATAAAGAAGGCTCCCGCCGAAAAGAACGAATTGGACATAAACGAGGTGATTCAGGAGGTGCTGACTCTGGCTGGCCGTGAGCTTTACGAGAATCGAGTTCTGGTCGAGTCGTCAATTGGCGAAGGCTCTCCCGCTGGTGCTGGCTGATCGGGTTCAGATGCAGCAGGTCCTGTTGAACTTGATGATGAATGGCATCGAAGCCATGATCTGCTGTCAGAAATCAACCTCGCGTCACTTCGGGTGGAATCCCGGGTTGATGAATCTGGCGACGTACTGGTTGCGGTACGCGACTCGGGCGCTGGCCTTGGTTCAGAAGCAGATCGTTTATTCACTCCATTCTTTACAACAAAAGCAAATGGCATGGGTATGGGTTTGTCCATCAGCCGCTCACTCATCGAAAGCCATGGCGGTCGACTATGGGCCACGCCCAATCTTCCCACGGTGCTGTGTTTTCCTTCACGCTGCCAGCAGCGCGCGGTGGTGCTTCATGACTACTGCTTCCATCGTCTTTGTTGTTGATGATGATCCATCGGTACGTTCTTCGCTCAAGTTCCTCTTAAGCACTGTGGGGCTGCAGGTTGAAAGCTTTGACTCAGCCGATAGCTTTCTTGCATAGAAAGCCATCAGATGAGCCCAGTTGCCTGGTGCTGGACGTCAGGCTACCGGGATTGAGTGGACTCGATTTTCAACGCGAGCTTGCCGCGAGAAACATTCGTATTCCCATCGTTTTTCTAACCGGCCACGGCGACATTCCAATGAGCGTTCGCGCCATGAAGGCCGGGGCGGTCGAATTCCTAACCAAGCCATTCCGCGACCAGGATCTGTTGGATGCCGTTCGTATCGCACTGGAGCGAGATCGTGCCAGACGTAAACAGGAAAAAGAAGTAACGGACCTCCAACAGCGCTTCGACTCGTTGACTTCTCGCGAGCGGCAGGTGATCTCCATGCTTGCCTCGGGCATGCTCAATAAACAAATTGCGGCTGAGCTCGGCACTGCGGAAAGCACCGTGAAGGTCCAGCGCAGCAGGGCGATGGAGAAGATGCGCGCGGAATCCCTTGTTGACATGGTACGAATGATCGAGAAGCTCAAAGCCCCATCGGAAAAAGCCTCGTAAGCCAAAGCTTACCCGCATCATCCTTTTTAGGATCTACATCTACCAACGCCCAATAGATTCTTTCCCCCTCTGCGAATACCTTGAGATCAGTTAGGAGTTGGAGTGACAAAGAATCTGATCTCGATCGTTGACGACGATGAGTCCATTCGCAGGACCACCACACTGCTCATCGAGTCCTTCGGCTTTCGGGCGGCAGCTTTTGAATCTGCCGAAACTTTCCTGAGGTCCGGCCGTTTGCATGATACTTCATGTCTCATCGTTGACGTGCAGATGCCGGGCATGGATGGATTACAGCTTCAAAGCCATCTCGCTGCCGCGGGCTGCGGCATTCCTATCATTTTTATCACCGCTTACGACAGCAAAGATTCCCGTCAGCGGGCGATGCAAGCCGGCGCTGCTGCATTTCTGGGCAAGCCTTTTAGCGACGAGCAGCTTTTCCAAATCATTCGTTCAGCCTTAAGGTTCTCTCAGCAAGACGATTGCTAAGAGCGAATCAAGGAGCGAAATATGAATTCAACGTACGCACTTTGCCATGAGTTGGGGACACTACCTCTGTTAGGCGTGGGACCAATTGTCTTCGTGGTCGACGATGACGTCTCCGTGCGCGAATCGCTGGAATTGTTGATCCGCTGCGAAGGCTGGCAGCCGGAGACCTTCGCTTCTGCGCAAGAATTCCTCACCCGTCCAAAAGCTCTCGTTCCGAGCTGCCTTGTGCTGGATGTTTCACTTCCAGGTCTTGCCGGTCTCGAGCTACAGAAGCGCATCGCTGTCGAACGGACTGACATGCCAATCATCTTCATCACCGGTTACGCCGATGTGCCCACGACGGTCAAGGCGATGAAGGCGGGAGCCGTAGAATTCTTGATCAAACCATTCAGTGATGACGTTCTGTTGAGCGCCATCCGGGCCGCCCTCGAACGAAGCCGCGTTGCTCTGAGTCGTGAGGCGGAGATGCGAGTGCTTCGGGACCGGTACGCCTCTCTTTCCTGTCGCGAACGGCAGGTTATGGCACTCGTGGTTTCTGGCCGGCTGAACAAACAAGTTGGCGGGGAACTCGGCATCAGCGAAATCACCGTGAAGGCACACCGCGGCAAGGTAATGCAGAAGATGGAGGCCGATTCCCTTGCCGACCTGGTGAGAATGGCCGCGAAGTTCCGACCTGAACCCGCAGCGATGGCTGCGGCCTAATAGCTGTCGTAGAATTCGGGCGGAAACGTCGCGGCACGAACTGAGGTTCATCCTCAAAAGAAAGCGGTGACCCGTTGCACGTATCGTAAGGCGAGGCTCAACTCCGCGAGACGAATTCAGAGAAAACCCGGGTCAGGTTTTTACTTGCGGTGCGAGATCTGGTGCTCAACAATAGGTTTTGTTTGTGAACGTTCACTGCGCAGCCCGAGGAGATCAAATATGAAGGCAATCGTTGTCCACGAATATGGCGGTACGGAAGTGCTGAAATTCGAAGACTATCCCGATCCACTACCCGGCCCGGGCGAGGTGCTGGTGCGGGTCGCGGCTGCGAGCGTGAATCCGATCGACTACAAGCGACGCGCCGGATTAACGAAGGATTTTTACCCCCTTAAGTTTCCTGGCCTCATAGGAGTCGATCTGGCGGGGACTGTGATCAAGATAGGGCCCGGAGTGGAGGGCTTTTCCGTCGGCGACCAGGTGTTTGCTATGGCGGACAATACCTACGCCGAACTTTGTGTTGTGAAGGCGGCAGTTTTGGCGAAGGTCCCGAAGGGTCTCGACTTGATCCAGGCGGCGGCCCTGCCGCTGGTGACGACGACCGGCAGCCAGCTCCTTTCCGCTACTGGGACCAAAGCGGGACAGACGGTTCTCGTGGTAGGCGCCGCAGGAAATGTCGGGCGTTCGGCGGTATTCACTGCGAAGCAACGCGCGGCAACCGTGATCGCGGGGGTTTTGAAGAGGCAGATGGATGAGGCGAAAACTGTCGGCGCCGATCAGGTGGCCGCAACCGACGACGATACCGCGATTGCAAGCCTTCCCCCGCTCGATGCGGTCGCGGATGCAGTCGGCGGAAAAACCGCCGAGAAGCTGATCGCCAAGGTAAAGCAGGGAGGAGTTTACGCATCGGTTGTAGAGGTGCCGCGGAACGCCGCAAAATATCCGTCTGTAAAAGTGGTGCACGTATTCTCCAAGTTCGACAGGAAGACGCTCGAGTTCATGGCCGAAGCGGTGCGCGATGGCAAGCTGGTGATTCCAATTAGCCAGAAACTGCCACTCAGTGACGCGGCCGAGGCTCAAGCAGCGGCAGAAAAGGGCGGTATCGGGAAGATATTGCTGGTGGCTTGACGTTGTTTTGCGAACAGGCGATGCAAAAGAAAAATCGGAAATGCACGAATTCCCATGACGACGCCGTGACCAAGGGCGGGGCGGCTCATTAATTCATAACCCAATAAAACGAACTTGGCCGTGCTATTTCTTCCCAGCAATCGAGGCATCTTTCGCTTTGGGCTGCTTGTTCCAGCCGTGGAAACGAGAAAAATCTCCCGCATTCCATGCCGCGCGGAGTCCAGGAGTGCTCAGATCCCAGTCTGGGCGGATTTCTCTCGTCACGGCGCGCAGGTCGTGCCAAAGATCGATCACCGATGGACGCCCCCAGAACCAGTAGCCGTTATAGACGCTGTAAATCGCGAGGCCCGGCTTGAGCACGAGCGTATGCGGAATCATCGGATTGTGTTCGGGGTCGGTGTACTCCTGGATGTCTAGATCCTTCTGAATGGTCCGGTCTGAGTCCGAAAGGAATGTCCACTGGGCTCCGACCGACGCGCGGAATTCCTGAAGAGTATGGTGATCGTCGGTGGCGATCGTAGCGATCTGAGTGTACGCAACTGCGATCTTCGGATAGAACGCGGCGAGTTCCAAATGCTGGTGGTGCTCCTTTGGGCAATAGTGGCCGCGCGCAAGCGTGAGGATCAGAGGATCCTCGCCCTGTAGCTCGTTGAGCTTGCGCATCGTGCCTGTGTGATCGGGTAGTTCGTAGTTGGGGAAAATGCCTCCGGGCACGATATCAGGACGCATGATTGGACTCCTCTCGGTCTCTCAAACGGTAATTCCTGTACGAGCCACGCTCGAGGATTGATGAGGTGGCTTCTGGTAACAGCCTGCTTCGTCGATCGTCACCCCAGCAACTTTCCCGCGAGCCAGTAATCGACGCTGAACTTTCCGGGACCAGAACAGATCAGCCAGATAAAGAAGAGCACATAGAGGACTTCCGGAAGGTAAAGGAAATCGTCGAGCCAGTTAAGTGAAGAAAGTCCCTTCGGCAGGGTCGAGCCCGCGCTGGTCAGGGTGGCGACTGTCATATCGATCAATAAAGCCACGCAGGCTGCGCTGGAAAGAAACCCCACGGTCAGTAAGGATCCGCAAACGAACTCGACGCTCGCCACGAAATACGCCAGTTGCCGGGGAAACGGGGCTTTGGCCTTCACCAGCGTGTCGTAAACAGGCTTCGTGCCGCCGGCCACAAACAATTTGTTTGCCCCGGAGATGGCGAAGAACAGCCCGATCGAAACCCGTATCACCAGGATGGCATATTGTTCCAAATCACTGCTACCCTCCAGCGCAAACTGGACCAACCGTTTCCACTCCATCTGTTATCTCTCCATCGAAGGGAAGCGCTGTAACAATACCCGATCTCAACCGACTTGCTCCGGCAACCGCGCCAAGTGTCGTCCCTTTCTCAATTAGTTCTTTCTGAGCCTCGCCGATTCTTATGCCGCTGAAACCGACTCCCCCCTCCAATCGAGTGCCGGTAGAAGAAGGTTCAGAAGCGCTTCATCAGAGAACGGGTTCTGACCTGAGATCAGCTCGCGATCTTGAAGGACATAGCTCGTCCATGGAGCGAGCACACTTACATCACCGCCCGCCGTTTGCAAAGCGAAGTCCGGGTAGAAGAGGACCTTACCACCAATCTCGAGCGGCTCCCGCTGCTGCTCTTCCGCTGTCGAAAAAATGGTCATCTTATATCCGGCATAGATCCAGCCTTGAGCCATCGCGTGCGCTCCAGCGGCATCGCCCGCCGACAGCGAGGCGACAAACTCCTTCGAATTCGGAAGAGCCGAGAGCAGTGAAATCGGGCCATGGCAGAGCACTGCCGTAGGCTTGGATGTTTCATGAAAATCTATCATCACGATGCCGACGTCAGGATCATCGAGAAGATCGATCATCGGTCCATGGCCGCCCGGGACGAAAACCGCGTCATATTGATCCAGCCCGGATGCAACGACATCCGAAATACGAGTCGGATTTTTGAGCCCAGTCAGGCTGTCGCGGAATATCATATAGTCCTGAAGCTTGGCCGCGTCCCCGCCGAAGAAATCGGCGACCTCTGAATGCACATCCACTTGGGCGCGTTGCCTTTGGGGTTGGCGAAGGTGATTTCGTAACCCTCCTTCATCAGGGCGCGAACCGGAACCGTCAGCTCGTTAAGGTAGTAGCCAGCGCCCTTGTAACACCCGCCATCTTTCAAGGGCAAGCCGCGACCGCTCGAGACCAGTACTAAGATTTTTCCTTTGGTTGTCATTTTGTTCTCCTTTTTATTCCTACCTGCTGCCGATTAAGCCTGAGGCGGACGGGAAAAACAATTGGACGAAGGTATTGCGCGATACAACGACACCGCGATTTCCGGCTGCCTTTCCAACTAGGGGCAACCTTCCATCATGCGCGCGAAGATCGTTGAAGGAGGGCCCGCGAGCCCTGTACCCAAGGGCCCCCGCTACGCACCTTCTTCGGGTACCGGACGAGGCGTCGGACCCTTACTCTTCGCCGCAGCCGCCGCCCAGGCCGTGACTGACTTTTGAAAGTGCTCCTGACTATGCCTTTGCCTAAAGTTTTCAGTCGCGATGCTGAGCGTGAACATCATCGTGGTCGCGAGCCATGACATGACGTCACTCTCCGTGACCTCCTGCAATCCGCCGCCGGTATTAGCCTTGTCAGCGCGGTGAACGATGTGGTGGCGCCTCTTAATCATCGCGTCCAGGAGACCGAGGGCATGGTCGCCAATCGGCAGCGGCGGAATCCCGCTGGATGCGTCATCAGCCTCTTCGCGGCTCGGAAGTCTCACGTCGATACTCTCCAAGAAGGATATGATCTCGGTGACACTGTTGAACGTTGAGCGCTCCATGTAGGCTTCCACCGATTCCCTGATAACGTCGTCTACCTTTTTGCCACGGTGTTCGGCAAGCCGCCCGAGCTGGAATTTCTCGGCTCTGCCGGAGGCGCCAGCTAGCGGAATCTTGTTCAGCGTTTCCTCATCGGCAGTTGGCATCAGCCATAGGGCTACCTTCCGCAGGAAATCCTCAAGGTAGGCGTGGTTCAGAACGACGACGGCGCGAAGAATCTCCGCACCAATATCCTTGTCGCCCTTGCCAGCCTGGGTAACGAGATTCATGCCTCGTTGCAAGCCGTCTACGATCATCTTCACATAGGGCTTGAAGTGAACCTCGGAAGCTCTTGTGAGATAGGTCTCCATGAGCTTGTGCACAAGCTCGGAAGCCTGCTCCGGTGTCATCTCATCGGTCATGGGGCAATTGTAATCCGGGTCGCCCGCCGAAGCCCTGCCGCCCTCGAAGCCAGAATTCAGGACTTGCCGTCGTCCTCTAACATCTCGAACCTATCGTAGGCGGCGCGGGCCTGAACGACCTTGACCTCGTTCGCCCACCAACCCGAGCGCCTTCTCAATCTCGCTCCGAGGCACCTTGCACTTCGCGCCAATTATGACTTCGACTATTCGCAGCTTTTCATCGAACCCCAAGTAGTAACGGCCGTTGTCTTCGTTCTGGAGGGGAGCCCACACACGTATCTCGTGTTCATACTGCCAGTGCTAGAACTTAGTAAAAAGCATCTTCCGCACAATCTCAAACCGTTCCTGATCTCCTAACTCTAGGAAGTTAGGAGGAAAGTACAGAGGGTCCGCTATGTATTTAACATAGTCACTCTCGTCGTTTTCCACATCGCCCATGATTTTCGGAATCTCGAAGCCAAGGCACAGACCCGCGTGCTTCTCACTGTAGTGGGCCCAAATTACCGGATCACGCCAGTCCGCACTAAAACAAAGTACACCCCTGTTTTCATGTATCTGGTTGCGCGTTTGAAGGACAGCCTGACGGAGAGCAGGATCGGTTATGTCATAAGGTCTGAGCTCGAACGGGTCATTAAGCTCGTTAATTCGTGATAGCTTCAGACGTTTTTCGCTAAGACCTTTCAGGCCGAACTCTGCAGTCAGAAATTTATAAGCGCGCATGAGGCAGAAGCATAGCGCAGATGGAATGGATAGAGAAACGGCTCTTCACGGATAGTTTAGATCCGTGGCTCCCATGCGCGAGGAACATTCGCATCAACGGTTGAAGTGGCTTATGCCCCGGGAATCCGAATATCAGTCGCGACTGATTGGCTACCCACTGCGGGTACAGCTCCGTCATCTGATCGAACAGCTCTTGGTCGGACTTGGCGATTTTCTGCAGCCGGGTCCCGTCTGCTTCCGGCTACGGTACGAACCAACTAGTTGATCAACTAGTTTGGTCTATGAGATAATGCACGCATGAAAACCGTAGGTGCGTTCGACGCCAAAACTCACCTCGATTCCGGCAATCCGCTG
>CAVWJE010000009.1:0-432505 GCA_963755225.1 uncultured Acidobacteriota bacterium
GGCTCGCCGACGGCTGGAACATGCCGCACCAACTCCAGCCGGCGACCGCCTGACGCTACGGGGGAGTGGACCGGAGCCCCGACGACCGGAGACGGTCACCCACCGCGCGGTGGGTGCTGCGCAGAGCGTATGTTGCTCTTCCTCACATCCTTTCCAGGAGCAGCACACGCATGCGTATTCTCGTCGCCGGGGCCGCCGGAGCGATCGGCCGCCTGATGATTCCTCTTTCTCATCGCCGCCGGTCATGAGGTGACCGGCACCACGCGTACCCAGCAGGGCGCCAAGCAGCTGCACGGCCAGGGAGCCACCGCGGTCCAGCTGGACATCTTCGACCGTGAGAGCGTCCGGCAGGCAGTCACCTCGGCCGGGCCGGACGTCGTCATCCACCAGTTGACCGCCCTGGCGGGTGGAAATCCTTCCGACAACGCACGTATTCGCAGGGAAGGCACCCGCCACCTGGTGGATGCCGCCCGGGAGGCCGGGGCCACCCGGATCATCGCCCAATCGATCGCCTGGGCCTACGAGCCGGGGGACGCGCCTGCCGACGAGACCGTGGCACTCGACGTCCTCGCCCAGGGGTCGCGTGCCACTTCCGTCGGTGGCGTGGTGGCACTGGAGGGAGCCGTGTCGGAGATGGACCAGCATGTCATCCTGCGCTACGGAACCCTGTACGGTCGGGGACCTGGTACGCCCCCAAGGCCCACATGGACAGGCAACTGCGGGAGGGCCGCGTTCCGGCCAACCGCGGGGTCAGCTCCTTCCTCCATGTCGCGGACGCGGCGAGCGCGGTGGTGTCAGCACTCAAGTGGCCCACAGACGTGTACAACGTCGTCGATGACGAGCCGGCTGCCGCGTGCGAGTGGGTGCCGGCCCTGGCGCGGGCACTGGGTGCGCCGGTGCCGGCAGTGAGCCAGGGCGGGGAGAGCTGGGAGCGCGGCGCCGTCAACGAGGCCGCCCGAAGCTTGGGATGGCTGCCGAGCACGCCGGACTGGCGCCGGGGCTTCGCCGCACTCGGAATCTGATGACGACGGATCCGCATCACGGAGATCACCGGACGCCGACCTGCTGCTGAGCCCGTTCGACCGTGGCATGGATGACATGCCGCGGGCAGGGCGATCAGTGTGGGATGACTCGGGGACGCGGTGAGCCGCTCAACGAGCCCGCAGGACCTGCCCGGAGACCGACGCGCTGATGGCTCCCACCGCGTGAGGGCGGCTCCCCGTGACGTGAGGATGTCGACGGGCGTACTACATTCGCAGTATGGTGATCTACCGCAGTCGTCGTTCGCATGCGGCACGCGGCCTTCGGATGTCGGAGCTGTGACCGCGTCAGCCGCATGACTCCCGGCTGCGCAGCGGCATCACTTCCGTGGTGAACGGTGGTCTCCGGGCTGACATATGAACAGCCGGGCCCTCTCACCCAGGGCCGCGCGTCCCTGATCACCGCTTCGCCCATGCCACTGACGACGTGACGAGATGCCACGAACATACCCTTGTCACGGGGGAGAGACCGTGCTGACCCTAGGAGCTCTTCTCCGGCACATGCCAGCTCTTCGATTCGTCGACGAGCAGGTGATGCCTTCAGCTCGCTTCCGGCGGATCACCAGTGTCTCCGGGGCCGAGGACGCGCTCGCGGGCGCGACCGCCCCCCTGGCCGGCCATCTCCTGCTGACCTCCGCAGACGCGGCATGGTGGCAGGACGTCGAGCAACGCGCGCGCGGCATGGGAGCATTGGCCCGTGCGGAGGCGGCGGCGCTGCTCGTCCTGCCCGTCGTCAGTGCCCCCGCTCCCCGGCCGCAGGATGCCCTGACGCCCGGACGGGGCGCCTTTGCCCGTCCTGACCAGTCGAGGCAGCGCCAGGCCGCTCGAAGACGTGCTGGAGTCCGTCACGCGGGTGATGGCGGAGGAGGCCGTGGAGGCCGAACTGGGCTACATGCGGACCCTGATCGACTTCCTGTGGCCGAGAGGCCGGGAGGAGGACGGTGACATCGCCTCCCTGCTGAAACGCACCGGGCAGCTCGCGGACGGACACGCCGCCGTCATCGCTCCCGACGGGGCCGTCACGGGAAGCGGCCGGATCCCGCGAATCATGACGCCAAACAGATGTGCCGTCCCCCTCGGCCGGGTCCGCGAGGGCGAGCTGGGCGCCGCCTCGGTCGGCCAGGACGGGTACTTCGTCCAACTGCTCGGGATCGGAGCGTCGCTGCCGCGGCCGGTGCTCGCCGTGGCCCGCGAGACCCCCTACCCGTCACGCGTCTCCCACCTCATCCGCCGCACCGCGAGTGCATTGGCGGTGTCCGAGCGGCTCCACCGGACCGAGCGCGTCGAGCACGAACTGGCCCAGGCGCTGCCGGCCGCGCGGATCGCGATCCACGAGCGGCTCATGGCCGGGGACGTCGAGGGCGCGCGCGGCTGGCCGAGCCGCTGATGCCCGGGCTGTTCGACGTGTCGCACGCGCAGGTGCTCATCCTGGAGTGCGCGGCCCGCACCGCGCACAAGGTTCTCCCGCTGTGCGAGGCGACGTTCAAGGACAGCGCCCTGGTCGTGCCCGGCGGGATCGACCGTCAGCTGGTTCTCGTCGCCCCCTGACGGCTGCGCCTCCCGCCCAGACGGTTTCCGCGCGGCTCAAGGCGTTCGCGGCCGGCCACGCTTCCTACGTCGAGAGCCGCGCGGTGGCGCTGGAGCAGCTCAAGGACGCCCGTCAGATGGCGATCAGCGCACTGGCCGTTGCCCGCAGGCTGCCTGGTGGTGTCGCCACGCACGGCGCGGCGCGGCGACTGACCACCTCCTCGACGGCAGGCCATGCTGCTGGGCGCCGGAGATCCTCAAACCGCTCCCAGGGGCTTCCCGAGGCACAGTCGAAGGATCTGGTGGCTACCGTGCGCTGCGCCCTCCAGCACGGCCACAGCGGTGCCGCTCGGCATATGGGGCTGAATCGCAAGACCATCTCGGTGCGTTGGTCGCGAGTGGAGAAGCTGCTCCGGATCGACCTGGGGACCATGCGGAACAGGGCGCTGCTCGATCTGGCCCTGCAACTGGCCCAGCACATGACGGTGTTGCCCTCGCAGGCGCCCGCCCCTGCCCTTGCCGACATCCTGCTCCAGCCGACGGCCAGGGCGTGGGCGTACAAGCTCCTCGCCCCGCTGCGCCGTGACGGCCGTCCGCTGTTGCGGACCGTTCGCACCTGGATCGACTGCAACGGCAGCGTCGAGGGCTGCGCCCAGCGGCTGGGAGCCCATCCGAACACCGTGCGCAATCACCTCGGAGCGTGCGAGGAACTGCTCGGCCGCAGGCTCGTGGGAACGGGGGGCGGTGCGCACGATGTCGTCAACGCCGTGTGGATCCTGAACGACACGGGACGCGGAGTCGCCGCGGTACCGGACGCCTCCTAGAGTGTCCATAGCCGCGTCGTGGTGGCTTCGCGCGATCGGTGGGGGTCTGGGCGGTGCCGGCGAGTGCGGCGACTCACCGCCGAGCATGCCGACGAGCAGTTCGCAGAGATCCTGCCGCAGATCCCCGACCCCGGGAAGCCGGTGCGGGCGGACATCGAGCGCGCTGGGGATATGGGGGAGCGCCTCTGAAGTGGTTCCGCCGCCGCCTCCACGGCCTGGTGGGTGAGTCCACGTATCCCGAGCCCCACCTCACTTTCGGTGCGGCCTTCGTAACGGAACGTAGGATGACGAACGCGTTGGGGATACCGCCACTCCCACCTGCGGCGGGAGTGGCGCTCCTGCTCCTCCATCCGTAGTACCTGAGGTGCGGTGCGTCCTCGTGTGCTTCCCACCACGGTGACCGACCCGCACACGCGCCCACGACCGCGTGACGTGCTGGGCGCCCCGTTGCCGGACCAAGCGGCGCAACAGCCTCCGAACCGAGCCGCATCCGGGGAGGTCCGGCCGGCACCCGGCCATCCGGGCACACGCTCGCGCGGATCCCGCCGGATCCGCGCGAGCGGACGTCTGCCGCACCCATGCGTCTGTGAGACATGGGAGGAGCGGGTAGCATTCCAGGCCACCTGTGCTAAAAGAAAGTGAGTCCCCGCCGTGCCGGACCAGACGCCCGCTCAGCCCCTGAACACTCAGTACGCCACGCAGGTCGCAGACGACCTCGAACGGATCACCGCCAGGATCGGTGTCGTCGGGGCGGAGCTGGCCGCACTTCAGGCGGATCAGGCACTACTGGAACGGGTGCGCGCCAGCATCGAGGATGTGCCGGCGCCTCGCCAGGCGCCCGACGACGCCCCTGCGTCCCCGATCGCGAGCACTCATGAGGGGGCGCGGCAGAAGAAATCCGATGCGCCGGTCACCGCGACGGCTACAGCAGGCAAATCCCGCGCCCCCCGCCGTCCTGCGCGCCACGCCTCGGGCCCCACGCTCGTCGACCTGGTCCTGCGGCACCTGAGCGCGCAGAGCGAAGACCGCGGCTGCCGCCGCCGAGGTTCACACCGCGCTGGAAGCGGCTCATCCTCAGCGCCACCTGTCCGTTCCTCTGGTGCGCAATGCCATCGAAGCGCGCGTGGCCCAGGGCGAGATCGTCCGCACCAAGCGGGGCGTTCGGTGTTCTACTCCGCGGTGGGAGTGACCGGCGCCGACTCGGCCTCCGACTCCGACTCCGCCGAAGTGTCGAAGTGACTCTGTCGTCGATCGGCGCTCAGGATCGGTGAGGGGAGGATAGTGGCCGGCGGGCGACCTCGACGGGGGAGTTCACGCGTCAGCGGCCCTGATCCAGTCTTCGCGAGCGGCGGCCGGAAGGATATTCTGCACGCCTTGATTTACCACCGGTAAGTCAAAAGCGCGTGCCGGGGTGTTCTCCGCCAGGTGAGTGAGAGCCGAGTACGTAAGCACGGGGGTGGCTCTTGCACCCGGCTCTCGCGCTGACAGTACAGGAATGAGACCGCCCTGCCGCCGCCGTCGTCGGGGAGTCGAAGTGCCATATGGGCCTGGGCGTTGGGACCCCCGGCCGCTCTTTTGTGACGAACGAGCATCCGCCCTGGGCCGCACTTGAGGGTCATTGCGCCGACCCCCTGAATATCCTCTCCATTCATGAGCAGCGATATTTCCGTTCTGGCATCGGAGATCGTGGTCGCGTGGGGCGATATCCAAGCGAGGCAGCCCGGTCCCGACCGGTCTTACCTCTCTGGGATTCCCTCGCCCGGCCCCGCCGCCCGCCCGCGGGGTGGCGCGCGATCCGGCGGCGGCCCGTGCCGACGCTCGTGCAACCGAAGCGGGCACTCGCGTGTCCTTCAGGAGGCGAGAACGGGATTCGGGGAGATTCGAGTGACCAGGAAGAAGCCGGCGAATCCGACCGGAAAGAGATCGGCCGGGGCCGGGGGCGGTGACCGACGGGTGCGGGGAGCGAGCAGGGGAGTGCTGGCCGTCGCTGTGAGCACGGTCCTGCTGGGCGCCGCCGCCTGCAGCGGAAGCGGGGGCGGGCACGCGTCGCAGGGCGGCGGGGACGGCAAGGCGGGTACGTCGGGCGCCACGACGAGCGCTTCACCGAGCTCCAGGGCGGTGGTGAGCATCTCGCCGGACAGCGGGGCCAAGGGGGTCGATACCACCGGGGCACTGAAGGTGTCCGCGGCGCAGGGCAAGCTGACCAAGGTGACGGTGACCGGCCCCGACGGCGCGGTCGACGGCGCGATATCCGCCGGCGGCGGTAGTTGGACGCCGAGCGGGAATCTACACACCGGGACCCACTACACGGTGTCGGCGACGGGTACGGACGCGGCCGGGCTCAGCACCACCCGGCAGTCCTCGTTCACCACGCTGACCCCGAAGGCCGTCAACTACGGGAACTTCAACATCAGTCCGGGGGCGACGTACGGGGTGGGCATGGAGGTGTCCCTGCACTTCGACAAGCCGGTCGGCGACCAGGCCGCCACGAGGAAGGCGATCACGGTCACCGCGAGTTCGGGTGTGAGCGTCGAGGGCCACTGGTTCGGAAACCAGCGGATCGACTTCCGCCCGGAGAAGTACTGGACTCCCGGCACGAAGGTCACGCTGCACCTGCGGCTCAACGGCGTGCGGATGTCACCAGGGGTCTACGGGCAGCGGTCGAAGGACGTGGCCTTCACCGTCGGCCGCTCGCAGACCTCGGTGGCGGACAACACGTCGAAGATGCTGAAGATCTACCGCGGCGGCACGTTGTACAAGGAGTTCCCCGCGAGCCTCGGTGACGCCCAGCACACCACGTACAACGGCAAGATGGTGATCGAGGAGTGGCCGCTGTTGTTGCATACCGGAGATTTCGCGGGTAGCTCGGTCACTCCAACGGTGGCGGCGCCGGTGCAGCAAGTGCAGACGGGCGGATTCGGCGATCCCAACGGGTTAAGGGGAAGGGAAGCCAAACGCGAAATTTTACGCCGCACAGACGGGCGGATTCGACATGCCGGTAGGACCGGGACAGGGCAATGGAACGGGCGGGGCAAAAGGAATCAAGGGCACGGTGGCCAGCGCCGATTTTGGCAACGGCGTGGCGACCGAAGGCAAGGGACACGGCGGCGCGGTGGCACCGGCGGATTCGGGCAAGAGCAGGTCCGCATGCCGGACCGAAGATCCTCAGGCGGATGCGGGTCCGGCACCGTCCGGTTGAAATTACTTACAAGCCGAACCGGCTTACACGGACGAAGCGCGGAATTTGAAACTCGAAGGCGAAGTGCTGCTGGAAGTGATGTTCGGAGCCAACGGAACGTTGCACGTGAATCGGGTGGTGCGCGGCCTGGGACATGGGTTGGATGAAGCGGCCAGTCGCCGCGGCCAACAAGATGCGCTTCAAGCCGGCGATGCGCGGGCGGCGAAGCGGTCGATTCGACGGCAGTGGTGCACGTGATGTTCCAGATGGCGTACTGATTGCAGTTACAAGCTTGAATGTGGTTAGCCGGAGGCTCGATTAAGAAGTTCTCATAGGAAATTTGGTTCAAGGAAATTGGAGAAAAGAAATGCGTACTTGGAAATGGAGTTCGACTGCGGCGCTGCTGGCGTCGTTGAGCGCAGCGGCGCAAACGGCGGACTCGCAGCCATGCGGCCGCAGACTCGGCACCGCGAACCGAGCGCCACGGCCGCGGAGCAATCTCGGATCTGGCACGCTCAAGCTGCAGGCCGGCGCCTGCGGGCTGCCGGCGCCCACCACCATGGATCAGGTGGTCGACCGGTTCATCGAGCGCGAGCACGGGTTGATGAAGATGCTTTCCACGCGCACGCCGGTGGTCGAAACTTATTTGCAGAATCTGACCGCCGATCCGCAGCTCGGTCCGGTTCCCAGCGAAGACCATTATTTTCTTGGCCGCATGGATATGGGCGAGACGGTTGATCGCAAAGATTATTTGAAAGAGCAGGACAAAGGCATGGAGACGCGCCTGATGGGCGGCTTCCACAAGCTCTTACAAAGTGCAGTACCAGCCCATGGGTTTCTCCTGGATGGTCTATGCCGACCGCACCGACTTCGACCGCGAACATTACGAATTTCACTACATTCGGCGCGAGTTTCTGGGCGACGTGCGCTGCCTGGTATTTGACGTCAGCCCAAAAAAAATTCCGGCAAAGGACGCTTCCTGGGACGGGTGTGGGTGGAAGATCAGGACTTCAACATCGTTCGTCTGAACGGAACTTATCGCTCCGGCGCCACGCAACACTTTCTTCTTCCACATGGATAGCTGGCGGCTGAATCTGATTCCCGGCTACTGGGTGCCCTCTTACATCTACAGCGAAGAAGGCGACTTCAGCGCTGGCGTGAAAAATAAGATGGCATTCAAAGCGCAGACCCGCATTTGGGGTTACGACCTGAAGAAGAACGGCAGGGAAGACGAACTCACCAACATCCGCGTGGATAGCGTGAAGGACGAAAGCCCGACTGCGCAGGATGCTTCTCCGTTGCAAGCGGAGCGCGAATGGCAGCAGCAGGCGGAAGATAACTGTAGTCGACCGCTTGACCGCGCCGGATTGCTCGCGCCCGAAGGCGATGTCGACAAGATTCTGCAAACCGTGGTGAACAATCTGGAAGTTACCAATAACATCGACCTGCCGCGGCCGGTACGCACGCGCGTGCTGCTGACCGCGCCTCTTGAAACTTTCAGCGTCGGCAACACGATCGTGATCAGCCGGGGATTGATCGACGTGCTGCCCGACGAGGCCAGCCTGGCTGCTGTGCTGTCGCATGAACTGGCGCACATTGTGCTCGGCCACAACCTGGGCAGCAAGTATGCATTCAACGACCGCATGTTGTTCTCCGACGATTCCACGTACGCGAATCTTGGATTCAAGCACATTCCAGAAGAAGAAGCGGCTGCCGATAAGAAAGCCATCGAGTTGCTGAAGAATTCGCCTTATGCGCAGAAGCTCGATAACGTTGGGCTGTTCCTGAAGGCGCTGCAAGCGCGCGCGCTTCAGCTTAACGCGCTTCTGACCACGCATCTGGGCAATCCGCTGGCGGAGAACGGAACTGTCAGCCGGCTGGCGGCATTATCTTCAAAGGGTCCAGCACTCGATAATTCCAAGCTCGATCAGGTTGCCGCGCTGCCGCTGGGCGGCCGCGTGAAGATCAATCCGTGGGACGATAAAGCTGAGATGGTAAAGACATCACCGGTGGCAATCACTTCCGCGCGCGACAAAATGCCGTTTGAAGTGACGCCGTTCTATCCTCGGCTGGCTCGGTGGACTTCGTCGACGACGGCTCCGAGCGCTGCGCCGACTACCGCAGCGAATTCGCCTTCGGGCAATCAATAATTCTTACAAGTTGCAATAAGACGCAGGCCGGGATCCGGAATCACCTTCCGGGATACCCGGCCTTCGTTTATGCGGAATTCTTTTTACGAAGCTTAGCTTCATTGTTTTGGCTTTTTGTCGGCTGATTTTGAGCCGCTGTCGACGTCTGAGTTTGAGGTGGAGCATCCGTTTCCGAACCACTTGCACCAGATCTGGTTAATGTTGATGCCGACACCGAGGCGGTAATAATCTTTATTGGGCTGCCTCAGCGGCAAGACGAATACGTTGGCGGAAGGGACGGAAACGGGTGGGTTGGGCGCCGACAGCGGTAGCGCGGGTTCGGTCACGTCATGAAGAAGACGAATGTAAGAGGAACCGAAGAGATAGAGCCAGGTTACGCTCTTCGTGGGAATTGGCAGAATGCCGTCCAGTTTGAATACGAAACCATGGAGCACGCCCCCCGTTACAGCGGAATCCTGACCGATGGTGGCGTCCAGCGCCGCATAGGCAGTCGAGCACTTCGTATCTGAGTTCGCTCCGTCGCAGCTTCCGGTTTTCCAAGGATAAGTCGTGCGAAGGCCGGCGCCATATTTCAGAAACATGCTGCTGCGGTCCTGGTTGGTGAACGCGATCGCAGTGTAGCCATTCGCCAGGCAGGTGGTTGGATTCATCGCCGGGTTAGCGACCAAACCCGGGGAATACCCGTGCGCCGGCGAGTACTGACTGACCAATTGGTTGCACTCCTCTCCCGGCGGAGGGGCGGCGTAGGTCACCGGCGCGTTCTGGGTAGAGAGAGGCGTGGTCGCTCCCAGGCCGGCGACAATGCTCCAGTTCCTAGAGTTCTTCGAGAGAAATTGTTGCGCTCCGAAGACATAATCGAATGCCTGCCCTACGTTCGAATAGCTGCTGGAACTGAGGCCTGTGGGATTTGAAACCACGCTTACCACTCCGTTTGTCGCCTGTTGCGGAAGGCTCGTGAGCCGAACTCTAGTCCAGCCACTAAGGCCGTGAGCGCTTATCGGTCCTCGATAAAAGATGTTCAGAAAAGCATCTTCCGTTTGCGATTGAGCGCTATACGCGGAATATTCCGCCCCGCCAATAAGTATAGCGATAGGTGCGTTCCGATCTTTAACGGGAAGAGGAATGGCTCCATTTGAGCATCCGGTTGTTGGCGGAGACGTACCTTGGCAGATCGTTGCATCGGCGACGTCGCCGGAGGCGATGTAATAGGTTGCCGTCACCAGCAGGTCGGAACTGGGCTTCGAGACGGTGAAAGTATGGGGGGCGCTGCCGATAGAGTAAATGTGGCGGCGGAGGTTTTGGAATCATATGCCTTGAACGCAATTCCCTGCGGCGTTTCGACATCTTTGGCGCTGGCAACGAAGCTTTTCCCTGCGGAAGTGTAAATGGCCATCGCATTGGGCGTAACGCCTGAATCGCAGTGGATGGTGTAGGTAAAAGTATTGGTGTCATTGTTCGGTACTGGAACCGAAGCAGCGAGGCCGCAACCTTTCGCAAGGATGTTCTTAGCGGGAAGAGAGATGGTCCCGATTGAGCATCCCGTTGCGGGCGCGGAAGTACCCTGGCAGTTAGCCGCATCGCTTACGGCGTCAGATGCAATGTAGTAGGTGGCATTTATCAGAGGTGCTGAGTTCGGTCCTGAAACCGCGAAGGCATACGCAGCAGCACCTGCGGATAAAGAGAACGTAACGGTCGAGGTTTTTGAGTCATACGCCTTAAATTCGATTCCCTGAGGCGATTGAACATCCTTTTCGCTGGCGACGAAGCTTTTTCCGGCGGAGGTGGAAATAGACATTGCCTTTGGCGTGATTCCCGTTTCGCAGCGGATGGTGTAGGTGAAAATGCTTGTCTCGTTCTTGGTTACGGGAACTGAAGCGGCAAGCGCGCATCCTCTCGCAGCGGCGGCAGGCGTGGCTGAAACAGGAACCGCAGACGGAGTCGTTTCGGTTTGCGCCAGCAGCCGGGACGCCGATAATGCCGTTGACAGCGCAATAACTGCTAAGGCGAGCTTTAGCAAGCGGACGGCGCCGCCCGTTTTCCGCTTCCGAGCTTGACAGCATACGAAACCGAGGATTCGATTGTTTTCTCGCATGGCTTTCCCCTTCGATTTGTCCGGCTATAGGGGATGGCCGTCTCGCGGGTCACATCGAGCAGCCACTAGCTCCAGACTTATTTGTTAGGACGAGAAGTGCGGGAAAAATCCTTTTCGTTCTTCGGAGGAACTACAGGACTGCGCGGGGCGCGAACAGCACAGCCGCAGAACCTGTTTCCGCGTAAGCGAGACAACCATGGGGGCAAGCACTGGCTTTCCAGCGAGAAATACGGCTGCTAAGGCAGATCCTTTTCCTTCTTTTTTCCCGGCAGGCCTGTCGGGTTCTCATGTGTGCGCTCGCGGAAATTTCCTCGCATGCCGGTCGCAAGCTTTACGCTGGATTCGCCAAACTTGTCGCGCAAGCGATCGGCTGCGGCCAGCGCGTCTTTCCAGCGCTGCTGTTTGCCGCTTTCGAGCAGGCTGATCTGCTCGGCTTGCTTTTCAAACGATGAGGCTTGCACGCCAAGCAGGCGCACTTGCGCGCCCGGCTTCCAGTTCTTGCGAAACAGCGCGCGGACGGCTTCGAAGATTTCGCCATCGAGCTGTGTAGGAATAGGCAAGCTGTGCGCGCGGGTGATGGTGGAGAAATCTTTGTAGCGTAGTTTGAGTTGAATCGTGCGGGCGTGAAAGCTGGCCTCGCGCAAGCGCCGCGCCACCATCTCGCAGAGCCGCATCAGTGTCGCTTCGAGCTGGCTTAGGTCCGCAGTGTCTTCGTTGTAGGTGTGTTCGTGGCTGATGGATTTTGCTTCGGTGTCGGCGCCGACTTCGCTGTCGAACCAGCCTCCGGCATCTTCCCCGCGAGCCTTTCCGGCCAGCGCCAATCCCCATTTTCCGAAGCGATTTTCCAACTCCGATTCTTCGAGGCGCGCCAGGTCCCCGACTTTCTTGATGCCGAGATCGTGCAGATGCTTTTCCATTACCTTGCCGACGCCCGGAATTTCGCGCACATCGAGCGGCGCAAGGAATTTCGCTTCTTCGCCGGGCACAATCCATAGAACGCCGTTCGGCTTGGCCTGCGCGGAGGAAACCTTCGCGATCAGCCGCGACGAGCCGATCCCGACTGAGCAGTTCAGCTGCGTCTCTTCTTTCATTCGCTTGTGCAGTTTGTGCGCCGCCAGCAGAGCAGGTCCGTGCAGCCGCGCCGTTCCGGTCATGTCGAGATAGGCTTCGTCGATCGATGCCATCTCTACCTGCGGTGAAAATGCGTTTAGTACTTTGAATACTTTTTCCGAGCACTCGCGGTAGCGCTCGGGATGGCCATCTACAAAGATTGCGTGCGGACAAAGTTTCGCCGCCGTTCGCAACGGCAATGCCGAGTGCACTCCGAATTTGCGCGCCTCGTACGATGCCGCCGAAACTACGCCACGCTCGTGGCGCTGCCCGCCAACGACTACCGCTTTCCCTTTCAGCGACGGATCAAATAGCTCCTCCACCGAGACGAAGAATGCGTCCATATCGACGTGGAAGATGGTGCGGGCAAGCGCGGGCTGATGAAAGGCAGCCATGCTGGAAGAATTTTAGCATCAGCTCTCGCCCTGGCCCGGCAAGTACAATCCGGCGAGCGCAAGCATAGACCCGCTGATAGAATCCGCTTCATGTCCGTCCGCGCGACCAGGATTACAGCCCGCATCGCGTTCTTCCTTTGCGGAGTGGCTTCGCTTTTCACCGCCGCTCCTTATGTAATGTTGCGGGGCGCCGAGCTGCCGGTTCAAAGCGAATGGATCATATTCGCGGTTGCCTTGGGAGTCGTGGGCATTTTCAGCCTGACGGTAGCGGTGCTGAGGCGCTCGTGGATCGCGAAAGCGTGCAAGAAAGATCGGGATAATCCACGGTTATTTGCCGCGCCGCTCGGAGTGCTTGCTGTTTTCGCGGCAACTTTCTACGTCGTGGCGCTGGTCGCTCACCTCGCTCCGCATAGCTGGGATCTCGACCCGCAATTGATGTTTGCGCTCTGTCCGATGTATTTCGTGAGGATGACATTCGATCCCTCGCCAGCGGCGGTGTTTTTCCTGCTTGCTCCGATGAATGCGGCCGTTTATGGCGCACTCGGGGCCGCGTTGGGATATGGATGGTTGGCGTTTCGTAAACGAACATCACGTTAGACGGTCTTCTTCAAGCACTCCGGTCGAGCACTGTGCAAAACGGTTCACCTTGACAGAGTTGCAATTCCAGAAGAAACTTCGGTGCCCGGAGAAAGGATCTGCGATGCGACCAGATGTGCCAGTCGATTCCGCACGAGAACTCAATCTAAACGTTGCGGAAAAGAAATTCACGCGGCGGTACCGGTTCGCTATGAGCCGCTGTTTCTGCGGCTTGTTTGTCTTCTGTGTTGCAACGGTGGTTACATGTTCGGCGCAAAGGTTCAGTCTGCTCTACACCTTCACTTCGAACGCGAACGGCTCCACTCCGCTAACCGCACCTATTCAGGGATTGGACGGGAATCTCTACGGCACGACCTCTTATGGCGGAAGCGAAGAACGTGGCAGCGTCTATAAGATTACGCCAGCGGGAGAGTTGACGACGCTCTACAGCTTCTGCTCGCAACTCAATTGCAGCGATGGATGGTTCCCCACTACCCAGCTTATTCAAGGCATGGACGGAAATTTCTACGGCACCGTGGCCGATGGCGGCAGCGTCAACTACGATTGCCTCCCCGGGTGCGGCACGATCTTCAGAATTACTCCGTCAGGGGTAATGCACGAGCTTTACCGATTTTGCAAAGAGCTGAATCCCTCCTGTATTGACGGCCAGTTCCCTTTGGGGTCGCTGGTGCAGGCGACTGACGGAAATTTCTACGGCACGACACTGAGCGGGGGAGCGTGGTCGTGGGGGACCGTTTTCAGGCTTACGCCGGCGGGAGTGCTCACGACGCTTTACAGCTTTTGCGCGGGGGAATCCACTTGTCCGGATGGATCGGAGCCGGCCTCCGGCCTGATTCAAGCCAGCGACGGAAACCTTTACGGGACAACTTCCGGCGATAATGTGCTTCCCAATTGCCTGCAAAGCTACAGTTGCGGCACAGTTTTCCAAATGACGCTGGGTGGAACGCTGACAACTATTTATAGCTTTTGCGCGCAGGCAAATTGCGCGGATGGACGGAGTCCAGTTGCAGGCCTGGTGCAAGCAAGCGATGGAAATTTCTACGGCACAACTCAAGGCGGCGGGGCCAACTATAACGGCAGTTGCGGGCAGGGTTGCGGTACGTTCTTCCAACTGACTCCGCAAGGACAGTTGACGACGCTTTACAATTTTTGCTCGCAGGCGAACTGCGCCGATGGTTCACAGCCCACGGCCACACCGATCCAGGGAACGGACGGAAAGTTCTACGGAACGACAGCTACCGGCGGAGAGTTCGGCGGAGAATTTACCGGTGGAACTATCTATCAGTTTGCGGGGACAACGCTCGAGACTCTGCTCTCGTTTGACTCCCTTGGCGACTCCGAGCCCGCCGGCCTGTTTCAAGACACGAGCGGGATTTTCTACGGGACCAATGTGCAGTCGGGAAGCAACCTGGGCTTCATCTACAAAATGAATATGGGGCTCGGTCCGTTTGTGCGGACTCTGCCAACGTCGGCGGCGGCGGGCGCGACCGTTTTTATCCTGGGGACAAATTTCAAAGGAGCGACAGCAGTCAGCTTTAACGGAACTCCAGCCGCTTTCACGCGAGTGTCGGCCACGGAAATAAAGACGACGGTACCGAGCGGCGCGACGTCGGGCACTGTGACCGTTACACTGCCGGGGAGTACGCTATCGAGTAATGTGGGTTTTATTGTGATCGAGTAGCTTGCCGTTAGCGAACATAAAGATAGCGGCAGGGGTTCGGGTTCCATGAGAATTGTCATTTCCATAAAACCTTGTCATCCCGAGCGAAGCGAGGGACCTTGGTTCTTGCCTGCCGCTACCGCTGGCCGACGCAGCCAGAAACCAAGGTCCCTCGCTTCGCTCGGGATGACAAGGTTTCAGGATGACGAGTTTTTCAGGATGACGAGTTTTTCAGGATGACTGGCTTTTCCGGATCGCAGGCTTTGGAGAGCCGCTATACGAGTACCCTCTCCATCACCGGTGCCGCCGCCCCCCGCATCGACTTCACGCGCTCGTAAATCTTTCCATATTCGCGCGCCGAGGCGCTCCAGGAAAAATCCTTGTTCATTCCGTTGCGTATCAGCACCTCCCATGAGGTTTGGTCGCGGAAGGATTGGAGCGCCTGCTTGATAGTTAGCAATAAAGCTTCGCCGGTGTATTCGGCGAACTTGAAGCCCGTGCCTTTGCCGGTTCGGGCGTCCCAGGGTTCGATCGTGTCGTCGAGGCCGCCGGTGGCGCGGACGATCGGCACCGTGCCGTATTTCAGGCTGTAAATCTGATTCAGCCCGCACGGCTCATATCGCGAAGGCATTAGAAACATATCTGCGCCAGCCTCGATCTTGTGCGCGATCGCGTTGTCGTAGGCCACCTTCAAAGCAATCTTATTGGGGAACTGCTTGTGCAGGCGCGCGAATATTTCTTCATATAACTTATCGCCCGAGCCGAGGACGACCATGATCATCTCTTCGCGAGCCAGCCGGTCCATGATCTGCGCTATCAGATCGAAGCCTTTCTGCGCCGCGAAGCGCGAGACAATCCCAATCAAAGGAGTTTTCGGGTTGGAACTCTTCATCCCAAATGCCTGCAACAAGTCCAGCTTGCATTTTGCTTTGCCGGAAAGATCGCTAGCCGAATATTTCGCCACGGTAAACTTATCCGCCTGGGGGCTCCACTCGTCGTAATCGACTCCGTTCAGGATCCCGGTGACGGTAGCGGCACGGTCGCGGAGCACGCCCTCAAGTCCAAATCCATATTCGGCGGTTTGAATTTCCTGGCTGTACTTTTTGCTCACCGTGGTAACGTAGTCCGCATAGGTGAGCGCGCCTTTCAGGAAGTTCACCTGGCCAAAGAACTCCATCTTCGACATGGTGAACAGGTCCCAGGGCAGCATGAGCAATGGCAAAGTCTCTGGGGGAAACAGGCCTTGATAGCCCATATTGTGAATAGTAAAAACCGTGCCGACGTCGCGGAACGCCGGATCCTCGGCGTAAACCGTGCGAAGCAACACCGGCACCAGAGCCGATTGCCAATCGTGACAATGAACAATCTGCGGCACGCCGATAATTTTTGACGACTCCAGTACCGCGCGCGAAAACAGCGCGAAGCGTTCGGCGTTATCGGGATAATCTCCAGCAGGAGTTCCGTAGAGTGCGTCGCGATCGAAATATTCGGGAAAGTCGACGAAATAAAACTTTACGCCGGACTGGCTGCCACCCATCACCACCGAGGCAAATCGATATTTGTCGTCAAATGGAATTGTGATGCTGGCCACCACGGTCGCGGGATCTGCCAACCTGGTCTGGCGATAGAGAGGCAGATAGACGCTGACTTGGTGTCCCAGAGCCGCGAGGGCGCGTGGCAATGCGCCCACGACGTCAGCCAGGCCGCCAGTTTTCGAAAACGGCACGCCTTCCGAAGCTACGAATGCGATATGCATGAAAACCTCCCCGGGAAGACCCGCAGTTCGCGGGCGCACGTTATGATGGATATCTGTTTGCGGGCAGAAAACGTCCCGCGTACGAGTACGCGGGCTTAGTTCCCAGTTTAAACGCGCAAGGAAAAGGGGGTCAACGTGACGAAGGTTGTGTCGACGCGCCGTCCGCAACACAAGCCCAAGTTGGGGCAGCACTTTCTGGCCAGCGACAGTTTTGCCGCCGAGATTGTCGATCTCGTGGGCGACATTTCGCAGAATACAGTGCTCGAAATCGGCCCCGGACGCGGCATTCTCACTTCCCTGCTGGCGAAGCGCGCCCGCCGGTTGATCGCCGTGGAACTCGACCGCGTGCTCGCCGCGCAGCTTCGTCTTCGATTCGGCATGTTTCCTAATGTTGAGGTGATTGAGGCCGACATTTTATCGATCGACTTCGATTCCCTGTTCGGACCGAAGCCAGGGCTGCGGCGTCCCGGGATCGAATTCACCCCGACTCCGGCCAAGGTTATCGGCAATCTTCCTTATTACATTACGTCCGATATTTTGCTGCGGCTTTTTGAGTACTCAAAGTACTTTGAAACTCTGGTGATCCTGGTGCAGCGCGAAGTTGCCGACCGCATCGCGGCCAAGCCCGGAAGCCGCGACTATGGGTTGCTTTCGGCTACAGCACAGTTGTATGCACGCGTGGAAAAATTGATTACGTTGCCGCCCGGAGCTTTCGCGCCTCCGCCCAAAGTACATTCCACTGTGCTGCGGCTGGATATAGCACCGCGTCAGCATGAGCTTGGCCTCGATGGCGATGGACAAATCGGGAACGGTTATTCAACCGACGGCTTCATCGACTTCCTCAAACTTTCCTTTGGCCAGAAGCGCAAGACATTGTGGAATAATCTCAAATCAAATTATCCCGAGCGTCGTCTACGCGCGGCGTTAACCGCGGCCAAGGTGAAACCGGCCGCCCGCGCCGAAACTCTGACCCTCGAAGAAAGCGCCGCTCTGTTTCGTGCCTTGCGAAATTCTGGGGGCGACTCGTAGGATGGGGGCGAGTTCCGTTTTCTGGTTTCTAGTTTCTGGTTTCCAGTTCAGATGGCAGCGGCGGTTTTGTTCGGCTTGAAACCGGAAACTAGAAACTGGAAACTTGTCCTATGACTGCCATTCGCCGTCCCGCTGTCGCCGGACGCTTCTATCCGCGCGATCCCGAAACGTTGCGCGACGAGGTGAGCAACCATCTCTTACAACTTCCTTCGCGAAAGCCGGTCCGTGCCTTAGGCTGTATCGTTCCCCATGCCGGATATATGTATTCCGGCCACGTCGCGGGAGCCGTGTTCGCGGGGTTGGAAGTTCCCCGACTTTGCCTCGTACTCTGCCCCAACCACACCGGCAAAGGCGTGGCTTTGGCCATTATGAGGGAGGGCGCGTGGGAAACGCCGCTGGGGAATGTTCCGATCGACAGCGACTTTTCTATTGCGCTCAAGCGGCGTTGCCCGCTGCTGCAAGAAGATTCGCTGGCGCATCTTTCCGAACACGCCGCAGAAGTGGAGTTGCCTTTCCTGCAGATCCGCCAGCCTGCGCTCAGATTCGTTCCCATCGCTTTAGGCACTGCGCAGTTCGATCCGCTGGCGGAACTGGGAAACGCTATTGCGGATGCGATCACGGAGCGGCACGACCCAGTTTTGATCGTCGCATCGAGCGATATGAATCATTACGAATCTGACGCGGTAACTCGCGTTAAGGATCAAAAGGCCATCGCTCCGATTCTTGATCTCGACGCGCGCGCGATGTACGACGCGGTCATCCGGGAACAAATCAGCATGTGCGGCTTCGGCCCGGCCGTCGCAATGCTCACCGCGGCAAGCAAGCTCGGCGCGAAATCCGCCGAATTAGTAAAATACGCGACTTCGGGCGATGTCTCTGGCGACCGCGATCTGGTGGTTGGCTATGCCGGCATTATCGTGCCGGCGGCATAACCTGCGAGTCGGAAGCAATCTGGGTTACTAATTCGCGTCAGTGATTTGCGTCATCGCCTTTGGCCATCCGTATCAGCTTCTGCGCGCGCGCCCTGACCACGTTCATCACCGAAGGGTCATCGGCGATCTGGCGCAAAATGGTCGCCACGCCGGCAATCTCGCTCAGTTCGTTGCTCTTCGCCTCTCTCTCCATATGCTTGAGTTCGTCATCGAGCGCCAATTTTTGATAGCGATGGTAATAGTCAAGCCGGTGGCCGAATTCCTGCGTGCCGGCCATGTTCTGAAAAAGAACGGTGAGTTGCTGAACCGGTTCCAGCTTGGAATAATTGAACTGGGCCTGGTTCGAGCGCTGGCCATCGTGGAAGCTGAGCGACTTGGTTCCGGTGAATGCCAGCTTGTTGTTGCCGGAATCGATCTTGCCGGCGAAAAATTGTGCCTGCCTCGCCCACTCGAAAATCTTCTGCCTAGTCGCTGTCGAGACCTCGAATTCCGCACGGTAAGGCTCGTCTTCAGAATCTTCGGCGACTTTCGCGGCGCACTCGTAAATGGCGTGACCACTGGCATCGACTGAAATCGAATAGTGGGCAGGTCTGGATTGCGGAAAATCCAATGTGAAGGTAATCACTGCGGGAGTTGACCCGCCCTGATTCGCGACCTGGGACCAAAGCAGCGCGGATGCCGCGACCAGCAGCATGCCGATGGCGCATAGCCTTGTCTTTGGAATCGACGGAAACAAATTCAAGCAGGATCGAATCAATGGATTTCTGGTCCGTGCCGGCAGAATCGTCACCGCGCCACAACCCTTTGCCGTTCCAGTGTTCCCGCGGTATGTAAATGGCAAATTGCGATCGCGAGAGCGTCGGAAGCATCCATCGGCTCGGGAGCCTCGGTTAATCCGAGCAAACGTGTCACCATGTGCTGCACCTGTTGCTTCTCGGCGCGGCCATATCCCACCACGGAAGACTTGATCGTCAGCGGAGAATATTCCGCAACCTCCAGCCCCGCCGTAGCCGCTGCCAGCATGGCCACACCACGCACCTGCCCCAACTTCAACGCGGACTTCACGTTCAAAGCATAGAAGATTCCTTCGATCGCGACTTCGTCGGGACGGTGCTCGCCAATCAACGCTCCCAGGCCATCGTAAATTCTTGCAAGCCGGCGCGACAGCGGCTCGCGAGGCGAAAGCTTGATCGCTCCGCAGGTAAGGCAAACCAACTGCCCCGCGGAGTGCAACTCCACCACGCCGTAGCCGGTATACTCCCCGCCGCAATCGATGCCCAAGACTCGCATGTGAATGCAGTTTAGCGCGGAACGAGCTTGCATCCTAGTATCGTTTCTGTGGACGGAGGTTCTACCTGGAACGACGCCGCGTGCCAGAGCCGGCCGCGGTTCGAACGGAACTCCGAATTCAGCAAAAGAGGGGCCGCCAGGGAATACGTCAAGCTTGCGCTCTATTGTCGCGCAATCTGGTCAACATCGTTTTTCATCACGCTGACTTCCACCCACGTGCCCGCGCCTTTCTTCATCCCGTTCGCGTTGCCCATTCCGAGAACATAAATACGGTAGGCGGGAATTTCATGGTTAAACACCAGGTAACGCACGATGGAGTCCGCGACCCTGCGCGAACTGGCGATCGCCGACTGACCATGGCCGGAGGCGAAACCCTGCACTTCTACGATGTAGCCATGTTGGTTTTGTAATGGCGCAGTCATCTGATCGAGCGCATCTTTGGCTGATTTGCTCAGGGCAATTTGCCCGGCGTGAAAGCGAATCTCGGTCTGCATGCCCGCCTTGTATTGGTCGAGGTTGCCAATCAGGCTGGCGTCGCGGGTTACGCGAGTATCGATTGCGCTCGCCATCGCGTGCGCGGTCTGGGCCTTGCCGGCAGCTTCGGTTGCATGTTGATCGGCCATATCGGCTTTATCGGAGGCCAGCCGAATGCCTTGCTGGGCGCGCGAATCCACGTCCCGGATCTCTTTACTGTTCGAGGCGGTTAATTCTTCCAGCTCGCTCAAACGATCGCGGATCGGCTGAACGTGCCGCGACACATATGCTTTCGTGGCGAAGGGGTGCATCAGGAGCGCTCCGAGGCTGGGATCTTCGCCGTCCCAAAAGTCCTGCCGCGCCGGCTCCTGCAAAGGCTCGATACCGGAGGAACTTGAGGATTGTGGGGATGCATTCTGGCCGGAACCCGCTGACGACTGAGCGACCGCGGAAACTGTTACCAGCGTGCAAATCAGTACCAGTCCGAGTACTAGAACTTTCATTTAAGCTCCGTGGAATCCCCGCTAACGCTGCGATAGCCATCCTAACCGCCGCCAACTGCGGCGAAAGGATGGTGAATTGTAGCGCCGAAGTCATCCGGCCCAAATGTAAATAAGATTAATTTTCGGCAGGATTATCCGATCAGTAAACATTCTTGCCTTCGGCGTTCAGGCGATGACTGCTGGCCGGGGTTTTGTTTCCGCTGCAAACTCGCGCACTCATTTCACGAACGTCAGCCCATGCGGCACCAGGTATTTGAAAACGTAGGCGTAAAGCATAACGATGATTCCGACGATTGAGCAGAGGGCGACCGAGTGCCATGCCACGAAACGGAAAATAATTCCCTCGTTGCCGACTTGTTCGGTGGCTGCGGTAGCGATCGTGATGGATTGGGCGTCCACCATTTTTCCCATGACTCCGCCGCAGCTATTGGCCGCGCACATGAGCACAGGGTCGATCCCAAGTTGCTGCGAAGTGATTCTCTGCAAGCTTCCGAAGAGCGCGTTCGCGGAAGTGTCGCTGCCGGTAAGCGCGACCCCCAGCCAGCCCAGAAATGTTCCAAAAAAAGGATACAGCCATCCGGTACGGGTGAAAGCCAGACCCAGCACGGCATCCAGGCCGGAATATCGTGTGACGTATCCCAGGCCCAGCATGAATGAGATGGCGACCATGGCTAAGCGCATGCGCACCAGCGTTCGCCAAAAAATTGTCATCAGTTGGACCGGAGCAAGGCCAAGCAATAAGCCGGAAACAATCGCAGCGAAAAAACAGCCGGTGCCGGTTGCTGAAAGCCAGTTGAAATCGTAGCGCGCCGATTCTGGAGTGGGCTTGGTAACGATGGGCGCGGATCGCGAAATGGCGTTGTGAAGATAAGGCACTTCCCATCCCGGCGGCCCCGGCCGTACTTTGCCATTCGGCAGGACTACGCGAAAGGCCGGCGTCGTCGCCTGGTTCATCGCCAGTTTGACCTTTGGCAAACCCCACAGCAGTACGAAAAGCGAGAGGATGGCGAAGGGCATCCAGGCTTTTAAGACTTGTCCGGCGGAATAACTTCGCGGCGTCACGATTCCGTCGAATTCCTTCGCCCGCCACTCGCCGCCCATATCGTCGCTGACCTTACTTGTCGCGGCCGCAACAGGGGCGGGCTTATCGTCATAGTCAAATCGCCAGATTTTCTTCGGCTTCCAGAAGCGAAGAAAAATCAGTGCCGCTATCAGCGAAACCACTCCGCCCATAATATCGACGAGGTTGCTATCCACATAGTTCGCCCAGAGAAATTGCGTAAGCGCGAAGGAAACTCCGACCACTGCGATGGCGGGAAACACTTCGAATGTATCTTTCCAACTGACCATGGTTTTAACCAGCCAGAAGGGCACGATAATCGCAGTAAAAGGAAGAATGCGGCCGATCATGGCATTGAGATCGGATTCCGGCAAAGACGAAACCGCGGCAAGGGTGTGAACCGGCGTGCCAATCGCTCCCCAGGCAACGGGCGCGGTATTGGCGATTAGATTCAGTGCGGCGGCGTGGAACGGCTTGAATCCCAGACCGATCATGAATGCTCCAGCAATGGCGACCGGCGCGCCGAAACCCGCCGCGCCCTCGATGAATGCGCCAAAGCAAAAAGCCACCAGCAGAACTTGCAGGCGGCGATCGGCGGTAATTCCCGCGACGGACTCCTTCATGATCTCGAACTGACCGGTCTCGACCGAAATATCGTAGAGATACACCGCGGCGAGAACGATCCAGGCAATTTTTAGAACGCCGAAGGCTACGCCGTAGCCAAAGCTAAGCGCGGCGAGCATAGGCGGCATTTTGAAGAATATGATTGCTACTGCAACAGCCGTCGCGGCCCCGGCGATGGCGCACCAATGCGGCTTCACTTTCAATCCGGCCAGCAAGCTGAAAAGAACAATGATGGGAAGGCCCGCAACCAGCGTGGAAAGCCACCAATAGCCGAGCGGATCGTAGATCTGGGTCCACTGCATCGAATACCTCCTGCGAACGGAAGTTTCTGCGCAACAGAGATCGAGAACAGACTAACTGCAACAGTTCTTGCCCGAGAGACGTTAGCTTGATTCCCAACCCTTCGGAACGTTTACGTAGGAACGATCCAAAGCTGTGACGGAGGGGCAACCGAGCAGCCGCAGAGTTCTTTCGAGATCGACTCGCAGAATTTCGATGGCGCGGTCCACTCCGGCTTCGCCAGCAGCCGCCAGCCCGTAGGCGTAGGCGCGCCCGCACAGAACGGCGCGAGCGCCCATCGCGATGGCTTTGGCAACGTCGGTGCCGCGCCGAACGCCTCCATCCATCAACACTTCGATCTGACCATTTACCGCAGCGACAACTTCCGGCAAAGCGCGTAAGGATGCTGGAACTCCATCCAGTTGCCGGCCACCATGATTCGAAACCGAAATGGCCGCGGCGCCTTCGTCAATCGAGCGGCGCGCATCCTCCGCGGTGAGCACGCCCTTGATTACGATGGGACCTTTCCAGATTTCCCTGATCCAACTCAGGTCTGCCCAGGTAACGGCCGATTCCGCCAGCGCGGCGTTGATATCGACCAGCGGCATCGGGCCTTTGCCGGGAATAATCACGTTGGGAAGTCCGGGCAATCCGCCATCCCGCAGATAGGCAATGAGCCAACTGGGACGCGAAAGTATTTGCGGAAGAAATGGAATTTTATCGAGCGGCCCGCCGCTGATCAGTTCCTTCATGCCGTTGCGATAATCGCGCTCGCGAATTCCCGACACCGGAGTATCGATGGTGACGACCAGTGCGTTAAATCCGGCGACGCGCGCACGCTCGATGGCGGCCTCCGCCGCGCCGCGCCCGCCCATCAGATAAAGCTGATAAAAAACCGCGCCGGTCGATCCCGCGCGCACGTTTTCCAACTTGTGTCCGGAAATTGTCGAGAGAATGTAGGCGGTACCGGCGCGGCCGGCGGCTCGAGCCGCCGAAACTTCTCCGCCTGGATGCATGAGACGGCTGTAGCCCACCGGCGCGAGAATAATCGGGAGCGACAAATTGAAGCCCAGTACGGTAGTACACATGCCGCAGTCCGCGAGGGCTACGGCGTGGCGCGGACGGAAGGTAACATCATTGAATACTCTGCAATTTTCGCGGAGCGTGACCTCGCCTTCGGCGCCCCCATCGAGGTAATCGAAAACCGATTTTGGAACTCTTTGTCGCGCGATCGGGCGAAAATCTTCAATGCAAACGACTCGAGGCGAAGCGACGGAACGGGCGGCTCTAGTCATTGGCAATTCCGCAGGCGAACAAACAGGCGATATCCTATCACCGCATGAAACGGCAGAGGCATGAAAATTTGGTTAATGGTGCAGTTTGGCTCACGCTTTAGGCCGGTTAAGTGGGAGAACCTTCGCTACGCCCGAAAAGCGGCTTCGCTCAGGATGACAAAATCGTGCAAAGGCCAAATTGCACCACTACCAAAATTTGCATCTTCCCGCAGCCGTGGCGCGGTTCAGCCAGAGACCTCCGGTTCACGAACCTGGTTCACGAACGAATAACAGCGTAGGTTGCCCTCTGTAAGTTGCAAGCTGCGATTCCTTGTAGCCGCATTTGGAAGCGACTCGAATCGACGCGGCATTTTCTGGCGCGATAATGCAGGTGGTCTGCTGCGATTTGAAATGGGCATCGCCCCAGGCTACGATGGCCCGGACCGCTTCGGTTGCGTAGCCTTTGCCGTGGGCGTGCGAGGCGAAGGCCCAGCCGATTTCCGGTTTGGCTCCAAGAGGAGGATCGACTTCGCGTTTGTAGTCCGCAAATCCTACTTCTCCTAAGAAGTCGCCGGTGATTTTTTTCTCGACCACCCAGTATCCGAAGCCTAGCAGCGCCCAGTGGCCCGCATAGCGCAATAGTTTGGACCATGACTCCTCGGCGGTAAGCGGTTTTCCCCCGATATATCGAGTAACTTCGGGATCGGCCCACATAGAGGCGGACGGAGCGAAATCCGCGATGGTATGGCCGCGAAGGTGAAGACGCTTTGTTTCGAGGATGGGAACGGATTCCGGCAAATCGGAAGGCGTAGGCATACTTCAGTTTTACTGGCTCTCGAGGACCAGCGACAAGGCAGCAAAATTCAAATTGAACCTGAGATGGTGCAGGATCTGGAACATCCCGTCCCGCTTCGACTGAATAGCCGAGCGGCTACCCTGAGCTTGTCGAAAGGCCGCGGCCGGTCTAGATCAGCGTTTTTACTGCGATCATGCGACTCCCCGGGCTTTGACTGGTGGGCTGTCCACGTTTCCGAGGGTGGAGGCGAGTTCGGTTCTTCTGACGGCTTTCGCGGCCAGAGGTTTGAGCCATAACAACGCCATGAATGCGGCAATAATGTCACAAACGATCATTGCCCAGAAGACTTTTGTCCAGGAGCCAGTTTTTGCGAAAAGCCATGCCGCGCCAGGCCCGGCAAAGGCGGCAGCCAGGCCTTTCGCCGTGTAGACAATACCGTAGTTGGTAGTCGCCCATTTGTTCCCGTAAAGATCGCCGGTAATCGACGGGAACAACGAGAAGATATTGCCCCAGGCAAAGAAACAGAGCCCGGATAAAGCGACGAACCAAACTGGATGGCTAATCAGTTGGAGCAGCGCGTAGACTGCAATCGCCTCCAGGATGAATGAAATGAAGATGGCATTCTCGCGTCCAATCCGATCGGAAACCCATCCCCAGAACGGGCGGGTCAAGCCGTTCAGGATGCGGTCGACCGTAATAGCCAGCACCAGCGCCGTCATGCCCCAAATCACGACGACCTTATCGACGTGGTAGGAGGCGGCCATGGGATTCAGTTGCGCGGTCACCACCAAGCCGCCAAACGCCAGCATGGTCATCATCACGTAGATAATGTAAAACGAGGGTTGGCGTAACATCTGCCACGGCGTCATGTCGACTGAGGAAGTGTTGATTCGGGCTTTGATTTTGGCTTCTTTCGCCTTCCAGTTCGGTGGCGTCCAACCAACCGGCGGCCGGGCCAGGAATAAAGAGGCGGCCAGAACCACGACGCCCTGAATGATGCCCCAGACGATAAACGTATGCTGATAGCCTGAAGCCTTGAGCATCGCGGCAACTGGAGCGATGGTGGTCGCGGTGCCGATGCCAAACGCGGCGGCCGTAAGGCCAACGCATAAACCGCGATAATCCGGAAACCACTTCAGCGCGTTTCCAATCGCTCCGCCATAAACAACGCCGGCTCCTATGCCGCCCACGCCATACCAGAAATAGAGACTGTGTATGGTTTCGGCGTAGCCCGATCCGATCCAGCCAAGCCCGACCATGATCGAGCCTAAGCCGAGCATAAAACGAGGGCCGATCCGGTCCACCAGATATCCTTCGAAGGGGACAAGCCAGGTCTCCAGCAGGACGAACAGGGTAAATGTCCACTGCACTGCCACCAAAGACACATGCAGATGCGCTTGGATCGGCTTAGTAAATAGCGTCCAGGCGTATTGCAGGTTCGCGATGGCCATCATAGCCACAATGCCCGCGCATAACTGAATCCATCGGTTGGGAATACGGGAGGGGTGGATCAGAGCGCTTGGAGACGCAGTCATAGGTCTACCTCGGCTGTTCCGGCTCGACGTGGAGCGTTAAGGATTAAAATCCTGAATTCATTCGCCAGCTTAGAAGGTGCTGTATACTGGTCCAGTTATCGAACCACTGGCGCAACGCACTGTAGCACTCTCGCTCTTGGCTGTCAAGCTGGCAGATCCCCGTAAAAGCTGGCCGATCAGGCCTGTGAGCTTCCTCTTTGCGCCGGCAAAAATCGATACGCAGAGGAAAACGCAGATGGACGAAAGCCTGCGATCGCAGATCGATACTTACCTTTCGCACTTGGACGGCCTGATGCGCCGCGGGCAGCAGCTTCGGGATACTTGGGCGACGAATCCATCGACCGGTGAAGCAATGACTGCCGACGGAATGACTGCCGAAGCGATGACCGTCGAGGCGAAGACTGCCGAGGCAATGACTGCCGAGGCAATGACTGCCACCAGACGATGGCAGGAGGATTGCGGCGTAACCATCAATCAGCTTTCTGGGGGCAGCAAGGCGCACTGGCTGGCGCGCGCGTTCAGCCAGGCTTTCTTGAAGCGATCCGGGGATGGCCGAGCCGCGCAAGGAGCGTCTCCCGCGGAAATTGTCGAACAACTGATGGAAGTGCTGGGACTGGCGGCCACTACGCTGTCGCAATCCGGCGAGAGCGCGATTACCTCGGCTTCGTCGGAGCAACCGGCTCCCCGGCGATTTGAGTTCGTGCACAAGTCCGAGATCCGTCCAGTGCTGGAGCAGGCTTATGCCGATGGACGCAGCGCCATGGAAAAGGCCGACCATAATTTGGCCATGATGACGTTTTGCGGGATTTTGGAGGCCATCGTAACGGATGCTTTGGAGCACAAAGGCTCGGATGCTCTCGCGGCCATGGGAGCACCCGCAGGCAAGCTCGCCGACTGGACGTTCGAAACGCGACTGGCTGTTGCGGAAAAAGCTGGGCTGATTCGCAGCGGTTGCGCCCGGTTCCCTGCCGCGGCCCGTGCGTATCGAGAACGAGAGAGCGCGGAAGGCGAGAACGCGCAAAGTAGTGTCGTCTCCCAACGCGACGCCCGAACTACAGGACAGGTTCTTCATGTCATCATGCGGGACTTAGATCCCGGCAGATAAAATCTTCAGCGCAAACTTACGGAATATAAGCGGCTATCAATCCTCCAAATTTTGCCGAAAAATGGGTTGCGAAGGATCGAGACTGCCATTGATTACGCCCATCAGCATATTTCCATAAGCATCGCTGGCTTCTTCGAGAGAAGCATAGCCACGTTCGCGTTGGAGCGCGCCGCCATCGGAATAAATGAGCGTGAAATAGCGGCCGGAGGAATACTGAATTTCGAGCATTTTATCGGGCATGTCAGGGTCGCCCTTTTGGCCGAGGACATCCATGAGCGCGACAGTCCATTTTCTGCCCCGCGGGTCGGTGACGACCTCATGCTCAACGTATTGCCAATCGTCCATACCCCACAATGGCATATCTATCGAGTAGCCTCATGCAAGCAACTGCGCGAGCGCACGGCCCACTTGCGCGCCGGTAAAGGGTTTTGGAACGATCAAAACTTTTCGCGCCTTGCGCGAACGCAGGCTAGGCTCGGCCTGTTCGGGAGTATCGGTGATGATGATCACCGGAACCTCCGTGTGATCCGGATGATTGCGCACGGCGTCGAAGAGCGCTTCGCTCATTTCAAAACTTGTGCAGTCGAAGACCACAGCATTCGCGTGATGCTCAACCACCAACTCGTTTACCGCGTTGGTGAATCCGGACGCGAAAACCTCATAGCCGAGGTCTCGCAACGAGAACGTGAGCAACTCGGCGATCTCCGGTGTGTCGTCAATAAGCAGTATGCGCGGCAAGGCTTCGGCTACTTCTTTGCCGGTCCGGTGCCGGGCAAGCGCTTCTTCTTGCCTTCCGACGGTTCGATATCCATCATCCAGATGCGGCCTCCGGCTGTGTAGTAGGCACGGTGATCGTTTTCAATCATCGCGCCCCAGGCCTCCAGTGTGCGCATTGCGAAGGTGACGCCCTCGAAATTATTTCGCGCATGCTCCAGCACTTCGTTGGTGTGCCAGTTGTCCGTGAGGATGGCATCGCCGGCGTGCACGCGAAGCACGGTGTAATAACGGTCATACGCCGCTTCGGGGCGCACATCGCGCGTAGCGCCGCGCTTCTTACCTTCGGTGACAATGTAACTTTCCTGCCCCTCGGGCTCGGCTTCGGGTTCGGACTCGACAGGATTGAATGGAGCGCTGGTTTTTGTGTTCATACAGTTTGTGCCACCGTCTCGGCTTCGGCCGCCGCCGCCATGTTGGTCAGGTTTTTCGCATCGGCTGCATGAATCAATGCTTCTGGCAGCGCGACGCCCATCATCTTCCATTGCTCGTTCGCGAATTTCTGCAAGTTGGCGATGTGCTCGGCGTGCAGGTGGCCGAAACGCCCTTGCAGTTTCAAGTATTCCGAAACCGGCCGCATGCTCGCAGGACGGAAGCTGTAATCGAACGCGCGCTCTTCCGGACTCCACTCCCACATGGGATAAAGGCCGCATTCGACGACCAAACGGCCGAGATCGATGGAGCGCGGAGTTTCGTAAACAAATCCTTTCTGGCAGGGCGTGTAGATCATCAAGTACGCAGCCCCTTTGTGGTTGAGGCCTTTGCGAACTTTATTCATCAGGTCGATGGGATATCCCACGCTAGCGGTAGCAACATAGCAGTGAGGGTGCCCCGCGGCCATCATGCGCGCAAGGTCCTTGGGATAAAGTTTTTTGCCTTCGGGAACTTCGGGGCCAGGAGGCGAGAACGTAGTCATGCCGCCATATGGCGTGCGCGACGATGCTTGAATGCCCGTGTTGGCATATTGCTCATTGTCGTAACAGATGATGAGGCAATCGTGATTGCGATAGAGCGCGCCCGAAATCGAAGCGAGGCCGATGTCGGAAGCGCTGCCGTCGCCCGCTTCGCAAATAATGTTGGGGAACTGTCCCGCCCACTTCCCTTTGCGAATCATCGCTTCGTACGCGGCCGCCACTCCGGCAGTAAAGCTGCCCGCGCTGCCGATCTGCGTGTGCGCCCACGGCACGTTATAGGGCGTGCACAGGTAAGAACTGTTCGCTACATACATGCAACCGGTGGGGCCGACGAGGATGGTGTTATCGCCAGCAGCTTTACTGGTCATCCGATATTGAATCGAAGGGCCGCAGCCGGCGCAGGTGCGATGTCCGGGAACGAAGGGCTCCGAGGACGGCAGTTCCGGATTATAAAAGCGCGCGCCCTGGTTCGGGCTGTTTAAGATGGGCAGCATCTGCCGTTGTACTTCGATCGTTGCCATGATTATTCCTCCAGCAAAATTCAGGGGCTAAAGCCCCAATCTTTTAGCTACTGTCGGCACGGCTAAAGCCGTACCCTTATGCGTACCCCGCTACGAATCGCGTCGGAGCTTCGCTCCGCTGGACGGCCGAGGGCGCCCTACATCAAAACTTATTCTTCGAAGCCGACCCAGTGCGTGCGCTTTTCAATTTTGCCGCGGCGCTGCGCATCGAGCATTTTCTCGGTCATCCAATAAAATTCTTTCAACACGATGGCTTCGCCGCCCATGCCTGCCATGAATGAGATGACGAGTGGTCGGTTCTGGCTCTCATAAAGTGCCGCTGCGGCCTCGGCGTAGAGCGAACCGCCGCTGCTGACGCCGCCGAGACCCATGTTAGTTTCGATCACTCCGACCACCTTGAATTTGCTGAGCGATTCCTGCACCCGGTCGGTGGGATACGGACGAATCGTTCGCAATCGAACCAGTCCAACTTTCAATCCGCGCTCCCGCATGTGCTGAATGGCAAAACGAGCCGTAACCGCATGCGCGCCCTGCATAAAGAAAACTACTTCGGCATCGTCGGTCATGAACTCTTCGATCCACGGATCGTATTTCCGGCCAAAGATCTTCGCGAACTCCTCGTGCGCCTGCTCGATCACGGACATCGATTCTTCCATGGCTTTGGCGCGTTCCAACTGAAGCGGCGGTCCCTGCTCCGGCATAATCTGCGGTCCGTGTGACACCGGATGGCGGGGGTCGAGCGGATAAGGATGTTTATAGGGCGGCAGGAATTCGCGCACCTGGCCGCTATCGGGCAATTCGACATCGCCTGTAATATGCGAAACGAAGAAACCATCCTGGCAAACCATTTGCGGCAGGAGCACGCGACGATCCTCGCCAATGCGATATGCGATGAGATGGTTGTCGAAAGCTTCCTGCGCGTCGCACGACCAGCCCATGATCCAGCCCATATCGCGGGTCGAGAGTGCGTCGGTGTGCTCGGAACCGAAATCGCCGGGAGGATCGAGCGTGCGGTCGGCGATCATCATCTGCACCGGCATTCGGCTGCCCGAGATTGGCGAGTAAAGCTCGTAGGCGAACTGCACGCCGACGCCGGAACTTCCGGTGAAGACGCGCGCGCCAGCCGATGCCGCGCCGTGCGCGATGCTCAACTGTGAGTGCTCGCTATCGGCAACGATGTACTCGGCATCGAGTTCGCCGTTGGCCACCATTTGCGCCAGAGCCATCATCGTTGCCGTATAAGGGCGAATCGGATAAGCAGCGATGACGTCGACATCCGCGTACTTGGCTGCTTGCGCCGAGGCGACGCAGCCGTTGATTCTAACCATTCTCTTCTTTGCTTCCGCCAGCATTGGCATAATTCGCTCCGAAACTTCTAGATATTTTTCGCCGCCCGGTCGCCCAGGTTTTTCAGTTCTTCCGCCTGCCGCCCATGCAATCCGGGGGAGATGGCGAATGCAGTATCCATGCGCACCACGCCGGTATCGAAGTCGAGCTCGGGTACGCCTTCGAGACATCCCGTGGGACATTCTTCGATGCACACGCGGCACCCTTTGCAATAGTCGACGAGAATTTTGTACATGCCGTTCGAGCGCTCAGGGCGCGCGATGCAAGGCTCGGGACAAACCAGATAACAATTGTCGCAAGCGTTGCAGGTGCCGCAACTGAAGCAGCGATTGGCCTCTTCTACGGCCTGCTCTTCGGTGAACGCCTGGATGACTTCATCCTGCGTTTTCGTACGAGTTTTGGTGGGCAACATCTCCTGCTGGACCCGCGGGAAATGCGGGAAGTACGTCATATTCATGCGATTCAGATCGAAGATGACGTCGACTGGGATGGTGCGCGGCTGCAATTTTTCTCCGCGCATCACTTTGTCGAGATTAAAGGCGACGCGCTTGCCATCGCCTACCGCGTTGACCACCATGAGCGGTTGGCCGGAACCGACTTGCGCGATATCGCCGGCGGCGAAGAAGTTGGTATCGCCGAGGCGGCCGAACTTGTCCATCTTGATGGTGCCGCGCTCGTTCTTAAACTCCTGTGGCAGCCAGTTGAGGGAGGCGCGTTGTCCGATGGCGATAATGACGCTGTCGAGGGCAAACTTCTCGGGTTTCGCCTCGCGATCTACATTGATGGGAGAAGCGTTGATGGCTCCGGAGAATTTAGCGGGGTGCAGTTGCAGAGCTTCGACTTTGCCATTACCGTGAACCGCCGTGACTGCACGGCCATGCATCAATTCGACGCCTTCTTCGAGCATGTCGTGCAGGTCTTCGGGCGAGGCTGGCATTTCTGTCGCGTTGCCCTCCACCGTAATCATGGTGACTTCCGCAGCGCCCTGCCGCAATGCTTCGCGAGCACAATCGATGGCGGTGTTTCCGCCGCCGATCACGGCGACACGCGCGCCCAGCTTGACTTTCGAAGTGCCCATGCCGATGTCGCGCAAGAAAGGCAAGCCGTAAAGCACGCCATCTTTCTCTTCGCCTTCGGCGCGAACGCTGTTGGGCTCCGTGAGGCCGACCGCCAGAACGCAGGCGTCATAATCTTTTTTCAAATCGTCCCAGCTAACATCTTTGCCGACCTCAACGCCGGTCTTGATTGTGATGCCGAGCTGTTGGAGACGCTCGATTTCGCGATCAAGAATATTTTGCGGAAGAACCCAGTCGGGAATGCCGCCGCGATTCAATCCGCCGGCCTTGGGAGATTTTTCGAGGATTGTTACTTTGTATCCCAATCGCGCAAGTTGATAGGCGGCGCTATGGCCGGCGGGACCCGATCCGACAACCGCGACCTTCTTACCATTCGACTTGCCGGGCTTAACCACATCGTTGGTCAACGCCTGTCCGAGATCGCCGAGAAAGCGCTCGACAGCGCGGATCGAAATGGCTTCGTCGTACTTTCCGCGATTGCAGGCCTGCTCACAGGGGTGATAGCACACGCGCCCCGTGACCGAAGGGAACGGCATGTCTTCTTTAATGAGAGCGTAAGCGTCCAGGTACTTGCCCCGTTTTACGAGATCGAGATAGCCCTGAATTTTTTCGTTGGTGCCGCAGGCGTTGTTGCAGGGTGGCAACTTGTCGCGGTAAACCGGGCGAATGGAGCGCCAGTTACCGGTTGGAAAAAGATCCTGCCCTTTTTCCTGCGTGGGCGCGGGCGTGATGCCGGCGAACGGGACGGTCAGCCAATCGGGAATATGTGTGCCTTTAGTCGACATTGTATGAGTCCTCTCCTAGACGGCCACCGGGTTCAGCGGCATGATATGCAATTCTTCGAGCGCAACCTGGAACGCATGTTTATTGGCGATCATCGGCTCGATGGTTTTCATCTGGACAATGCCCGTGGTCTTAACCACCGCCGCAATCAACGGGGCAGCGATATCGGGCGCGATCTTATTATTTCTCTCGGCCGCGCCTTCGGTCGAAAGACGGTCGAGGCCGAGTTCGCCGAGCCGGTAATAAAGCCACTTGTGATCGGCAATCTTGGCGGCATCGACGCAGACGAGTTGCGCGAGGCGCTCGGGTCCGGGAACGAAACGAATCATGTACTCGGGAGTGTAATGCGTGTTGATCACAAGCGTGCCGCCCGGCGGCATGCCGCGCATGTAATCCCAACCTTTCACCATGGTTCCTTCGACCAGCACGACGACGTTGGGATGCTCGTTTTCGTAGGTCAGTTCGTTCTCGAGCACCTCATCACTCACGCGGCAATACTTCCGCGTGGGGCAGTTGGTGCGGTCCGGATTGTCGACATAGTTCTCCATGGCCTGCGCGTATTTACCTTCTTTGCGCGCCGATGCGGAAACGGAGTTCACGATGTCCCGGCCTTCCTTATCCATAATGATGCCGCGGGTCCAAACGGTGAGTTCGGTATAACTCATAATCGGTCCTCGTTTTTATTGGTGTTGTTGTGCATAGATGCGTCGGAGCGAATGTCTTCGCAGTTCCCTTCGCCGATTATTGGATTCGCCGCTTGCAATTGCCTCGCGCTGCCGCAATCGGATCTCAAGACCGCGAGGAAATCATTTCGCAGCACGGCCAAAGGCTCGGGACGAATTCCCTCTTGAAATTCCGCAATCGCGCTCAAGGCCGCTTTCTTGCACAGGCTTTCGATATCGGCGCCGGTGAAACCTTCGGTGCGCTGCGCGAAGTCTTCGAAATCTATATCCGAGGCCAGCGGCACGCGCCGGCAACATAGCCGCATAATGGCTGCGCGATCTGCCGCGTCGGGCTTGGCAAACGGTAGGATGTAGTCGAAGCGTCCGCTGCGCAGCAATGCGGGCTCAATGCGCTCGGGGCGACTGGTTGCGGCCAGCAGCAGCACGCCTTTCACGTCGCGCAGATTATCGATCTCGCGGAGAAGCTGGCTGAGGATTCTTTGATAAATATCGGAGCCGAAGTGATCGGCGCCGGACCTTGGCGCGATGGCGTCTAGGGTGTCGAAAAACAAAATGCAGGGCGCAGCTCGCCGCGCTTTCTTAAAAACTTCGCGCAACGCTCTTTCGGATTCGCCAAGCCACTTTGAATAGAGTTGCGGACCGTCGATCGCAATGAGGGGAATCTGTTTTTCACCAGCCAGCGCGCGCGCCATGGCGGTCTTTCCCGTGCCCGAGGGCCCCGCCAGAAGAATGCCGCGTGGCGGCGTCAGTCCGACCTGCTCGTAGATTTCGTCATGCACGTGCGAGTGCTCGACCACGGTATTCAGCAATCTCTTTACTTCATCCAAACCGGCCAGCGATGCGAATCTCGTGGCGCTCTTCTCGATAAAGAATTCGCGGGTCGCGCTGGGTTCGACTTCTTTCAAGCCGGCGAGAAAGTCTTCGCGGGATACGTGCAGCTTTTCCAGTTCGGCGGAAGTACCTCCTTCGGTCTCCAGCGGAAAAGTTGACAAGAAACTGCGCAGAGCGATCATGCCAACCTCCTGGCAGAGCGCTTCCAGATCGGCGCCTACGAAGCCATGGGAGTGCTCGGCGATTTCGCGCAAGTCGACGTCTGCCGCGAGTGGCATGGCGCGGGTGTGAATTCTCAGAATTTGCAGACGCGCCTGACTGTTGGGAACGCCAATCTCAATTTCGCGATCGAAGCGGCCGGGGCGGCGCAGCGCGGGATCGAGAACCTCCGGAATATTGGTCGCGCCGATCACGATGACTTGTCCGCGAGCGACAAAACCATCCATCAAGCTGAGAAGCTGCGCTACCACGCGCTTTTCGACTTCGCCGGTTACTTCGGCGCGCTTGGGAGCGACCGCGTCGATTTCGTCGATGAAAAGAATAGCCGGCGCACGGCGCGCCGCCTCTTCAAAAACTTCGCGAAGTTTCGCCTCGCTCTCGCCGTAAAACTTCCGCATGATCTCGGGGCCGTTCAGGTGGATAAAGTGCACGCGGCTTTCGGCGGCAACGGCGCGGGCAAGCAGGGTTTTGCCGGTCCCCGGAGGCCCGTATAGCAAGACGCCCTTGGGCGCAAGAATTCCGAGCCGCTCGAAGACGCGGGAATGCTTGAGCGGCAGTCTCGACGATTTCGCGAACCCGCGCGACTTCGCGCTCCAGCCCACCGATGTCTTCGTACGAAACAGCGGGAGCGCGCGCCGCTGTCTGATCGCCTTCAACCACGCGAATATCGGTGCGCTTCCCGATCACAACGGCACCGGAGGGAATTGTGCGCACCACCTGAAAATTCACCGCTTTGGCAAAGGTAGGAACGCGCACCGCACAGCCCGCAACGACCGGCACGCCCATAAGATCCTCGAGCATGCGATCGGGCGCGATAATCGCGGGGGGAGCGCCGACCCAGAGGGGCGAAAAGCGAACCGCAACAGCTTCCTGCCGCTCGACGGTCGCGACTGCGACATGCTCCTGCAAACCTGCGCCACTATTGCTCCGGCAAGTCCCATCGATCTGGATCATGCCTTCGTGACCATCGTCCGACAGTTCGGCACGGCCGACCGCGACGGCGCTGCCAGTGATCTTAAGAATATCCCCCGGATGAGCGCCGAGCCGAGACAGGTCGGTGGGCGCAAGGCGCACAATGGCATGGCCGACATCTTCGACTCGCGCTTCGGCCACGCGCAGGATCAGGGTCGAGGCCACCGAAGCCGACCCCTCCGCGTCGTGAGCTGCGACCGTTATATCCTTCACGCCATTTCCGAAGTCAGTCAATCGAAGTCAGCCAATCGATGTTCCGTAGATTTCAGTTAATCGATGTTCCGCAGATTAAGGAAGCTTGTGAGCGTGGTCCCCATCCTTGGCGAAGTGATGCGTGGTCTAACCAACGCGGTCGCTGTCACTGTCACGACATGATTGTCAGCCGCGAAAAGTCGGCTTACGTCGCAAAATCCTGCGATCAGAATTTGTCGAGCACAATCTCTTCAACGTCTTCCAGGTGCCGTCGCATCGCCGCCTTCGCGGCTACCGGATCGTGACGTTTAATTGCGGCCAGAATCCGGCGGTGGCCGGTCAGCGACTTTTGCGGACGCCCTGCCACTTGTAGCGAGCGCGCGCGCGTATCTCGCAAAAGGTCCATGAGAATATCGATTACCTTGAGCACAACGCTGTTCCCGGATGCCAATGCAATGTTGTAATGAAATTCGGTGTCTTCCGCGACGGCCGCGTCTCCCTGGCTTTGCTTTTCTTCCTGACGGCGGAGAATTTCTTCCATCTCCAACAATTCCTCAGGCGAAGCGTAGGTGGCGGCACGCGCGGCCAGCGACGGCTCCAGCATTTTGCGAAAATCCAACAGTTCCGTCACCAACTCCTTGCGCCGCTTTAGAGCATTGGCAAAAGGATTCACCAGCGAGTCTTCGGAAACTTCGCGAACAATGGTCCCAGTTCCCTGCCGGGCCTCGACCAGCCCCATGAGTTCGAGGCTTCGAATGGCGTCGCGTATGGAACCGCGGCTTACGCGAAGCATTTCCGCCAAATCGCGCTCGGAAGGAAGTTTGTCGCCCGGCTGAAGCTTCTTTAGAATGAGGCGTTCAATCTGCTTGGCGACCTCTTCGTAGACTCGATTGCGGCGAACGACCTCGAATTCAGGTTTAACGATGGTTGCCATTTCGGGCTGCCGTTTCAGGTTGCGACTTGCCGGTTCAACGAGTGGTCCGATAAGTGGACCATCCGACGAAAGAAGTATACTCCGCTTGTCAAGCGTTAAACAAACATTTCGATTCGCCGCGCAGCAAAGCTGTAAACCGGCAATTATCAGGCATGTTTTCGTCTGATCCAGCATCGCTGCGGCTATACGTTGCGCTTCTTCGATACCACGGCGGACGACGTTTCGATTGAGGCTGGGGTAAGGAAGTAAAGCGAAGAATCCATGCCAGACGGGGCAAGGAAAAGTTAGCGCTGCGGCAATTTCGAGCGTAACATACGCTTTACGTAACGCATAACAAGCCCTATATTTAAGTGGTGATTCTCAGTTACCGGGATCGGCGGACCAAGTACTTCGCGGCCGGCAACCGGGTCAAGGCCTTTTCGGGCGTCGAGCGTCCGCGAGCGTCTGAAGTTGGATCGTTTGGAAGCGGCGACTGCTCTGCGCGATCTTGCGGTGTTGCCCGGCAACCGTTTTGAAATGTTGAAAGGAAATAGAAAAGGACAGTTCAGCATCCGCGTCAATGATCAGTGGCGGATCTGCTTCGACTGGAGTGACGGAGCGTCTGGACCCTCGAACGTAGAAATTGTCGATTACCACTAGGAGAAGACAATGCCGGTAACCGCGATACATCCCGGAGAGCATTTAGCCGAAGAGTTAAAGGAATTGAACATGAGCGCCGCCGAATTGGCTCGGCAGCTCGATGTGCCGACCAATCGCATCACTGAAATCCTGAATGGCAGGCGTTCGATAACCGGCGACACGGCACTGCGATTGGCCCACTTCTTTGGCACCAGCGCTGAGCTTTGGCTCAGTCTTCAAAATCTCTATGAAATCCGGATCGCTCAGTCGAAGTCGGGCAAATCCATCAAGGGATTGCCAACGATGAAAAAATTCGAGCAGGCCCACGCATAGACAAATCAACTCTTAGCTTTTTTCGTAAATCCGGCTCCCGGCCATCAGGTTAGACAAACCCAGAGTCAATGCCGAAATTCTCGCAGCGGCCCGGAACAGCGGGGATTCTTGAAAGCCATCGACTCGAGCAGGTCTCAATCCAGCGACAGCACCACCCAATACACGCCGGTGGGATAGGTCTGCGTATGGGCGTAGCAGGCGCCTACGGAAAAGCTGCGCAGGTTGCGGCTGGTAAGCGCGGGCCCGGCGTTTGCGGGCAGCGTTTCGGGATGCAAACTCGTATAGGTGAGCACCGTATAGCGTTGCGCGAGTTGTTGAATGGGGGACGTGCCGAGCTTATCCGCTTGCGCCATAGAGCAGGCCGCATCATCGGCCGTGGGCAAGTCGCGGCGGGCCAGGGAGGGCTGCCGGGCCTGATGCCGCGACTGCGCCACGGTCATGGCAACGCGTTCTTTCACCTCTGCGGCGGAATAGCTGGGGAGGGCATGGCCGAAATCCTGCACGATATAGAGCCGGTCGCCGCTGCGAATCACCGCCATCCCCACCACGTTGTAGACGGGGTTCAACAGATTCGCGCGATGGGGAGGCGAAAGCATCAGGTGCCGATGCCCGCTTTCGGCATCGAAGTCGAGCGCCACGTTCTCGCCTTCCACTTCGAGGGGCAAATTGGTGGCATTTCCCAGCCGTTGCGACAAAGGAAGCTCGCCCTCGAACTGATGCGAGAGTTTCCGCGCCTGAAACATCGCTTCGGCATGAAGCCGGGCCGCGCGGCTCAGCCCAGGATCGAGCGTAAGAGACGAAACACCGGCCTGCGCTCTCGACTGGTTCGCCAGTAGCAAAAGCAACTGTTCCGCATCGGAATCGGACTCGATAAGAGGAATGTCGGGAGTGGCCTCGGCAACCGGCTTTAAAGCCGCCTGCTGCCCGGTTTTGTCGCCGCTTTCGCCGCCGCCCTCGGAAGCCATCAGGCGAGAGGATGGGCGTCCTGAGGCGGCGCCCATGACCAGCAGCAGCGCTATCGCCAGTCTTCTGTCTACGGCTTTGAGAACTTTTGGCATTCGCTTGTGCCTACTCAACGCGACCCTGGGAAGGGCCTTGCCAGTTCAAATCAACTCAAAGATTCAAATCAGCTCACGTTCAAGACAACCAATCAGGCTCAAACTCTTGCCGCTGGTGCTACGCTAGAGGCTGAAATCGAGCACGAGAAGTTACCTTCGCTATGGAACCAGGTGTCATAGGGGTCATCGGCCTGTTGTTTGGCAGCTTGATTGCTTGGCTGGCGCTGCGCTCGCGTAGTGCTGCTTTAAGCGCCCGCTTAGCATTGACGGAAAAGCAATTAACGGCCCAGAACGCCGATCTGGCGCGGCTTCAGCAAGCCCATACGGACGTAGTAGCCGCCCGCGCGCGCCTGGAATCGGCCCTGGATGCGGAACGAAAGTCCAGCAACGAAAAGATCGAACTCGTCACCCGCGCCAGCGAAGAGCTGCGCAATGCCTTCAAGGCCATGGCTTCCGACGCTTTGAAGAGCAATAATTCATCGTTTCTCGTGATTGCCGAAGAGACCTTAAAGCGCTTTCAAAGCCAGGCCAGAGGCGATCTGGAGGCCCGCCAAAAGGCCGTAGCTGACATGGTCGCTCCGGTCCGCGATTCGCTCGACAAAGTGGACGCCAAGATTCAGCAATTGGAAGTCGCGCGCGGCGACGCCTACGGCGAACTGCGGGCGCAAGTGCAATCGCTCATCACCACACAGAAAGAGTTGCAATCGGAGACTGGCAATCTGGTGCGGGCGTTGCGCACTCCTAACGTTCGCGGGCGCTGGGGAGAAATTCAGTTACGCCGCGTGGTCGAGATCGCCGGCATGCTTTCCTATTGCGATTTCACGGAGCAGGAATCGGTGACTACGGAGACTGGAAGGCTCCGGCCCGATCTGGTCGTAAAGTTACCCGGCGGCAAGCACGTGGTCGTGGATGCGAAAACGCCGCTGCAAGCCTTTCTCGACGCCTTCGAGACTTCCGACGAAGACGCTCGCCGCCTATGCCTCGCCAACCACGCGCGGCAGGTTCGCGACCACATGAATACGCTAAGCGGAAAGAAATATTGGGAGCAATTCGACGCCACTCCTGAGTTTGTTGTGATGTTTCTTCCCGGCGAAACGTTTTTCAGCGCAGCGCTCGAGCAGGATTCCGGATTGATTGAGCACGGTGTTCTGAACCGCGTCATCCCCGCGTCTCCCACAACGCTGATCGCGCTACTTAAAGCCATCAACTACGGTTGGAACCAGGAAAAGCTGGCACGCAATGCGCAGCAAATCAGCGCGCTGGGCAAAGAGTTGCATGACCGCCTGCGCCTTCTCGCAGTTCACATTGCGGCCGTCGGCGGCGGCCTTGATCGTGCTATCGAGTCTTACAACAAGGCCGTTGGGTCGCTCGAGAGCCGGGTCTTGGTCTCCGCGCGCAAATTTGCCGAGTTGGGCACATCAGTCGCAGAAGATATTCCGGAACTCGAGCCTATCGAAACCACAACCCGGACGCTCTCATTCGACTGGGGCGAAGAGGAACTTCCCGAAGCCGAAGATGACCAACGCAAAGTAAGCTAACACTCCGTCGCAGAACCCGCCGCAAAAACTCGCAATTTCTAGCGAGACGCGGATCCGTAAACTACCAGGCACGCCTCGTGTGCAGCCTTTGCGGCCATGTGTCTCAGAGCACACACGGACTCCGTTTTGCCACGCCCACCAAAACGTAATCGCTCCCTAAGCCCTTATCTCTAAGGACTTATTGGTTTGGCATTCGTTCTGCCTTATTGGGAAGACGAAGTACAAGCCTCAAGGAGGCATTATGCAAATGGCAATCACATTTATTGCGCTGCTGGCGGGCCTGATTCTTTCCCTCGCGGTCGCGCTAGCCGCCGAAGAGTTGATCTTCGGACAAGTAATCCGCGTGTTTTTCGCGCGTCGAACGGTAGCCGCAAAAATTGGACAAAAGCGCTAACGCGCAAGGAGAACGACGATGCTGGCACTGAAATATTTGCTGATGACCGGCGGAGTACTGATGTTACTCGCAGCCGTTTGCATACTGGCCTACGACCTGTATCTGCAAGTATCCTACCGGCGCGAATTGCCAGATCCAGAAGGCTCTACATTGCCGTTGGCCGCACTACGCTGGCGAAGATCTTTGACGATTACCGCGCTTGCATCCGCGCCGCTGTTACTTGCATTCAGCATTGTGGTGGTGCCGAGCGGCAACGCCGGCGTACGGGTGAGCGAAATAAGCGGAGCGATTCCGGGAACGCTTTATCCCGGAGTTCACATGGTGCCGCCTCTGGTGGAGGATGTCGTTCTCTACGACACGCGGGATCAAATCTTCACCACTGGGCCTTCTGAAGATAGCGCGCGCACATCCGCGAAAGGTTCCCCAAGGCCGCCAGTCTTGAATGTCCAGGCGAAAGAAGGGCTAACACTCGGTCTGGCAATTACCGTGCGATACCGCCTCGACGCGAAGCGCTTGGATTTCATCCAGAGCAACTTGCGTGGCCCTGTGGAACGAGAAATCGTTCCGCCAACGGTAGCCAGCGTTTGGCGGGAGATTGTGCCGAACTACACAGTGCGGGATGTCTTCTCGGCGAGGCGCGAGGAAGTTCGCCAAAAGGCCGCCGCGCTGATCGCGCAAAAGCTGGCGGCAGATGGAATCATTGTGAAAGAAGTGATGCTGCGCGATATTCAACTTCCTCAGGAGTATGCGGAGGGTCTGGAGACTCTTCTTCTAAAGGAACAGGAGAACGACCGCATGGGTGTGGAGACGGAATTGAAGGGCAAACAAGTGCGGATTGCGGAACTTGAGGCCGAGGCGGAAAAAGCGCGTCAGGTCAAAGCCGCCGAAGGCGAGGCGCGAGTTCGCGTCCTGCGCGCCAAGAGCGAATCGGATGCAATGCAATACACGCTGCCGCTCAAACAGAAGCAGATTGAACAGAGCCGGCTCGAAGCGCAGGCGCGCAAGGAAGCGACCATTCAAAACGCGGAAGGTGACGCTCAAGCCAAAGTGATCGATGGCAAGGCTGAGGGAGAGCGCCGCAAGCTGCTTGCCAACGCGGAAGCGGATCGCATCCGGGTGACGGCCGCCGCCGACGCCGAGCGTTTGCAAAGCGAGGCCGCGATTCTAAAGGGCAATCCTCTGCTGATTAATAAGATCGTGGCCGAACGGCTATCGGACAAGCTACAGATCATGATGGTTCCGGCTGACGGAAAATTTTTTTTCGCAAACGACGTGCTGCGGGGAATGAACATGGCAAACCAGAGCGCTCAAGCCGAACAGCCGCGGTAGTCCAGCCTTTCGCATCGGCGACCCGAATCGTACGATATGATGCGAAGGATTCGCTTAGCCGCCCCCGCCAATCCGTTGGTGAAGACGAGAGCCGAAGACAAGAGCCGAAGATCAGAGCCAATGTTCCGCCGCAAATTGCTAACGATGTTCGCGCTCACAGTATTTGTGTCGGTCGGGGCGGTGGCGTGGCTGGTTTCGGCGGTAACGCGGCGGGCTTACGATCGCACGGAGGATGAGCGAACCTCCGCGCTGGTGGCGCAATTCCGCAGGGAGTTCAATCGTCAGGGCGAAGCTGTGGCGCAGCGTGTAGAGGCGGTTGCCGCGTCGGAGCAGGAGAACCGCATGGCCCTGGCATTGAACCGCGCGCCCGTCGATTCGGGACCGTACTTTGAATTGGCGAAAACCGCCGCGGAGACTAACCAACTCGATTTTCTGGAGTTTGTGAAAAGCGACGGAACGATTATTTCTTCGGCCCAATGGCCGTCAAAGTTTGGCTATCCCGACGATTCCTTCAGCAGCTTTGCCGCCGCAACCCGCCAGGGGTCATTCTTAAAACAGGAGCCATTGCCGGATGGGTCAGCATTAGGCTTGCTCGCAGTACGCGCAACTCGGTCAGGTGAGCCTCCCGTATACGTAGTTGGCGGGCGCCGCCTGGATAAGAGCTTTCTTGTTGGGCTCGATACTCCGGCGGGAATGCGCGTTTTGCTGTATCAAATTCGGGGCGATCGCTTTCAGCCGGATCTGCTACTGGACCCCACCATCTCTTCCGGCGACACAAAACGTTCCGGGGAACAATTGGCGGCATTAATCGATGCCGTGCGGCGGACAAAACAAGAACAAGCCAGATTAGTGCATTGGTCTGTGGATTCTGGCGAGGATGAAGTGTTTCATGCGATCCCGCTGTTAGGGGCAGGCGCTGACGGTGATCGTCCGGTAGTCGCCGTTCTTCTGGTTGGCAACGCGCGAAGAACCTATGTTCAATTAATGGAGCACATTCGCTCGGTCGCGTTGCTGGTGGCAGGCGGAGGGATTGTGCTGGCGATTCTTATAAGCAGTTGGGCGGCGGCGCGGGTGACGCGTCCGGTCGAGCAATTGGCGCAGCGCCGCGCAGGAGGTCGCGAGGGAAATTGGAACGTGCGAGTGGATGTAACCGGCGACGATGAACTGGGACAACTGGCGGATTCTTTCAATCGCATGACCACAGAGTTGCTGAGCCAAAAAGAACGGCTGATGCAGGCGGAGCGGGTTGCGGCGTGGCGTGACCTGGCGCGAAGCGCTGGCGCATGAATTGAAGAATCCGTTGTTTCCGTTGCAGCTTACGGTGGAGAATCTGATGCGCGCGCGGCAGCAGAGTCCGGAGCAGTTCGATGAAGTATTCCGCGAAAGTTCACGAACTTTGCTGGCCGAGATCTCCAATCTGAAGGGCATCGTCGGGCGATTCAGCGAGTTCTCGAAGATGCCGCAGCCCAGGCTGCAAGCGGTTCCGGTGAATGAAGTGATGCGCGGCATGGCGCGGCTTTTTCAGGCGCAACTGGAAGCCCCCGGACGTGCGAAGATCACTTGCGAATTGAATCTGGATCCGAATCTCGAACCGGTCGATGGCCGATCCGCGAGCTATTGCATCGGGCGAGTTTCAAATCTCGTGTTCAATGCGATGGACGCGATGCCCCAGGGCGGCACGCTGACGTTGCGCACCCGAGATGAAGCGGGAACCGTTTGATTGAGGTTGCAGATACGGGAATCGGGGATGACGCCGGACGAATGCGAGCGGATTTTCACTCCTTATTACACGAGCAAGACAGCAGGGTACCGGACTGGGGCTGGCAATCGTGCAATCGATGGTCAGCGATCATGGCGGAAGAATTCGCGTGCAAAGCGAGCGGTGGCCGGGGCACGAAATTCATGATCCGGAATTGCCGAAACGCTCATCGTGAAATCGACGCAAAGAGCCGGATGCAGACATGCATCGGAGATCGGAGGAGACTTTGTCCCAGCGAAAGCGCATCTGCTGATTGTGGATGATGAGGCCAACACGCTGGCATCGCTGTCGCGCGCATTCCGGCTGGCCGGACACGAGGCCACCGTGTGCGACAACACCGGCTAAAGCGCTGGAACTTGCCAAGGCGCAGAATTTCGATGTCATCCTTTCCGATGTGGTCATGCCAGGCAAGGGCGGGCTTGGCGCTGCTCGAAGAATTGAAGGCGCAGGGCGTGACAGCGCCGGTGGTGATGATGTCCGGGCAAGCGGACATTGAAATGGCGGTGCGGGCGACGCGCGCGGGCGCGTTGGATTTTCTGGAGAAGCCGATCTCCACCGAAAAACTTTTGCTGACGGTAGAGAATGCACTGAAGCTGCGCGGCTGGAGAGCGAGAACCGGCAACTCAAGCAGCGACTGGGCAAGCATGAAATCGTGTGGCAAGGCGCTGCCATGCAGCGCGTCATGGCGCAGGTTGAGCGCGTTGCGGCGAGCGAAACGCGGGTTTGCATCCTGGGCGAAACAGGCACGGGAAAAGAGCTGGTGGCGCGAACAATTCACGAACGGAGCGCCCGCGCCGGCGGGGCGTTTGTCACGTTGAATTGCGCGGCGGTTCCAGCGGAGCTGATCGAATCGGAACTTTTCGGACACGAGAAAGGATCGTTCACCGGCGCGGCGGGACGGCATATCGGGAAGTTCGAGCAGGCGGATCATGGTACGATATTTCTCGATGAGATTGGCGATATGCCGCTGGCGATGCAAGCCAAGCTGTTGCGCGTGCTGGAAGAAGGAGAAGTGGAGCGTATTGGCGGCGATAAGCCCGTGAGTGTGGACGTTCGCGTGGTGGTGGCGACACATCGCGATCTGGAAGCACGCGTGCGCGAAGATAAATTCCGCCAGGATTTATTTCACCGGATCTATGTTTTTCCTCTGGTGTTGCCGCCCTTGCGCGAGCGGCGGGAGGACATTCCGTTGCTGGTGGCCCATTTTGCGGCGCAGGTGAGTGCGCAGAATGGATGGAAGCCGGTTCCGTTTACCGGAGAAGCGATGGCGGCGCTGCAATCGCACTCATGGCCCGGCAATGTGCGCGAGTTGCGCAACATGGTTGAGCGGTTGATGCTGCTGGCGACCGATGGTCAGGTGGATCTTGCTACGGTGGAGCAGGCCTTGCCAAAGAGCGAAGGGAAGCGTTGCGGCGCATCTTCTGCATTCGCCTCGGGCCACTTGCTCACGTGTGGACGCGTTTGAGCGGGAAGTGATCCTGGCGGAGTTAAAGCGCAGTCATTCGAATGTGAGCCTGGCGGCAAAATCGCTTGGGCTGGAGCGAAGCCATCTTTATAAAAAGGCGGAGCAACTGGGAATCGATCTGCGCGCGATGCGCAGCGGGAACAAGACTTGACGCCGGAGTAAAGTTACTCCGCATGTTTAATCCTAATCGGCGATCACGGATGACTGAACCAGGCCGCGCTTGAGATCGTCGGCCAGCAGAGCGGTGGAACAACTGTTCTCCGGCCTCGCGGCGCACTGAAAGACGTCCGCCGCGCATAAGCTCGCGACTTCAGTCCGCGCTGCACGTCTTCGCAGATGCCCAGATCTTCCTCCTGCACGCGTGTCGCCCACATTCACCGACTGCTCGTTGTATTCGCGTGCTGCTTCGCTCGACGTCCGCAAAATAGAAATCGAAAATCACGGTGCAGTGGTCGACGTCGACCGGAATCACCAGATTCGTGTCCATGTATCCCGCGTAGCAGTTGATCATCAGATTGGGATACTGCCAGAAATACCAGGCGCGGTCACCTTTGCGCGTGGCTCCGGTGGCGGCATCCTCGCCGGAAGCGACCATCGGACTCGATTGCAGGCAGTAACGGTCTTCGTTCTCGATGGTGTATTGCTTGTAATCGAGGACGGAATTCAATCCTTTGTGCAGATGAGGCACGTGATATCCGCCGTCGAGATAGTTGTCGACAAAAACCTTCCAGTTGCAATGAATGTTGTAGATGCGGCGATCGAAGTAGTGAAGTTTGCCGATGCCGAGAGGCGCGACCCGCGGTAACGAGACCGCCCAGAAATTCCGGCAGCGATCGCGCGTCGTCGTCGAGATTCACGAAGACAAAACACTCCCAGGTTTCGACGCGAATCGGGAACCAAGCCATTCTGGGCGCGGTCAAAATTCTCGACTCCTTCGAACTCGGGCATGCCTTTCAGCGAGCCATCAAGGCCGTAGTTCCAGCCGTGATAGGGACAATGCAAGAGAGCGAAGCCTGACCGCAGGGCTGGGTGACTACGGCGGCAGCATGGTGACGGCAAACATTGTAAAAGGCGCGCAGAACGCCGTCATTGCCGCGCACCACAACGACGGGTTCACCCGCAACGCTGGTAGGAACAAACTGCCCCGGCCGTTTCACTTGATCGGTTCGCGCGACCAGTTGCCAGGTTTTGCTGAAAACGCTCAGGCGTTCGAGTTCCGCGATACGCGGATCGACATACCACGGTGCGGGAATAGTCGAGGCCTGCGCCAAAGGGGCACATGTCATCGTAGCCGACAGAGGATCTGTTCAATCGAAGATTGCATAGGATCCAAGTTTTATATGCCGTCGGCGTAATCATCCCCACCGGCAAAGCCGATTCCGAGCGAGAGAATCGGGACGAACTGGCGATAACAAAAAAGACGGCAGACCTTTTGCTGGGCCTGCCCATTTAAGTTTCCGCGACCACGGGTTAGCTGGCGTCGCGAAGCCGCGGCTCTTCCGCGTTTACCAGCGGCTCGTCCACCAAGTGCTCGCTGAGGAACCAAACCTGAAGTTCGTTGGTGCGCAGCAAATCGCTGACGGCTAGATCGTTGGTACCGTCGTCGCCCAGTTTGTCGGCGCGTTCGGCCAGTTCGCGGCAGTGGCCAATGATGATCTGGTGCGCATCGAGCAGCCGGGAAATTTGCACGGGAACTTCTTCCGGCCTCGCGGCGGGCGCTCAATCCGCGTCGTTTCGGCCACGTCGGCGGCCATGGCGATCGATATTCCGCCGAGCAGTTGTATGCGTTCGGCGATCGTGTCGACCAGTTCCGATTGTTCTCCATAATGCTTGTCGAAGAGAAGATGAAGTTGATAGAAAGTTGGCCCTGAAACCTGCCAATGCGACTTCTTATAGAGGTCGCGAAGGGTCATGGTGTCGGCCAGCATAAGGTTGAGTTGTTCCGTCATTTCCAGGCGCACAGGCTCTTCCAGATCGAGGGGCAGCATGTGCGAAACCGTACCATAAGCCTGAATTTCAGCGGCTCGCTGATGAAACCGGGGTTGAGCGCTAACGTTTGCACGCCCGCCGTTGGGCGCTTTTGCGTGGTTATTCTTTTTAGCCATAAGCGATGTTCTCCTTGCTGCTCATTATCGTTTGCTGAGATTGATTTCGCGGAAACTGGTTCTCACTTCGATGCGAAGAATCGTTCATTGGATGCGACGGCATCGCCCACAACCGCCATTTTCCGGAACGCGTGCCGATTAATTGGAGCGCGGAGAAGATACGGTTCCGCTTTTCGCGGGCGAATTCCTCCATAAATTTCGGCTTCTTCGCGGGAATACACGCTAGCGGGGCGCCGCAAGAACGCGAAGAATCAGTTCGGAAGAAGGGCATCGATTCACCGCCAGCCGGGCCGAGTTTGACGATGGGAAGCCGTTGTTATGATCGAACTGCGGGGTGGAGCAGTCTGGTAGCTCGTTGGGCTCATAACCCAAAGGTCGTAGGTTCAAATCCTACCCCCGCAACCAACGCAATCATAAGGTTACGGACAACTGGGCACTTTGCAGCAACTGTCCAATAAGGGGAACTGGCACATAGTTCCCCTTATTTATTGAAAGTTGGCAGGCCTTCGCAACTGGCGTCCCACAAGTGGCCGATTGGCTTTGCGCTTGGCCAGGCCGAGGCATTGCAGCATTTGCTTGAGCGTTTTTTCAGATTCACGGCTTCAATCTGTGATCGAGGCTGGTAGCAGACTTGGCGTCAGAATGGTCAGTTCGCCGACTTGTTCCCTTTTCACGGTGCCACGCAGGTGGGCGTGATCCATCATCCAAACTTCAGGAATGATTTCGCCGACCAGTTGTCCGTGACAAAAGAGCCGCACTACTGAACTTTCCGAGACGACGATTCCCACAGCTTTGGTAACAGCGCTCATGTTGGCGGCGGCGATGTGACGACTGCCGAGTCCCAGCGGCACATCCACTTGTGCGGCCACGGCATCAAGATAGCGGCACGCGGAAAGGAATACTCCCTCGCGACTAACTACAAACCCACCGTCCAGTTGCGCCAATTCCTTTATGGTTCCGCGTAAATTGAGATTGGTGACGTGCCGCGAAGACTCCGGATGTCCCAGCAATGGATCCAAAATCAGCGGCCGGGATTTCGCGAGCACGGCTTTCTCGTCTCCGAGGGTGAACAGCGTGCCGACCCGCCTTCCTTCCCGGCCCTCGCGAGCAATTTCGACTGCGAGCCCGATCAGGGCTTCCAGAACGTCAGGATCATAGTCCGTGACCTGGCAGAGAATGCTCCCAAACATTCATCAACTCCTCGGGTAAACTCGACGCCACCGACCATAGTGGAGATGCACTGTGACTTGGATGAAGGGCCTACCAGGAAGATTCAGGCATGCCAGCCTCATAATTCATAACCTTGGCCGAACAAATAATCTTGCCTACGCTGCGACCGACCAGTCTCACCCATCATCTGATCGGCCTAAGAAGCAGGTCAATCCGCGAAGAGGGTTGCGGACGCACTTCGGCGTGGTCGCCAAGAGTTCGCATTCGTAGAGTGAACCTGCCATCCGATCGCGAAACGAACCGGTGGATCCATTCATTTCAAGTTATGCGCGAAAACGGTTAGTGAAAGGCGGGATATGAAGCTGACAAAAAGAACACTTTTCTTCGTCGCGGCTGCCACCGCGATGTTCCTTGTCACTCTTACTGAGACGAATTTCGGACGCTCGGTTCAGGCGAGAACTTCGGTTCAAAATTCTACAACGGACGCCAGCGATACTACGCAAGAGAAGATAGCACGGGCGATCTCCGCCGGACCTGATGGCATTGCCAAATCTGCTCGAATCATTGACACCGATGCCGAAGGCAAAACTGTAGTCCTGCGCGAGGGCGGCAACGGTTTCACCTGTATGCCTGGAAACCCTAGTGTGATTGGGGAGCCACCTATGTGTGTAGACGCCGCTTCGTTGCAGTGGTTCGCCGACGCCAAAGCCCATAAGCCAAAACCGACCAACACTGTCCCCGGTATCACTTACATGCTGGCAGGGGCCACGCAGAGGAGCGATTCAGACCCCACCGACAAAACCAGTCCGGCAATCACCGTGGGACCGCACTGGATGATCATGTGGCCGTTCGATCCGAAGACCACAGGATTACCGACCACACATAAAGCGACTGGAGCCTACATTATGTGGGCAGGCTCGCCGTATGCGCATCTGCATGTAATGGGGCGTCCCTGAACTTTGCGAACCGTAGGCCGTATAACAGGGAACCGAAATAGCAAAATGAGGACTGTCCTTGCGACCCGAGGCAATATAAGGAACAACCCATGAGAAGGCGTGAGGGAAAACAGCGCTCATTACCGGTGGAACCATCGGTCTCGGCCTTGCGGCGAGGCAGTTTGTTAACGAAGGCGTGTTACTCCGGAGATGATTTAGGGAGTGCAGACGCGCTGGCGGCGTTATCGCGCTTAAAACCAATCTTGTCTAACATGGGTTGAATCTCCGGGTTGGACATGAACATTTTCCAGATGAGGCGGGTGCGGTAGTTCTCGACCATGACAACGATGGGAGCCTGGTCGAGTCCCATATAAACGGGAGAGAACCAGTTGCGCGTCAGGTTGAATGCATCGCGCGGCCCGTAAACTCCCCAAAGGCGGTCGCCCAGTTCACGGTAAAAAAACTTGAACGCCGCCATCGAAGGCTCGGGAGTATAAGGAAAAGACGAAAGCGCTCCGGTGGGAGTAATGGTGCCATCGTCCGTCGAAGGATCTGGAGCGTGCGCAAGGTAACCCAATTGATCGTCGCTCGCCGTCAGGCCCCAGTCGTCGGCGCCGTAGCCTTGAAAATGGCCGGGATTCGCCTCGCAATAAGCTAAATCGATGAGCGCCAGATTGCGATTATTTTCAAAATAATCCGTGTAGCGGTCGTGTACGCCTCGAGGATCGAATCCCATAAAAGAGTACTGAGTGAAAAATAACGGCCCGCCCGTGCCTACGCCGACGTCGAGCTTAATTCCGTAATAACTGTGGCCGTTTAGATAACGATCTCCCTGGCTCGACCCTGACCAGCCGCTGCGGTAGGCGATCGCGGCCGGCGATTGGCCGGCCCAGCCCGTGTAATAAAGGTCCGCGGGTACGCCATGCGTAGGCGATGCGATGGCCAATAGATATGTGATCATGGTTTCGTTAAACCCGGTGAGGCGATGATCGATGAACCACGACCATTGCGGCGACCAGTGCCAAAGCAAAGCGTCATCCTGCTTCGAGTGACGATACCAATCCCACTCAACGGTTTCCCAGAGTTGCGTAATTCTGGAATACAAGCTCTGCTCGGCTTCGCCGGTTCCTTTGAAGTACTGGCGCGCGGCCAATAAGCCCTCCATCAGGAACGAAGTTTCCACCAGATCGCCGCCGTTATCGTACATACCGAAGACCAGCATGCTGTGGTCGCTGTAACCATTCAGGAAATGCGGCCACGCTCCGTGATAGCGCGGGGCTTTTTCCAGAAAATCGACGACGCGTGTGAGGCGTTCGACGCCCTGTTCGCGAGTGATGAATCCACGGTCCACGCCAACGATCAGCGCCATAATGCCAAAGCCAGTCGCTCCGGTGGCGACAATGCGGTCGTCTCCGGGAATATTTTCGAGGGTCGCCCCCGACTCGGGGTGAGCGCCTTCCCAGTAATAGCGAAAGCAGGCCTCTTGCAACATAGTGAGCAGTTCGTCATCCGACATCTCCCTGGTGGAAGCGGTAGCGGGACTGGAAAAAGCCGATTGACGATAAGAGCGATCCACCGCTCTTATGCGGTAGGAGGCCTTCACTCCGACCCGGCCCACGAAGTCGGTGTAGCGGCTGATATCGGCGCTCTGAATGCCGATGGGCTGGAATTTTTGCTTTCCGATGGCGCGGTAGATCGCGTAGCTTTGCACTTCGCCATCTTTAACGGGATCCCAGTGGATATCGATGTGGCGCTCATAGCCCTCGGCTTGCACATTCTGCGGCGCTGCGGGAGTGCTCTTGATTTCCGGCGCGACCGGCGATGCGGCGTTCTTATCGTCGATTTTGATTTCGTCGATAATAAGAATTCGCGGCAAGTCATCGGCAACGCTCTGACCGAAATGAATGCTATGAAGTTCGCGCGCCTGGAAGGGATGAATGGACGCCGTGGTGAACTCGGCGAGCGGCATGCGCAATTGAATCCAATGTTTCGCGGGAATATCGCCCGTTAATCCGTTTAATTTCACGGGCGCGGTGAAATCGTGCTCCTCATCCTCCAGTTGAATAAAGGGTAGATCCGCGGCAGGAATGGCTTGCGGCGAGTAACACCACAGATAAAGAGTGTCGCCTAAGAATTCTGTTGGACGATTGCGCATACTGACGACGCGCACTTCCGTTTCCCAACTTCCTCCGGCAACCGAGTGCCACTCCAGCCGCAAAGCGTTGGGGGCAGTGAAGAAATTCTTTTTCTCAACCGGCAGCGCACCCGATAACAATTGAATCGTACTGGGGAACACGGCTCTGCCGGTGCTGTAGTAGTAATAGTCCGGCGTGATGCTGTTGTCGAAGATAACGTGGTTGTAGTAGTCGGTATGCGCGGCGGCGTAACAAGGAAGGACGGCAAGAATTAAGAAGGCGAAAAGCGAACGCACGCGCACTCCGGCTCGGGGACATCGAAAGAGTTCCTTAACAACTGCCGTGACGCCAGTTTAACATAGCAATCGAAGCGAGCTGCCACCGAGGGAATAAGCCAGTACCTTATCGTGTTCGCGGGTCGCCGCGGGCGAGCCAGTGCCAAAACAAACCCTGAAGGGAATTTTGGCATCTTTTGAGCGACCCGTCTTGTAAGATGGTGGGGCGAAACTGCCGGACTGTTCCAGTCCTCGGGAAGAGCTGCGGACCGGCCCATTAGAAAAGCTCTCCGAACAGGCGGTTAGGAAGCCAAGCATGGCCCAGGGGCAAACGTTTTGGACGGGGTGGCACGAGCGCATCTCGGCGCTTCGCAACGTTCCGGCTGTGCTGAAGATCGTTTGGGACTCCGGCCCCGGAGTCGTAATGTTCGGCCTCATCTCACGAGTTTTCTCTTCCTTGCTTCCCGTAGGCCTGTTGTGGATCACCAAACTTATTATTGACGGCATCGTCCAGGCCGTTTCGCACCATCAACCGGTGCAGCCCGGATTCTGGTGGCTGGTGGTTGGGGAGTTCGCGCTCGCCGTTCTCAATAGCATTCTTATCCGCAGCATCGATTACTCCGATTCTCTGCTTGCCGATAAGTACACGCGCCACGTAAGCGTGCGAGTGATGAACCACGCCGCCGGCCTGGACTTAATCGCATACGAAGATCCGGTTTTTTATGACCGGCTGGAGCGGGCGCGAGTTCAGGCAACGGACCGCCTGGTGATGATCCAGGCGATTGGCCGGCTGGTGCAGCAGGCGATTACGACGATTACGCTCTCGGTATCGATCATGCTGTTCTCTCCCTGGCTGATGCTGCTCTTGATAGCCGGCGTGGTACCCGCTTTTCTCGGCGAGAGCCACTTCGCCTTTCTGGGGTATGCCAAGAACTTCCGCCAAACTCCGATTCGACGGCAATTGGACTATCTCCGCATACTCGGAGGAAGTAAAGAAGCGGCAAAGGAACTCAAACTTTTCGGCCTGAAGACCTTTTTGTCGGAACGATTTCGAAAGCTTTCGGACGAGGTCTACGACGAGAACGTGGCGCTGTCTCGACGAAAGCTGATAGCGGGCGCCATGGTGTCGACGATTGGAACCATGGGCTACTATTCGGCCTATGTTTTTGTGATTTGGCGCACGGTGCAGGGATCGCTCAGCATCGGCACATTGACTTTCCTGGCGGGAGCGATTCAGCAGGCCAGCAGCAACATTGAGCAGATTTTCTCAACCGTGGCCGCGATTGGCGATCAGGCGCTATTCCTGACGGACTTGCTGGCGTTTTTCGAGATGAAGCCTACGATTCGTTCCAAGCCGAATGCGCTGCCGGCACCCCGGCCGATTATGCGCGGGGTGGAGTTTCGGAATGTTTCGTTCAGTTATCCCGGAAACTCGCGGCGGGTTCTTGACCGAATCAATTTTCAACTGCACACTGGCGAGCGACTGGCGCTGATCGGCGAAAATGGCCAGGGCAAGACCACGATTGTGAAGTTGGTCACGCGCCTCTACGATCCGACCGAAGGGCAAATCCTGCTGGATGGGATCGATTTGCGCGAGTATGACCTGGAAGACCTGCATCGCGAGATTGGCGTCATCTTTCAGGACTTCATGCGCTATGAAATGACGGCGCGAGAAAATATTGCGGTTGGACGAATCGAGGAGATCGACAACCTGGAACTGTTGCAAGGCGCGGCCCAAAAGAGCCTGGCCGACCATACTATCGAACGTCTGTCGCAAGGCTACGATCAAATGTTAGGGCGGCGGTTCGAACAGGGAGTGGATTTGTCGGGGGGCGAATGGCAAAAAGTCGCGCTGGCCCGGGCTTATCTGCGGGACGCGCAGTTGTTGATTCTCGACGAGCCCACAGCCGCGCTGGATGCGCGCAGCGAATTCGAAGTGTTTCAGCGATTTTCAGAACTCACGGCGGGAAAGATGGCATTGTTTATTTCACATCGGTTCTCGACCGTGCGCTCGGCGGACCGCATCCTAGTGCTGGAAAATGGCAGGATCGCGGAAGAAGGAACGCACGATCAGCTCGCAAGGCTGGGCGGGCGTTACGCGGAGATGTTCGAAATGCAGGCGTCCAGCTATCGCTAAGGTTGCGAAATGATACAGAGCGGTAATCTCGAGCTTGTAGGCGCACAGAGTAAAGCGCCGGGAGAGGAATTGCAGCCAGCGGCAAACGAGAAGGCGCTCGGAACCAATGCGTTAAGCGCGCGCGCCGCGGAATTCGCCCGCACCCTTAACTGGTTGCCGGGCGAGGTGTCAGTTCGGCCTTTGGAGGATCGTTGCCGCGCTCTCTCGCAAGCCTTCAGGCCGCTGCTGCGTGCGTTGAAGTCCAGCAAGATCAAGAATGGGTCGGAGGATTTTCGTTTCCTCCAACAGAATTTTCTATTGCTGAATTCCGAACTAAGCGCTACCTGCGCAATTTTCAGGCTTCCCCACAAGCTGCCTCAAGTTCAAACCGCGGCGGGCGCTGTAATTCCGCGGATCGCCGCCCTGGGTGAAGATTATTTGGCGTCGCTTGAATATAAATTTGGCGCGACCAGCTTCGACGATTACGTGCAGGGCTTTCAGGAAACCACAGTTCTTGACATGGCCGAATTGTGGGCGCTGATTCCGGTTCTCAGATTGGTTCTGCTGGAGCAGGTTGCGGCACGCGGCCGGCGGCTTCTACAGGATCCCGCCGGATCGTATGAGATGCAGGAGTTGGTAGCGAGCCTGCGGGAGGCGAAGCAGACAAATTGGAGAGAAGTGATCGAGCCGCTTATCCGGTTTGATCGCATTCTTCGCGATGATCCTGCGGGCGCCTATCCCCGCATGGATTCCGACAGCCGCGAATTATATCGGAAAAAATTGGTGGAAATTGCGGCTTACTCAGACTGTAGCGAGATGCAGGTGGCCGAAAAGGTATTGGCGCTGGCACGGCAAGCGCAGAAGCGTACGGATAACGATCCGCGTCTTATTCTTCGTCGCGCGCACGTGGGCACATATCTGCTTGCGGAGGGAAAGCCCATCCTGGCTCAGCGGGTGGAATATCACGCTCCGTGGGGCGAGCGTTTCCGCAGATTCTTGCGCAGGCATCCGGACGAGTTTTATTTGCCGGGCATCGCTTTAATAACGCTGGCGATCGTTCTCGGCGTTGTGCTGATGTTGACTGACGCCTCCACTCCGCTGGGACTTGTGCTGCTCGCTACGCTGGCCGTGCTGCTGCCCAGTTCGCAAAGCGCGGTGCAAATCGCGAACTATCTCATTACGTTGGTCCTACCCTCGCAGATTTTGCCGAAACTCGATTTCTCCGAAGGGCTGCCCGCCGATTGCGTCACACTGGTTGCGATTCCGACTTTGCTGCTGAACGAGAAGCAGGTACACAAACTGGTGGATGACCTCGAAGTGCGCTTCCTTGGGAATCATGATGAAAATCTGCATTTCATGCTGTTGACCGACCTGCCCGATTCGGCCGGCAAACCGGCGGAAGACAACGCGCTCGTGGATTTGTGCACGAAGTTGATCGACGATCTCAACGAAAAATACCGCGGCCAGAAAATGGGGTCTTTCTTTTTGTTGCACCGCCATCCCATTTACAACCCGCGCGAACGGCTTTGGATGGGGTGGGAGCGAAAACGCGGAAAGCTGATGGATCTGAATCAACTGCTTCGCGGCCACTTTGACAGCTTTCCCGTGAAGATTGGCGATCTTTCCATATTTCCGAATGTGCGCTTCGTGATTACGCTCGATTCCGACACCGAACTGCCTCGGGGATCGGCGCGGCGTATGGTGGGGGCGCTGGCCCATCCGCTCAACCAGGCGATCCTCGACCCGGAAAAGGGAGTTGTGGTTCGCGGGTATGGCATCCTGCAACCCCGCGTTGGGGTCAGCGTGCAGAGTTCCGCGCGCTCGCGGCTGGCGAGTATTTATTCCGGACAGACAGGCCTCGACATTTACAGTCGCGCGGCTTCCGACGTTTACCAGGATCTTTACGGCGAAGGAATTTTTGTAGGCAAAGGGATTTACGAAGTAGAGATTCTTCACCGCGTGCTCGACCGCCGGTTCCCGCGCAACGCTTTGTTGAGCCACGATCTGGTCGAGGGCGCCTATGCGCGCGCTGGATTAGTAAGCGATGTGGAAGTCATTGAAGATTACCCTTCTCACTACAGCGCTCACAATCGACGCAAACATCGCTGGCTGCGGGGCGATTGGCAAATCGCGGAGTGGCTGCGCCCGCTGGTGCCCGAGGAATCCGGCCAGAAAGTTCCGAACCCGCTTTCGGTGGTTTCCCGCTGGAAAATTCTCGACAATCTGCGGCGAAGCGTGGTCGAGCCGGCGACGTTTCTTTTGCTTGTGCTGGGCTGGACCGTGCTACCGGGAAGTCCCGCCGGGTGGACACTGGCGACTGTGGGTATCGTGTTCCTTCCCGCGTTGTTTCAGTTCGGCTTCGATTTTGCCAACGCCGCCGCACGCTGGCAGTGGGCCATTCTGCTGGATGCAAGCAATGCATTTGTGAATGCGAGCATTGCCAACGGGCTCACAATCACCTTCCTGGCGCACCAAGCGCTCTTGTCGATCGACGCGGTTGTCCGAACCATGGTTCGCCGCGTGGTTACTCGGCAAAGGCTGTTGCAGTGGGAAACCGCGGCTCAAGCGGAACTCGCCGGATATAAGCGTACGGTGCTCGACATCTACTTGAGCTGGACTCCCGCGCTGGCTCTGGGATTATTTTTGTTGCTGTGGTTTGGAAATCGCAAAGCCGTGCCGGCCGCGCTGCCAGTTCTTCTTCTTTGGGCTTTCAGCGGGCCAATTTCGACCTGGTTGAATCGGCCGCCTCGATCGCCGCGTAAGCAAGTCGCGGAGGGCAATAAATGGTTACTGCGGCAATCCGCGTTGCGTACCTGGCGCTACTTCGCCGAGTTCAGCACCCAGGAACATAATTGGCTGATCCCCGACAACTTGCAGGAGGAACCTCTTAAAATCGCTGCGCGGGTTTCGCCAACGAATCTCGGCCTGCTTCTAAACGCGCGTCAGGTGGCATGCGATTTCGGATATCTCACGGTGCCGGAGTTTGTGCAGCAAACGCTTCGAACTCTTGAAACGGTATCGAAGCTGGAGCGATGCCGCGGCCATTTGCTGAACTGGTACGACACTACAACGCTTGCTCCTCTGGAGCCTGCGTTTGTGTCGAGCGTGGACAGCGGAAATCTGGTGGCATCTCTCTGGACATTGGAACGCGGATGCATCGAATTGCTCGACCGGCCATTGTTGCAAGCTGAATTGCAGGATGGATTTCTGGATTATCTTCATTTGCTCTCGAATTTGGGCGCGCTGCCGCGCCGGAAATACGAAGCGATGCATGTGGAAATCAAACGCGGCTGGCTGCCATACCTTCTCGACGTTCCAGACGAAACGTTGAAGGAAATCCATCGCCCCGTCGCAGATTCGAAGCACGCCGCCGATTCGCGCTGGTTGCAGGTACAAGCTGAGGAGCGCATCCGGCAAGTGTGCCGGGTGGCGCAACTTTACGCGCCCTGGCTGTTGCCGGAGTTCGCCGCATTAAGAAGCGATCCGGTAATTCAAACGGTGCAACTATTCCATGATTCGCTTGTCCTCGAGCGTTTGCCGAAAGTCATCGATGGCCTGTCGACCCGATTAAAATCAGCCGTAGACGCTTCGCTTAACGGCGAAGCCTCGGAGTTGTACTGGCAGTTGTTATCGCTCTTGCCGGATGCGCGCGTGCGTGCGATGCGATTGATCGAGGATCTCAACGCCGTCGCCCATCAGGCCGGAAAATTGGCCGACGAAATGGACTTTGCGTTTCTGGTAAGCCGCAGCCGCGGGTTGCTATCGATTGGCTACGACGTGCGCGCGCAACACCTGCATGCAGCCTGTTACGACTTGCTGACGAGCGAAGCGCGCATCGCTTTCTTCGTAGCGATCGCCAAAGACGACATTCCGCAGGAAAGCTGGTTCCAATTGGGGCGGACGCCGATGATGGACCGCGGAATGGCCGGGCTACTCTCATGGACCGGCACCATGTTCGAATATCTGATGCCGGCGCTGTGGATGCGGATTTACCCCAATACTCTTCTGGAGCGCGCGGCCATCGCAGCCGTGCATTCGCAGCAGGCCTATGCGCAGGATAAAGACATTCTGTGGGGCATCTCCGAGTCGTCCTGCTTCGTAAATGACGACGCCGGCAACTATCAGTATCATGCGTTCGGCGTTCCGGCGCTAGCCATACATAAAGTCGATGTCGACGGGCCGGTCGTATCGCCCTATTCGACTTTTCTGGCGCTGCCAATCGACTCCGATGCCGCGTTGAAGAACCTGCGCAAATTGCGTCAGAGAGGCGCGCTGGCAACTTACGGGTTCTATGAATCGCTGGACTTCAATCCCTCGCGCGTCCACTCGCGGTTTCGCCGCTTTGAAACTGTGCGCTGCTGGATGGCTCATCATCAGGGCATGAGCCTGCTCGCGATCGCGAATTTCCTGCGGAAAGACGTAGTGCAGCGCTGGTTTCACAGCCATCCGCGCGTACAGGCTACGGAGTTGTTGCTTCAGGAGAAACCGGCTGCGCTTCTTGGTCCGCAACGCGCGGGCAAGGCTGGATGAACTTTCTTACGGCAATGAATTTGTCTGACTCTTGCGGTATTCCGCTTCCGGTCATTTTTGTTTCGATCAACCCTGTTCGATCACGCTTGTTAAGATCACGCTCGTTCACACTTGTTCCGACTAGAAGGAAACACCTATGCCACGATTGGCAAAAATTGTCTTTGCCGTTCTGCTGACGTTCGGGGTAGTCGCCCCTGGACTTGATGGGCAGTCCCCCGCATCTACTGGCGTAATCGTGGTGGACGAGAATGCGCCGCAGCATCCGTTCCCTCATTTTTGGGAGCAGATGTTCGGCTCGGGACGCGCGATTCTATCCTTGCGCGACAGCTATCGCAGCGATTTGCGCTCGGTGAAGCAGGCAACCGATTTCTCCTACATTCGATTTCACGCGATCCTTAACGACGAAGTCGGCGTCTATGACGAAGACGCGCAGGGAAATCCGGTTTACAACTTTTCCTATGTCGATCAGATTTATGACGGTTTGCTGGCCGAGAAAGTTCGTCCTTTTGTAGAGATTAGTTTCATGCCGAATAAGCTGGCGGCGCACGACATTCGCCAGCCCTTCTGGTACAGGCCCAACGTTTCGCCACCAAAAGACTGGGGCCGTTGGAACGATTTGATTGCGGCATTCGCGAACCATCTCATCGATCGTTACGGCATCGACGAAGTTGCGCAATGGTATTTCGAAGTTTGGAACGAACCCAACCTTGATTTCTGGGGAGGAGATCCGCGGCAGGAAACATACTGGGAGCTTTACGATCACACCGCGCTGGCGCTGAAGAAGGTCAATCAGCGTTTGCGCGTGGGTGGGCCAGCGACTGCGCAAGCCGCGTGGGTCGACGCGATGATTCGGCACTGTGCGGAGAACCATATTCCGCTCGACTACGTTTCAACCCACGTTTACGCGAACGACACATCGCAAGATGTTTTCGGCAAGCCGGGCGATATACCCCGTGATCAAATGGTCTGCCGGGCGGTAGATAAGGTTCACCATCAGATCGAGGCATCCAGCATGCCCAACCTCCCTCTAATATGGAGCGAGTTCAACGCCAGCTACAAGAACGAGCCCGACGTTACGGATGCGGCCTTCATGGGGCCGTGGATGGCCGATACCATCAGGCAATGCGACGGTTTAGTGGACATGATGTCGTATTGGAGTTTTTCGGATGTCTTCGAAGAACAAGGCGTGGTGAAAACACCGTCCTATGGCGGCTACGGGCTGATCGCCGAGGATGGGATTCCGAAACCCGCTTACAATGCGTTCCTGCTGCTGCACAAACTGGGAGAAGAACGCATCCAACTGGATTCGGACTCCGCATTGCTGACGCGAACAAGGGACGGCAGGATAATTTTGGCGGTGTGGAATTATGCGCCACCCGAGCAACCGGAAACTTCCAGGACGATCACGTTGCGATTTACGAATACTCGCGCCCGGCGCGCTTCGATCTCGCGGGTTGACGGAGAGCACGGAGATTTTCATTCCGCGTACGAAAAAATGGGGAGCCCGCGCTATCCCACACAGACGCAGATTCAGCAGTTGCGCCGCGCAACCGAGCTGGCATCGCCTGAAATCCGCGCGATAAAAAACAGTGAGCTGACCCTGACATTGCCGACATATGGATTGGCGCTCATCGAGGTAAAGTGAGCGATTTCGTGAAATCCCTCACAGTCCGGCATTGGCCGGTTGATATTTCTTGAAACCCGCGCGCTGCATGCCCCGCTGCGCCTCGGGGTTTTTCATGAAAGTATTCCAGACGAAGCCGGTGCGGTAATTTTCCGCCATGAGCATCGTGATGCCAGTGTCGATGCCAACAACGTCGGTGTCGTACCAATTCCTCAGCGGATTGAACGCATTCACGAAGCCGTAGCGGCTCCACGCTCTTCCATAGTGATCTTTGATGTTTCGCAGCACGCGTAAGACCGGCTGCGGCAGAAACGGCAGCGAACCCGCCGGGGCGCTGGGAACGACGGTTCCATCGATTGGGCCCATCATTGGCGGCCCTCCCCAGATTACGTAACCATGCTCGGAATCGGACGCCGAGATTCCCCACAGGTCGTCGCTATAGTCGGAAAATTGTTTGGCCAATTCGAGGCAAAAACGGCGATGTGCGTCGGTAGCCAGCATCGAGTTCTGAAAATAATCCGCGTACTGGTCGCGCTTGTCGCGGAAATCGAACCATGCCTGAGAATACTGATGCACAAACAAGGGAGCGAACGAACCGATATAGCGGATTTCGTCGAATTCAAAACGCGTGCGCTTCCAGGCGTTCCAGGCATCGGTGGGCAGCGGATGAGTGAGCGACCCCAATCCCAGCAAATAGATCATCATCATCTCGCTGTAGTAATCCCAGCGATAAGGAAGGAAGCCGAATTCCGGAGTCCAGCCATGAGGCAACAGAGATGTGTCTTCGGAGAGCCAGCTCCAATCGACCCGATTGAATATCTCATACGCAAGCAGGCTTATCTCGGAGTGCTCGTCGAAGTGGCGGCGGCAGGTGAGAATGCCGCACAGGAGGATGGCGGTGTCGACTGAAGAGACTTCGGAATCCCAGACGCGCTCACCGGTGTTGATATCTGCAAAGTGATAGAAAAATCCTCGATGGGTCGGCATCTTCTTCCACAGAAAGCGCAGAGTAAGAAGCGCGCGGTCGCGGGCGTCGACGCGCGAAACGAATCCGCGCTGCTCGGCGATGCATAAAGCGGTTAAGCCGAAGCCTGTGGCGGCAATACTGGCGACAATTCCCTTGTCCTCGCCAACCACTTTACTTCGATCCTTGACGAGGCCAGTCTGCGGGCTGGCTTGCTCCCAGAAATACTGAAAGTTAAATCGCTCCAGGTCGTCGAGAAATTGGTCGTCGAGGGAAATCGCAGGGGAAGGGGCTGGGGCCGCGGCTGCGGCTGGAGCCGATTGTTTTTGCTGCGCCAGGACGAGCGGAGGGAATATTTCAATGCTCCCCAAAGCGCCCCACATTCCCATACCGCCGATCCGCAATAGGAGATCCCGCCGCGAAATGCGGCTGTTTTCGCCCGAACTCATCTATTCAATTTAGATGCTTGGAGATAGCCTTGCAAATTGCAAAGTCGGCAACCGGTGTCCAACCGGGGCCGTACGCCAATCGAGCCGAACCCAAACAAATCTTGACAGGCGGCGATACGTCCTAGAATCTTAGTTAAGGACCGGATGACCAAGGGGCAAAAAATCGAAATCTGGGTGATTGTAGTTTGCCTGCTTATAGCTGGAGCCATAGCGCTGATGCACCGGCGCCAGGCTGTGGTACTGAGGGGCGCGGTACTGCGAGACGATCGCGACCCCAATATGCAACTGCCGATTGGCGACGTGCAAATTACGGCGAGCAACGAGCTGGGACGCGCTACATCCACCAGCAATGCCGCCGGCTTCTTCACGCTGACGCTTCCGAAAGGATTGAGGCGTCGACAACCCGTAAAACTACAGTTTCAAGGGAAGGACTATCAACCGCTCGAATGGGATGATTTTATCTCGGACAAAATCTACGTCGCACGTATGGCGCCCATCCGTCAGCAGAGTGTTGCGGATTCGCGCTCCGAATCGGCAATATCGAACGCACGCATACGGTATTCCGTAAAAGCTACGACCGACGCGGATGTAGGGAGCGAGGTCAGAACTTTTCAGATCGTCAACACGGGAAATCAGCCGTGCAAGAATCAGCCTCCATGCGCGCCGGGCGCCAAATGGAAAGCGACGATTGGCTCCTTCTCACTGGATGCCGGCGAGGGCAACGAGTTTCGCAACGCCCGAGTTTCGTGCATTGCCGGGCCATGTCCGTTCACGAAAATCGAGTTGGAAGATTTCTCGCAAGACCGGCGGCGCTTTAACGTCTCCGTTCGCAACTGGTCGGATACGACCACTTACCTGCTCGAAGCCGAAGTCGTTCACCCCATGACCAGCGACATGGTGCGCGAGACTTATCCCGTAATTTTTGGACGCGCTCTGAATTTCAGTCTGCCGGGGACCGCCGAAGGGCCGAGCATTGAAGCCGAAATTAATGGCGAGCCGGTGGTTTTTCCGTTGGGGCCGGATCTCTTATTGCGCTGGGCGGACTGCCACATGGCCATCGACAAAGACCTATCCAAGAACTACCGTTGCGAGTTGAAAAGCGGGTTCCGCTTCCGCTAAGAAGGAAGCGTGCGAAGCATGGAGTTGTCGTTCGAGTTGTCGCTCGAATCGTCGTTCGTGTTGTCGCTCGGAACAACGGCGGCGTGCGTCGCGATTGATCGAGCGATAGTCGCGACTTGTTGAATGGCGTCGGAAAGATTCGTAACCAGAAGGCCGGCGCAACCCGCTCCCAGCCGCTCTTTGGCTGCGGAGCTGTCTCCATCCATTTGCCATAAGCCCACGACGACACGGAGGCCCGGCAAGCTTGCTTGTAAGCGCCGGCATAGCGAACGGGCCTGCCCAATTCCGAAAGGAGGCAGCGCGGAGATGCATACGATCTCGCAATCGCGATTCGACAATTCGGCAACCATATTTTCCAATGAAGCGAACTTCATCGCGCTGGCGTCGCATCCCGCACGCTCGAGCAATTGGTTCAGCATCGTCGAGATCAGTTCGTCTGGGCCGCTTCGGGCCGGCATACAGACAACCTTCGCGTTCGGGAGTGCAGGGTCCCTCCGATTAGTCGAAGCGGCAGCATCCTCCAGCCCGCTGTGAGGTTCTTGAGCCGCCATTTCGTCGGTCAGGTCCTCAATCAATTCTTTCGTGCTTTGCAGCATGGATTTTCTGGTATCGTCGTCGATTTCTTCGTCGTAGCGATCCTGTTCCGCGCGCCTGAGCGCTGGAATGAAGATCGATTCGTAAACTTTCTCGAGAGAATGCTGCCTAAGATGGGCCTCTGCCACGGTCCTGGCTTCTTCTTGATCGGCAGCCAGCAGACGCTGATAGAAACGCTGTTCGGGCGACAATACGGGTTCGTCCCCGAGCACAACTTCGAGAAAGCTTAACTGAGGAACATACCGCCCAAGGACCACGAGGCAGACGGTGAGAGGGGTGGAAAGAATCAAGCCGACAGGCCCCCACAATGTCGTCCAAAAAATCGCAGCCACCAGGATCGCCAGGGACGAGATGCCGGTATTTACCCCGTAAAGCAAAGGCTCCAAAAAATTTGAGACGGCCAACTCCAATACTGCGAATACGGCAAATGCATACCCAGCCTGCCGCCAGCCGGGGAATACGGCTAACGCCATCGTGACCGGCATTACCGCCGCCAGCAAGGCTCCCACATAGGGTACGAAGCGCAGCAAAGCGGCCAATACTCCCCACAGAAAAGCGTGCGGCACGCCAATGAAGTGGAGGCCGAGACCGAACAGCAGTCCATAGCCGGTGTTCACGCTGAATTGCATCAGGAGATAGCGGCTCAGCCGACGGCCAGCGTCATCCAGCGCTTGCGTCATCACCGTAAGCCGGCCACGGCCGGCGAGACGAATCGCACGATTGCGTAAGTCCTCGCGCTTGAGAAGCATGAACACGGTAAAAATAATCACTACCGCTGCGGTCTCGAGGACGCCGGCGAGGGGCCCGAGAAGGTCTCGCAGATCTTCGATAAAAGTTGTCGCCGGAGGAGCAAGTTCAACTGGGATGGGATGAACGGTGCGGGATGCGCCGGTCGCTTTATCGCGCTGCTGCGTGGAAGAAATCTGGCCGGGAACGGCCGCTAATTCTTTATTCAGCTCCTGGACAGTCGCGGTTGCTTTGCTAAGATTTCCATTCTTTGCAGCATGAAACGACTTGATTTTAGCGTCGAGATTATCCTTGTAGCCTGGAACCTCAGAAATGATCTCTACCATTTGCCGGGCTACGACCCAACTGACGGTCCCCGCAAGCGCCAGCGAGAATGCCAGCACGATGAAGACCGAAGGCACCCGGCCAATTCGGGTCTTTTCCAACTGGGTGACGAAAGGTGTAAGCAGGAAACTAAGAATGAATCCCAGAGCGACGGGAATTAGAACCTGACGGCCAAAATACAGGCCCGCTATCGCCAGAACAAATGCGATGAGGGTGAGCGATTGAGACGAGGTTGTAGTGGCCTTGGCGCGGACCAAATCATGACTCCATTACAATCTGTTCAAGCCTTCGGCGTGAACACAGTTTACAGCCTTAGCCCGCCCAAGGGCGCTTGTTTCTTGCCCGCTCTGAAGGTCTTATCAACCAACTCTTATCAAACAGCTCTTATCAAACCTGGGCCGCTTTCTTTGTAGCGCAACCGGGATGTCCGCACCCGCATGCGATTTCGGCTGTTCCCTTGGCGGTGGCGCAGTAGGTGCTACAGTACTTGCCATCAGAAGCGGGACATCGGCAAAGCTCGTGCGCGCATTTGTTCTTGCTTTCGTTCATTTTTTTCTCCATTAGACGCGCAGATTAGTGGTCTGCCTTGGCTTGTGGGTTGCTTCCAAATTCGTTCTAGGAGAATTACACGAAGATCGCTCTTCTTGGGTTACACGAAGGGCAGTAACTTGGGAGGGATTTTTAAGTAGGGCTCTTCCCTGTGCTCCACAGCCTGCGTCTAAACAATGTTCGGGTGCCGCGATGCGCGCTCCTGTGCGGCAGCATGTCTGTCAAATGGGTTTTTGGACGATCGAAGACGAACAGTGTCAGAGAATTGGCGGAGGATAATGCGGCTATGAAGCTCAGATTTTTACTGTTTCTCTGAGGGGAGCCAACATTTATTTACACCGATTCAAGTCCAAAAAAGCCAGGGGCGCTAACATTCGCGGACTCTCACGAAACGTTCCGACCCGGCCCACCAATCAGCCCCGCCAGTTTCTTGATATCAAGAACAAACTCGCGCATCTGGTCGTGCCGGGCGGCATCGTCGGGCGCGCGGAGTATCGACGACGGATGTACAGTAGCCATTACGTGAGGCGCCAGCGACGTGTCGACCAACTCTCCTCTTTGGCGCGTTACGCTAAAATTCTTACCTAAGAGCGCCTGCGCCGAAGTCGCTCCCAAGCAGACAAGGATCTGCGGCCTTATTCGCGATAGTTCAGCGTCAAGCCACGGACGGCACGCTTGTACTTCGGAGGCGCGTGGCTTCTTGTGAATACGCCGCTTGCCGCGCTGCGCCGGAGACCATTTGAAATGCTTTACGACATTCGTTACATAGACCTCGGCCCGGTCAATTCCAGCTTCGAGAAGCGCCTCGTTCAGCAATTTTCCAGCCGGCCCGACGAAAGGGCGTCCAACCAGATCCTCACGATCACCCGGTTGTTCCCCGACAAACATGATTCTGGCCTTGCGTGGACCCTCCCCAAACACCGTCTGCGTTGCGTTTTTCCATAAGTCGCACGCCTTGCAATCGCGCGCGGAGTTTCGAAGACTCGAGAGCGATCCTTCGTTGATTACGGTTAAGCCGCTCGTCCCGCTGCTCGATCGGATAAGCGGGCGGGGCAACTGTGGCGCGGGTTGTCCGTTCCTGAGATTTTTCATCGCATACTCCCCGGCCGAGAAGCTGCATCTTAAGTTGCGTACGTTTCAATCGGAGTTCGCATGAAGAAATCCGCGGAAAACAAAAAGTCCACTAAAGGCAAAAGATGGGTTGCGAAGGTCACAACAGACTCCACGCACCCACCTCCGGGTTTGTTCACCAGGAGCGCAGCTACGATAGCGAAAAGCCTGGCGTCGAAAAAAGTCTCGCCGAAAGGGCCAGCCTCGGGGATGCGCATGTTGAACTACTTCATCAACCGGGCAGGCCGCGGATTGACTCCCACGCGAAAAGCCGAGCTGGAAAAGGCGAAGAAACTGCTCTCCGGGCACATCGACCAAAGCAAGCGAAGCGGCTCACGTAACGCCGATTAGTCTTCTCGCGCGGCTCTTGCCTACTGTCTTCCAATCGCTACGCCGCCGATTTTTTCTTGGGAACTTTCGCGCCCTTCTTGCGCGCCTCGGAAAGTCCTATCGCAATCGCCTGCTTGCGGCTCTTGACCGTTCCGCCCTTTCCACCCTTGCCGGATTTCAAAGTTCCTTTTTTCTCGCGGTGCATCGCGCTCTTAACAGCCTTACCGGCAGCGTCACCGTATTTGCGGCTGGATTTTTTCCCGGACGAAGAACTTTTTTTCTTGGGCATATATCCTCCAAGGCGTTAGAGACAAAATCGCGGAAAGAGGTTGGCGCACTGCGGGTGCTCCATCTTTTGCGAGGGTGGAGGCAGCGGTTCAAGCGAAGCCAAATACCTGGCGACTGATTCTCAGGAAGCCGCGCGCATGCCATCCTCGATTTTTTTCATCGCCTGCTTTGGGCCCTTGGCGTCGATCACGCGATAGCTCTCCCCGCTCAGTTCGTGATAGTTCACGAAGAATTCCTCCAGCTCGCGCAGGAAGCGCTTGCCCAGGTCGTCAATGCGCTTGATGTTGGACCAACTGTGGTTTTCCAATTCCACGGCGACGATGCGATCATTCCGCTCGGTTTTCCCGTCGCCTTTCTTCTTGCTATTGTCCGTCTGTTCGCCTTCAATAATTCCGAGCAGCCGGCACTTCAGAAGGCATCCAGGGAAAGCCGGCTCATCCATTAAGACCAAAACGTCCACGGGATCGCCGTCCTCGGCCTTAGTTCGAGGGATGAAACCGAAATCGTATGGAAATGTCATGCCCGCCGGCAACACTTTCTTGAGAGCGAATACTTTCTGTTCGACGTCAAAGGCGTATTTATTGCGGCTGCCTTTGGGCGTTTCAATCACCACCTGAATACTCGAACTGTTGTCGTCATCCTTCGAATGTAGTCGCGACGGATCCGCAAGTGCGCCTCTGAGTCTTTTCCTGGCCATCCACCCTCCCATTGCGAAAGTTCACAATCCGATGTTCCGCATTCCGGAGGAGTGCGCAACACGCCACCGAAATGCGAGACGTCGCCACAATCTTTCCCGGCACTCCCAGATCAAAATCGCCGTTAGGAACCACGCGACGGTTCCGGCCGCCAGCACAACAGCGGAATTCGATTTCGGAAGGCCGAGCCAAACGACAAAACCGAAAACCACCAGACCAAAGCTTCCCATCGCCGCTCCCGCAGCGTCGACGGCGGCCGCGCCTCTACCGCGTTCGGCGCCGTTCTTTCCGGCATCTTCCAGTTTTTCGCGTTGATGTTTTTCGAGCAAAGTCGCGCTTGCTGGGAAAATAGCGGGAAATGCCAGGAACAGTCCGCCGATCGCAGGACCATAATGTTTCGCGATGACTCCAGCCAGCGCGGTAGCGGTTCCTCCGAATGCGAAACGGATCACGTATTCGTACCATCGCGATTCCAGCATGCCGCTGGTGTCGATTTTGATTTTCATGGCTTATCGGAGGACGGCGTACCAAAGGCCGAAGGCGCATCCGATCCACAGCACGATCATTCCGCTAGTCGCGGACAAGACTCTAGCGCGCCGGTGAATCAGCATGCGGCTCACCAGGTAGGCATAAAGACAGAAGGCAATGGCGCCGAAAATCATCGACCTGCCCTCCGCGCTCGCATAGATTTTGCCTTCTCGAGTCACGGTTAAAGCAAGCGTCGCGAGAGCTACCGCTGGCGCGGCTGCAAACAAGCCGGCGAAGCTGGTGGGCTTCAAAAGGTCCGAAAGAAGCGCGAAGGTAGAAACCACCACACCGCCAATCACGATCCTAAAAAAGATATCTTCCACTTTCACCTGCCGCTCAAATGAAGGCCTGCCCTTGAAGACGACTTAACGCTCTCGGAGCAGCGGCATTGCTATAGTTGCCAAATGGACCGGAGCGGATGGCAGAAAAATGAATGGCAGGTTAATTTCTATGCAAGCGGCAACCTCGAATTTAAAAGAACGAAGACATCTCGCTTGCGCACGCCTTAAGAAAAACCCCGGTGCAATCAGCGCCGGGGTCAGTTTGGCCTGAATATCGTTAATCGGTACTCAAGCGGCTTTTTTGTCGAATTGGATCAGGATTTTTGTATAGCCTTCGATCCTCTTGTCGAACTTATCGTAAGCGTCTGGAGCTTCGTCGATAGGAATGTGATGGCTAACAATCTTGCTGGGCTTGGCTCGGCCATTCACGATCAGATCGCGAAGATATTCGTTGTATTTCTTTACGGGAGCCTGGCCGCTTCCCATCGTCAGGCCTTTATCGAAGTAATCAGCCAATAAGAATGGAAAGATTCCCTTCTTTGCGTCTTCGCCCTTTGCGCCGGGATCAGGCGCAATGTAGACCCCGATCATCCCAATGGCTCCGGTCGGGTTGAGAACGCGCACGCAATTTTCCAGAACCTGTGTGGCTTTCTCCTTTTCTGGATTTTCGTCGTCGCGCGCCTGGTAACCAACCGCATCGATGGCGCAATCTACGCCCTTCATCTTCTCTTCGCCGGGTCGAAGGCCTTGCTGGATTCCCTTGTTCTTTTTTCTGAGCTTGAATATCTGCTCAACCGGGTCGCCTTTCGAGAAATCGACGGGGATTGCACCGAATTCCTGGGCCTTTTCCAGGCGCTCGGGAATATTGTCGACGATGTAGATTTCGGATGCGCCTTTCAGCGCGGAGCAGTAGGCCGAGAGCAAACCGACCGGACCGGCGCCAAAAACGGCTACGGTTTTTCCGGGAGCCACGCATGCGAGTTCGGTCGCGTGATAGGCCGTGGGAAAGACGTCGGAGAGAAGAAGGAAATCGTCCTCCCACTCATCGCCGGGCTTCCCCGGTAATTTCAAGCAATTAAAATCGGCGTAGGGAACCAGAACGAATTCCGCCTGTCCGCCCCGATACGGGCCCATCCCGGCGTATCCATATGCCGCGTGCGGGGCTTCGGGATTCATCACCAGGCAAGCTTCTGTGTGCCCGCGATGGCAGTTGAAGCAATATCCGCAAGCGATGTTGAACGGCAGGACCACTCGATCGCCCTTCTTGATACTTTGAACGGCCTCTCCTACTTCTTCGATTACGCCCATGATTTCATGTCCGACGACCGTGCCTTTTTTCAAGGGAGTGCGGCCATCGTACATATGCAAATCGCTGCCGCAGATTCCCGTGGTTGTTACCCTCAGAATGGCGTCGGTGGGAGAATCAAGTTTGGGACGCGCCTCCTCTGACACCGTCATTTGCCGAACCCCTTCAAACGTAACTGCTTTCATCTTCATAGAGCCTCCAAGAATGCAAAATAAAATGATCCGGCGATAGCCTTACGCCGGTAAACGTTTGAAAATCATTTAAGTAATTCCAAATAAGTAATTCCAACTTTGTCTATGTTCGCCCACATTTATCTCGGCGAAAATCGGGGCGACTCCTTAAGTATGGCGAACCTGGTCCGTATGGCGCTATCGATTCGCGGAAGTGTGCCGAAGCGCAGTGATGCTGAAGGGCCTGATAGCACGACTAAAAGCCGTACCTTTTTTCAAAACCTGCGGGAACGGAAGTTTCTTGGCAGCGTCTTAAGTCGTGGCGTTCCTAAGACCAGGGCAATCGAAGTTTCGCTGCACCTGCCTCACAGAAGCAGTCTCACAGAACCAACAGGTTTACACGGCATTCCTACCCGATGATTCCGCAGAGAATACGGCGAACTTCTGATTTGAAATTTCCGGGCGACGGCGGAACTTATAGATTGTTTTTTCGAAGCGCTTGAAAGAGCAACTGCCGCTACGCCGGCAAAAGCTGAGAGTCCGCAGCGAAGGGAGAAGGCCCATGCCCGAAAAGGAAACGCTTGAACGCGCCCGCGAAGACGCGCGCGAGGGGAAATCGCCATCCACACAAGCTGGAGAATTCGTGCGAGAAGAAATTCATCATGTTCGTGAAGGAAAACATGGCGTACGGTCCCCGCAACAAGCGATTGCGATTGGATTGTCCAAGGCCCGGAGGGCGGGCGTGAAACTGGCGCCCCGAAGGGATCGGCGGCGGTGCGCCGGAAGGCGGCTCAGGATGAGGCTGCGGGCGAGAAGAAACATAAGACATCGCGGACTCGTGCGCGTGCGACGGAGCGCGCGCTGAAGCGTGAACCTCGCAAATCCGCAAGTGAGTCAGCGTTGTCGCGACAAGCCAAGACAGCGGCGTCCAAGCGAAGCGCTAAATCTCGCAGCCGGGCGGCGACGAAAGCCGCACGCACGCGAAAACGAACGTCGCAAGGAACATCGCAACGAACATCGCCCTGACTGGCCACTCGACGCCCCGCAAAACGCAGGACCGACGCGGATTAGATCCGCAGGCAAAGTGTTTCTGATCGCCTCTAAGATCGCGCCCCGCGGCAAACCTTTTCCTTGCAATGGCATCGAAGGGTCAGCCGGGAAGCGAACCGGGTATCCCTGCAATCGAAAGCTTAAGAGAATGCAAGCGCAAGCGAAAGGTCTTCTCGGAAATCTAGTCGGATTCATGTTGGCTCATGAGCAGTTCCCCGCACCTCAGCTGGCCGAATTTGGTGTTGCCGCGGAACAGGCAGGGTTCGATCTATTAGCGATCAGCGATCACTTTCAGCCGTGGCAGGCGAACCAAGGGCACACGGGTCTGGCGTGGGTGACTCTCGGCGCTACGGGCAAGAGCACACAGCGGGTTTGGATGGGGCCGACAGTCACTTGTCCTACTTTGCGTTACAATCCGGCAGTCGTCGCTGAAGCTTTTTCCACGCTCGACGCCTTTTATCCTGGACGCATCTTCCTCGGCCTCGGCTCAGGGGAAGCGCTCAACGAGCAAGCCGCGACCGGGTCGTGGCCGGACTGGGATGAAAGGTCCGAACGATTGCTGGAAGCGACGGAAATTATTCGCGGGCTTTGGACGGGGAAAGAACTCCATCACAAGGGGACGCATTATGCAGTCGATGCCAAACTTTGCAATCCTCCCAGGAACAAGATTCCCATTCTTATGGCGGGAAACGGACCTAAGGCGATGCGCCGCGCCGGCCAATATGCGGACGGCCTCGTAACCGATCCGAAAACCTGGAAGCAGCATAAATCGGAGTTTGAAAAAGGCGCGAAGGCAGTGGGGAAAGATCCGAAGCAGATGCCAGTCCTGGTGGAACAATACGCTGTCGTAGGCAATAAACAAGACGCAGAGGCGGCGGCCAGGCTTTGGCGCTTCGGTCCTAAAGCTTTTGAAAGCTACTACGATATTCGCGATCCGGAAGAAATTCAGCGACGAGCCGAGGCCGAAATCCCTCTAGAAAAAGTCTATGCCGATTGGCCGGTGAGCACCGATGCCGCGCCGCATATAAAAGTGATCGACGAATTATTCGAGTCCGGCGCGACGATCGTGAACATTCATTCGGGTCAGTCCGACCAAAAACGGCTGATTGAGTTTTACGGCAAAGAAGTGCTTCCGCGGGTGAATCGTTCTAAAGCGAAGGCAGCCTAATGGCGAATTCACCTCAGCCGATCGTGTGGCCCGGACGCCCTTATCCTTTGGGATCGACATGGGACGGCGAAGGCGTTAATTTCGCGCTCTACTCGGAGCACGCCGAGAAAGTTGACCTTTGCCTGTTCGACGATTCCGGGCGCCGGGAGACGCTGCGCGTGGCGCTTCCTGAGCAGACCGATATGGTCTGGCATGGCTACCTGCCGGAGGCCCGGCCCGGCCAGCTTTATGGATACCGCGTCTCCGGCCCCTATGCGCCGGAGCGAGGTCACCGTTTTAATCCGCACAAACTTCTTCTCGATCCTTACGGCAAGCAGATTCAAGGGGCGATCCGCTGGAACGATTCGCATTTTGGATACAAGCTGGGGCACAAACAGGAAGATTTATCTTTCGACCGCCGCGACGATGCCGCCGGAATGCCCAAGAATCGCGTGATCGATTCGGCTTTTACCTGGGGTGCCGACACGCCGCCGCGCATTCCCTGGCATGACACGCTGATTTACGAACTGCACGTCAAAGGCTTTACCATGTGCCATCCCGATGTGCCGGAGCGGCTGCGGGGAACGTACGCGGGCCTTGCGACCGCTCCGGTAATCGAATATCTCACTCGGCTCGGCGTCACTTCGATTGAGCTGATGCCCGTGCACGCTTTCGTCGATGACCGGCAACTGGTGGAGCGTGGGCTGCGCAACTATTGGGGCTATAACTCGATTGGTTTTTTCGCGCCCGAGCCGCGCTATCTCGGCACCGGTTCCATTCGCGAATTCAAGACCATGGTCAAGACCCTGCACTCCGCCGGGCTTGAGGTGATTCTTGATGTGGTCTACAACCACACGGCCGAGGGCAACCACCTCGGTCCAACGCTCTCGCTCAAGGGCATCGATAACAGCACATATTACCGCCTGGCGCCCAACAACCAGCGCTATTACACGGATTACACCGGCACAGGGAACACGCTGAACATGCAGCATCCGCGCGTTTTGCAACTCATCATGGATAGCCTGCGTTACTGGGTGCTGGATATGCACGTGGATGGTTTTCGCTTCGACCTCGCGGCGACTTTGGCCCGTGAGCTTCACGAGGTGAATCGTCTCGGCGCGTTTCTGGACATCATCCACCAAGACCCGGTGCTCTCGCAGGTCAAGCTGATTGCAGAACCCTGGGATTTGGGTGAGGGTGGATATCAAGTAGGAAACTTTCCCGTGGGCTGGGCGGAATGGAACGATCGCTATCGCGACACGGTGCGTTCTTACTGGAAGGGCGATGGGGGCGTGGTCGGCGACTTAGCCTATCGTCTGACCGGATCGAGCGATCTTTACGGGCACAGCGGGCGTCGCCCTTACGCCAGCGTCAACTTTGTAACCGCACACGACGGATTTACTTTAAACGACTTGGTCAGTTACAACGACAAGCATAACGAAGCCAACGGAGAAAACAATCGCGACGGCAACAGCAACAATCGCAGCTGGAATTGCGGAGCAGAAGGCCCAACCGACGACCCAAATATTAAGGCGCTAAGAGCCAAACAGAAAAGAAACTTCATCGCAACGCTTCTGCTCTCGCAGGGTGTGCCAATGTTGTACGCCGGCGACGCCATGGGCCATTCGCAGATGGGAAATAACAACGCGTACTGCCAGGACAATGAGATCAGTTGGATTAACTGGAACTTGAAAAACGAAGACCGCGATTTGCTGGCGTTCGTTCAGCGCATGATCAATGTTCGAAAACGCCATCCCGTATTTCGCAGGCGGCGTTTCTTTCAAGGGCGTCCCATTAAAGGTGCGAACGTTAAAGACGTACAGTGGCTCAATCCGAGTGGGAATGAAATGAGCGAAGAAGAGTGGCGCGATGCAGGCGTTCGCTGCCTGGGAATGTTTCTCGCCGGACAGGGACTTGACGAAACCGATCAGCGTGGCCGGAAGCTGGGCGACGAAAACTTTCTGGTATTGCTGAATTCAGACCATGAGGATGTGGCGTTCGCGTTGCCATCGTTTCATCCAGGCTCGCGCTGGGTTGCCTGGATGGATACTTCTCGAGACGATGGGTTGCGCACGGCCGAGACGCACGATTCAGGAGCTGCGTATCCGTTACAAGCGCGATCTCTGGTGATTTTGATGGAGCGCCGCAACGGCCGAAAGGAAGAGCCGAACAAGGACGATTTTAACAAGGATTTCAACAAGGAAGATCTGAATGAAGCGCACCCATAGTATGCCGTTCGGCGCCGAGTGCCGCGAAGACGGCAGCGTGCGCTTTCGCTTGTGGGCGCCCGCGGCTCGTCAGGTGGAACTTTGTCTGGCAGATTCGATCGATTCGACTTCGATCGATTCAAACTCGAGCGATTCGACGCGGCTGGCGATGGAGCGGAAAGCAAATGGATGGTACGAACTCGCTACCGATTACGCAAAGCCCGGCAGCCGATACCGGTTTCGCATCGATGGCGGCCAGGAGGTTCCCGACCCGGCTTCTCGATATCAGCCGTCAGACGTGCACGGTCCAAGTGAAGTGGTCAATCCTGCGGCGTTCGAATGGAACGATGCCGGATGGCGCGGCCGAAGCTGGGAAGAAGCGGTTATCTATGAGTTGCATGTGGGAGCTTTCACTCCGCGGGGAACGTTTGCAGGAGTGCGGGAAAAGCTCGACTATTTGGCCGAGCTTGGGATTACAGCAATCGAACTGATGCCGGTTTCCGATTTTCCTGGCCGGCGCAATTGGGGCTATGACGGCGTATTGCCCTTCGCCCCAGACGCTTCGTATGGCAACCCCGATGAACTCAAGACTCTGGTTCAAAGCGCGCACGAACGCGGAATCATGATCTTTCTGGATGTCGTCTACAATCACTTCGGCCCGGAAGGAAATTATCTCAACTCGTACGCGCCGCAGTTTTTCACCGAGCGCCATCGCACTCCGTGGGGAAATGCCATCAACTTCGATGGCGCGGAAAGCCGGGTTGTTCGCGATTTTTTTATTCACAATGCCCTGTACTGGCTCGACGAATATCACTTTGACGGGCTGCGACTCGATGCGGTTCACGCGATAATCGACGACTCGACGCCGCATTTCCTGAACGAACTGGCGGAAACCGTCCGAAACTCATTTCCGCCGGATCGTCATATTCATTTGATTCTCGAAAATGACAAGAATGAAGCGCGTTATCTTCGGACCATCGAGGAAAAGACGTCGGGCAATCCGCATTCGCTTTTCGACGCGCAATGGAATGACGATATTCATCACGCACTTCATGTTCTGATCACAGGCGAGCGCGACGGTTATTACATGGACTATGCGGATCATCTTGTCGAAAGGCTGGGCCGATGCCTGGTGGAGGGCTTCGGATATCAGGGCGAGCCATCGCTTCTAAGAAATGGACAGAGGCGGGGAGAATCGACAGCCGGTCTGCCGCTCACGGCGTTTATCTCGTTTCTTCAGAATCACGATCAGATTGGAAATCGGGCCTTTGGCGAGAGAATCGCCACACTCGCGGATCCGGCGGCGGTTCGCGCCGCGACCGCCATTCTTTTGCTGGCGCCGTCGCCCCCTTTGCTTTTTATGGGAGAAGAATTCGGCTCCGAATCTCCGTTTCTTTTTTTCTGCGACTTCGAAAATGGATTGGCCGAGGCGGTTGCGGCGGGACGAAGAAATGAATTCGCCCGCTTCGTGCGATTCAGCGATCCCGCATCGCGCACGGGAATTCCCGACCCTAATGCAGTCGCGACCTTTGAAGCCTGCCGCCTGGATTGGACCGATCTATGCCGACCCGCTCACGCAGAATACCTGCGCTTCTACCGCGAGTTGTTGACCCTGAGATGTCGCCACATTATTCCTCGACTCTCAAATGCCCCCGCCATCAGAGCTGAGTACGAAAAATGCGGCGACTGCGGTTTGAGAGCGCAATGGCAGTTTGCCGACGATGCGAACCTTACTTTGATTGCGAATCTTGGCCAGCCACCGCTGGCGGGATTATCTGCGAAGCTTCCGCCGGCTTCTACAATTCTTTATGCGAGTGGTCACCTGAGCCGGGAGAGTTTAGGACAAGGAACGCTGCCCGCGTGGTCGGTAGTTTGGTATCTGGAAGCATGAAACCTGCTGCCAACATTCCGCGCGCCACCTATCGCCTTCAGTTGAATCGCGACTTTACGTTCGATCAGGCGCGCGCAGTGGTTCCGTATCTCGCCGACCTGGGCATCAGCCATTGCTATATCTCTCCCTTTCTAAAAGCGCGTCCGGGCAGCATGCATGGATACGACATCGTTGACCACAACTCGTTGAACCCGGAAATCGGCACCCTCGAAAGCTTCGACGATTTTGTGAAAACTTTGCACGAGCATGACATGGGGTTGATCCTCGACATCGTACCCAACCACATGGCCGTCATGGGCAGCGACAATGCCTGGTGGCTCGACGTGCTCGAAAATGGCGAGGCGTCACCCTACGCTTGTTTTTTCGACATCGACTGGCATCCTCTCAAGGACGAACTCCGAGGCAAAGTTCTGGTGCCGGTTCTGCACGACCACTACGGAACGGTGCTGGAGAGCGGAGAGTTAAAGCTTACTTTTCAGCAGGAGCGCGGGGAGTTCGACATTTGCTACCGGGGTCATCGCTTCCCGGTGAATCCCCGGGAGTATCCGCGCGTGTTGCAGCGCGCGGGAGAGGCACTTGCGCCCACATTGGGCGAGCAGAACACCGATCTGCTCGAGTTTCAAAGCCTCATCACTTCGTTCAGCCATCTGCCGGCGCGGCAAGAGGCCAGCAACGAGCGCATTGTAGAACGCAATCGCGACAAGGAAATAAATAAGCGGCGCCTCGCCGAGTTGTGCGCTCGGGCGCCGGAGATTGCGAACGGCATTGCTTCGGCGGTGGACACGATCAACGGAGTCGGCGGCGATGCCGCGAGTTTCGAAGATCTTCACGAATTGATTAAAGTGCAGGCTTATCGGCTGGCCAACTGGAGAGTTGCCGCGGATGACATCAATTATCGCCGCTTCTTCGACACCAACGATCTTGCCGGCCTTTGCATGGAGAATGAGACTGTCTTTGAGGAAACCCACCGGTTGATTCTTAAGTTTGTGGCTGAGGGAAAGGTGGATAGCCTGCGCGTTGACCATCCCGATGGACTGTATGATCCGGCTCAATATTTCGCGCGCCTGCAACACGGCATTGCGAAAGCCGTCGGCGAAGCTGCGGACGGAAGAGGCCCAAACCGTTACGTGGTTATCGAGAAAATTCTTACCGGCGCCGAGAGGATTCCTTTAACGTGGCCGGTTTCTGGAACTACCGGATATGATTTTTCTAATTTGGTAAATGGATTGTTTGTCGATTCTTCGGGCGCGGCGCGTTTTGAGCACATTTACCGAAATTTCATCGGGGACGAAATCGATTTTGACGATCTTGCCTATCGCTCGCGAAAGTTGATTGTTCATGTGGCCCTCGTCAGCGAATTGAACGTTTTGGCACATAAGCTTAATCGCATCGCTCTTTCCAAGCGGCATACATGCGACTTTACTTTGAATAGCCTGCGCGAAGCCCTCACCGAGGTTGTCGCCAGTTTCCCCGTATACCGCACATACGTCAGTCCGTCCGGAATCTCCGAGAATGACGAGCGCTACATTCGCACCGCGATTGCCCTGGCGAAGTATCGAAGTCCGGCTGGCGATACCAGCGTTTTCGATTTTATCCACGATGTGCTTCTCACTCGTATCGCCGATGGCCACGATGGCAGCTATAGAGACGCAGTCACCAGATTCGCCATGAAGTTCCAGCAGTTCAGCAGTCCGGTCATGGCCAAGGGGATCGAGGACACCGCCTTCTACGGTTACAACCGTCTGGTTTCCTTGAATGAAGTCGGATCCGATCCTCGTCGTTTCGGAATTCCACCCGCCGAGTTCCACAGAGCAAATCGAGAGCGCCTTCGCGACTGGCCGCACACCATGCTGGCAACCAGCACGCATGACTCGAAGCGGTCGGAGGATGTGCGGGCGCGCATCAATGTTCTTTCGGAAATTCCCGCGCTTTGGCAAGTACGCGTGCAGGAGTGGGCGCAACTGAATCACAAACATAAGTCCGCGGTCGATGGCCGGCCTGCCCCCTCGCTGAACGATGAATACCTTCTCTATCAAACTTTTGTGGGCGTTTGGCCCGCGAAGGACTTGCAGGAACAAACCCAGTGGAGCGCCTTTACAGAGCGGATCGACAGTTACATGCTTAAGGCAATCCGTGAAGCGAAGCAGAATACCAGTTGGATCAATCGGAATGAATCCTACGAAAAAGCGGTTTCTTCTTTCGTGAAGGCGCTTCTGGACCCGGAGGCGGGAAACCGTTTTCACGAAAGTTTTGCGCCTTTCCAACGCCGTATTGCACGCCTGGGCCTGTGGAACAGTTTGTCGCAGACGCTTTTGAAGCTGGCGTCACCGGGCGTTCCCGACATTTATCAAGGCAACGAAGTTTGGGATTTCAGCCTCGTCGATCCAGACAACCGGCGTGCTATCGACTACGCGGCACGGCGGGAAATATTCGACGGGATTCGGGCGAGCGACTCATCCTCGCGCTTTGCGATTGGATCGTTGCTGGAGAATCCAGACGACGGGCACCTCAAGATGTATGCGGTAAAAACAATTCTATGGCTTCGAGCGCAACAGCCGGAGATTTTTGAGAGCGGGGATTACCTTCCGCTGGAAGTGCAAGGCACCCGGGCGGACCATTTGGTCGCGTTCATTCGCAAGAAAAGGAACGCAGGCGTATTGGTGGTTGTGCCTCGCCTGGTAGCCGGATTATTGGGTGACTCCGACCGTCCTCCGATTGGGCGAGATGTCTGGCAGGACACTCAGATACTGCTGCCGACTTGCGATTGCTCGAAGAACTACCGGGACGCGCTTACGGGCGAAGTGATCGGCACCTCGGTCAGCGAACAAGGAACACATATGGCGGTTTCAGACGCGCTCGCGCGATTCCCCGTGAGCATTTGCCAGATCGGGTGAGGCGGCGATAAAAGGCCCCCTGAAGGTCCCCGGCTAGATTTGTATTTCTCGCTTACCGGGATTAGTGCATCCAAGCTTTGGAGGAATTTCTGCCCGCCACAAAAACCAGCCATTCGGAAGATTCTGCCCCGGACACACGACGGCTTACTGCCGACGAAATTTTTCGCGCGGCGATCGATAATGCCCGAGAGGAACTGCGGCGCTCGGCGCAAAAACTGGCCTTTTCTGGGGTGGCCGGCGGTTTCACCATGGGCCTTACGGGTCTTGCCGTGGCGTCCACGCGCGCAATTGCGGGGCCTGGCCCCGGTAACGAGATTGCGCCTTATCTTTTGTATCCGATTGGGTTCGTAGCTGTCATCATCGGACGGGCGCAACTCTTCACCGAGAACACTTTGTATCCCGTTGTCCTTGTGCTCGACGAGCGTAAGCACCTGATCGACACGTTGCGCCTGTGGGCCGTCGTGTTCGCGTCGAACATATTAGGATCCTTTCTGTTCGCTACGCTTGTGGCAAAAACTTCCGCCCTGCGCGTGGATATTCTCACGCAACTGATTCGGCTGGGGCAGGACGCTGTCTTCGGTTCGGCATCACACTTCTTCTGGAGCGGAGTGATCGGGGGCTGGCTAATTGCCTTGGTAGCGTGGACCGTCACCGCCAGCCATTGGACGATTGGACAACTCGCCATCGTCTACCTGCTTACCTTCGTTGTGGGCATCGGCCACTTCGCACACTGCATCGCCGGCAGCGGAGAGATATTATCCGCGGTGATGTCGGGATCGGTTTCCGCGTTGGATTATCTGCACTGGCTGGCTCCGGCTACCCTTGGCAACATCTGCGGGGGGACTTTGATTGTCAGCTTGCTGAACTACGGTCAGGTGAAGACCCTGTAACCCTCCCGTTTACTCCAGCCTTTTTAGCGGAATTGGCATCCAAATTACGTGCCGAATCTAGGCCTACAACTCGTCTGGCTATTGATTCTGGCAATTCCGGTAGCGTGCCTGGCGTGGACGGTGACGCACGAAGAAGTGTTTCGCGAACCGCGCGATTACTGCCAGAGGCAATCGCGGCAGGCTCCAACGTTTGGGCGGCGCAAGTTTTTCTATCTGTTCACTTGCGAATATTGCTTCAGCCATTACGTTGCCGCAGGGTTTCTCATTCTCACTCGTTTCAAGCTGCTCTACTCCGATTGGCGGGGATATCTGATCGCGTTCTTCGCGCTGGTTTGGGTCGCGAACCAGTACATGAGTGTCTACAATCATCTTCGGCTTGACATCAAGCAAGAGCAAGTTGAGATACGCGCTAAAGAAACCGAGAACGTCATTCAGAAAAAGAAGGCTGCGTAGGCGCCGTGCGGCGAATTTGCTCAACCACGTTTTCTTGACTTCGACGGCTTCGATCGGCCGCCCGTATAATTTCGGCCGCGGCGCGGTGACCGCTCGCAATTGCGCCATGCACCGTTCCGTTGTGGCCGCCGGTATCGGTGGCCTCGCCGGCAAAAAACAAAGTTCCATCGATCGGCTTTGCCAGCGCTCGTTCCGCACCATCGCCTCCGACAATTCCGTAGCTGTATGCTCCGCGCGAAAAGGGATCGGTCTGCCAGTTGTGGCAATACGCTTGTTCTAACAATCCTTCGAGTTCGGAGACTCCCACTCCAAGCAGACGATGAAGCGTTCGGATCGCTTGCTCGACGATGAAAGACTCAGTTTTGCCTGAAAGTTTTTCTGCGTGGCGAAAAGGCGCCCATCCAACGAGCAATGGAAGCTTCTCGGGCATGGTCGTCCACCAAGTCGGAAAGTATTCGTCCTGCGACAGGAGGAAGCTTAAGCACTCTAGCGTTTTGGAATTCTTGTTGCGGGCCTTCGGCAAGCGCGCCCAGAAGCGTTCGCGAAAACGCAGAATGACCCGAATCACTTTGCCCATCCGGATATTGCGAATCGCTTCGAGTTTTTCCCTGGGAAGTTCGGGACAAAAGCGAATCGCGCCCTTTGCTTCCGGGCTTGCCTGAAGCACGCCGAGCGGCACAGTGATAAGAACGCGGGCAGCGTCGAACACTTCAGTCCCATTTGCGCCGCCGGTCTTTATCTCAACATGGTTCTTGCTCCAATCGATGCTATGCACAATGGTATCGAGTTGAATCGGGATCCCGCACTCTTCGAGTTCGCCCTTGAAGACGCCTACCAGATCGGCGTAGCCGTTCTGCGAGCGGAATGCCCGTTCCCCTTGGATTTTTTCTTCCGCCCGCATTCCTTTTACCAGCCAGTGCACACCGACGAGCGCAGGATCGGCTGCGTTAAATCCGCTGACGTAACCGGTCGCCCATCGTTTTGCCTCTCGCATTCGGCGGGAATTCCCGGCATGACTGCAACATTCTTCCAGAAACTCCAAAAAAGATTGATCGCGCTTGCGGCCATCCATTTTTTCCAGAATCTGGTCGACTTGCGAAAAGAAGTTGCATGGGCTTAGCCGCCCGTTTTGCATGCACCAGCTATCTCCATCCACTTCGCGTATTGGAATTTTGCGGCTGGCAAGCAGTTTCAAGGTTTGCGGCGGTTTGCCGTGGATAAATTCCGCTCCCAGTTCTATGGGAGCGTCGCATTTGGAATCCCGCAGAGTGAACATCCGCCCACCAACGCGGTCTCGGGCTTCGAGCAAGGCCACGGACAAGCCTGCCGCGCCCAGCCTGGCCGCGGCCGAGAGTCCCGCAGCGCCGGCGCCAATTACGATTACATCAAGCTTTTTCAAAAGAACGTTCCTCGCTAAATGAAACCAGGCCAAATGCAACCCGGCCAAATGCAACCCGGCCAAATGAAATCTGGCCAAACGAAAAAGAAAGCCACTGCCAACAATCGACAATGGCTTTCGTCAATCTTACTTTCGTCAATCTTACTTTCGTCAATCTTACTTCCAAGCATCACACACCGCGTCGAAAACGGCGAACTACTGCGGGCCGCTTTTCATGTTGCTGGCGGAATGGGTCGTTGGGGAAATCTCCTTCGCTTGCTTCAGGTGATCCTCCAGAGTCGGAAGCGTGGTCAAAGCGAAGTTCTTCACTTCGGGGTCGGTGCCGGAGTTGCCCTCGCGCTTGAAGTCGGCAACGTCTTGCGTGTGGTCTTTCACCATGTCGGCCATATAGGCTTTATCGAACTGTTCGCCGCTGAGCTTGGACAAACGATCTTTCGTCATTTGATCTTTGGCGCTGAGCTTGTCGGGAACCTGAATGCCCTCGCTGGTGGCCACCTGCTTCAATTCATCGTTCGCCTTGCTGTGGTCGTCCACCATGCGTTGGCCAAATTTCCTGACATCGTCGCTGCCGGCTTTTTCCGTGGCGAGTTTTCCGAGTTCCACCTCCGCCATACCGCCCTGCGCGGCGGCACGAACGAATTTCTTGTCGGCCATGCTCAATTTTCCAGTTGAATTGCTCATGGAGTTCTGGCTCCGGGCCGAGTCGGAAGAGGTTGCGCTGGTTTGGCCGATCATCGTTACGGGCAAGGCGGCGAGCGCTGCCACCAAAGTGAATCGAATTATGGAACCGCTAGGGTTTGGCATGATTAATCTCCTGTGTGATTGGATATTCCTCGAAGCCGCTTCAAGCAATCGAACAAAGCCCTGACGTATTAAGGTGCATACATTAGGGCAATTCCTTGATATCGGCTATTTCGCCTGCGGGTTCACGGATTTCAAGTAGGCGACGACGGCTTCGGCATCGTGCTGCTCCATGCGAAACTGCGGCATCGGCGGGCGCAGATATGCTCCCCGCCAGATTCCCGTAGTCAGTAGCGTCACCATCTCGGCATCGGTTCCGGGAGGAGTGCCGGCGATTCTGGGAGCCAGCAAGGGCCAGTCAGAATCCGGTTCGGCCGACTTGAGCCAAACCGCTGCGCCTTCCAGCAATCGCGCGCGGTCGGGCTGCCCGTTACTATTGCGTGGAGTATGGCACTGGCCGCAAACTGCAACATCTTCCACGATGTATTTTCCGCGACTTATGGTATCGGCACTGAGACGCGCACTCTTCGGACGCTCGCCTGCCGGCTTTGAAGCTTGCGCAACGGAAAAACAATTCAGGGTTAGGACAAACAATGCCAGCCCGGATAGAGCTCGAATGAGGTTTCGCCCGGCGATTTTGAGTTGACGTTCCACGTTCGTTGGTTGCGGATGAACAGCCGGAAGGTTGGCGATTGATGAACGTGTCCCCCGATTCACCACGAAGCGCTTGGTCGCTCAGTTTGAAATAGTCGCGTTATGAGGCCGCGATCCGAAGCGAGGCGTACTTCAGCCGCTGGCAGGATTTCCCATGATAGTGGGAGATCGCTTCGACTTTATCCCACTACCGACAGACCGGCAGGGTCTCAGTTTGAATTTCCGGGTTACTAATTCGGCGTCATCCTGAGCGAAGCCGTTTTTTTCAGGCGGAGCGAAGGATCTCGGCCGAGTCGGCATTCGCGGGATATCCCTCTCGCGGCTGAAGAAACGCCGCGCTTCGGGATGACCCATAATCATTGGATAAAATTCAAGCTGAGGCACTACCGACAGACCGTTTAAATGTCGATAGAGGCTCAGTACCTGTTAGACTTAAGGTGTCTTTTCTAGCATCCGCCCGCCGTACCCCATCGTGGAGACGGCCCTTGCGAAAATCAGACAGCGTTTTCGCTGTGCAAGGAGCCGTTTATGAATACCTCTCGTAGTCATGTCACTCCCAGAGCCGCGCCGCTTATCGAAGGCAACCCGGTCAGAAATGAACTGCTAATGGGTTTGCCGTCTTCGGAATGCGCTGCTATTTTTCCCCAACTGACATTCGTCCAGCTGCGAACGCACGACGTTTTGCAGGAATACGAAGAACCAATCGGGTACGCCTATTTCGTCGATAGCGGCATGGTGTCGATTCTGAGCGTGATGCAGGACGGAAAAAGCGTTGAAGTAGGACTTACCGGCAAAGAAGGATGTACGGGTTTGCAGCTTGCGGCCGGCTTCAAGACAAGCGAGACGCGCGGCCAGGTGCAGGTTGCCGGCACAGCCTTCCGGCTGAGCGGCCCGAACTTGTTAAAAGTTCTGCGGGAATGTCCGACGCTCGAACGCCGGATACAACAATACGGTTTCTTGCTCGCGATGCAAGGTACTCAGGTTGCCGCCTGCAACCGGCTTCATGAAGTGGACGAACGGCTGGCTCGCTGGCTATTGATGACGCAGGATCGCGTCGGCGGGAACGACCTCGCGCTGACCCATGAGCTTCTGGCGCACATGCTGGGAACGCGCAGGTCAAGCGTGACCGTGGCGGCGGGGGTTTTGTCGAAAGCCGGACTCATCACCTATAACCGGGGCCAGGTAAAAATTGAGGATCGTCTCCGGCTGGAAGATGCTTCCTGCGAATGCTACGAATTGCTGCGACGGCACACGGACAATTGGAAAAAAGAATCGGCGTAGGCGTTCTGCCGCTGCCGTACCGGCCAGTGTTTCCTGGCGAGCAAAGGAAGAACGGTTCGCTCCTAGCATGGTGAAAATCGTTTACTGGCTGATGTTTAGCTCGACCGGAGGAATCATGCGACACGTGCTCGATGTTGAGGGCCGTAATCAACTCGTCGAGTCGCTAAGACAATTTCTCGAAGTTCAGAGCGGCGCAGGCCGGGAAACTCTCTACTGCCCCGAGTGCGGTTCGGTTCTTAAGTATCTGGAGATGCAATTCTGGCTGCAAGAAGGAAGCCAGGATTGGAACATCGCCCTGCCGTATTGCCAGCGGTGCAATCCTCTCCAGGCGAAGCCTGCAACTTTTTCGGCTTAAGCAGGCGTTGCACCGAGAGAAACCGGGCCTATGCGACTTTAAGAAATGCGCTGACCACGCACCCGGCACCTTCCGACTTAATTTCCAGGGCGCCGCCGAATTGCCGCAAGCGATCCCGCATCCCGCCTAGACCCACTCCACCCCGACCGGTAGCGGCCAGTTCCCGTTGCTTTTCCAACGAAATACCCTTCCCGTTATCTCTTACTTCGATCATGAGCCGATCGCCTTCACGCTGGAGGCGAATCGCGGCGGTGGGGCTGCCGGAATGGCGATGAATGTTGGTCAGGCATTCTTGAACGATGCGAAAGATAGTGATCTCGACATCGTCCGGAAAACGCGGGAAATCGGAGGCAATCTCCAAATCGACTTTGATCTTGCTTCTCTCGGAGAAACCGTCCACATACCAGCGCAGCGCCGATGCCAGGCCGGCTACATCCAGCAATGGCGGGTGCAGAAGATGAGAGATGGTGCGAATCTCGCGGGAAACTTCGTCCACGAGCGTGGCATTCTCGGAAACGGCTCGGGCCCCCAGCGCGTCGAGCTTGTGAGTCTGCGACTGGATAATTCCGATATTCATGCCGATTGCCGCCAGCAATTGCCCCACGCTATCGTGCAGTTCGCGGGCAATGCGCCTGCGCTCGTCATCCTGCATTTGCTGAAGGCGAGATGAGAATTCCATCTGCTGCTTCTGGCCCGTCAGGTCGGTGATCAAAACGCCGGTCGCGGTTTTATCCCGGCTTAGAAGGCTGAAAGAAAAATGAGCGGAAAGCGGAACTTGATTGCTCCGCCGTAGATGCAATTCGCCCTCGCTCGAACCGTTGCGCGCTTGCTGCAATAAATTGAGATAAGCCGACTGATCCGCCGTATCTACAAAACTCGCCAGAGAAGAGCCGATCAGCGCTTCCCGCGGGACGCCGAACAGTTGCGCCATACTCAGATTGCAGTAAACGATGTCGCCCTGCGCATTGAGCATGGCCGCGCCCTGCTGCATTCTTTCCACCAGGGCGCTGTAGGGCAGATCGGCCCCTTCAAGGGTATAGACGCGGTGGCCGTCGGTTTCCTCCACAACGAAGGCATCGACAGCCCCTTGACGGATCGCGTGAAGGGTCTGTTCCGCTTCTTCCAGAAGTTGAACGCTAAGATCGAATTCGAGCCTGTCGTTTTTCATAAGGTCCAACCTGCTTTCACCAATCCTCCAGGAGCCGAACCTTTTTTACTTCTCATTACTTCTCGGCCATCTACTTCTCCGGCGTCGCAGGCCGGAGTTGCAGACCGACTAAGGCACGCTCCGTATCGCGAAGATCGCCCACAATTTTTCTCAAGGGCTGTGGCAGCTTCCTCACCAGCGTCGGGATGGCTAGAATCTGATCGCCAGCCGCCAGTTGCGGATGCTTTACCAGATCGACCACCTCTATATTGTATCGCCCTTGCAGGTGCTCTTCGCAAATCTTTTTAAGATTGGCGAAGGCTGAAACGGAGCGAGGCGTTTGACCCGCGATGTATAAGCGAAGTTCCCAGACCTCGCTATCCACCGGACCCTTTTTGTCATAGACTTCCTGAAGACTCAGAGGCTCCGTCTCGTTGGCTTTTCCCTTGCCTTTATCTTTCGCTGACTTCTTCATACTTATTTTCTCGACTTTCTTTCTGGCCGCTGAGCTTTCTCCGCGTCGGCGCCCCGGCTGCGGGCTATAGCCTCGCGGTTCTGGGCGATGGCCGTCTCCCGAGACGTCTCCTGCTCTCCGAGCATCTCCGCCTTCTCTTCTTCCACCTCAAATTCCTTCCGCAAGGCTAAGATACGCGCCTCCATCGCCTCCCGCTTGCGATTTCTATCCCGCTCCCTGCGCTCCACTTCCTCGCGCCGAGCCAGGGATGCGGCCTTCTCACGCGATTCCTGCGACAAACGGGATGAGCCGGTGAGCACGCCCTCCGGCCCGACATAGACATCGAGAAGATCTACGCCCTCTTTGGTGAGAACAAACTCGCGCAGTTGGTTGGAGTGGTGCATGCCACGCGACTTCAAAACGTAGAGGGCGCGATTGCGCTCGCCGTTTAATTCGATATCCCGCACGAAAAGCCAACTATCTACGATCGACGAAATATCTACATCGGTCTTTTCGAGCGCATCTCCGCCGGAAGTGAGATTGGTCAAAACTGCCGTGACTCCGCGCTGCTTCAGGAAGTCGATCAGCCGAATCAGCATGGTATGCGCGTCCCGGCGATTGCCGGCTTGAATCAGGCTGCCCACGGGATCGAGCACCACCACTTTCGGCTCGAACTCTTGAACGATCTTATGAATGATCGCGAGATGCATTTCCAAGCCGTAAAGGGTGGCGCGGCTGGAATGAAACTGAAGAAGATTCTTGCGCGTCCATTGTTCAAGGTTCACGCCAATGGATCGCATATTGCGAATAAGCTGGCCGGGCGATTCTTCGAAGGAAAAGTAAAGGCAGCGCTCATCGCGCCGGCAGGCAGCATCGACAAAATGAGCCGCCAGACTGGTTTTGCCGGTACCGGCGGTGCCGGAAATCAGAATGGTGGTGCCCCGGTAAAAGCCTTCGCCGCCCAGCATCGTATCCAAACGCGGAATTCCGCTCGAGATTCGCTCTTCGCTCACCTCATGCTGCAAACCGAGAGAGGTAACTGGCAGAACGCTGAACCCGCCTTCGTCAATGAGAAATGGATATTCGTTGGTGCCGTGGGCGGTGCCGCGATATTTGACGATGCGCAGCCGCCGCGTCGAAACCTGATCGACGACGCGATGATCGAGCAGGACCACGCAATCGGAAACATATTCTTCGAGGCCATGCCGGGTAAGAGCGCCCTCGCCGCGTTCGGCGGTGATGACGGCGGTGACCCCTCGATCTTTTAGCCAGCGGAAGAGGCGGCGCAACTCCGCGCGCAGAATACCTTCGTTCTGCAATCCCGCGAATAAGTTCTCGATGGTGTCAAGCACCACGCGCTTCGCGCCAATGGCATCAATTGCAGCGCCGAGTCTTATGAACAGGCCCTCGAGATCGTAGTCGCCGGTTTCGTCGATTTCGCTGCGTTCGATGCGCACGAAATCAACTGCCAGTTTCTTTTCTTTCGCCAGTTGATCGAGATCGAAGCCTAGCGAGCGAACGTTTTGCGCGAGTTCGGCGGCGGTTTCCTCGAAGGCCATGAAAACGCCAGGCTCGCCATATTTGATGGTCCCGCTGACCAGAAATTCCATGGCCAGCAAAGTCTTGCCGGCTCCGGCGCTGCCGCAGATAAGGGTGGGACGGCCACGCGGAAAACCGCCGCCGGTAATTTCATCCAGACCCTGGATTCCAGTCTGAGCTTTTGGCAGAGTGGGGGCCGACTTGCTCTTGATCCGGCTTGCTTTCGTCATTCTGACAGTCCCTTGGGTCGTTCCGGGAACATCTGGGAAACTAACCATACTAAGCCTCGGCACCCGAGGTCAACCGGCGAGTGAATGTTCAGAACTGACAGAGGCGAAGGCACTCTTGAGCGACGGAAGCTTCTATAAACTGATCTTAAATTACGTTGGGTGAATCGGGCTAGGTTGGATGAATTGGGAGCTTTGGGGGAACGGTGGGCCGGTTTCAGGCTCCTTCGTCGACACGTCCCCCGCGTCAACGCTTGCTTCCCTAGCTTTGAGAAAGCGCCGCAGGATATTTCCAGATCGAGTCCCGGGCAATGCTGTCACAAACTTCGGCGTCGATGGCGTCGCGATTGGTCCCGATTCCCGGCGGACATCAATCCGCCGGTCTGCAATGTTTGAAGTCCACCGAAAGATATTGTGCTTGGCTACTTCGCGGAAGTTTTCCAAGTAACAAGTTGTTCCGACCATATAAAAGTTGTGTTGACGCGAACCAATCCCAATGGCTTGTTTCTGCCACTTAACCATTACCTCGGCAAAGTAGCCAGATGTTACTCCCGAGCTATTCCAACTGCGCACGGCAAACGAGTCAAGATTTGGTCGCGCGATTATATCGGCGCGAATTGTAACTCGCATCTTGCACCTTGCAAAAAAATGTAATTGTTATTTACAACACATTACTTTGTGTGTTAGCCTTCCGGCCCTTAGGGTTGAGCGAGGCGTTTTCATTCGATTCAACGGTGTTATTCAAATATAGGTTGCGCTGTCATTCGGCATAAGTTGTCGCGGCAGTACAGCAGGGCGCGAGGTTTTCCAATTCATTTGGGAAAGGGTTCCGCTTAGGAGAACAACACCGTTATGACCTTGAAGAAATGGCTTTGCAGTTCGCTCGTTGTAACTGCGTCTTTGGCGCCGATCTATGTTTTTGGCGGAACTAATGATGCCACTGATGCAAAAGCTATCCCCACCACTAACACAGCGAATGCCGCGGCCGCCGAACCTGCCGCCGCGCCGGCGATCACCAACCCGAACCCGAACCCGAACCCGAACCCGAACTTAAGTCCGGCTGCCGCTAACGCCAACGTGACCGCCCTGATGGGTGTATTGGTGATGAAAGGCGTGCTCGCTCCTTCAGAAGCAGATGCCATTCGCAACGCTTCTCCTAACACCGAATTTCAGCTTCTTGTGGAAGCGCTCAGCCGCAAAGGCCTGCTGAATGCGGCTGACCTGTCGGCCGCGAATTCGGAGGCGCAACCGTCGCCTTCCGCAGCGGCTCCGGCTGCCATTCGGGAGACCATCTCGGCATCCTCCGCGAGGCCGGAAGCGAATCCCTCGCCGCAAGCCGGCCATCCCTCGCCCAAAATCCAGGGAACTGTACCCCCGCCGCCTGGGGGTGTGGTTCCTGCGCTTGTTCCTATCCGGGTATTTCCCATTGACGCCCCTAAGACCGGCGGTCTAAACGGTGTTAAGGTGGGCCCGATCACGTTTGCGCCCTACGGCTTCATCAAGGCGACATTCATCCACGACAGCAGCAATCCTGACGGCGATGATGCGCCCAGTCCTGGCCTGTTTTTTTATGCCTCAAATATTACGAACACCGGCCCAACCCAGGATCCCGAGATCCACATCAAGGCGCGATCCTCACGCTTTGGGATGAACATCGAATGGCCAGACGTGTCAAAGAACCTGACGATTACCGGCAAAGTCGAGGGTGACTTCAAAGGTAATTTCAACGAATCCAGTAACTCCGATGTTACTTCCATTCGCAGCCCCAACCCGCGGCTGCGTTTAGCCTTCGTCCGCCTCGATTACCACGCCAGCGACACCACCGACTTTCTTTTCGAAGGTGGACAAGACTGGTCGCTTTTCGGATCCGGCGCGCTCCCCAATATTCTGGAGACCACCACCTTGGGCGGATTTTACGGCTCCGCCTACACTCGTACGCCACAACTACGGGTCGGCTTGGTGCAGACGCTGAACCGAGAGCACAGCGTCAAGTTCGAGCCTGATTTTGCGGTCATGATGCCCAGCACAGGTCAAGTCGAAAGACTGGGGACGAGTTTCTCGAACGGTCTCCAGAACCAGATCGGACAAGCCGAGCGCGAAGGCGCCGACTCCGACCGTCCAGAGTACTCCGGCAGAACGGCGTTGAGCTTCCAACTCGACAACGCCCCAGCCGTCGCGCCGGCACAAATCGCCCTGGCCGGTTTCTATGGCAAGCGCACATCCATCGTTACGACGGGGAATGCGGTAGTCGCCGGTTTTGTGCCAACCGCCGCCGAGAGCGCCTACTTCACCAGTAATAATGGCTTTGAAACTTCCAGCACCCAGTGGGGTGGTCAGATCACGGTGCAACTGCCCACGCGCTGGTTTACCCTCTCGGCGAGCGCCTATCGCGGAGGCGACATGCGCTTCTACGCCGCCGACCAGATTAACTCGTACTATACCGACGTGAACGGGCTCTCCAATCTAACGGAATACACCACCCAGGATGGCGGTCCCTACGCGGTTGCCGGTGGCGCCGTTCTGGCAACCAACTCGGCGGGGCAGGTCGTGATCGCTCCGCAGAAACCCGTCCATTGTTTTGGCGGCTTCATAAACCTCGGGCTGCCGCTTTCACGCTGGTTCAACGCCGATCCGAAGGGGCACAATGCTGGTTGGCAACTTTATTTCAATATCGGCAAGGACCAGATCGTGAGCAGCGACCTGAACAACCCGAGCGGAGCTTCCCCCGTCAACATCATTTCTCCATTGCCGCTGAAGATGGGCAAAATGGCGGCGGTTACCGTGTATTACAAAATCAACACGTGGGCCCAGTTCGGCTTCGAGCAGTCAACCTACGCTACTCGTCTCGATGCGAACTCTCCTACGGGCATTACTTCCTACACAATTGCTGGATCTCCATCGAACGAATGGCAGGATCACCGTACGGAGTTCGGGCCGATCTTTACGTTCTAGATCGTACCTGCCCCAGCGGACTAAGAACCGGTCCGCTGGGAATACGGTCGGATAACTGAGAGCCCGCTGGAGATTGACAGGGCCAGCTTCCAAGAAAAGAGGATGGGCTCCACTGGGGCGATGATCCGCAAGGGAGTGTGTCCTCCCAAAGCCGCGTGAGGCGTGGAAGCTGTTGTGCTGGGCGCTCCGAGGGGGCACAATGTGCAGCATCTGCAAGACCGGCTTCTAAAATCATTCAGGAAAACCGGATCTGCGACGAATGGATTCGCAGTGCTTGGAGGAGTGGTTTGATGGGTATTCGTGGAATTGCAGCTCTACGGGCAGGGCTTCTGCTGGTGGCGGCGCTGGCGAACGCCGCTTCCATGAAAGAGACGATTCGGATCAAGGTTCTGGATTCTGAAACTCGATCATCGAGCCTTGACAACAACGGCGTTCCCAAAAATTGCGACCAGGTCACTTTCGACGCATACTGCCGTTCCTCCGCAACCGTTCCGCAGGTCAGCACCTTGCTGGTGCAAGAAGGCAACGAGCCTCCGTTTCATATCGCTTGCACCATTTATTCGAAGTATTCCCGGTGCACGCCGCTGCCCAAGGGCGAGAGTTTCGACGCCAAGAGAGAGAAACATGGCATTACCGTGTACTACGTGGATGACAAGGGCAAGACGCGAAAGCAGTTGTACGCGCTGGTAGATACGGACGAAAAGATTCATCCGCAGGCGACTGCTGCCGTGAGCGCTACCCCGCCACCGGTTCCGGAAGCCGTTGCTTCGCCTCAGAGTTCGGCGGTGCTCACGCCAGCCCCAACTGCGCCTCCGACGCTGGAGATTCAGTCCGCGAAGGCGGAAAAGGTAAAGTGCAATTTCGCCTCTACTCCCGTGGGCGCGGAAATCACGCTGGACGGGAAGTATGTGGGCAGCACGCCCTCCGAAATTGGTCTTGGCCCCGGGACGCACGCCATTGTATTGTTTGTGCCGGGTTTTGCCCTGTGGAAGCGGGATCTTACGGTGTTGCCCGGATCGGAATTGACTGTAAGCGCAGTCTTGCAGAAGCAATCGCAGTAATCGCAGTTTGTGAATCGCCGAAGAAGTGAGCTTTAGAGGGAAATGGATCCAGATGTGAGTCCGGGAAAATACTTCAGGTAAAAGGAGGAAGTATGGCGAATGCCGCAGTGGCACCGAGTAATACGGGATACAGCATCTGGCGCGTAATCATGGCCTCGTCGGTCGGCACCATGATCGAGTGGTATGACTTCTATATTTTCGGCAGTCTGGCGGCCATACTTGGGCCGAAATTTTATCCTCCGGGCAACGACACTTTTGCGTACATCGCCTACCTTGCTACTTTTGCCGTGGGCTTTCTGGTAAGGCCTTTTGGCGCGCTTTTCTTCGGCCGAATCGGCGATCTGGTGGGGCGCAAGTACGCATTTCTGGTAACGCTCTCGATCATGGGGTTTTCCACCTTTGCCATTGGCCTGTTGCCTTCGTTCGCAACGGCGGGCTGGTTCGCACCCATCGTGCTGCTTTTGATTCGCGTATTGCAAGGTCTGGCGCTCGGAGGTGAGTATGGTGGCGCCGCGGTTTACGTGGGCGAACACGTTCCCGACAACAAGCGCGGTTTTTACACCAGCTTCATTCAGATCACGGCCACGCTGGGACTTTTCGTTTCGTTGATCGTGATTCTTGTCACGCAGAACTCCATGTCGAAGGCCGAGTTCTCCGACTGGGGCTGGCGCATTCCCTTCCTCATCTCGATCATCCTGGTGATGATCTCGCTCTACATCCGGCTGAAGATGAAGGAATCGCCAATCTTCGCGCAACTCAAAGCGAGCGGAATGACTTCCACGCAGCCGCTGAAGGATGCCTTCACGAAATGGGCGAATCTGAAACTCGTGCTGATTTCGCTTTTCGGAGCCACTGCGGGACAGGGCGTGATTTGGTACACCGGGCAGTTCTACGCTTTGTTCTACATGCAGACGATTCTCAAAGTGAACGTGAAGACTGCGAATATTGCGGTCGCAGTCGCGCTGCTGATCGGCATGCCATTCTTTACCGTGGTGGGCGCACTCTCCGACCGCATCGGCCGCAAGAAGCTGATGATGGCGGGCTGCTTGCTCGCAGTGCTGACCTATATTCCGATTTATAAAGCCATGGAGCGCGCCGCGAGAAATAACGTAGTCACCGTGAAATCCACCCGCAACAAAATTACGGGAGCGATTGGCCTGACGGCCATGACCACGGACGCAACCGGCGCGTTGGTGCCCGTAAAAGAAGCTCCCGATCCCAATGTCCCGATGCTGGTTTTTCTTGTTTTCATTCAGGTTCTATATGTCTGCCTGATTTACGGACCGATCGCGGCGTATCTGATCGAAGCCTTCCCTGCCCGGATTCGCTACACTTCGCTTTCTCTGCCTTACCATATTGGAAACGGAGTGTTCGGCGGGTTATTGCCGCTGATTGGACTCTCGTCGGTCGCAGCGACGGGCAATATTTATGCCGGGCTGTACTATCCAATGATTGTCGCCGGCATAACTTTTGTCGTAGGAAGTCTGCTGCTTAAAGAGACACATGGGAATCGCATCTGGGACGAAACTGGAGGACGAGTTTCGGCAGCGGATTGAGATAAAGCCCTGCTACTTCTTCCTCGGCGGGGTCATCCCGAAGGCCCGCGTTTTCACAAGCGGGCCGAGGCATCTCCGCGTTAACTCGGCCTTGCGCGATCTCAGATTAATCTAACTGCGGACCGCCCGCATCTCTGCGCAACTTTTCCTGATAACCTCGAAGGAGGATCAGGAGAGACTGCGTCGTTGCCGCCAATCATTAATGCTCGAGAAATTTCGAAGGCCTTTGGGTCGAATCCACTATTTCAGAATGTCTCATTCACGGTTTCCGAAGGCGACCGTATCGGGCTGATCGGCCCGAATGGATCGGGCAAGTCGACCTTGCTGCGGATTCTCGCCGGGGATGTGAATCCGGACAGCGGCGAAATTGCCGTGCGGAAACGAACCCGCATGAGCTACGTGCAGCAGGACTCGCAGTTTGAGCCTGGCGTAACCGTCCGCATGATCGCACAGAACGCGATGGAAAGCGCCGGAATTACCGCATCCGAACGCGGCACTCTATTTGCCGAGACTCTCGGCCGCGCGGGCTTCGAAGATCTTGAAGCGGAAGCGCCCACGCTGTCGGGCGGCTGGCAGAAGCGTCTTGCCATCGTTGAGGCTCTGGTGCAAGGACCGGATATCCTGCTACTCGATGAACCCACAAACCATCTCGACCTGGCAGGAATCGAATGGCTGGAAGATCTGCTGGCCGGCGCGCGTTTCGCATGTGTCGTTGTGAGCCACGACCGCTATTTTCTGGAGAATGTTGCCACGGAAATGGCGGAACTGAACCGAACTTATCCTGACGGGATCCTGCGGGTCTCGGGCAGCTACACAAAATTTCTCGAGAAAAAAGAAGAATTCCTGCACGCGCAATCGAAGCGCCAGGAGGCGCTGGAGAATCTGGTTCATCGCGAGATCGAATGGCTTCGCCGCGGGGCCAAGGCACGCACCAGGAAGTCGAAAGCTCGCATCGACAAGGCCGGGGAGTTGATGGGCGAACTCGCTGATTTGAACTCGCGCACCCGAACCTCGACGGCGCAAATCGATTTCTCCGCCACAGATCGCAAGACCAAACGTCTGATCGAGTTGGAGAACGTTACCTGTGAAGTAGGAGGCCGGGAGTTGTTTTCCGGGCTCAATTTTGTAATCACGGCGGGGACGAGGGTAGGACTGGTCGGTCCGAATGGGAGTGGCAAGACCAGCCTGCTGCGGCTATTGCGCGGCGAATCTTCGCCGGCCAGCGGAGAAATTCATCGCGCCGACTGGCTGCGCGTTGTTTATTTCGATCAGAGCCGGGAACTCGATCCCGATGTCACACTTCGCCGGGCGCTTGCGCCGGAAGGCGATTCCGTTGTCTATCAGGATCGCATGATCCACGTAGCTTCCTGGGCGGCGAAGTTTCTGTTCTCGGGCGAACAGTTGAACCAACCTGTGGGCAAGCTTTCCGGCGGAGAGCGGGCACGTGTTCTGATTGCGCAACTCATGCTGCAACCCGCCGACATTCTTCTGCTCGATGAACCGACGAACGATCTGGACATTCCGACGCTGGACATATTGGAAGAGAGCCTCCTGGAATTTCGCGGCTCGCTCGTGCTGGTTACGCATGATCGCTACATGCTGGATCGCGTATCGACTGTGGTAGTCGGCCTTGACGGAAAAGGCGGAGCGGCACTTTTCGCCGACTATTCGCAATGGGAAACGTGGTTGGAAGAACGCGAGAGGGCGACGAAGCAAGAGGAGCGTTTCTCGGTTCGCAAAACTGTTCGTTCTGAGAACGAAAGCGCATTGCCCAAAATTCAGCCCAGCAAGAAAAAGCTTTCCTATTTGGAGGCGCGCGAGTACGAGACGATCGAAGAGCGGGTCGCGGATGCGGAATTAGTTCTACAGGCCAAGCGCGAACAGCTCGAGAACCCGGGGATTGTCACCGATGGACCGCGCCTCATGGCCGCGCACGCAGAGATGGAACAGGCGCAAGAAAAAGTGGACGAGCTTTACGCGCGCTGGGCCGAGCTGGAGAAAAAGAAAAACTAGACGATGCATGCGCCGGTCTGAGGAATGAGAAGAATCTTTGACCGCGAAATGTCACGAAGGCTTGTGTCCTAGGTTTTCCTTAGTGTACCTTCGCGGCCTTCGAGGTCAACGCTTTATTCGGCCGTTTTTTTACGACAGGCAAAAAGCGATGATGGTGTCTCCCCGAACGCCGGTGCTCTTTTCGACCTGCTCGAGCAAGGATGATTCCAGATCATCGGAATCGGGCTTCGTCTCGCACGCCGCAATCTCTTCCGCGCTCGCTCCGTGGTAGCAGAGCTCGCAGACACCCAAACCATTTTCTGAGCGAATCGGCGGCCCAAACACACGGCAAGTCATGGGACGAGACGCGTAAAGCTCGCACTTCCCTGTTTCGGGATCGAGCACTGGGCAAGGCTCGTCATTGGCGTAGTTGGCGAAGAGTTCGTCGGCCTCGGCTCGCTCGTTCAATATCCCGCTCAACGGATCGCCTGGAAAATTCGGCGACAAGCGATCCACCGCTTGCCGGGCGCGTTCGCGTATTCGTGCCGCGCGGCTGGGATGGCTTTTTTCAAGTTCTGCCAGCCCTCGCCGCAGACGAACCGCATCCAGTTGATTGATGGGAAATATTCCAACGCAACACTGCGTGCATCCGGCGTGGCAGACCAGCCACGAACCGCTGCGGCGCGCGGCGTCGGCGAATGCCGAATCGACAATCTGAATCAGCGCCCGGTCTTTCGCTGCTGGAAACGGGGACGGCATGGCGATGCCTGAATCATACAAGGTTTCGCGAAGCGAACTTCCGCGTCCACTCTATTCGCTCCTGTATATTCTTGTTGTCGCTCATGAGCTTTGAATCAAAGGTGTAGATCAAGGAAATCGTGAACACTTCGAACTCGTACTTCGTTGGCGTCGATGTTGGAGGCACTAAGGTCGCTGCGGGGCTGGTCGATTCAAGCGGCGTGATCGCTCACCAAACGAGGCAACCGATGGCGGCGTCGGATGCAATGGCCGGTTTGGCCGCAGTCACCTCCACGATAAATGCCGTGATCAGCGCAACGGAAACGGATACGGCAATGCACGGCGCGATTGCCGGCATTGGCATCTGCGCGCCCGGACCGCTGGATCCGCGCACGGGCGTGGTCGTGAATCCCCCGAATCTTCCGGGATGGCGCAATTTTCCATTAGCCGCCGAGATCTCGAAAGTTTATCGCCTACCGGTTCACGTGGATAACGACGGCAACGCCGCTGCCCTCGCCGAAGCATTATGGGGCGCGGGCCGCGGTTATCGCAACGTTTTCTACGCAACGATTGGCACTGGCATTGGTACGGGTATTATTTTCGATGGCCGGATTTATCACGGGCGAACGGGCGCTGCCGCCGAGGGTGGCCACAATACAATCGACTATCGTGGCCCGCGCTGCGGCTGTGGCAAGCTTGGTTGTATCGAAGCGCTGGCCGCGGGTCCGGCGATTGCTCGGCGGGCCGCGGAAAAACTTGCGGCAGGCCGCGAATCGATGATTCGGCAATATGCCGCCGACGACCCGAGCCGCATCTCCAGTGAAATGGTCAGTCGCGCCTATGCAGCCGGCGATGCTCTGGCCGCGGAAGTGTTGCACGAAACTGCCGAATTCCTCGCAGTCTGGCTGGGCAACATCATTGACTTGCTCGAGCCAGACGTCATTATTATTGGCGGCGGCGCAGCGGCTATGTTGAAACCGTTCCTCGTCGAAATCCACGATCGGCTGCCAGCGTGGTGCGTGAATTCGCACTCGCAGGAAATCCCACTGGTTATGGCGCATTACGGAGCCGAAGCTGGCATCGCCGGCGGAGCGGCCCTTTGCCTCGAACTTTTAACTTCTGCATCTTGACTCATTGCTGCGAGGCGGCTAGCAGCAGCCCATCTTCACGTCGCCAGTATCCGTTAGCGGAGGCCCGAACGCCTCTTGCGGCGCAGGGACTCCATTCAATACCGCAATCCAGCGCCGCACCGCATCGAATACGACCAGAACCACACCCGCAATGAAGATGCTCATCAAAATCGTATCAAGGTAACCGGTGAATACCTGCCCCGGCTTCGAGGTCAGAGGCCAGAAAATATTCTTGATTGAAAGCACTCCCGCGCTCAGCGTGGTCACGCCAACGAAGCACATCGGAAGCGCGGTAATCCATGCGTAACCGTGCTTGCCCATGTTGATAAGGAACGTAGTCGCCACGGCCAGCGCAATGGTCGCGAGCAGTTGGTTTCCCGTCCCAAACAGCGGCCAAATGGTCGAAATGCTCCCGTTATAAATTAAATATCCCCACCCCATGACGACTACAAAGCTGGTAGCGAGATTTCCCGGCAGCCACGAAGTGTTGCCAAACGGCTTGTGCACTTTGCCCATGAGTTCCTGCAAGACATACCGGGCTACCCGCGTTCCGGTGTCGATGGTGGTGAGAATGAAGAGCGCTTCAAACATAATCGCGTAGTGATACCAATAGCTCATGAGCCGCGCCATACCGGGCATGCCGCGGAAGATTTGGGCCATGCCGATCGCAAGCGAGACTGCGCCGCCGGTGCGCCCCGCAAGGTGCTCGCCAACTTCGCGGGAGAATATATTGAGATTGACCGTGCTCAATCCGAGATGACTGAAGACCGCCGGAGTGGTGTTGATGGCAAAGTAATCGCCGGGAGCGAGAGAGCAGGCGGCGATCAGCGCAAGAATTCCCACCAACGATTCGGCGACCATCGCGCCGTATCCAATGAAGCGCGCGTCGGTTTCTTTATCCAGCATCTTCGGCGTTGTGCCGGACGATACAAGTGAATGAAAGCCGGAGATCGCGCCGCAGGCGATCGTCACAAAAAGAAAAGGAAACAGATTTCCCTTGATGATGGGTCCGCCGCCGTGAATATATTGCGTGAAATTCGGAAACTGAATGTTGGGATGAACCACGAAGACGCCAATCACCAACGCGGCAATCGTGCCCAGCTTTACGTAGGTCGAGAGATAGTCGCGCGGTTCGAGCACCAGCCAGACCGGAAGCACCGACGCGACTAAGCCATAAATTCCCATCAGGATCGTAATCTGATGCGGAGTGAAAGTGAGTGCGCTGGCCCATGAAGTCTGCGCGACCCAGTGGCCCGCAATCACGCTGGCGAGCAGCAGCACGACTCCGAAAATGCTTGGCCCGATCACGGTTACCTTTCCGGCATGACTCTTGAACATCCACCATCCCATGACGATCGCGATAGGGATGGTCATGCCAATGGTAAACACTCCCCATGGACTATTGGAGAGCGCGTTGACCACGACGATACCAAGACCCGCCAGCGTAACCAGGAGAATAAAGAGAACTGCAATCATCGCCACGAGGCCCGCGAAAGGACTGATTTCCGTGCGCGCAACATCGGCAACGGATCGCCCGCGATGCCGCACAGACGCTACCAGCACGGTGAAGTCCTGAACGCAGCCGCATAGAACGGCGCCGATCAATATCCAAAGAAAACCGGGAGCGAAACCAAACTGCGCGGCCAGAGTCGGTCCCACGAGCGGACCTGCTCCGGCGATGGCGGCGAAGTGATGGCCGAAGAGCACCCATTTTGGCGACGCCACATAGTTGTGGCCATCCGCATAAAGGTGGGCCGGAGTGGTTCGGCGGTCATCGAGCGCCATCGCCTTGGCGGCGATGAATGCGCTGTAGTATCGGTAGCCGATGGCATACACGCAAAGCGCGCCCAACAAAACCGGGAAGGTATTCATGACTCGCTCCGAAACAAGTTTTGACCGGTCCAGCCAGCCTGATGGAGGGCATACTACACCCGTGAAGGAATCCGGCACAATCGCTTGCCAAGCGTGAAATTACCGCTACAATGGCGGGCAAAGACCGGCAAGGTTTGCTGGTCCCACTGGGTGGAAACTTTCTTTCGCAGGAAGTCGGTGCCAAACCGAAAGGATCTTGTATGCCTATGCAACCGGAGAACCGAGCCAAAACGCGGAGGAGGACTGGTGCGCTTTGGCCTCGATCTAGCCAACTGGAGCGAGCGCTGGTTTCCGGATCCGCTGATTTTTGCCCTTCTTGGCATCGTCATTGTCTTTCTCGTAGGTCTATTGCTGCGCCAAAGTCCTGCGAAGCTGGCGATTCAAGGCGGCAAGAGTTTCTGGTCGCTGGTTCCCTTCACCATGCAGATGGTAATGATCATCGTGGGCGGATACGTCGTCGCATCCACCCCCATCGTCTATCGCGCGATCCGCGCTCTGGCTGGAATTCCTAAGACGCCGCGGCAGGCGGTGGCGCTGGTAGCTTTGTTTTCGATGCTGACTTCGCTGATCTCGTGGGGATTGAGTCTGATCTTCAGCGGACTGTTCGTTCGCGAGCTGGCGCATCGCGTGAAAGGAATGGATTATCGCGCCGCTGGCGCTGCGGCATATCTTGGCCTGGGAGCGGTGTGGGCGATGGGTTTGTCGTCTTCGGCGGCGATGCTGATGGCAACGAAATCCGCGATGCCTCCGTCCCTGTTCAACATCAGTGGCTTGATTCCGCTCACCCAGACTTTATTCCTGTGGCAGAGCATCATCACGACAGTAATTCTGATTGCGCTCTCCGTATTAATTGCGTTTTTATCCACTCCCTCACCGAAACATGCTCGGACCGCCGAATCTTATGGCATTCAATACGAACCGATCCGATCCAGCCTGGAGGAAAGAAGCAAGCCCGGCGAGTGGCTGGAATACAGCCCTTTACTCACCATTCTGGTCGCCGCGCTGCTTTGCTGGTATCTGCTCAACGTGTTTCGCAATTCGCCGCAGGGAGCGTTAGCCGCTCTCGATCTCAACACTTACAATCTCATGTTCATTACGGTGGGGCTGCTGTTGCATTGGCGGCCGAAGCGCTTTATGCGGGCGGTCGCGGAGTGCATTCCGGCGACGGCCGGAGTAATCATCCAATTTCCTTTTTATGCCGTAATCTTCGGAATGATTGTTGGAACCGGAATCGCAGATGCGCTGGCAAAGCTCTTCGCTTCCGTCAGCACGCACAATACATATCCTTTATTGGTGGCGGTCTATTCGGCAGTGCTTGGAGTTTTTATTCCCTCCGGCGGCAGCAAGTGGGTGATCGAAGCGCCTTATGTATTGCAAGCCGCGAATTTGCATCAAGTGCATTTGGGATGGGTCGTGCAGATCTACAACGCCTCGGAGGCCTTGCCTAATCTGGTGAATCCTTTTTGGATGTTGCCGCTGCTTGGCATTCTGAGATTGAAGGCTCGCGATATTGTGGGATATGGAGTGCTGCAATTGATGGTTCACATTCCGGTAGTGTTTTTTTTGTGCTGGCTGTTCGCCCGCTATATCCCTTATATCGCGCCGCTGAAATAGGCAAAGAAAAACTCCCGCGGGTTTTTTGGGTAAACCCGCAGGAGTGTTCAACAACGTTAAGGGTCCTAGAAGGTAAAGATTGGGCCAAACTCCTGGCGCCAATCGTGCGCCTGCGTGGTTGGCAATCCAGCAAAGGTTTTGCTATAGGCCGTAGCCGCGCGGGTAACGATGTAGCTGGTTTCATTTACGAACGAGACCCACGAATTCATCTTGTAGGTGAGCGAAACTGTGTCGAGGTCGGTGCGGGCCAGGCCGTTGCCGTGGCGCGCATCAGCCGCAGTGGCGCGGTCCGTGCCATATTGCATATGGAATACCCATCCCGCATTGTGGCCTTCGGGATCGGCATGGAAGATGCGAGAGAGCGGGAAGCTTAACTCGGCAAAGCCGCCAACGCCGCCGCTCGGTTGAAGATAAGCGGATTGCACCGGAGTGCCCGGGCAAGTAACGGCAGTGCCGACCGTAACGCCGCCGGCGCAACCGAATGTGATGGCGCGTCCACTCTCGGAAACGCCGTTCCCAACTTCAGTCATTCCCAGCAGATTTGAATAGACGTCATTGAGTTGGCCGCCGAAGAAGAATCGCATGTCATCGCCCTTATAGAACTTGCCGACGAAGGTCACCCAGGGCGTGGGCAATTGCAGTTCGGTAGTCCAGATGTTTTGCGGATTTTCCACTTGAGTTCCTCGCGGAAATATCTGTTCCAGAGTGCAGGAACCCAGGGTGCAGTTGCTGGCTCCGGCGATGGTTGTGGTGGTGGTGAATCCGAGATTCGGAGTCGTCGCAGTGGTAAACAGGTCGATGGTGCAAGGCAGGGCGGTGCAGGTCACACTGGTTGGACCCTGGGCGCCGTGGGGAATAATTTCATTCATCTCGGCGTGGTGCCCACTTACGATGAACTGAGCGGGCGCAACGCCTCTCCAGTTATGCGAGAGCGGAAATTGCAAGACGATTCTGGATTCAACTCCCGGCTCATTGGAATCGGAGCCAGCCCGGTCACCAAAACGCGCCCGTTGATCGGGCGTAAGACCAGCCGAGCCCGCCGCGGGCAGGACGATGGCGAACTCCGGCTGAATCTTCAGATCGCCCGAATGGAACTGAATGCCAGTGCGAAACTGCGGGAGCTCGCTCGTAGAGTGTGCCCATGGCAACACCCAACCCGGTGGTTTCGAAAAGGCTGGGAAGGGATGTCGATAGCAAGCTCCAATCCTGGCCGAATTCGGCGAACCAAGGGAGGGCGCCAAGTTTGTGATCGAGCCGCATGTATGCCAGGCGAAGATCGAATTGACTGGACCGTACGCTGCTGATGTTGCGATTGCTGACGTCGGTGTAGTCGCCCTCGAAGTCGGCTTCCAGCTTCGCCGTGATTGTGAAGGCCGAATTTTTCGGCACCCATTCGAATTGGCTGCCAATGCGGGTACTGCGGGCTTTCAGGTGGAATTGTGAATCGGAGGTGGGACCGGTATCGCCGCCGATCAGCAGCGGAAGCGGCCAATCCTGATCGCCGAACGTCGGCCCGCCGCTTCCGGCAGTGTCTTCAATCGCGCTGGCTTTGAAGAATCCATAGATCTTCATGTTAGCCCCGCTGCCGAGGTGAATATCGGGAATCAATCCGCCCTGTTTGGGCGCGTCGATGGGCAGCACCCGGACCGGCGCCACCGCCGAAATTCCCATAGGCATCAAGGGGTTGGGCGGCGCGCCGGTTGGATTTCTTGGAGATTGCACGGCATTCGAGGTTTGCAATACCGCATTCGAAAGGTGAACGCCCGGCGATTCCATGCTGGCGGGCTGCACGGCAGCGGGACTTACCGTGGAAGTATATTCCTGCTGGCTGATCAGGCCTTTCTCCACCAGCAATTGTGCCAGTCGAGTGTTCGCCTCCTCGGGAGTTGAGGCTTGATTGATCGATGCAACCTCGTTGGGAGTAAGAATTCCCTTGGATTCAAGCAGCGTTGCCAGGGGATTGCTGCTGTTGGTGTGACTTTCCTGATGTTGAGCGATGGCCGGCAACGCAAGTGCGAATGCCGTAGCCAATAAAATGGAACGGGCGATAATTTTCCTCATTGGGTTGCACTCTCCGGAAGTAGATTGCGGCCACAAGTCTGCTATGGGGGAATGGGGGCGCCTTACAGGCCGATGGCCGGACGCCGACTAAATACTTTTACTGGCAGGCGACTGTCAAGCTATTTCTGGATAGGAGGGGGCTTGGCACCAATCGGCCAGTTTCAGAATTTCTGGTTTTGGCCGTCAATCCCACAGGGATGGCGAAAATTCAGATCGTAACTACATATGTCCGACGAGGCTGAATAACAGCACTGTGAGCACGACGCACGTAATAAAGACATAGGTGCGATCTTTCTCTTCGGCGAAGCCGAAGATCGAGAAGGCGACGCGCGCCACAGGGGTGCCAATAAGCAAAAGCAAACCGAGCTGGATAATTCCGTTGCCGCGCAAGGCTATTGCTTCTCGAAAGATTCCCGCAACATTGCGAAGGTTGGAAGGCTCGCCTTTGAACGCTCGATATGAAGCGGGACGATGCCCTTGGTTTACTAGATAGATAACCGCGCCCACCAATACCACAAAAGCGGACAGCAGCACACCCGTCCGCAGGAGCTTGCCAACCAGTAACTCAATCTTACGATCGCTCCAGTCTTGTTTGACGGCCATATCAGATCCTTCCCGAAAAGCCTTTGTAAAGCATCTCGATCCCGAGAACAACGATGACAAGGCTAAACACCCTGCGCAGCCATTTCACTTCCGCTCGAACCAATACTTTCGTTCCCAGCAAGGAACCGGCTAGCACGCCCAGCATCACCGGCATGGAGAGCCCGGGATCGATATATCCCCGCGACAGATAAATTCCCGCGCTGGCGGCGGCCGTCACACCGATCATGAAATTGCTGGTGGTCGTCGAAACTTTGAATGGGATCTTCATGGCCTGATCCATCGCCAGAACCTTCATCGCTCCCGAGCCAATCCCAAGCAGGCCCGATAAAACCCCGGCGCCAAACATCACACTCCAACCCAAAGGAACATGCTGGACGTTGTAATGACGAACTCCGCCTTCCGACGCTTGGTCAGGGAAGCTTCCATTTAATCGGAGTCTGGTGGCGAGGCGATCCTGCGGCAACGGCGGTTGGTTTCTCGACCGCCCCTTGCGCGAAAGTAATGCAGAACAGATTAGAACAATCCCGAAGACGATCGATATGGCTGCGGTGGAGATCCGCGCCGCCAACCCAGCGCCGGCGAGCGCTCCCAGGGTGGTGGCGATCTCGAGAAACATTCCAATTCGGATATTGGAAAACCCTTCTTTCACATATGCGGCGGCTGCCCCTGACGAGGTTGCGATCACCGACACCAGGGAAGCACCGATGGCGTATCGAATGTCTACGTGAAGAAGAATACTGAGGAAGGGCACAAGCACGACGCCACCGCCCAGCCCAGTAAGGGCGCCGAGGAAGCCCGCAACCAACGAGCCTCCGCCGACCAGTAAAGTGAATTCAAGGACCGTCATTTCATCTTTCGTAAATTGCGCAGGTGGAGACGCATTAAGGCTCGTCGCTTATCCGCTCGCCACCGTGCAACCAAATCTCAATACTGAAGTATCTAAATGGTTGTCTTCGCTATAGTTACCGACATGGGATTTGCTCCGCAACTTGCGGAGTCGAACCAGGTATGATACAACCATCAGGAAAATCTCTTCCGTAGATGTCACTCTCCGCACATTTCGCCGAGACGGGACGCAAGGGTTCTTGCGCGGCCGTTATCCTGCTGGCCGTTTGCTCGCTAACCGTGAACGTAGCTACGCGTTACGGAATAAGTTGGAGCGATTCATCGCACGCGGTCAAGACCGTTCAGACTCATGCTTGCATCGATGCGAAACGACAGCGTCTCGACAAGAAAGCCGTTCATGGAACTCCCGCGCTTACGTGCTTCGGTGCGCTGGAGAATCCGACTTACGATCGCCGAGTCGTCTGCCCGGGCCGCCTGCATCACGAGTCTTGTTTCGGCACAGTCTCTACAACCGTCCCCCGCCCGTTGTCTAATTCGCCTTTCTAATCCCGTTCTTTCCAACGTTTGCCTGGCATTCGAGGCTCGCAATTCACGGAATCCGAATCTCCAGAACAGTTGAAGAGATCGCGTGAACCGGATCGACGCTGAGCAGATTGGCCACAAACTTTGCGGTCAAGATTGCATCACTCATAGCGATGCGCCGATCAATAATAAGGGAGATCCGGGGTCCGATACTTTTCCGCAGATGCGTCACCTAGGATTCTGGCCGGCCTTATATTGAGCCAGACGCATATTCACGGGATTAGTTCGAGCCAAAAATAAGCAGGTCCACTCTGGTCGAATAAAGTCTGGGTTGTCGAACAAAGTCTGGATAGTTTTGGTCGAGAGGAAACCACCGTGGCCACGAAATCTCCGCTGACCGATAAGGAGCTTGATGCGCTCCGTCAATTTGATACATGCATGGTATCGAATGCGATTGAGACATTTGGCGCCCGGCTTCGCAATACCGGATTTGCCGACGCCAGCATTCGATGCGTTTTCAAAGAGTCGCCTCCCATGGTCGGATATGCTGCGACGGCGCGCCTCAGAAGTGGCGAGCCCCCGATGATCGGAGGACGATTTCATGACCGCGCGGAATTCTGGAGAAGCATTCTCCAGATTCCTGCGCCACGCATTTTAGTTTTACAGGACATGGATAAGCCGGCAGGCCGGGGCGCATTTGTCGGCGACATGCATGCCGCGATTTTGAGCGCACTGGGATGCGTTGGCTATGTAACGAATGGCGCGGTTCGCGAATTGCCGGCGGTGCGTGAAATGGGTTTTCAGTTGTTTGCAGGCAGTGTGGCTGTTTCTCACGCCTACGCGCACATTTTCGAAATCGGTTCCGACGTGATGGTGGGCGCAATGCAAGTGCAGCCTGGAGATTTGCTGCACGGCGACAGGCACGGGGTTCTTAACGTTCCGCTAAACCTCGCGGCCAAGGTGCCGGCGGTCGCACGTGAACTTCAACGGGCGGAAGAGAAAATCATCGACTTTTGCCGATCACGCGATTTTTCAATCGAAAAGCTTTGCGAAGTAATGAATGCGCTCAACTAGAACGAAGACAAGACGAAGACAAGACGTAGACAAAAAGTCCGGTAAATCTTTGCTAAGGAATATTCGATGATTCGAGATACCCGTTTGCTGGGAAGGCTTCGCGGACGTTCATCGAAGAATCGACTTTTGCATGGGCTGGCCGCGATGGGAGCCGCTTCCATCCTCTTGTTGTCGTCGTGCTCGCGGGGCGGCGGAGACGTGCAGGCCAGCGGCCCGAGTGTAACTGTTGGAGTGACAACTGTCGTAAAGAAGTCGCTCGGAAGGCAACTGACCTTGTCTTCGGAACTGGTGCCCTTCCAGGAGATTGACGTTTACGCAAAGGAATCGGGTTATGTGAAGAAACTGGATGTCGATTACGGAACTCACGTGAAGGCCGGGCAGATCATGGCTACTCTGGAGATTCCTGAGTTGCAGGCGCAACTCCAGGAAGATCAGGCGGAAATCAAGAATGCGGCCAATCAGGTCACGCGCGCTCAACACGAATTGGGCCGCTATCAAGCGCAGTACAACGCTCTGCATTTGCAATACACGCGGCTGAACGGAGTCTTTCAGAGCCAGCCGGGAATTGTCGCGCAACAGGAAGTGGATGACGCACAGGGAAAGGATTTGGCCGCATCGTCCCAGGTGGACGCAGGCCAGGCCGCACTGGAAGCGGCCCAAAGCCAGATGTCTGTGGCAAGGGCGAAGCTCGTCTCACGACCAGAGCCTGTTCGACTATTCGAAGATTACCGCGCCTTTCCCGGCGTGATCACTGAGCGCTATGCCAATCTTGGAACACTGGTGCAAGCGGGCACCGGGTCGAGCACGCAGGCGATGCCCATCGTTCGACTTCTCGGAAGACGATCTTTTCCGCCTCGTGATTCCGGTTCCAGAATCCTACGTCCGCTACATTCACGTCGGCGATCCGGTGAATGTTCACGTTCCTTCTTTGAACCGTACGTTTCCCGGCAAGGTCGCGCGGTTTTCCGTGGACGTACGGGAAGACACCCGTACTATGCACACCGAAGTGGATGTCCCGAATCCCGCAACGAGTGATGCTGCCCGGCCTCTACGCCGAGGCCGAGATCGCGCTCGAGCATAAAGAAGATGTGCCGACGGTGCCTATCCAGGCGCTGAGTCACGAAGGCGAGAAGACCTCCGTCTTTGTGGTGGACCCGAACGGCGAACTGGAAGAGCGCAAGGTGCAACTTGGGTTGCAGACCGCGAGCGACGCCGAAATCCTGTCTGGGGTGAAGCGAAGGAGAGCAGGTAGTGGTGAGCGATCGCAGCGGCTTGAAGCCGGCGAAAAAGCATGCGTCCGCAGGTGGTGCGGTAATGCAATACCAGGAGGAGAGCGCGCGGTAAACAAGCGCTCGCCTTAGTCTGAACGGCGCGAGCGCAATTTCGAAGCGATAGAACTATGCCAGGATTCTCGATTCGTAATCCGTACTTCATTGTCGTGATCTGCCTGGCGCTACTGGTAATCGGCGTGACCAGCCTGGCGCGGATGCCGGTGGATTTATTTCCGCCCATCAATCTGCCCGAGGTTGTCGTGGCCACGTTTTACTCCGGGATGCCGCCGGAGGACATCGAAACCGATATCACCGATCCGCTGGAGCGCTTCTTTACGCTGGCCGCGGGCGTCGATCACATGGAATCGCGCTCGCATGTTGGGTGTCAGCATCATTCGCGTGTACTTCCAGCCGGGGACCAGCGCGGATGCGGACGTCAGCGAACTTTCAAACCTGGCTCTTGCCGACTTGAAACGCTTGCCGCCCGGAACGCTGCCTCCGGTAGTGCTGAAGTTCGACGCTTCCAGTTTGCCGGTCGGCACTGGTTACCGTGAAAGGCGAAGGCCTCGACGAAACTCAACTTCACGATTACGCACAATTTCAGATTCGCAACCAGATTGCGGGCGTGCCGGGCGCGGAGATTCCCGGCGTCTTCGGCGGCATCTACCGCCAGATCATGGTTTACGTCGATCCCTACAAACTCGCGTCGCGACAGTTAAGCCCGATGGACGTGGTCGGTGCGGTGAATAATGCCAACCTGATTCTGCCCGCGGGCGACGTGAAGATGGGGCCATACGATTACTTCGTTTACTCCAACAGCCTGGTTGACAACATGAAGCAACTGGGGGATGTCCCGTTCAAGGTCGAAGGGAACTCGTGGGTCACCGTGAATGATGTCGGCAAAGCCGAAGACGCGAATCGGAATTCAAGACAACATCGTGCGCATCGACGGCCAGAGATCGGTCTACATTCCGATCATGAAGCAGGGCGGCGACACCAACACCATCGCCGTCGTGAATGGCGTTCGCCAACTCATCAAGCATCTCTACGACATTCCGAAGCAGATGAAGACCAGCATCGTCTTCGATCAATCGGTGTATGTGAAGGAGGCGATCGCCACGGTGCTGCACGAAGGTCTGCTGGGGTTGATTCTGACCAGCATCATGATCCTTATTTTTCTGGGAAGCTTCCGCGCCACCTCCGCCGTGCTGCTTTCGATTCCTCTCTCGGCGCTGGCCGCATTCGTGGTGCTCGCTCTTATGGGCGGCACGATCAATACAATGATTCTCGGAGGAATGGCGCTGGCATTCTCGCGCGTGATCGACAATTCCGTGATCTCGCTCGAAAATATTTACCGCCATCTGGAGATGGGGGCCGCGCCGATGATCGCCGCCGAGGTCGGCGGATCGGAAGTAAGTCTTGCTGTTTTGGCCGCGACTCTGGTGGATGTGGTCGATTTTTTTCCGGTCGTATTTCTCTATGGCGTTGCCAAGTTTCTTGTTCTCGGCTTTGGCATTGGCCTTCTGCCTGTCTTTACTGGCTTCGTTCGTAGTTGCAATGACCGTTATTCCGTTATTCTGCTCGCGCTTTTTAAAGGGCGTCACCCACGTTCCGAAGCCCGAGAAAGAAAATGAGTATGACGTTGAACCCACTGCGGGAGCAAATGGTTCGTGGATGGAGCGCTTCAATACGCGCTTCAACCGGATGTTCAATAAGATTCTCGATTTCTACGAATACTGGGTAAGGCACGCGCTGCTGCGGCCTGGTTTGACGGTTGCGGCACTGGGCGGACTATTTTTGTTGAGCATGGCCATCTATCCGCTGCTCGGACTGGCGTTCTTTCCCAAGACTGATGCGGGGCAATTCACCATCAATTTGAAAGTTCCCACCGGCACTCGCATCGAGATGACGGATGGATATATTGCCAGGGTTGAAGATTTGATTCGGCATCAGGTCGACGCCAAAGACTTGAAGCGAATCGTTTCTAACATTGGCGTAGTGCCCGATTTTTCGGCTCTCTACACCACCAATTCCGGCCCTTACACAGCAACAGTCCAGGTTGCGCTGAACGAACCGCACAATCTCAGCAGCTTCGCCTACATGGATCGCGTGCAGAAGGCCATGGCAACACAGTTCCCGGATATTCGAACTTTCTTTTCGAGCGGCTCCATGGTCGATGCCATTTTGAATACGGGTATGCCCGCGCCGATTGACGTTCAGGTGAGCAGTCCCGATCTGCATGAGATTTATGGCATCGCGCAAAGCCTTGCGGCCCGTTTTCGCGACGTGCATGGAGTTGGGCAAATCTATATTCCCCAGGATATGAATTATCCGGCTCTCCAGCTCGATGTAGACCGGGTACACGCCGGCGAACTTGGGCTCACGCAAAAAGATGTGGTCGACAATGTCATAACAGCCCTCAACTCCAACTACATGATCGCCCCCAATTATTGGGTCGATCGCAAGAGCGGCAACGATTACTACCTCACCGTGCAGTTTTTCGAACACGGCGAAGGAGCGATTCACAACCTAAGCGACCTGGGGCAGATTCCGTTGCGCGATCTTTCCGGCGGAGGCGATTTGAGTTGCGGCCCGGCCAGTCCGCCGGCAGGAACCGCGCGACCATCCTGGGCTTGCGGCGGCCAGGGCCGTCCGACTACGGTTCTCAATAACGTCGTGAATGTGAAACAAATCCTGACTCCGACGGAAGTGGATCACTATCAGATTCAGCGTGCGGTCGATATCTACGTGACGCCTTCGTCGGAGGACTTGGGGCGCGTTACCGATCAGGTGCGCAACATTCTCGCAAAAGAGAAAATTCCCGGCAATGTTCGGGTAAATCTGCGGGGCATGGTGCAAGGCATGGAAGCGTCGTTCAAGAGCTTCGCGCTGGGTTTCCTCATTTCGTTCGTACTGCTGTTCTTGATTCTGACCGCCCAATTCAAATCCTTTATCGATCCTTTCCTGATCATGCTGGCGATCCCGATGGGTTTCATCGGAGTGCTGATTATTCTTCCGCTCACGCACAGCACATTGAACGTAATGTCGCTGATGGGGATTCTGATGTTGGTAGGCATTGCGGATTCGAACAGCATTTTGATTGTCGATTTCGCGCACAGCCTTGAGCGGCAGGGATTATCGCCGGCCGATGCTGTGATCACTGCGTGCCGCGTGCGACTGCGGCCGATCCTTATGACATCCTTGGCCACTATCATTGGAATGATTCCGATGGCGTTGAAGTTAGGGACCGGCGCCGAGCAATATACGCCCATGGCTCGGGCCATCATCGGCGGATTAACCTCCTCCGTTCTGCTAACGATCTTCATCGTTCCTGCCGCGTATATGCTGGTTTATGGAAGGCGCGGAAAGCAGAACGGTGATGAACCCGTTCCGGAGACAGCCTAATGAATCCCACGGCGCTGTCCGTAGTTCCATTCACATTGACAATTAAGCTAAGGCGATTGCTGGAATCAAGCGCAGCAACTTCTATTGTCAGATTCTGCGCGCTCTTGTTGCTCTCAGTGGCTCTCCCCTTATGCATTGTTGCCCAGAGCTCTGGCAATTCTCGATCAACCAGTAATTCGCCTTCTTTGCCTTCGGCTCCTCAGCCGCAGGCTGGCGACATGAACTCTCCCGGCCTCGTCGTGGCGCCGATGCCGGCCGCTCGATTCCCGCAGGAAGCTCGAATCGCGGCAAGCAGCGTTTTAACTTCGACTATGCAAGCGGTTCAACCACCGGCCGGACCGTTGCTCTTAACGCGCGCGCAAGCCGAACAATTGGCTCTCAAAAATAATCCCAGGATCAGCGCAGGCCGACTGCTTGGACTGGCGCAACATCAGGTTTACCGCGAAGCGCGGGCGGCGGAGCTGCCGACTTTCAATGGCGCCATTACCGCAGTTGACGCCAATGAGGGCAGTCGAATGGGAGCGGGCGCTCTCAACGCTCCGCGCTTGCTCGTGCATGCCGGCGCCGGAGTAGCGCTAAACCAGCTCATCACCGATTTCGGACGGACCGTGAATCTGGTGGCGTCATCGAAACTTCAGGAGAAAGCGCAAAACGCGAACGCACTGGCGACCGCTGAAGACATTGTTCTGGCAACCGACCAGGCTTTTTTCAATGCGCTTCAGGCCGAATCCTTGCTCAGAGTCGCCCAGCAAACCGTTTCTACCCGCCAATCGGTCGAAAAACAAATCGACGAACTAACGAAGAATAAGCTCAAGTCTGGATTGGATTTGTCTTTTGCCCAGGTAAATTTGTCGCAGGCCAAACTTCTGCAACTCGATGCGGAGAATAACGTGAATGCCACGCTGGCAGCGCTTACGGCTATCCTGGGATTCGAGAAACCAATTCAATATCAATTGAGCGACGAGGATGAGCAACCACCCCCGCCGCCTCCGGATGTGGACGTTCTTATCAATACAGCGTTGCAGCAACGACCAGATTTGCGGTCGCTCGCTTATAGTCAGCAAGCCGCGGACAAGTTCCGACGCGCTCAGCGCGATCAGCTTTTGCCGGCGATTAGCGCGCTGGGCCTCGCGGGAGTTTCTCCGGTGCGTCCCGATTGCTTTGGCGGTTGCTTTCCGAATTATTTCGTTTCCAGTTGGTACGGCGCGATGGGCGTAAACATGAACGTCCCAATTTTCAACGGTTTTCTTTTTTCCGCGGAATCTTCAGAGGCGAATTACCGGGCAAAGGCCGCCGCGGAGAATACCCGCGACCTTCGAGATCAGGTGGTGCGCGATGTTCGCACCGCGTGGCTCTCCGCCAACACGGCGTTTCAGCGCGTGAGCGTGCAAGAGGAACTCGCCAAAGAAGCCGATTTGGGATTGAAGCTTGCGCAGGGCCGCTATCAGCTTGGATTAGGTTCGATCGTCGAACTCAGTCAGGCACAATTACAGCAAACCGACGCCGCCATCGGTTACGTCAACGCGCAGTATCAATACCGCCTGTCTCTCTCTACTTTGAATTTTGAGATTGGAGTACAGCCGTAGTCGTACCCGGATTGCGGGACCATCCCAAGCCTGACGCTGCCTTCAGACGGCTGCCAACTTGCCATGCTTTTCATCCGTGGCTTGCAGCATGCCCTCGACAATTTCGTCGAGGCCTGCAATCGCGGCGCGCTCAAGCACTTTGGAAATACTGGGCGAGGATTCCGCTCCGGTGACCCGGCGGATTGGATGATCGAGCCAGTCGAAGAATCTTCTTTGTATTTCATCGGCGAGCCAACTTCCGTACGACGTGCCGCGAGCGCCCTGTTCCACGATCAGCACATGGTTTGTCTTGCGAATGCTGGCTTCAATCGTTTGCCAATCCAAACTCGCGTTATCGAGCCAGCGCAAGTCGATCACTTCGGCGTCGATACCGGTTTGCTCGGCGGCTTCCAACGAGCAAGCAACCATCGAAAGGTAAGTCAGAATGGTCAGTTCCGTTCCGCTCCGGCGGATGCACGCCTTGCCAAATGGGAGATGATAGTCCAAATCGTCAACGGGAGCGTCGCCGGTCACGGCGTAGAGATCGAGATGTTCGATCACAAGAACCGGGTCGTTGCAGGCCAACGCTGAATTCATGAGTCCCACATAATCGAAGGGAGTGGAAGGCGCGACAATGCGCCACCCCGGAGCTGTAACAAAGATCCCGGCGGGATCGAGGGAATGTTGCGAACCGTAACCCATGCCCATCGCGATCTTGGTTCGCAGCACGAGCGGCATCGGACTTTCACCGCCGAACATATGCCGCGACTTGCCGATCTGATTGAATAGCTGGTCGGCGGCCAGCCAGATGAAATCCGGAAACATGAATTCGACGACCGGCCTGAATCGCCCGTCTAATGCGATTCCACCAGCCAGACCTGCAAATGTGTTCTCGCAAATTGGGGTGCCGAGCACACGATCCGGGAAGCGAGTTTTCAAACCGCGAGTGGCGCCGTTTGTGCCGCCGTTTAACTTATGGATATCCTCGCCCAGAACGACGATTCTGGAATCGGTTTCCATGCGGCGCGCCATTACATCGGCTATCACGTCGATGAACTTGCGTTTCTCAAGCCTACCTTTGAACGTCGCGATTTCTTCGGTGCGACATTCTCTCAACTCGCTGAGGTCACCACGCACACCGACATCGCGAAAATCAGCCAAGGGCCAAAGTGCAGGCCGGATGCGAATCTTATTGGAATCATCGCTGGCCGCTCTCTCGGTGAGTTCGGTAACTGCGGCTCGCATTGCAGAACAGGCTTGTTCTCGCAGGCCTGCGATTCCAGCCTCGTCGATTAATTTTCGTTTTTGCATCTCCGCGGCCATACGATCGAGAGGGTCGCGCGCGCGCCACGCTTCTTCTTCCTCCTTAGGTCGGTATGCAAATGGGGTTCCGGAGTAAGGCGCGATGTAGTTGTAAGTCTCAACTTCAATCACGGTCGGTCCGCGGCCTGCTCGCATGTGACCAAGAGCTTCGAGCATGGCCAGATAGACCGCCAGCGGATCCATGCCGTCCACGCGCCACGCGGGAATTTTGAACCCGAGCCCGCGCACAGACAAGCGCGGCTCGGCTGTCGCTTCGCTGACCGAGGTCGAGGCTGCGTATCCATTGTTTTCGATAAAAAAGCAGAGTGGCAGTTTCCAGGCTGCGGCAATATTCATGGTCTCCAACACCGAACCCATGTTTACCGCGCCGTCTCCGAAATAGGCTACGACAACCGAATTCGTACCGGAGTGTTTGCATGCCCAGGCCGCTCCTGCCGCGGGAGGCACGCTAGCGCCTACAACTGCATTTGTGCCCAGCGCGCCGGCTTCCTTCCAACGCAAATGCATGGAGCCTCCGCGCCCGTGGCAGAAACCTTGCGCCAGACCCAACAATTCGGCGAGCGTGCGTTGCAAAAGATTTTGAATTTCAGGTGTGACCACGTTGCGCGGGTCTAAACCATGCGGAGCAATGTGGCCGAGCGCCTTCGCTAAGAACTGGTGATGCCCGCGATGCGCGCCCGTGATGCCGTCGCTCGCATTCAACGGCAGAATCGAGCCGACCGCTCCGCCTTCCTGACCGGAACTTAAATGCCGAAATCCATGCCCCAAGCCTTTTGCCCATAGGTCGAAGACGGTTTCCTCGAACGCGCGAATCAGATGCATCTGGCTGAGCATCGTACCCAGGACAATTGGATCGGCTTCGTTCCAATCTTTTTCAGTGCTACGGAGTTCGATCCAGGGCGAAGACGGCGAAAGCGCGATGCATTCCGGCATGAGCGGATTCTATCAATGCCGTCTTGCGAATCTTCTCCTCGCTTGCTCGAACGAAAACAAATCTTCATGTGACCAAAGGGATTTCGCCTTGCGAACGGGCGTCTTTAGCAAATTCAGAGAAGACACATAAGCTGCCGCAGGATTACTTTCTGTGCAGAGGATCGAGATGCTGAATTATTCCATCGAAGATCCTTCAATTTGGCGGCAACCGACATCTCGAAGAATTCGTTTTTGTTTTTGCAATTATCCGGGCGGGACGGGGAGGTAGACCATATCTCTAATATGTTTTGGCTTTGCTTTCGACGTCATCGAACAACGAACAATTTTTGCGGATGCCTGTAGTAAGGCGTTCGCCGATAACCACCGGTTTTCGAAAATACCAAACCGCCTACTTTAACGTGCGGAGGAAAAAGGAGAAGTTATGAAAGAAACAGAAGTCAGCAAAGCCCTAAACGAGCCCGAGCTGAACCTAAACGGACAGCCCGGCACAATTGTCCAGGAGCATCGCTATGATGCCTCTATCGACAAAGTGTGGCAATCTCTCACCGAGCCGAACCACTTGAATAATTGGTTTGGTATGACGAGTTCCGTAACTCCGGGAGTCGGCGGCAGCATGCGGCACTCGTGGGGAGAACCGGTGGTCGAGGAGTGCACGATTCAGATCTGGGAGCCCAATGCGCGCCTGAAGGTCGTCGAAACCACACCTTTCGGTGTGACCTTTCAGCCCAGCGACGGCCCCAGCAAGACTCGAACCATTGACTATAACCTCTCTACATCTGGCGAGCAGACCGTTCTCAAGTATGAGTACGACGGGTTCGGAACCACTCCAGAATGGCAGAAGTTCCAGTCCGCAGTGTCGTCTTGCGCGGTTTACCAGTTGTCGGCCCTTGGTCAGTATGTGAAGTCGCACTTCGGCGAGAAACGAAGCGTTTCCTGGGCGCGTACGCCCTCGCCCAAGAGCTATGGCGAGATGTGGTCGAGACTGACTGGAGAAGGCGGCATTCTCGCCGAGGGCTCGTTCGCGGGACTTAACCGGGGCGACAAGTATTCGATTCGCGCCGTCACCGGAGACGTGTTCGAAGGCGTCGTCATTTCGCACGTCCCCAATAAGCAGTTCGCCGGGACCGTCGAGAACCTGAACAATTCCCTGCTCCGGATCGTGCTGGACCGTCCCGGCGCAACGGAAGCGGGAGTCTGGCTAGCCAGTTGGGGAGCGAAACCCGCTGCCAGCCAGATGTTCGAGTGGCGCTGGACACACGCTTTGCAAACTGTTCTGAGTTAGTTTTAGCTTCTCGGGCGAGGGAACCACGCGGAGTTCACGGACTTTGCGTGGTTCTCCTCATACTTTGCCGCCGTGACGTAGTCTCAATCCATCTCAGTCCGTCTGATCTTTCCATCGACGAAAACCCACGTTGCCGACCGGGGCTAGTAACGGGATAATCATCCCAGCGAATCATTCCAGACAACCATCTTCCAGGCAATCATTTCGGCCAGGTTCCAGCCGACTAATTGTTCCCAAAGACCCGACCCAACATTTTGGCTGCATTTATAGCAAAGGCCACGTGGCAGATTGCTCGCCCTTAGCTTGCGATTGCAAATGTCCCTCCAGGCTCAGCGATGGCGATGGCGCTCTTCTGAGCGTGTCGGCTGCGGTCAGAATCGCATACCAAACAACCAGAACGGACAAGCTCAGCACCAGCGATACCAGCGCGATCGCAATCGCCAACGCGAATGTCCCGGCCAGGTATAACTCCCATAGGAGACATGCGCCGAGAAATAGCTGGAGCGTCAAAGCCCATATGGTAATTCCAGCGCTCATCAGGAACGCGCTCGCCGCCGCGGAGCTTCGCCGGCAAGCCAGCAATATTCTCGACGTGACGTGAAAGGCGAAGGGCGCCAGCACTGACAAACCTCCGGCGATTGTTCCAATGGTGAGATAGCCCTGACGGGGCAGGAAGTGCAGAGCTGCATCGGGCGCCACCCACGACAGCAGAACGCTATAGCTTAGGATCGTTCCCGCGGCCGTTATGTTTGAGGCCCAACTTCGCGTGAAGTCCCAAGTTGGCCCGCCTAATTGCTTACTCCACTCAATGCGATCGAAAAACAAAACCGTAACCATCGCGGGTACAGACAGGCCCGCAATCCAACTTAGAACGAGCAGGTAGCTAAACATAGGAAATCGACTGCTAGGTATTCCGGGTTCGACCGATGTTGAATCGACTTACGCGGCTATCGCACTGCAACCGGCGATTCGGAATGTTTGTCAGGAGAGGTGCGGCGCGGATTCTGCGCCCATACCCGAAGGATCTGATTATGAAATGTATCGGCGATGAGAAGATTGCCCTGGGCATCGAAGGCGATTGATCGCGGCCGGCCTAGATTCTCAACTACCGGCTCGAGATTGGAGCCATCCCATCTCAACACACGATTGCGCCCGGTTTCACAAATATACAAATCGCCCTCCGGTGAAACGGCGACATCCTGCGGAAAGACGACGTCTGGCTTGCCGAACAGTCGCGTGAGTTTCCCGTCATGGAGGAACTCAACGGACCCGGGACGAGGTGAAGCGAGCGCCAACCCACCATTCCAGCGGGTAATGCCATAAAAAACCAGCGTCTCGGGCACATCCTGGGATAGAGGAACCGCATGAATTTCGCCCTTGCGAAGATCAACCCAACGAAGTTTGGAGGAAACTGCGCTGGCGATGATAAGGGACTTATTCTCCAGAAACAGAGCGTGCGGATTAATGAGTGGAGCCTTGCCCGCGGGCCCATCGTCGCCGTCCTCGCCGGCAATGCCATTCCCGGCAACAGTGGAGATCAAGCCGGTTCGCAGGTCGATGCGGCGCACGCGGTTGTTATAGTAGTCGCCGACGTAGAGCCGTCCCAGGGAATCGACCTGCAATTTTCCGGGATAACTAAGCCAGGCTTGTTTTGCAGGAATGCCATCACCGTTATAACCGGGCACGCCACTGCCCGCTAGAGTTCGAATCCGGTTGGTCGCGGGGTCGATAACCCGTATCCGATGATGAAGCGTGTCGGAAATATAAATATTCCCGCGAGCATCCGCGGTTACCGCCCCCGGATGAGCCAACCGCGCCGACAGCGCCGGACCGCCATCGCGGATGCTGCCGTTTCCCGCGACCACCACCGGCGCTTTCGCATTGGGTTCGTAGCGCAGGACTCGATTGAGATGAATATCTCCGATCCAAAGAACACCATCCTTGCCGATCGCTATCGGGCCCGGAGTCCAGCGTTCTTTGCTGCCCTGCTGACCGGCCTCTACTAGAGTCTTCACCCGTTCATGGGCTGCATCGATGCGGCAAATTCGATGATTCCCTTTGTCGGCCACGATGAGATTGCCCGCGCGATCGAATGCAATTCCATCCGGCGTGCGCAACGGCGATTGCTGCGCCTTGGCTCCGTCGGCAACCCGGCCGGCCTCGCCCGTGCCTGCGGCCACATCGACTAGGCCGGTCGTCGGATTCAACCGTAAAATACGGTGAGTGAAATATTCAACGATATAAATATGTCCATAAGGATCTTCGGCAACTGAGCGAATCGCACCGCGCATTCTAGCCTCGTCGGGCAACAGGCCGGTCCAATGGCCGTCGCGCTCGAGCTTCCATACTTGCCCGCGCGGCGCATCGGCGACCAATAGGCCAAGCGTGGTCCATGCCAGGCCGCCGGGTTTTCCAAATCCGCCGGAAGGGGTTCCCATGTCCTCCATAATGCCGGTGCTCAGATTGACGCGCTGCACGCGGCGTCCAATGATTTCTCCGATATATAGATACTTCCCTTCCGAATCGAGCGCCAATGGGGCGGGCCCGTGTAGCGCTTGTTCAGTCGCATTTCTAGGATTTGTAAGGCCAGCGAGCAATCCGTTTCCGGCCACCGTCGAAATAATCCCGGTCCGCGCGTCGATCTTTCGCACACAATTCCCGCCGGTGTCGGCAATGTAAAGATTTCCCGTATCATCGACGGCCAGACCGCCGACGCCCACGAAGAGGGCATCGAGCGCCCGCCCTCCATCGCCGAAATCGCGGCTTCCGGCGATAATCTCCACGCGTCCGAACGGAGGATGGCTCTGCGGAAAAAGTTCGGGAGACTCGATTTGTTTGTCCAGTGAACTCTTATTCTCTTCGAGGGCTTTCTCTTCAAGGGCTATGGGTTTTGGGTTGAGCCGGTTCTCGCTGGCCGCCGGTTTTGCCGCAACATACGAGACTTCTCCAGTCAGCGATTCGAGAAACGCGATCAGGTCTGTTTTATTTTCCTCAGTCAGATTTAGAGGATGGAGTTTTTCGTCGAGGAAAGGATTCTTTTCCCCGCCGCGCGAATAATAGTCCACGACTTCGTGGAGCGTCTTCATGCTGCCGTCGTGCATATAAGGCGCGGTGTGCGCGACGTTGCGCAGGCTGGGAGTGCGGAATGCGCCCTTATCCTCACGCGCTTTGGTGATCTCATAGCGGCCCAGATCGGGCGAAGCTGCCCAACCAACACCGGTATTGTGAAAATCGTAGTCGGAAAGAAAAGGACTCTCCTTCGAGTACGTGTGGCAATTGATGCATCCCGCGGCACCGCGAAAGAGTTCAAACCCTCTTTTAGCGGAGGCCGAAATTGCTTCCTGATTGCCGCCGACGTAGCGGTCGAAGGGTGAATCGCCCGTTAGCAGAGTGCGCTCGAATGACGCGATCGCCTTGGTCACACGATCCCACGCTACGGCCGGATCGCCAAAGGCTTCCTTGAACATGGAAACATAGGCCGCATCCTTCGCCAGAAATTTCACCACGCCATCCTGCGTATTCTTCATCTCCCGCGGATGAGTAACCGGATAGCGGACTTGATCCTCGAGAGTTACCGACCGTCCGTCCCAGAGAAGGTGAGGCGCGTAGGCGGCATTCAGCACCGAGACCGCGTTGCGCTCGCCTAACTGCGAACCGACGCCAGATGACAGAGAGGATTCGTCGGCGAAGAAATGTTCGGGCTTATGGCAGCTCGCGCAACTGATGGTTCCGTCGACCGAGAGCCCGGTTTCGAAAAACAATTTCTCGCCTAACCTTACTTTTGCTGGAGTAAGCGGATTGCCGGCTGGAACCGGCACTGCGGGCATGCCGGCGGGCGGTTGCGGCAAAGCGTCGTTTTGTTTCATCGATCCGGAGAGGGCGGGCATGCTAAGCATAGCGAGCGACAAACTCACGCCAGCCCAAAAGATCTTTCGGCTACGGTCTGATTTCATGACTACTCCCACACAAAGATTCGGAATGGTCCGATACAACCACGGTTGAAGCCGCTTCCGCCTGTAGCGTTGAACTTAAGACATGAAGCAGCGTGGCTGGAGTAAAGGCGGCGAGAATTGGTTCGGCACCCGCTGGGTCACGCACCGTTTGCGGCAGGAGTAAAGCCAGAGAGCGCCGATAAAATTGATCGCGGAAGGAGGCTGCATCGAGTTTCAAGCGGCTGCGGAGGATCGCTCGGGCGAGATCCAATTCCTGTTGCGTAACCGATTCTCGCGTGAGTCGCCGCAACTCCTCCAGAATGATTTGCCGAGTGGTTTCGACCTGATCTGTTTGGCATGCAATTCGGAGAATCATTCCTTTGGTCCCAACTGGCAGGCCAGCTGCTTCCACCGTGTAGACCACTTGAGATTCAGTTCGCAATCGCTTCTGGAGACGCGAGTTATAGCTCGCGCCGAGAATGTGCACCGCAAGCTGCCAGGCGTAGAAATCGCGGTCGCTGTCGATTCTTGCCCCGGCGCCAACCAGCAAAGCCGCGGGGACCGCACCTTCCTGCTGCAAACAATGTGTTGTCCCTGTTTTGTTGAGCACGGGATTTAGAGGAAGCGATGGCGGCAGAGGTGACGAACGCGGCGCCAGTCCGCCAAATTCCCGCCGCACGGTCTGCGCAAGTTCGTCGACCGGCAACTCACCCCAGACCGAGAGAATCATGTTCGCCGGAGCGTAGGCTTGCTCCCAAAAGCGAGCGAGCGCGGATCGGCTGATGGGAGAAGGCGGATGCGCTCCTGCATCAGCGGGTACCTGCTGCCTCCACACCAGGCTGGTCAGTTCAACCGTCGAGTGTTGCCACGGATCCGTCTGCTCGTCGGTTAACTCCTGTCCGCTGCGCGCAACAGCCTCGCTCCATTCTTCCTCGGAAAATATTGGGCGATTCAGCAGTTCGGCGAGCAAATGAAGAAAGCTTTCGGTATTCACGGTGGGGACGGCGAAGCGGAAGACGGCTACGTCCCGACCGACCGTGAAATCCGGCGTAACGCCAAGGCGCGCCAATTCGAGGCCGATTGGAGAAGTACCCTCCGCCCGCCGGCCGGAAAGGAACGCATCCGCGGCAACTCGGGCAACCTCATCCTCTCGATTAGCCGGCGCGTCCGTGCCCGCGCGCACAACCAGGAGGACCTCGGAAAATAATGCCGCTCGCTGGGTTTTACCGACGAATGTTCGTAGACCATTGTTGAGGTCCACTCGTTCGAAATTCTGGAGTCCAGGCAGGGATAGTACGAGGGGCATTCCGCTTGCCCGGCACAGCAGGACCAACATTACGGTCCACATTGATAGTGCGCCGAAACGAACAGTGTTCATCTGGCACCTGTTGACAGATCCGCCGAGGGCAGAGTATCCAGGAGTTGGTGTGCCGCAGCGCGCACCCCTTCCGCCCCCAGGCTTCGCACGGCTTCCAGTCGGCGAAATGGAACGCTCCAATCGCCGTCGACAGCCTGGTAAAGTCCCAGCAATGAAGCCAGAGTGGGAGGGTCATCCAGTTGTGACGCGATTCTCATCTCCGCCCCAAGGGCCGCGCCGGTCAAATCTTCTCCGGGAATATTCTCCAGAGACTTCAGCAACGTGGAACTTTCCCGGATCAAATCCTGCGACTCCGTTCCCGCTGTCCCGTAAACGTGAAGCAGGAAGATCGCAGCTTGCTTCCGAGCTGGATAATGGGAAGTCGCCGCGACGCTCCATGCGGCACGCTGCTCTTTTATAAGTTTTCTGCGAAGCGGAGAAAGTTCGGTGGAGTTAATCAACTCCGCCACCGCTTCCAGTCCGGCCGCTTGCGCCGGCGTTTGTCGCCGCGCTTCAGGAAATGCAAAGAAAACTACTGGACTGTTTCCGCTGCGAAAGGTTTGTACAACTGGCTTCGTCGGGGGCGTAGCCTCTTCACGCTGGGAGCGCGGCAACTCGGCGATTCCGTCTGAATGCCAACCTGCGAAATAGCGCGCAACCAAGCGATACACGGTTTCCGGATCGACGTTGCCTACCACTGCGATAACAATATTTTCCGGACGATAGAAGCGGCGAAAGTATGCGAAGGCCTCAGGCCGATCGATGGTGTTGATCTGTTCCGGCGTGCCCTCCATAGGTTGTGAAACTGAGCCGCCGGGAAATATTTTCTGCAAGAGCCGTTCCTGGAGCGTTGGCTTGCCGCCCGTCAGCCCGGCGATTTCGCGCAAGATGACATTTCTCTCGCTGTAGAATCGCCGCAGAATCGGATGCTGCAACCGTTCTGCCTCGAGCGAAATCCACAGCTCGATTTGCTCATTCGGGATCGAAGTGAAAAATTGCGTGACGTCGGCGCTGGTGGTGGCGTTCAGCCCGACCGCGCCATGCGCTTCCAGGCGGCCACCGAGAATTTCGCCAGTTTCACAAGCGCGCGTCGCAGCCTGCTGGGCTTGCTCGACCCAGCGCTCCAGACCGACTAGAATCGCCGGCTCGGGTTCGGCGCGTTGGCTTTCGCGCAAAAGCGCCTCATGAGCGCGGTCAAGCTCCGCAAGAGCGCTTGCCTCCGCTACGGGATCGAGCGTTCCTACAGTAGTGGATCCCGACAGTGTGACATGTTCGAGAATGTGCGCCATTCCCGATCGGCCAGGTGGGTCATCAATGGCGCCGATGTTTACGGTGAGATTGACTGCGGCCAGCTGCAATTCCGGCCGCACTGCGACCACCAACTGAAGACCGTTGGGCAGCTTGAAACTCTTAATCCCGCGCGCGACTTGCAAAGATTCACCGGAAGCGCCCAGGCTCACAATCAGAACCGCGCAGCCGATCGCTAATCCACGCATGGTCGCGCGCGTCATTTCTCCGCCTCGGCATCGAGCAGCCGCACCCTTCGCACCCGGTGATTTTTGGTGTCGGCAATGAAGAGTTCCCGGCCATCGTCGCTGACCGCGATGCCTCCCGGTTGAAACAAGGAAGCGCGGTCGGCCGGCCCTCCATCTCCAGAAAACCCTTGAATGCCACTTCCGGCAACCACACTCACCGTAGCTGTTTTTAGATTCAGGCGCAGCACGCGATGCGCAAGGGCGTCGGCCAGGTAAACATATGAGCCGTGCGCAGCGATATCGATAATCTGTGAATCACCAGAGGGAGCCGGAGGCAAGGAGTCAATTTGCGGCATCGATGCAAACTTTCCCGACTTCAGGTCAAGGAGGCGAACGTCCTCGCTCCCATGAGTCAGCAGGAACAGTCCTTGCTTGCCAGCGTCGAGGCTGGTCACCGCGACATTGATCGGATCGGCCTCTCCCCTGGGCCCGCGCAGAACGCGCATAGCTCCGGAAGCCGGATCGACCGCCAGCACTCTCTGCTGCCCGAAGTCTCCGATATAAAGCTCTCCATCGGGTCCCACCGCGAGCGCCGAGGGCAGACGAAGATGCGCCGAACGTGCGGTTAAAGCTTCATCAGAATTATCCGAGCCGCCTCCCGCAAGGGTGTGTAAAATGCCCGTCTCGAGGTCGACCATCCAAACTTTATTAGCGATGTTGTCGGCGATGTAGAGCGTATGGCGGTGGCCATCGACGGCGATTCCCTCCGGAAGAAGAAAGTCGGCGTTGGTGGCGGGAATTCCCTCGCCTGTTTGAGTCCCCCCACCGGCGACGGTTGAAATGATTCCTGTGGCAAGATCGACGCATCGAACGCGGCGCGTACCGTAGTCGGCGATGTAGACCTTGCCGTTCGAATAAGCGATATCGCCAGGCACGGAAAGCAGCGCGTCGCGAGCCGGCCCGCCGTCTCCCCAATCGCCGGTACCCGCGATTGTTTCGATCACATTCGTACGGGCATCGATGCGCCTGATCCGAGCGTTCAGAATATCCGCGATTAAAATGTTTCCGCGATGATCCACCCACACTCTGCCCGGACTCCACAACTGCGCCTTGATCGCCGGACCGCCGTCTCCGGAAAAGCCTTTTTCGCCGGTGCCGGCCACAGTGGTGATAATTTGCGTTCGGCCGTCAATTTTCCGAACGCGGTGATTGCCTACGTCGGCAAAGTAAAGATCCTGATTCGGGGCGATCACCATCCCTTCGGCATAACTGATTTCAGCCGCGACCGCAGGGCTACCATCTCCGGCGAATCCCAACTTGCCCGATCCCGCGAAGGTGTGGACTAATCGGTTTTTGGCGTCGATTACCAAGATTCGATGGGAGGGACTGTCCGCCACATATAAATTGCCGGCGCGGTCGATGGAGATACGCGCCAGACGCAGAAACTTTGCGCGCAGAGCGGGAGTACCTTCGGGATTCACGCCAACTTCGCCTGTGCCCGCGTAGGTGGCGATGATGCCCGTGCGAGCATCAACCCGGCGTATTAGACGGTTTACGGTGTCGGAGATAAAAAGATTGCCCAGATGGTCAACGGCAATGCCTTCGGGAAAATGAAGCTTCGCGGCCGTTGCCGGACCGCCGTCCCCCGAATAACCTCGTTCTCCTGTACCTGCGACGGTGCCGATCAACCCGGTAACATGGTCGATCTTGCGGACGCGGTTGTTATAGGAATCGGCAATGAAAAGGTCGCCGTTCGGCCCGAAGACTGCGAACTCAGGCCGCGACAACTGCGCTTGGGACGCTGGAATTCCGTCTCCGTTGTAACCCGCTTCTCCAGTGCCAGCCAGCGTGCGAATAATGTTCGTTTTGTGATCGATGATGCGGACGCGATGATTTCCGAAGTCGACAACGATCAGATCTCCGTTAGGAGCTTCGCTGATTCCGCCGGGCAGACTGAGGCGCGCCGCTTTCGCCAGGCCTCCGTCTCCTACGTGCCCGCCGCCAGCCAGCGTGTCGATTATGGTGGCAGGCGGTGCGGCCACTGTTGCGTGACCGGACATCTCGCCAGAGGTGGCGCTGGCTCCCCCAGCTACGAAGAGAGCCAGCACCGCAAGCGGCAGGATGGACGTTTTGGAGGGGATGCACTTCATGGTGTGGAGTACGTGAAGTTCGGTAGGTTAACCACGGAGCCGGGTGGGCCGGTCCCGCGGGGAGAGAGAGAGAGGGATTACATGCGTTCGGCGACGTTGAGTTGCAGTTTGCCCACTTCCACGACCGGCTTTTCGCTTTCGTCGTAGAGGGTGCGGGCTGCGTCCGAGTTGAACTGAGCCTTGCCGCTCACCAGCGGCAGATTCAGTTTGCCTTTTTCCAGGTGGCCGTCGATCTTGCAGTCCAGCAACTGCCCGGCCAGCGTGATCGGTTCGTGCGTGGTCAGTTTCGCCGACGGCGTATAGACATCGACGAACAAGTCGAACTTCGAGCTGGCGTTCGTTCCCTGCCAGTTCAGTTGTCCGCGCGAGAAGTGGTCGCGGTCGCCAAAGGTTTCCGTCACCATGATGTCGCCGCCCAGCAACTGGCTGTGGCCGCGCAACGCCAGCATCATCACTTCCATGCTGGTCTGCGCGCCGCTGCCCGGCGCCGCCAGGTGATGAATCTCCGCCGGCCCGCTCACTTCCACGCTTTCCGTCTTCGCGCCCGACTTCAACTGCACCGTGCCTTTCACGAACGAACGTTCGATCGCTGCCGGCAATACCGCGTAGGCCATGTGCGCCTTGCTGTAGAACCAGCCGTTCACGTTGCCGTCCCGGTCCAGAAGCGCCACCGGCAGCTCCATCCCGCGGAACACATTCACGCCCGTCGGCGTGCCCTCGAACTTCACCGGCGGAATCGCGTCGATGCGCCCGCGCACCGGCACCGCGGTTTCGTTGTAGAGAATCCCCTTCGCCGTGGTCAGCAATACTTTGCGTTCCACCACGAAGTCGGCCGGCACTTCTTCCGCCGATGGCTCCGCCGTCTTCGCCGCGGCGTTGCCCGCGCTCTTGCTGGCCACCGGGGTCACGCTCGCCGCGCCGTTCGCCGGAGCGGCCGCCGTAGCATTCGCATTCGCGCCGGCACCTTTATTCGCGCTGTTGTCGCCGGTCGTGTTCGACGCGTTGGTGTGCGGACGCTCCGTGATCGTGCCCAGCGAGCGCAGATCGGGATGCTCGCCCAGCACCACCGGGCCGTTCAGCACATAACTCTCGCCGGTCAACTCCGACTGCGTCAGCTCGATGTCGATCTGCTGCCGGCCATCGGGCAGAACCCGGCGTCCGTAGCCCGGCATCGGCCACTTCGGCACCGTCACCGGTCCGAGGAAGGTGATCTCTTCGCTGCGCCCGTGCGGGTCCGGCCCGAACACCACCGAAGAGTTGGCGATCAAGTAGATGACGTCGGGCTGCGTGCCCAACCGGTCGAACAGCGCCGAGGGCGGCATCGCCGGCGCGGGCGCGGTACTCGCTGTGGTTGCTGCCGACGCGTGATTCGCCGCCGCCGGCTTGCCTGCCTCTTCGGCTGCGAACGCCACGGCGACCGCCAGCATGCAGCCGAAAATAACCATTACGGTCTTATTCTTCATAAAACACCTTCCTCCCAAATTGATTTGGCGGCGCTACTGCCCCCGCCGATTCTCCCTCATCCTATGCACCCATCCCGCCCCTCGCTTCTTCCCTCTTGCCAATTGTTTTTGTCGCAGTGTGGACACCTATCGAGATTGCTCAGCGCAAAACTGTTTCCAGCAAGTTCGTCCAACGATGCTCGAACATGTTCGCGTCCGGATGCTTTTCGCCAAAGCTGGCAAGCCAAACCGAAGCTCCGGCCACTCCGGTGCAGACTCCGACGGAGAGCCGTAACAGCGCGTTGTTCAGATTCTCCACGGTGGCGCCGAATTGCCGCCCCGGATGGTAAGTCAGAACCTCGCCGTCAAACTTATCGCCATTGGCGGCCTGAATCGAATAGCGATTGCCTTTCTGCAACCCATCGAACGAGCCTTCGCGCAGGAATCCTTGCGGACCGGCGAGGCGGCCCCACGCCTCCTTCGGAGAAATGTGAAACACGGTGCGCGCCCACGATACGGATCGATCCTGTCCGGGACAGCGTTCCAGATAAAACTTCAGGCAGTTGAGCTGGAAATCGAAGGCCGCATCGATCGGCTCGTAGAGATAATCCCAGCCGGGGCCAGTCCCGAATCCTGAATATTCAAAGTGCAAGGTAGTATTTCCATTGGCGGGCGTGAGCAGGAAGTCCAGGTTTCGAGGCGACAAGTTCTTTGCGTCTCTGGGCTGGATGTATGCGCCAAAGGGAGCGATCTCTTTCGTACGAAGATGTTTATTCGGCTCCCACGCCTCGATAATGGATTCTTCGATGTGCGTTCCACCCCAGGAGAGCCAGATTGAGCCGCCTTCACCGGGCTTTACTTTCGCGTCGAGAGGAAACCAACGCACTAATTCGGCGGGATCGGTCAACGCTTTCCAGACATCCGCCGCGGGCACGGCTATTTCTATTTCGTGCACGATGGAACGCAGATTGTCATCTTGGCTTTTGATTGGGGTCATTGTTGTACTCCTTTACTGATGTTCAGTCCGACGTATCACGGACCGTTAGCGAGCAATTAAGAAACCCGACCAAAAGCGGCCGGGCTGGTTGAGAGCGAAAGAAACAAGTCACAATCAGGAACACCTCCGTTCACTCAGTGGTAACAACGTCGTCGCGGAAAGTGAGCCGCTGCGTATGTTGCCAATCGCCGGCGCCGAGAAAACGAAAGTATTCCATCTTGATCCAAAGCTTAAGAAAGCTGTCTCCTCCGGTCAGCAGATCCCACTCCCTGCCCTGAAGAGGAGTTTGGACGTCGGGGGGAATACTATTGACCAGCGCCTCCATATAGTGCGGCTCTTCGCCCTCGACAGAAATGTTGTCGGAGACGTTCGATAGCTTGCCGTCGCGCGTCCCTAGCACAAAACTGTAATAGACCTGGATCGTGACTCGCGCCGGAAACGGACTATCGGGAGACAGCGCTTGAATTTTTCCCACAGAGTGTTGCTTCGGCGTGACCGCGCGGCCTCCGACTAGCGGCATGTCGAGAACGTGGAGAGCACCAGGCGGAAGATCCGCGGGAACCATGCCCGGGAGATCGCTGGTGCTCTTCACATGTACGGCAACTTCGCCTCCCAGCAACGCGCTGCTGCCAACGCCCGAGCAAACCGCGAGACTTAGAACTTGGGTATCCAAGCCGGAGTGCGGCTCGGAAAAAGTATCGCTGCGAACGAAAATGGAAGGCTGCACGATTCCCGATTGGTCGACGACATTTTTCATGAACAATCTTTCTTTCGGTCCGGTTAGATCTTCGAAGTTTGCGGCGGGGTCGGGCCGACGCTGCGCAATGGCAAGCAGGGCGCTCATTTCGCTGAACACCGGCGTATTACCGCCCTGGGGAAACTTGTTCTGGGTGCGTTGCGTTGTATCCATATTTCTTATTTCGCTCCTTGAAGTAGGTCGCTGCTCGATCACTATGTGGAAAACGGCGCAAGCGTTCTACTCCTCGGTTGCCGATCGGAGTATGTGATTAAACGCCGATAAGCTCTTCCCGGAAATTGAAACTTCGGCTTAGTTGGTTGCGAAGTTGAATTCGGGCGCGCCACAGGCGCGACTTCACGGCCGATTGGTTCAAGTGAAGCGTTCTCGCCGTCTGCTCGATCGAGACGCCTTCGATATCGCGAAGAACGAATACAACCCTCAGACGCGGCCTAAGAATCATCGACGCTTTCATCAGAATCCGGCGACGCTCCGATGCCTGGCAGAGTTCCTCGGGATTCAGCGCCAGATGCGCGCGCTCGCGCGCAGGCTCGGGGTTTTGTGTTTGCAGACTCTCAAAGATCATTGTGCGCGCACCGAGACGTTTCCTTATTCTCATTTGCGATTGGTTCACGTTGATGCGGAAGAGCCACGTGGAAAACTTTGCGTTTCCCCGGAATTGATCGAGCTTGTGATACGCCTTTAACAAGGACTCCTGCACTACCTCTTCCGCATCTTCGTGGTTGCGGGTAATGTTTTGCGCGACCCGGAGCAACTTATGCTGGTATCGCCTTACCAGTTCCTCGAAGGCGTCTATGTTTCCGCCCTTGCACGCCTGAACAAGAATCAAATCGTCGACGCGCTTCGATAGAGCCTGCGACGCCGCTGAGCTGACATCGGCGAAATGCGGCAAGGCAGGCGCTGGTTGGGATATTGCGAATGCAGTTTGCACGGTTGCACCTCCCGGTTTTCAAACCGAAGTAAGGTCTAAGATGTGTCGCCTCTGAGGATCAGCTTTGGGATCCCGCCGAGTTGAGCAATGCCAGAATGGCGGCGCCTTTGGGGCTACCCCAACCGGTGCACGCGTTCCATCCGGGCCCCGCGCTGTAGCCGCCGTTGTTGCCTTTGGTTACGTTGTGAAAAGCGTCCGCCGCTCCTTGCGCGTAAAGCAACGAGTTGAGGTCGCCGATTTGCTTTCCCCGTATCTGGTTGACCAGGGTAAGAAGTGCGGCCCAAAGCGGCGCAACCGCACTCGTTCCTCCGACTATCATTGGTTGGCCGTCGACATATACGTCGTAGCCGCTCAGAGGATCGGCATTGCCAGCCACGTCGGGCACTCCGCGTCCAACAAAATTGCCGGGGTTCGTCGACGGAGGAACGTTGGCATGATCCTGGTATGCGGGCCTCGCAAAGAATTCGCTTACTCCACCGCCCGTGGCGCCGTGTTGTCCGTCGAGTTCATTCCAGACAACCTCGTCCGAGAGTTGATTATTCGCGGCCGTAAGTCGGGTTCCGCCGCACGCCAGAGCGAAGGGGCTCGAGGCGGGAAAATCAACGTGCTGAAATCCGTCGGTGACTCCGTCGGTCGATCCGTTGTCCCCGGATGCAATGCACACCGTAATGCCCAGCGTGCCGGCATTTTCGAGCAGGTTGCTGAATTGAGTGAGCGATTGTTTACTCCAGGAGGATTCCGTATTTCCCCAACTGATGGAAATGACCCCGGGTTTATAACGCGTATCGTGGACGGCCGCGGCGATCGCATTGTAAAAACCCTGATCGGTATTGGGAGCAAAATACACAACGATCGTTGATTTGGGCGCGACCGCTCCCGCTACTTCGATATCGAGCATGACCTCGGAATCCGGACTATCGATGCTTCCGTCCGGCGTATTGCCGGCTCCATCCACCGAAACCGATACGACTTTGGGAACCGGCAGCTTTAGGACCGTCTCAAAGTAATAGGTGATGTCCTTCGAGTTAAAGCCTCCCCCGAGTTCAACCAGGGCGATGCATTGTCCGCTTCCGTCGGCTTGGGGCGGAAAGCCATAAATTGCCGCCACCTGCGCCGGCGTGAACGTTCCGGGGGGCTGAGTGGTGCGAACATGAAGATGATTCGGGGTAGGCCGCGTTCGAAAATGAGGGCGTGCTTGTGGCCGATTGTCGAGCCCCATCACAGCTTGCACCACGCCGCTCAATTCGACGGGGATCTGAATTGGGCCAGTGCGACCGCGATAGAAGCGCCCCGAATGCTGGTATCGACGCAATTCGATTTGAAACGCTTTGCCAAAATTCGCCACAGTGCCGGTCAATACAACTGTGCGTTTCGCCAAACTTACTTCCGCGATCGCCAGATTGTATTCGTGGGCAAACTCTTCGATCTTTTCCAAGTCTTCATTCCTAGCTCCGTACATGTCGAGAAATTCCTGACGCGTAAGGATTTTTCGCTTCGCGGACGCCTTCGGCGCCGCAGTTTCAGAATTCGCCGGGGTTGATTTAACTTTCCCTGACACCGAAGGTTCGGCCTCCGCGCGCGACCGCAGAAGCAGAGTTACGCGGAAGGTTTCTTCCGAGTTGGCTGCGCCCAGAGTTTGGGCTCCAGCAAGCGGCGCTCGCTCACTACCGTTTAGAGAGACGTAATCCTTATATTTAGCCATGAAGTCCGTTCATACTCCGGGAATAAAAAGACGACGGCGAGGCGAGGAGCTGATTGTCAAGCGCCTCTTATATTTGGCATTAAACTGGATTCCAGATTCGCTGCCTTCTCTGCGATTGCTGAGTTCCGCCGAAGCGTTAGATCGCCGATACCGGAAGGTTCGCTTCCGCGTAACGCGCGAGAGCCGATCGCAGCGAGTCGGGAATCGGAGCAGGCAGGGTGCCAGTTGCCGTTCGCCGCATGCAAGCGATTCGTTGACGGCCTCGAGCTACCAGATCAAGATTCTTTTGATCGCCAACGCGGCAGTATTCGAACTTCATCGACAGGTAGTGTTGCGTCACTTCCTCAATGAACATGCGCACGAGGACTTCATCGAAGGCCCACAGCTCGGCGAAGTAATCGCAGCTGCAATGCGCCGTGACCAGACAAAGATCCTTCGACAATTCAGCGAGCAATTCCGGGGTGTGATCGCGCAGGAATGCCTCGCGGCACCTGCCTTGCCAGCGCAGGTAATTGACGTAATACACATTGCCTACGAGATTGGTCTCTTCGAAGGAAACAATATGGCGGTAGTCGTATGAGAGTGACATGTTTCGGGCTTCGGGCTTCCGGCTTCCGGCTTCGGGCTTCCGGCTTCGGGCTCCGGGCTTCGGGCTCCGGGCTTCGGGCTTCGGCTGCCGGCTTCGGGCTTCGGGCCTTCGGGCTCTCGGCTTGCTGAAGAAGCTATCGATTCGTATCAGGGTATGCCTTTAGGCATACCGAAATGCCCGTATTGTCTGTGGTAGCCTTCAGGCGCTGGATTAACCAGACTTACGTTTTTCAGACAGGACGCTTTGTGAGGGCTTGATGCCCGTGACTGGCCGAAGCCCGAAAGCCGAAGCCCAAAGCCCGCTTATTGCGCAATACCGATAGAATCGCGGACCGATTCGAGCGCTTGTGTTTTTCGCAGCGGATCGGGGAAGGCTACGCACACGGCTGTGCGGCGCTTACTCGATTTAAGCTGCGTGACCAGAGTAAATACAGCCCATGGGCCCGCCGATAGGTGCAGCCATCCGTCTTTGACGACGGAGGAAAAAACTAAAGGAGCATCTCGCGGAACTCCAGCCTTCTTTAACGACTCAAGCGCAGTCCACACCCGAGTGGCCGCTGAATCCTGATCTTCACTGGCTTCCTCGGCTAACAAACTGGCGAGAGCAAAGTGGCGTGGACCAAGCATTTCCCGCCAAATCGATGCCGGCCTGTTCTCGACCGTTTCCACATCGCAGCCCAAAGTGTTGGGGCCGGCAATCGCCAGCGTGGTTCCGTCACAATGCGATAACGACACCGACATGCCAGCCAATTCCGGTTTGCCGTCTTTTCGTCGTTGGGGCAACGCCTCTCGTCCCGTAATCAGGCGAAGGGCGTTCCCTCGATTAAATGCCCCGTCGCGATTAAAGATGGCTCGAATGCCGCTATCGGACGCGTATGCGTGCAAGAAGCGTTCGAGGTACGGGCCGAATAAAGGCTCTGGCCAGGCGGACGGGCAAGGAAGCGATTCCATTCCCTGAAGGTGCAAACCTTGCCAGGTTTCGCAAATGGTGCGGTCCGCTGCCGTCAATTCGAGATCGAATACGAAGCGGTCCTTATCTCGTACCCGTTCGACGGCGCGAAGAGTGTAGGGAGGCGGCGCACCCACCACGTGAATACTGATGCGGTCCACGGCAACAGGCAAGACACGCCGGTGCGGAATGCAAGCCTGAATGGCGTGGATCGCCGCATCGCGCACGCCGGGATCACCGAGCGTGAATGTCTGCGGGAGGTATCGCGCGAACCACTCGCTATTGCTCGGGGCGATGTGGGCCACACAGTTACTCGCCGTAAGCTCTGTGTAATAACGCAAACATTGGAAGCGCGGTCCCTGAAACAGAATGGTTCCGTAGAGATCCTGAGCTGGATCCAAAGGCAGGCGAGAGGCGCTGACAACGTGGTCCTCGATACGCGGCAGCGGATGATGGGTCTCGAAGCAGCAAACGGCTCGAAAATGATCGGCCGAAAATCCGGTTTCACTGGAGCGCAAAGCGACTTCTACTCGCTCCTCGGAATGGACGAGCGCGACCGCACGGACCACAGCGCTATCTTTGCCAACGACAATCGGTCGAGTAAATTCCACCAGTTCAAATGCCGGGTGCTTAACCTTCCCGGCCAACGCCATCGCTGTTTGCGCCATTTGTTCCAGGCCCATAACAGCCGGCAGAATCTGCTCCTTATGCAGTTCGTGATCTTTTAAATAAAAATCGGTTTCCTCCGATAAGTGAACGTCTGCCACCAATTCTATTCGTGGATAAAAAACACCCGGTCGCTCCAGGAAGCGCAGGTGGGGCAGCGGTTGCGGCTCTAACTCCAAAGTAGAAAGTTTTCCGAAGCGACTGGTGGCAACAACAGCGACTTGAGGCAGTGTGCTGCGAAGCAGGCGCAGAAGAAACTTAGAGCCCAATTCCGGAGGAATCGGCGAAATTGCGTGCTTCCGCAGAGTGGCAAAATTCGCCACATTAGCTCCCATTCCCACGCCAGACCATGCGGACCATTCGATCGCCATACAACGGCAATTTCGATGTTCGGCCTGCCACTGCTCGGTCAGGTAGGTCATCCACTCATTGGCCAGCGCGTAGTCCGCCTCACCTGGAAAGCCCGAACGGGCAATGAGGGAACCAAAAGTAATCAACAGTCGCAGCCGATCGGGATCAAGCAGCGAAAGCACATTTTGCAAGCCGATCACCTTCGGAAAAAGCGTCCGCTTGCAAGCGGCTTCATCAAGCTTTTGAATTGGTTGAGGGGTATTCGATCCCGCGGCATGGATCATGGCCGTAATCGGGCCCAGCGCTTTCTCGCCGTGCTGAATCGCGGACTGGAGAGATTGCAAATTCGTCACGTCCGCGGAAACATACTTGAAGGCGACACCAGCCGCTTTGAATCTCTCAAAGTTCGCGCTCAGCACGGGATCGTCAATCGGCGCGGAGCGGCCGAGTAGTAAAAGGCGCACTCCGGTATTTTCCGCCAGGGCCAACGCGCATTCGGCTGCGATTCCTTTGCCGCCCCCCGTCACCAACAGAACATCATCGCGGGCAAAAAGCGGATCGTGGCTCTCAGCAGTTGGCGAAAGAGCGCATAAATAAGGTTGTAGTCGCGTTCCATCCTCGTCATAACAGACTTCGCTGAAACCCTCAGCCGCCGCTGCTTCTTTTATGACCCATTCGCACGCCTGAGGATGATCGAACGGCAATCGAATAACGCATGTGACCACATGTGGCGCTTCCAGATGCAGCGACCGGGCGAACGCTCCGCCGACGGGGCAGGATTGAACCAGGACTAGCCTCGCGGCAGTTTCGCCATCGAGAACCGACTTGGCGGCAGCCAGCAAAAGAGAAGGAACGGAATCGTCAGGCTCGGGCGGCAGGCAAACAAAAACGCCGCCTATCGCAGATTCCGCTACCAGAGCGCTCAGCGCCGCAGAAAGAACATGTCCTGGCGGCGCCATGACCGTCCCACTTCCTGTGAGGTTATTCTTCTGATGTTCGGGAAAGGACGATTCCCGCAGGTTCACCGTGAACGCGCGGAGCCATGAATCAAGTCCGGCTGGGAGTTCCATGGGATCGGCCGAACGGGTGGCACCTTTCAACTCTCCGATCGCGGCGGCAATTTCTCTGACGGTGGCGTCAGCGTAATCCATAACCTGGGCGGGAGCAGCGCCAGACACTGCCTTCGCCGCCTGCACCACGATTTGTCCCACCGCAATGGAGTTGAGGTGAAGATCGCTCAACAACCGGTGATCATCGTGAACCGCAGTGCTTGGAAGCTCGGCGCGCTGCGCTACAAGCTTTCGCACCACCTCCAGCGGCGTTTCGGTTGGATTAGAAACAGTCGCTTCTTCGATGTCTGACGTTAGAGCGCTGGGGACCGGTGGGTTCGACTGACGCTCAGTAGGCGCGGGGGCTTGCTCGCAAGGGTTCGCGATGAACTTAAACGGCCGTTCCAAATCGATTGGCCGCACGAAGCGAGGCTGGAACAGTGAGCCAAGACCGACGGTTGCGCCATGAACGAACAAAGCGCCAAGCGTTTGCAATAGAGGACGCAGTGAAATACCTCCGGCGTCGACGCTGAACACATTCGATTCGCCGAGTTCCCTCAACATTCGCGAAAATACGTCGCCAGGTCCAACTTCTATCCACAGATTTACTCCGCGCCTTATCGCTGCGGCAACCGCGTCTGCAAAGCGCACCGGTTGCGTGACTTGATCGCAGAGCAGTTGGGTGATGTCGGCGCCGGGTTCCAGTATGTTTCCAGTCACGGTAGAGGCCAGCGATCGACGTAGCTCCTGAATCGTTTCGCCGCGCAGGACTTCGCGTAAGTTCGGCGTTACCAGATTCATCAACGGAGAGTGGAACGCACAGCCGACGGATAAAGGAATGGACCGGATTCCGCAGGCGCGTGCTTTCTCGAGGACGCGGCCGAGCTCCGGCTGGGCCCCTGAAATCACCGTTGTCGAAGGGCCATTCACGGCGGCGATAGCCACCTTTGTGCCTCGAAGCAACGAATCGACGACATGGCTCGACGCATTCAAGCTGGCCATCGCGCCATCCGGCTGGGCTAAGGTTGCCATCAATCGGCCACGCGCCCGGGCGATTCGAAACAAAGTTTGCTCATCGAACGCCCCGGCCCAATGCAGGGCGACAAGTTCGCCCAGGCTGTGCCCGATCGCTACGTTCGCCTCTACACCCATTGATCGCAGGATGCGAAGAGCCGCAACGGACCATCCAACGATACCCGGCTGGGCGACCGCGGTAGAGCGTCGATCGCCCGTCGCGGAAATGGCTCCCTGTTCATAGAGTTCTTCGACCATTGAAAATCTTCGTCGAAAGATGCCGCCATCCAGACTGAACGGCGTGCCTTGGCCGGGAAAGACAAAACCAATTTTCGCGACGACCGACTCTTCCGTGGTAACGAAACTTATGTTTCCTTCAAAGCATTGGGAGGCGCCTGCCATTAAATTGGCGCTCAGTTTCTCCAGAGCACTTTCTAATTCCTTCGGAGTGGAAGCGATAACGGCGGCACGGACTCTGCCGGGCTGAAGGCGGTTCGCTAAGTGAACCGCCAAGTCCGCCAGCTCTGCGAGTGACAAGCGCGGCGCAACTGCAATAAGCGCTTCAACTTCCCGGCGCAAACCCTCTCGATCGGAAGCGGCGAACAGAAACAGTTCGCAATCCTGAACTGACCCTGCGATTTCGCGCTCGCTCAAACTGACGCGCCGTTCCGCCCCTGGGCCGTCCAACACAGCGTGGACATTGATTCCCCCAAACCCCATCGCGCTGACACCTGCGCGCAACTCGCGCCCCGAAGGCCAGGGCTCTGCCGCTCGAAGCGTCCGGAGAGCCGGGCTGTCGCCCAACAATTCGGGATGAACTTCCGTCGATCCAGTCGTCGGTGGCAGGATTTGCGCTTCGATCGCGCACACGGCTTTGATCAATCCCGCCAGTCCGGCCGCGGCTTTGGTGTGGCCGATATTGGCCTTTACCGACCCGATTGCAGCCGCGGTGGAAGCGCCTGCCTCGCGTCGCGCCCTTGTGAGAGAGCGCAACTCCGTCGCGTCGCCCACACTTGTGCCGGTGCCGTGGCCTTCAAAATATTCGACTGTTTCAATTCCTATCCCAGCTTTGCGGTAGGCGCGTTGGAGGGCTAACATTTGGCCGACTACTTCCGGGCGAGTGATTCCACCGCTTCCGTCCGAAGAAATTCCCCATCCCCGGACAAGCGCGTATATCCGCCGACGCTGGGCCAAGGCATCCGCGTGCCGCATCAGCACCACGAATCCGCAACCTTCCCCCGGAATAAACCCGGCCGAGCGCGCGTCAAAAACTCGCATTTCATCTTCGGCAAGTGCCCCCACCTTTGCGAAGCCCACAAGCTCAAATGGATCGAGACTAACGTCGACACCGCCGGCCAGGGCAACATCTAAATCACCGACGCTCAGCGCGGCGCACGCGTGTGCCACAGCCAGCAACGACGCGGAGCAAGCACCGTCAACCGTGTAGCCCGCTCCCTTCAAATCGAAGTAGTTGCAGATTCGGCCCGCGATGGTATTCGACAGTCCGCCGGCCAGAGTCTCTTCGGTGACCGAAGGAAATGGAGCTTTATACCCTTCTTCCAGAGCGTCAATAAAGATTCTGCGATGGGGTTCATCCCACCCTTCTTCGGCAAGCGCGCGTTGCAGAACGCGCGACGTATAAGGCCAACGCAAGCGAATTTGATTGGCGCGAGAGATTTCTCCGGTGAGAGTATTTCCAACGATTACGCCCGTCGTTTCGCGAGGCAACCCGTCGCCATCTTCAAAGCCGCTATCGGCCAGGGCCAGCGAGGCCACATCGAGAGCGAGCCAATGGGCGATATCGACGGAACGAAAGGCATCGCCGGAAATCTTGAAACGAACTCGTTCGAACTCATACCCTTCCAGCACCGCGGCTTGAAAGGCGTAAACCGTGTCTGGAACGCTGCGGTCGGAAGAAAAATAGTCCTCATATCGCAGGCGCTCGGCTGGAATGCGCCGGAAAGCGCGCCGCTGAGCGAGAACGTTCTCCCAAAGTTCCCGGGGATTGTTGGCATCGGGATAACGGCAAGCCATCCCGACGATTGCGATCGGTTCCATCAGACCTCTCTTATCAGAAGAATGAAGCTGCTAATCATTGGAGTGACCGGGATTCGACGACTTATCTGCGAGCAAAGGCAAAAAACGAAAGTGTCCGCGGCGTTTCAGGAGGACATCGCCGCCGAGGTATAGTCACTTCTTCGTTTCATAGATCGTGATTAGCTTGATAATTCCCTCGTTGGTGCCTTTTTGAAGATCTCGAATTTCGCCTGCGACCATGATTTGTTGATCGAGAGTGCGAGTAATCGTCTGAGCCAGGATCTGGAGAATGAGATCCCGCATCTGTTCCCGCCAGAACTCGATCGACTGTTCCCCGGCGGTGGGCTTTCCATTTTTCTTGGACTTGAGGAAATTGAATACTTCACGGAGCACCAGAAGCGCCAGGAGTCCGCCGATCCCGACGTCTTTCCATTCAGGCACTGGGATCCTCGCGGCGACGCATTACTACAACCACGATATACATTCCATCTGTAGTGACCATGGGGCCGAACATGATTTCGGCGAGAAATTCCTTACCATTTTTCTTCTTGGCGCTTAATTGCAGGCCGGATCCCATGACCCGGCTGTGCGGTTCTTCCACGTAAGCCGCCCGATGTTTGACATGTATATCGCGTAAGGGCTCGGGAATGAGAACTTCCACGGGTAACCCGATGAGTTCGCTCTGGTCATAGCCGAACAGAAGTTCAGTTTGACGATTCACCAAATAGATAATGCCTTTGTCGTCGGCTATGATAAAGGAGACCGGAACAGCGTCTACGAATTTGGCGAGCACTTCCGTTTTCAGAATAGCTCGGCCGGCGATCTGTCCTAAGGTGTCCATAGTCTGCATATGTCCCCGTTAAGTAAAGTGGAACAGATCTGCCTCAAGGGCTGACCCCCTCATGTTCCGCGGCATCGAGCGACACGGTTGTGCCTTCCCGCCTCAATGCGACCAATGGAAACCAGCCCTTGAGATGCCCATGCTACGCTGCGCTGCCGGTCTTCACTTCTCCTCGCTTGCGTGCTTCTTCGCTTACGCTTGGGCGTGCTCAAAGCGCCTACGGCAGGCCACAAGCGGATTCATTCTGTTTCTGACGACGGGCGATTAGCATGTTTGTAAGTCAAATGGGCTTTCATCAATCCGCTGCAACATCGGCGGACGCTCTCACATTCGCCACCGGCCTGGGCCACGCAATCCGTATCGCCCAAAGATAGAGCCCGATTCCACGAATGGTGCTCGCGACCGCCAGTGCAATGAACAGCCCAAATACGACGTGCTCCATCTGCAAGGCGCCGTACAGGAATGCCACCGACAGCCCGAAAAGAATCTGGCGGTTGACTTTCAGCGGAGTGGTTGCCGGGTCGGGAACCATGTAGAGAGTAAAAACAATAAACGCCGCACTCGTCATAGGAACCAGCGGCACATACCAGGCATTGCCGTAAATCCAGCTGCGCAAGAGGCCCTGCATGATGAACCCTCCGATCCACGCGAGACAGAGCGGCAGCCGTCCGGTAAAACGGGAGTGAATGACGATGCCGGAAAGAAGAATGATGACTGGAACCACCCAGTTCCATCCGCCGGTAAGGTTTCGCGTGAAATGGTAGGGCGGCGCGAATCCCACCCATGGAAAAAGCAGCAATGTTAAAGCGACCCCGAGGTTCGAGGGATTGTAGAAGTGCTGGGTACGCCCGTTGCCCACCGGCGCCCTAAATAAAACCTTGGAACCCATGGCAACGGCTGTAGCGAAAATAAACGGCCACACTTTCTCGTTTGGATAAAGCAGCATCGCGCAAGCCAGCCCGCTAATTACCGCCGGAGGAACAAAATCGGCCCATGCCCGCCATCCGGCGAGAAAACGCGGCTCGCGATGATGGGATCGCGCGTCCACCCAATCGAGCACAATCTGAAAAAATAACGCAGAGCCTACACCCACGAGAGGGTGCGCCCAGGCCTGCTCGAATCCCAAAACCGTGTAGCCCAATACATTCCACAAACTCAACAACCCGGCGAAATACCAGAGCGCAAATAAGCGTGCAGCGGGGTTGCGCCGCGGATAAAAAAGTACAGTCGTGTTTTCCGGCATCGTCATTAGTCGAACTCCTCTTCGCACCCTAGCTGCAACGTGTGCCATCCGGGCTTAAGCACCATCCTCGTCCGGCAAAGCCGGCCGTTGTGCGCTCGCCATTGCAAGTCGACGGCAAATTTCGTGTCGTCGGAAACATTTCCCAGGCCAAAATGGATCTCGTGCGATCGCTTTCCCGAGTGCCCACTGCCGCCATCGACCTGGCCTGCCACCAAACGACGCCCCGGCAGATGGAGCAATGCTTGCGCTCCGATCGCGGGCGCCCCGGCATGTCAGGCCCAGGGTGGCCCGGCCGTTCGGTGATCGTGGCTTGGGCTTGGAGCGGAAGCAATAAATGCAGTCCGAGAAAAGCGCCGGGATGCGGACTCTCGTTGTGTATGAAGTAGGACGTGCCCCATTGATTCGCCAAAACAAAATCGAGAAGACCATCGCCATCCACGTCGGCCACCGCGATGCCACGCGTCACCATCGGGTCGCCAAATCCCACTTCTTTTCCAATGTCAAAGTACCGGCCCGATTTTGAACGGACAAAAAAAGCGTCGTGCTCCTGTCCGCTTAGGTCATCGCCGGGTTGAAAGCGCGGCCAGAAACCCGGATCGTGCATGATGCGGCTGTTCGCCGTTCCCAGCGCTTGCAGTTCGGGCCAACGGTTAATCTTTCCGCGAAGAAATCCAACCGCCTGCACAGCCTCGAGCGAGCCGCCGTTGTTGAAGTCGGCAAGCCTGGCATCCCATCCCCAGCCGCTCTGAGAAAGACCCATCTTCTCGCTCGCCTGAATATAAGGAGCGATTCCCTTCCGCATATCGCCTACGTGACCGGTACTTGTCCAGAGGAAATGGCTCTCTTCCAATCCCCATTGGCTCGTAATATTGCTGACATAAATATCGAACCAGCCGTCGTCGTTGACGTCGGCAAAATCCACGCCCATGCCTTTGAACGAATCGCGGCCCAACACGTAAGAGGCTGGAGTCCACGCTGAACGCCGTCCTTCCAAAACAGCGAATTTCAGATGGCCGGGAGTGGAGAGATTGTGCAGCAGCCGGTCGGGACCGAAGTCGTTCGCAAAATACACTTCGGGCAACATATCTCCGTCAAGATCGGCTGCTCCAACGGCGAGCGTCCAACCATGAGCAACTTTGGGACTAAGGCCAGCATCGGCCTCGCGGAAGTCGACGCTCGGCCGTAGGCCGGAAGTGGAACCGGCCCACAAGAAGAAGTGTTTGCCGCCGCCATTGAACGCCGCTCCTTTAGACTCGTCCATGCTCTCGGTTCCGGAAGCGTGCGCGTCAAGGATGTGAGCGCCGTCCGAAAAATAGTTCGCGATCAGCAAGTCGACATGGCCATCGCCATCGAAATCGGCGGTTGTGGCGGCATTTGTGTACCAGCGTTGAATGGGTGAGACAAGCTCTATCGGCAGATAATCCGCGGCTGAGATTTGATGCGATTCCCGTGAATCATTTTTCTTGCGCAGAAACAATACCGGCGTTCGGCCCCAATAATAGACGAGCACATCCATCAGCCCGTCTTCATTGAAGTCGCCGAAGAGGCATCCCATCGGCGCCATAGTGGCAGGATCGTAAGGCAGAGGTGTTGGATCGAGCGTGAATGGCTCATATCTCTGCCCGGTGCCGGGTACGGGCATGATCGTCACGCGATCGAAGCGCGGGTCCACGTGGCAAAGATCGTTGGGCAGGCCGTCGCCGTCAAGATCGGCGAGCGCCGCCGCAGCGCCGAGACTCGAAATCCAGCCCGAGATGCGCTTCAGGCTGGGGTGAACCGTGCGCACATAGCGCGGTGTCTGCGCGGTATTTTCGGGAATCGGAATCTTGCGAAACGCAAAGCCCGAAGCTAAGGATTCGCGCTCGTGAGTTCCCAGGGTCGGCCGTTTGGCGAAAAAGAACGACGCCAGAATGAACAACAAGGCCACACCCGCTGCGGAGTGCTTGAAAGCTTTTTGTTTCATATTTTCCTTTAGGCGGACAAATGGGCGCGAATATGCGCGCGCCACATTTCGTAGGCTGGTTCCGGACCGTCGGTTGCGTGTGTGAGCATGAGGTCGGAGAGCGCAGCGGCCTCGACTGCCGGCAAGCCGGCGAACAGGCGGCAGGCGTTATCGGTGTGCTCCGTGGGATTGCCGGCACGGCTTCTGGCTTTAGCGGCGAAAATGGAACCTTGAGCGAGATGCGTCCACCACACGCCGGAAAAGTCGCGAAGAGAGTTGAGTTCCGCAGGGTCAGAGCCGCCCGCATAAGCGCACGCCAGGCCGATGCCCGCCCACAAATCTCCACGGCGGAGGTAAGGAAATTGTTCGATCAGGCTGGCCACGATCGCCGGATCGGCACCCGCAACAAACCACAAGCTGCGCCCGAAACCCTGATCGAAGGCGCGCGTCGCATATCCTTTCAGCTTACGGGGGTGGGGATGCCCTTCCAGGTAGCGCAGCCAATGAAAATATCCTTCGTGAAATCCCCAACCATCAATCGCCAGCCATCGCAGCAGCGGATCGAGTTTGGGAAACCTTCGCTTGAATCCAAACCCGAAGCGCGCCAGCGACCATCCGATTCCAACGATCACCATGTAGGTATGAGCCTCGGCCGGACCCGCCAGGAATCGTTGCAACCGCGGCCGTTTCCAGGGCGTAACCTGATCGAGCACATCCAAAGCCATCGCCGCGCCTTCATAGGCGAAGCCGCGGAACTCTGCGTCCACCGCGTCGAGGCGCGCGACCAAAGTATCGTTTCCGCCATCAGCCAACCCTGCGTGATATCCCTGCAAGAAAACTTCTCCCACTCGTTCGAGTATGGGCCGCGCAAGTTCGCGGGGAAAATGAAATCCCCGGCGGCTGAGGCTGACTTCCTCTACAGGAATGCGCAGTAGCGATTCTAAGCAGGACATGTTCGCTCAATATCGGAAGGGACATTCAGCCTGCGTTCGCCTCCTGGGGCATCTCGATCGCTGGCTATTTTTCGGAGAGTTTGGAACTCTTCCGGCTAGAGCTTATACCAAATTCGTGCAGAATATCCGTATCCTCGCGCCGCAACGAGCGGGAATACTCCGATTGAACGGCGAGCGCAGTATCCGTAGCGCCCCCGAAAGAAAGCGCGAGAAAGAAAGTGATTGCACCACGCGAGTCCCGAGCCAGGTAACAGCGGCACTCTCCGTTGCAAAGTTTATGGCGCTCCTCTCGATGCAGGAACGAAAGCTCAATCTGCGATTCGAGCGTGGGCGCTGCGACTCTCTGTAACTGACGTTTCATCGGCGCGCCCTACTCTGGGTCTTCCTCTCGCGCGCCGAAACTTCGATACCTTCCCCGAAAATAAAGCAGCGGCTCCCCTTCTGCGTGGCCAGGGATAATCTCTTCGACCTGCGACACAAAAAGCGTATGGTCGCCGGCCGAGTGAGTATGGAGAAGGCGGCATGCAAGATAGACGAGCGAGCCGTTAAATCCAGCAGTTCCGTGCTTTGTTCTAAAGAACTGGGCCTTTAGGCAAGGCGCGTTGCAGCGGGCGTGCGTTGGAAGAGCGTAGTATTCCGAAATCTGCCTTTGCTTCTCCGTGAGTATCTGGATACCGAAGCGTTGCGAGGCCCGCAACAATTCATTCGTGCGGTTTTGGCGGTGGACGCACACCAGCACCAGCGGCGGATCTAACGACACGATGGTGAAGGCACTCGCTGTCATGCCATGCACCTCGCCTTCGTGTTCCACGGTGATGACCGTAACCCCGGTTGCGAAGCATCCGCGCACCTTTCGAAAATCTTCCGCAGTAACCGTTGCATGTTCTGGACCAGAGAGCAAGGTCGACATTTTAATTTCCCTGGAGTGTTCTCTTATGCCGCGGTGTTTTGAATTGACACGGATACATCCTGGGTAGAAATCACAGCAGGAGACATTTCCTTGAGCCGCCATATGTACAAGGTGAGGCCGCGGACGGCTGACACCAACGTGAGCGCGAAGAACAATCCAAACACGACGTGCAGAACAACCAACAAGCCATAGACTGCCGCTACGGCAAGCCCAAACGTTACCTGGCTGCGCATTTTGAAAGGTGTAGTGGCCGGATCGGTAATCATATAGAAGGTAAATAAGACAAAAGCTACCCCGGTCAGCGGGCCCAGCGCCGATACAAAGGATGTTTCGAAAACAATGTGCCTCAGCGCCGCCTGCGCCAAAAACCCGATCACCCAAGCCGCGATCAATGGCAAGCGGCCGGTAAAACGCAAGTTAACGACCGTGCCTGAAATGCAAATTACAAACGGGAGAATCACCGATCCAGCATCCGGCAAGTTTTCCGTGAAGTGATAAGGAGGCGCAATGCCCACCCATGGAAAAAGGAGCAATGTGACGGTGATTCCGAAGTTCGAGGGATTCAGAAAATGGCGCAGGCGGCCTCCCACTGAGAGACGCAGCGTTGCCTTGGAGACGATCGCAACCGCCGTCGCGAACATGATGGGCAGCAAGCGGTCGCTGGAATACAGCAACATGGCAACCGCCAGTCCGGTGATGTGAGCCGGCAACAGGCAATTGCAAAATTCTTTCCACCCTTCAAGAAAATAAGGCCGCCTTCCGGCCGCTGCGGCCTCGAGCCACTCCGCCGCCAACTCAAAGGCATAAGCCGTCGCGAGAGCGGCAATCGGCTGGGCCCAGGATTGTTCGAAGCCAAAGACCGTATGGCCTAGTAGATTGAAAACCGTGATGGCTAATGCAAAGCGGCGTAACCCGCCTAAGCGGCGCGCTTGTCCCCACGATTCAGTTGTGTTCATTGGAAATGGTCCCGAGGAAAACGGTGTGCCAGCCCGGCGCCAGCATCGTTTCGTAATGTCGAACAACTCCATTGTGATCGCGCCAATCGAAGGAAACCGGCAATACCTGGCGCCCAATCGCCCCCAAACCAAAATGCAAGTCCGCACTGCTCTTACCCGAATGTCCGTTGCCGCCATCGACTTGCTCGACCAACATTCGGCCATTGGGAAGGTGCACCATCGCCCGAGCGCCAATCGCCGGATAGCCGGCAATTTCTCTGCTGGGATGACCATCGTGAACGGTGGTCGGCATCGTTCGCACCGGAAGAAGCAAATGCAATCCTAGAAATTCTCCGGTCCGCGGGCTGGTGTTGTGAAAAAAGAAGGAATCTCCCCATTGGTTGGCCACGGCGAAATCCAGACGCCCATCCCCGTCAACATCGGCGGTAGCCACTCCGCGGCTCACCTGCGGATCTCCCAATCCGATTTCGGCGGCGATGTCAAAGTATTTTCCCGAAGTCGCCTGCACGAAGAAGTGGTCGTGATTGTGTCCGCTAACGTCAGCGCCGGGTAAGAACTGCGGCCAATGCTTCGGATCTCGAACCATCAAATCATTCGCCATGGCGAGTTCATGCAATTCCGGCCAGCGATTGATTTTTCCTTGCAGGAATCCATTGGCCTGAATGATTTGCTGGTTGCCCCCATTGTCGAAGTCGCCGAAGCGCACGTCCCAGGACCATCCGCTGCGCGCCAGGCCCAGACTTTCCCCTCGCTCACGGTAGGGTGCGATACCAGATTTCATCGCGCTCGTGTTCCCGGTGCTGACAAACATCAGGTTCCCTTCTTCGAGCGCATAGGTGTCGCTGATGTTGCTCACCATAAAGTCGGGAATTCCGTCGCCATTTATGTCGGCGCAATCCACTCCCATACCTTTGTAGGAATCCTGTCCCACTACCTTCGACTTGGGAGTGGTCCATCCTCGGTGTCCGTGCAACGGACGAAATCGAAGATGCCCCGGAGTGGATAGGTTTTGCAACAACCTGTCTGGCCCGAAGTCATTCGCGATGTAAATCTCAGGCAACAGGTCGCCATCGATATCGCAGGCGGCTAGCGCCAGCGTCCATCCGTTCCCGAACTCTTCGTTCCTGTTAACAACTTCAAAACGGACGGAAGGGTGTTCGCCTGAAGTTGCCGACTTCCACAAGAGAATCGGTTTACTTCCACCGTTATCCGCGCGAGACATTGAATTTTGCATCTCGACCTGCCCGGCAACGCCAAGAACTACGGATCCATCAGCAAAGTAGTTTCCAAACAACAGATCGGCGTGGCCATCACCATCCAGGTCGGCGGTCAATCCGGCGTTCGTATACCAACGCTCATTCCCTGTCACCAACCCAGCCACCAACTCCTGGGGAACAAAACTCGATGGTCCGAGCGGTTCGGCCGCGCTTGGCTGTCGGCGTAGAAATGCGACGGGCGTGCGACCCCAGTAATACACCACTAAGTCCCGCAGTCCGTCCTCGTTGAGATCCACCATCAGGCACCCCGTCGGCGCCATGGTCAACCGGTCATATCGCAACGGCTCCGGACTTAACGTAAATGGCTCGAACCTCCGGCCAGTTCCCGGAACTGGAGTCACGATTACCTGGTCCGTTCGAGGGTCCACAAGGCACGCATCGTTGGCAAGACCATCGCCATCTAGGTCGCCGAGAGCGACAGATGCGCCCACCGACGACACCCAACCCTCAATAGCGGATAGCTTGGGATTGACAGTACGATGCCGGCGAGCAGATTCGGACAATCCCGGGAACGGCTCGCGCTCAAAATGAAATTGCCTTGCCAATTCCGCGACTTCGAACGAAGAAAGTTGTGGTAGCCTAGCCAACCACCACAAAACTATTATTGTTCCCCAGAGTAAGACGGGTTTGATGTGGGTTACCAAGGCGGCGCAGAACGATAGGAAGACAATCGGAGTGGTGATGGTCGGTTATTCGCGATTACCGCACACCCGTGCCGGACAGGCTGCCGCCATTGGCGCCCCAGCTTTTTTGGATGACCTGTCTTGCGGTGCGTAGAGGAGTATGCCGCCGCCTGCAACCCAGATCAATCCTCCCGTAGTTCAAAAACGAACCATACGGGTTCCCAGGCATTCATAAGGCTGACCGGTTAGTGATTCACATTTCCGTCCTTCCATCGCATGGTGACTAATCACTTCTCAACTCCCGCCATCCACTGCCACGCCATCGCAGAATCCATTTCAACTATTAAGCGTGGCAGTAATAAGCGACTGGTAATCGCTTCTGGTCCTGAGATTCATAGCCTGAACCAGTTCTGAATCTTCAGGAGGATTGCTAGCCCTAACCCACAGGACATATATAGGTAGCACAGGTCGTTGCATAGTTGGGCGCCATTCATACTTCGCCACAAATCAGGCAAGGGAGATGCCGAGAAATACGGGACACGCCGATGCTAACTGACTGTGAAGGACGCTGGTTTGCTATCCAAGTGCGGCCAAAGACGGAATGCGCCGCAATGGCTGGGCTCCAAAGCAGAGGTTATGAAACATACTTGCCGACCTACTACTCCAAGCGCCAATGGTCCGACCGCGTCAAGACTCTGAAGCTGCCTCTGTTCACCGGATACTTATTTTGCAAATTCACCGCCGCCGCCTCCGGACCAATTATCACAACGTTGGGAGTAATTCGCATTCTAGGAAATGGAGGCGTACCCGTACCGGTTCTCGACGCCGAAGTAGCGTCTCTTAAGAGCATAGAGACGGCAACTGGCGTTCGCCCATATCCTTGGCCAGGCTTAGAAGCCGGGCATGAAGTTTGCGTTAGCGTAGGACCACTTCGCGGCTTAGTAGGAGTGCTACTGTCCCTGAAGAATACAAGTACGCTGGTCGTCTCCGTACCTTTGCTGCACCGGGCAATTGCCGTGGAAATGGACAAGGATTGGGTTACTCCAGTCCACACTCGCGGTTTTCAGCGAAGACTTGACGGAGGCGATATCTCGCTATCCTAGTGTAGTGCGTCAAGCAGATTGACGTTTATTCAGGGTGCGTCGAGCGCGTTTCACTTTTTCCAGGATGTCGGCGGCTCGTGCGGTCCAGATGAATGGTTTCGGGCTTTCGTTATGACGGTCGATGTAGGTGCCGATGGCCATGATGAGTTCTTCCAGATCGCGGAAGACGCCGCGCCGGAACCGATTGTGAGTGAGGTCGCGAAAGAAACGTTCCACCATGTTCAGCCAAGACGCGCTGGTGGGAGTGAAGTGGAGATGAAAGCGCGGATGCCGCGCCAGCCAGCGCTGCACTTTGGGATGTTTATGGGTGGCATAGTTATCACAGATCAGATGCAGTTGCCGGTCGGCGGGGATGGTCTGGTCGATCAGGCGGAGAAACTTGAGCCACTCCTGATGGCGATGGCGCTCCTGGCACAGGCCAAAGACCTCGCCGTTGGCCGCATTCAGCGCGGCAAACAGTGTGGCCGTGCCGTTGCGTTTGTAGTCGTGCGTCATGGTGGCACCACGTCCGGGCTTCAGCGGAAGGCCGGGTTGGGTACGATCCAAGGCTTGAATCTGGCTCTTCTCGTCGGCGCACAATACCAGCGCGTGTTCCGGCGGGTTGAGGTACAGGCCGACGATGTCTTCCAGTTTTTCCGCGAACGCTGGATCGTTGCTGACCTTGAAGGTTTCCACGCGATGGGGCTTCAGCCCGTGGGCGTGCCAGATGCGTCGCACACTGGCTTCGCTGATGCCCACCGCTGCCGCCATGGTGCGCGTGCTCCAGTGCGTGGCGTTGGTCGGTTGCTGGCGCGTGGTCAGGGTCACCACACGTGTGGTCAGGCGGGTGCTGATCGTGGGTTTGCGCCCGGGCCGGGGTGCGTCTTTCTGCAACCCCGCCACGCCCAGCGCCAGGAAACGCTTGCGCCATCGCGAAACTTTCTTCGGCGTAATGGCCATGCGGGCGGCGATTTCCAGGTCCTGCTGACCGCCGGCCGCGAACAAAACGATGCGAGCGCGCTCCGCCACTCGCACCGAGACCGAGCGACTCCGGGCCTGGGATTCCAACTCCGTCCGTTGCTCCGGACTCAATGCAATGGCTGGGGCTATACGCATCCGCGACCGTCTCCTAATGATAAGACGCGCGGGAATATATAAAGGTTGTTAATTGTGACGCACTACACTAGATGGTCCCCTGATTGTTCGGATTTCGTAAACTCACGGGCATCCCACCCGCGCGGGTAGTTGAACACGTTATTAGTCTGAGTATTCTTACTGACTACTGTCATCATAACTAGTTATTTAATGACCTTAACTGCGAAGACGTCAGGCCGGAGAAGTCGCAATGCCCTCGATGCCGCAACAGGTAGCCATTTTCGGATTGGACCGACTCTTCTACGAAATCGTAGCGTCAGCGATTTCTGGTCACGGATGGCAGGTGTTGGACTTCGCTTCTAATCATATCCAGTCAAATCGCCCGGATGTAGTCCTCACATTTGCCTCGGGCGGATCGGAGTCCATTCTTCAAACGGTTGGCGAGGCGCGAGCGGAGTTTTCCGACGCCAAGATCGTTCTCCTGGGTGCGCAAACCGGTGACTCGGAGATCATTCGTTACATTGAAGCGGGCGTACGAGCCTACGTTGTCGGCGGCCAGTCATTCGGCGATTTGATTAATACGCTTCAGATGGTTCGGAATAACCAAACACCCTCATTTGGACGCGTCACTCAATTGGTTCTGGGAGATATAAGCCGACTTACCCGCCAACGGGGCGCAGACCCTTTGCCTCGATTGACCCAGCGCGAAATACAGATTTTGCATTTGGTTGATGCGGGCCTGGGCAACAAGGAGATTGCAGATCACTTGGGGATTACCGCCAATACGGTGAAAAACCATGTGCACCACATACTTGAAAAATTGAAAGTAAAAAACCGTCACGAAGCCTCGTGGCTGAAGTCTCGTTTACGCCAGGGTTTTCCGATTGCGGGCTAGACTTGTCTGATTCGTTGTCGTGAGGTTTTGCGTTCCTTAGTTTTGGTGCTGGCTCACGATGCCGACAAATCTATGTTTCAGTTAGGAGCTAAACTGCACTTTTCGAGGCGAATATGCCGGGCGACCCAGTTCCAAGAATTGCCATTTTGTCCACGCATCTATACCGGGCTGAAGCTTTGGCGTTTGCCCTCGCTCAGCATTTGAATCTGGAGACGGTTATGGTGGTTCAACCTTCCACGGAGTTGCCGTCGGACTTTGGAGTCATTCTCATCGATCTCGATATGGGAGAGGAACCCGCTTTGCTTCTGACTCAAAAGATTACGTCCTGCCCAAGCCAGGCGCGGGTTATTCTGCTCGGTCTCGTAGAGACCGAAGAAAGTGTTCTGAGGCTTGCGGAAATGGGAGGTGGGGGCTATGTTTCAGCGAATGCTACTTTCACGGATCTTGTGTCTGTCGTGCGATCGGTCGATAGAGGAGAATTCGCTTGCCGTCCCGATATCACTTATGCCCTGTTCTCCCGGCTTTCGGAGCTTGCCTATGTCGAAAAGAAGACCGTGGACGCCTCGGTGCTCACGATGCGCGAACGTCAAATTTTCACTTTGCTCTCGCAGCGGCTCATGAACCGGCAAATCGCGGCGCAACTTTATCTCTCGGAGCACACGGTCAAGAATCACGTCCACCATATCCTAAAAAAGCTTGGGATCCGCAACCGGAATTTCGCTTTTCGACCTGACTCGCATCTGGCTGTCCCTGAAAGCTCCCACGAAACATGTGCATTTCAGTAGGCCACGCGACTTGTTTTGTTCATCGACAAACTTCCCGCCAGTTGCCGCCGGCTAGTCAAGCTGACTGCGTCTTCACTTTTCGCGCTTCCGGCCGAATGGCGACCTGCGATCTTGGAGCGTTCGATTGGCCCCTTGCAGGTTCTGCCCGACCTCCTAATCTGCGCGAAATAGAGGCAAGCACCGCTGACTGGCGATCATGGACCTCCAATTTTCGAAAAATATTTGCCAAATGAAATTTGATTGTATTTTCGCTGATATTTAATAATGCCGCCAACTGTTTGTTCGTCACGCGTTGTTCAAGAAGCCCCAGGATGCGCCGTTCCCGTCTGGTGAACGATTCCCATGGCGCTCGCGATGCTATTGCGGCCGCGCCGGACTGCTCCAGGACCTCGGGAGAAAAATATAGCCTGTCGCTAAGAATATTTCGGATCGCGTTACCGATCAGATTTTTGACCTCAGCGTAACGAATAAAGCCATGCACCCCCTGCTGCATTAGAAGAGTCGTCTGATGATGGGACAAATTATCCCCGATGAGCAGTATCTTTGATCGGGGAAATCGATCTTGTACCTGCCGAATGCAGTTATGCAAAGGCATCAGCAAAGTGCCGATGTCTACTATGAATATGCCAATCGGTTGTTTGGATGGGTACGCGCCCGTCAGCAAATCGTCGGACGAGTAAACAAGGATATGTTGGTTTTGAAGTAACTCCTGCAAATAGGAAAGAGCCAGAGGATTTTGCTCGATGAGGCCTGCTTGAATTGTTCTTGTCATGGGGCTCAGCAAACTGGCCCATAACTAAGAAGGCCCGGTAATAGCATTCCCTACAAGCATCTATCCACTTGAGTTTTTGTTCAACATTCCTGAAGTACAGGTGGAATGCTGGATATAGGATGCCATCTCCGGGAAATAGGACATGCCATCCCCCTCCACGGAGCCGGATGGACCGGCTCCGCGGGAGAGAGAGAGAGAGGGATTACATGCGTTCGGCGACGTTGAGTTGCAGTTTGCCCACTTCCACGACCGGCTTTTCGCTTTCGTCGTAGAGGGTGCGGGCTGCGTCCGAGTTGAACTGAGCCTTGCCGCTCACCAGCGGCAGATTCAGTTTGCCTTTTTCCAGGTGGCCGTCGATCTTGCAGTCCAGCAACTGCCCGGCCAGCGTGATCGGTTCGTGCGTGGTCAGTTTCGCCGACGGCGTATAGACATCGACGAACAAGTCGAACTTCGAGCTGGCGTTCGTTCCCTGCCAGTTCAGTTGTCCGCGCGAGAAGTGGTCGCGGTCGCCAAAGGTTTCCGTCACCATGATGTCGCCGCCCAGCAACTGGCTGTGGCCGCGCAACGCCAGCATCATCACTTCCATGCTGGTCTGCGCGCCGCTGCCCGGCGCCGCCAGGTGATGAATCTCCGCCGGCCCGCTCACTTCCACGCTTTCCGTCTTCGCGCCCGACTTCAACTGCACCGTGCCTTTCACGAACGAACGTTCGATCGCTGCCGGCAATACCGCGTAGGCCATGTGCGCCTTGCTGTAGAACCAGCCGTTCACGTTGCCGTCCCGGTCCAGAAGCGCCACCGGCAGCTCCATCCCGCGGAACACATTCACGCCCGTCGGCGTGCCCTCGAACTTCACCGGCGGAATCGCGTCGATGCGCCCGCGCACCGGCACCGCGGTTTCGTTGTAGAGAATCCCCTTCGCCGTGGTCAGCAATACTTTGCGTTCCACCACGAAGTCGGCCGGCACTTCTTCCGCCGATGGCTCCGCCGTCTTCGCCGCGGCGTTGCCCGCGCTCTTGCTGGCCACCGGGGTCACGCTCGCCGCGCCGTTCGCCGGAGCGGCCGCCGTAGCATTCGCATTCGCGCCGGCACCTTTATTCGCGCTGTTGTCGCCGGTCGTGTTCGACGCGTTGGTGTGCGGACGCTCCGTGATCGTGCCCAGCGAGCGCAGATCGGGATGCTCGCCCAGCACCACCGGGCCGTTCAGCACATAACTCTCGCCGGTCAACTCCGACTGCGTCAGCTCGATGTCGATCTGCTGCCGGCCATCGGGCAGAACCCGGCGTCCGTAGCCCGGCATCGGCCACTTCGGCACCGTCACCGGTCCGAGGAAGGTGATCTCTTCGCTGCGCCCGTGCGGGTCCGGCCCGAACACCACCGAAGAGTTGGCGATCAAGTAGATGACGTCGGGCTGCGTGCCCAACCGGTCGAACAGCGCCGAGGGCGGCATCGCCGGCGCGGGCGCGGTACTCGCTGTGGTTGCTGCCGACGCGTGATTCGCCGCCGCCGGCTTGCCTGCCTCTTCGGCTGCGAACGCCACGGCGACCGCCAGCATGCAGCCGAAAATAACCATTACGGTCTTATTCTTCATAAAACACCTTCCTCCCAAATTGATTTGGCGGCGCTACTGCCCCCGCCGATTCTCCCTCATCCTATGCACCCATCCCGCCCCTCGCTTCTTCCCTCTTGCCAATTCACTTTCGCTTCGCCGTTCGCTTCGGCAATCGCGGAGAAGTTTTCTTAGAGGCTCGATTGGATACTTCAAGGGGGCCGGGAACGTTGCCCAGCGGAGGTTGAACCGTGAAGAAAGTGTGGTCTTTCGCCTGTCTTTTAGCCGTCCTCAGTTCATTCAACTTTCAACTGGACGCGCAAGTCTGTGCCACGTGCCCATCTTTTACTAAGACCAATTCGATCGCGAATAAAAAGCTCGCTTCTCTGGTCGGCTGCTGGCGAGGCAAAGGCCCGAACGCTCTTGGCGCCAAGATTTCCTACCAGATGGGCAGCGACCAATCGGCTCTTCTGGAAACGATGTACATCGAGAAGAACCCCACCATGTACACCATTTATTACATGGACGGCGACGTGGGAATGGCGCATCACTTTTGTTCATACGGCAATCAGCTTCGGATGCGGGCCGAATCGTCCGACAACCCTAACGAGCTGTTCTTCAAGCTGGTCGATAGCACAAATTTACCCAGCCTTGCTCACAATCATATGAACTACGTGAAGTTCATCTTTCACGATCAGAATCGTTTCGATGTGGAATGGGGTCTTCACCATAATGGCAAAGACTTGCCTCAGCTTTACGCATTCCGGCGAGTCGCCCAGAACTGTTCAGCTACCTCGGACGGTTGGTAATCATTTCTTGAATCGTGGCTCTTCTGACGTGCAGCACGCCCATGCCGCTCCACAATGAGATGACCGCCCCCACGAAGCTTTCTGACGACGATCTATGCACGTCTCGATTGTGTCGGCACAGGGCGCGCGGCGGTAAAGTCCTGGTTTCCATCGACGCCGTTCATCGGACTTACGGAGCTGGGCGCAACCTCTGTTCCGCACTCGTTGGAGTTACAGCAGAAATCTGCGAAGGAGCATTCGTGGCCCTGGCTGGGCCCTCAGGCAGTGGGAAGACCACTTTGCTAAATCTTATTGGCGCCCTCGATTCGCCGACCGCCGGCGCAATCCGCATTAAAAAACGCGATTACGCCGAGATGAGCGAATCCCAACTTTCGCAATTTCGCCTTCGTGAACTTGGCTTTGTTTTTCAAGACTTTAATCTCGTACCCGTAATGTCGGCTGCGGAAAATATCGAATTCCCTTTGCTATTCCGCAACGAACTCACATCGTACGAGCGCAAGCGCCGCGTCGACTCCCTGATCGAACGCTTTGGCCTGGGGAACAAGCGACAGCGACGCCCCGCTCAGCTCTCGGGAGGCGAGAAGCAACGCGTGGCGCTGGCCAGAGCCCTCACCGGCGAGCCGCAACTTGTACTCGCCGACGAACCCACATCCCACCTGGATCACGAAAACGGCTCGCGCGCGATGGAACTGATGCGCTCGTGGAATCGCGAACACGGTACGACATTCGTTTACTCCACGCACGATGCTGGGCTGATGGCGATGGCTGATCAGGTCTTAAAACTTCGCGACGGACGCCTTGAAGAGGATTGGCCGTGAACCTATTCCTTAGCCTCGCGTTGCGGAATGTTTTCCGCAACCGGCTTCGATCCGCGGTCGCGCTGATGGCGATTGCGGCCGGCTGCGCCGCCTTGATTATCAACTCCGGTATCGTATTCAACATTTTCCGCGAGCTCCGCGACGATGCGATTCTCGGGCAGTACGGCCATATTCAGATTTACAGGCGCGGTTACTCGGCGGGCCATCTCGAAGACCCAGAGCGATATCTCATCGCGCCAGACGAAGCGGCCAGAATTGTTGCTCTCGCGCGGTCGGACCCGCGAGTGGTTCGCGCAACCCTGCGCCGGGGATTCTCCGGTCTTATGGCCCGGAACGACCGCTACGTCCCGTTCTTTGGCGTGGCCGTGGAGCCAGAGGCGGATATCGAACTCAGCCGCCACGTATTGCTGCGCGCCGGAAGACCTCTTTCACAACAGAATCCCTACGGCGTACTGGCCGGCCTGGGTCTCGCCAAAAAGCTGAATGCAAGCGTCGGCGACGAGCTGAGTGTAATGACTACGATGCAGTCGGGGGATCTCAGCTCGCTACATGTGCGGCTACAGGGCATTTTTGAGGGAGGCATTAAGGAGTACGACGACTGGACGCTCAAGGTTCCACTACCAGTGGCGGAACATCTTCTGCAAGACCGGCGAACCGAGCAGATCGTTTTGCTGCTCAGAAAAACCGACCAAGTCGAGAAAGTGCGCGCCGATCTCGAAAGCGCCTTCCGGAATGACGGACTCGATATGGAGATCCGCTCGTGGAGTCAGCTTGCGCTTTTCTACAATCAGGTCGTCGGCCTGTTCGGGAAAGAGCTTACGTTCCTGCGATTCATCATCGGGGCAATCGTAATTCTTGCCATCGGAAATGCCATTGGAATGTCGATTGTGGAGCGTCACGTCGAACTTGCTACGTTTCGGGCGCTGGGAGTGCGAACTCATTCGGTCGCGAGGCTTTTGCTCACGGAGGCGATATTGGAAGGCCTGGTGGGTGCGGTTCTCGGCACGGCGCTTGGAGTTGCTGTCGCTCATATCGTTACCGCTATTGGCATTTCATATCCCTCGCCGCCGGGTTCGACGCGGCCATTTCTCGGCGGCGTAGACGTGGTCCCAGGCTCGGTCGCTACTGCCTTTGCCGTCTCTCTGATAGCAACTTTGCTGTCGGCCGTTTTTCCTATCTGGAGAGTTGTGCGGTTGCCGATCGCCATTACGCTGCGAGGAGGCCCTCACTAAAATGGCAAATGGTATAGCTGGGTTTGTGTCCAATCGCGCGCTCCATCATCGAGCCTTCCATCATCGAGTGGCCCATCCATGAAACATGCCATCATCCTCTTTCTTGTTGCGTTAGCGGCCGCGATTTCGAACCAACCGGTTCCGCACAGCTCAGGCGCTAAAATTCCGTCGGGAGAGGAGATCATGCGCCGGGTAAACCTGCGGTCGCGGGGCCGCGCCAGCCGGATGCAGCTTGCGATGATTATCCACGACCCGCACCGCGGCGAATTTCACAAAGCCATTACGATGCAACGCGAGCGGCTTGCTTCCGGCTATCGAACTTTATATCGGATTACCGCACCCGACCATGAGAGCGGCATCGGGCTTCTGATCTCGGAGGACGACAGGCAGCGAGGCATGTGGATGTTTTTCCCCAACACCCATCAGACTATTGGCGTCGCCTCGCGAGGCTTTCCCGCGTTGGCTAGCGATTTCAGTTGCGAGGATCTTCTCGTCAATGTCCCTGTGGCCGACTATGACTTCCGCATCCTGGGTAAGGATTTTCAAGACGGCCGCGAAACCGTGAAGGTTGAGATGACGCCTCGCACGGAGCGCTTGCGCAGCGAGCTTGGGTTCTCCAAGTCTGTGGGCTGGGTGCGGGAGGATATGTCGATCATCGTGCGTGCCGACTACTACGACGAGCAGGGCGTGGTCTTCAAGACTTTCCGGGCCAGCGACATCGAGCGCCAGCACGGCATTTGGACAATCCGGAAAATGGAGATGGAGAATTACCGCGCTCAGCATTCGAGCGAAGTGCGCGTCCTAGATGCCGATTATTCGATCCGCTTTACCGACGATGTTTTCACGCCAAAGCGTATGGTGCCGGGCGTCGTTCCTCCAACGTAGACTTTCGCAGTGTCGCCCTCGATGCGGAGCACGCGGTTCCAGTGAACGTCGGCGACGTAGATTTCTCCTTCCGCGCCAACCTCCACGCTGCCGAACTCATATTCGTGCGGCGGCGCGCTGAAGATGACGCGATTCTCGCCGCCGCGCGACACACGATGGACGGAATGATTGACGCGGTCGGTGTAGACGATTTCTTGGGTTGTAGTCACTGACGCACCTACAACCGACGTCGCCCAGTGCTCAAGAGCGGTCTGCGGGGCCACTTCGGCGATTTCGCCCGCGGCCACGGTGCGAATAATTCCGGACTGCCGGTCGATCTTGCGCAGGCGCTGATTGAAGCTGTCTACGATCAGCAAGCTGCCGGAAGCATCCACTTTCAGTTCCGTTGGAAAGGCGAGCTGCGCTTCGGCAGCCTTGCCGCCGTCGCCCGAAAAACCAAGCGTGCCCGTGCCAGCGATGGTTTCGATATTGCCGGGACCAATCTCCACTCCCATCAGGTATACGGGCGATGTCCCTCGATTCACAGCGCGCACGCGGTGGTTGCCGGAATCGGCGATGAAAAGAATACCGATAGGGTCGGCGCACACGCCGGAGGGCAGATTGAGTTCCGCTTCGGTGGCCAGTCCGCCATCGCCCGCAATGTGCCCGGCCGCCAACGCAGATGGCATGTGCGAGTCGTAAGGAATGCGTGAAGCCGATGTGCGCGTGCCAATACCCGCGACAGTGGTTACTTCAAGATTTTTCGGCGAGATGGCGCGGATTCGATAATTCCTGGTATCCGCAACAAAAAGCTCTCCGGTACGCTGATCGAAAGAAACTGCGACGGGATGGTTGAATTCCGTCTCCAGGGCGCTCTTGCCGTCGCCGTCGAAGCCGGAGACTCCGCTTCCGGCGAACGGAGCGATTGCGCCGCCGTTTGCCACCCGGTAGATGACGCTGCTTCCCTTGTCGGCAACGTATAGGGTTCCGCTGTGCAGATCGATACTTAGCCCAGCTATTTTGTTGAGCTGGTTGTCGGCGGCGGCCTGGACGCTTCCTTGTGGCAAAGCGACTGTTTCCACCGAGGGAATCGACAACAACAAAAAGGATGCTAGAGCGAATCGTGAAATCATGGCAGCGTCTCCATAAGCCGAAGGCTTTAGAACAGGTTTTTCTCAAACAGTGTTTACTCGCACTTGCTTACTCGTAGCGTGCCGGCTTGAAACGGCAAGAGAACTAAAACGCAACCCCGGGATGCTCCGGCCGGTCGTCGGCAAAAACCACCGGAACCACATAGCGAAACGGAATTGGGTTGCCGTGCAAGGTCGCGGGCTGATACTTCCATGTTCGCAGCGCTTCAAATGCGCGATAGATCAGCCCGGGATAGAAGCCGCCGTCCATTACGAGTGGTTGATTGACCTGGCCGGTTGCATCGACGGTAATCTGGACAAATACCACGTGCGAGAAGCGGTCACGGTTGCGCAAATCGTGGGGGCGGCGCGGGTAGGTAACATTAATGCGTACCGGAGGCTTGAATGCGGATTGCGCCGTCCCTTCGGGGCGCACCGGATCCAGCACGTCAACGAGACCCGCGTGCTGCGGTTCGGCGTCGACGAGCAAGTTCTGGCGAAGGAACGCTCCCGCTTCGCCATACGAAGAGAGATCCATCGAGCGCAGACTGCGCGAAAGGTTCTGCGCCAAGTACCAATGCCAGCGAGCCTCGTCTCTTCGTCCCAGTTCCGCCTCGGCAATGGCGCGCAAGGCGGAGGCCTTCGCCAGGGCCAGTTCCGCGCCCGATGGATTGGGCCCGGCCATGGCTCCATTTAATTCGTCAGCATGATCCCGATGGTCGGCGATGGTGCCGCCTCCGCTTTCAGCGAGGGATTCCGTTAGAAATTGCGCTCCTTGCCGCGCCGGTTCCCAGTTACTTTGGCGCAGAAGTTTCTGAATGTCGTTCAGTTGCTCTGTCCAGTTCGCCGTTCGCGGCTGGCATTGCCCCCATGCCGCCAGCACAGTCAGAAAAAGAATTCCGTTTACGGTTGAGAGCGCGGTCAAACTTATCCGTTTCATCGATGCCTCCAGGGAAGATTTAAAGTGCACAGATCGAGTGCGGCGTCATAGAGGAAGAAGCAAACACAACGCATCAGCATTGCTTGCAGCGCGACGGCGAACATCAGCAGAATCGTCCATCCCGCTCGCGGTAGCTTCTCCGCGCTTGCGAATTTGTGAAAGACCGGCATTTTGGAATCATGCTCGAACTCGATAGTCGCGCTGCACCGTCAGCAGCGATCGGACGATTCCCGCTCGGTCTCGTTATGCGATCCAGTGCCGGGTTGAAGCTTGCCAATGAGGACTGGGAGATTAAGGAGTATGGGAGGATCGGTCGGTACCGCGGCCCGCAAAGAAATGGTTTCGCACTCCACGCGACGTTCGCCCACTGAGATCAGCTCGCCTCCTCCGCGTAGCGCCGAGGCGTGACTGAAGTAGTCATTCATTTGGACAGGGCGCGGAATACCGACAGCCAGCAGATAATACTTTCCGCGAGGCACCGGACCAAGCTGATAAGAACCCGAAAAGCGGCTGATGGCGCAGGCGACGGGCGCGCCTTCCGGGATCGGACTGCGAAAGAGTCCCACAAAAATCGGCCCCGAAAACCAAGGTGGCACTTCAACTCGCCCGGTCACAACGGATGCCGCCTCTGCGCCTTCGCTCAACCGCTCGTGTTCGTCATCCTCAGGCACGCTCCGGGCCGGTGCATGGCCTAACGTTCGCAACTTCAGCGGAGAAATGCCCAGCACACCGGAGAATCGCCGGATAAAAGTCCCCAGGCTGCTGTACCCTACGTCCAAACAGATGTCCGTGACCTTGTGATCCGTGTGCAGGAGCATAAGAGTTGCGGCTTCGATTCTCAACGCGCTCAGAAACCGTCGCGGCGGCACGCCTGTGACCTGGCGGAAAGTCCGGTTGAAGTGATATTTGCTCATGTAAGCGACGGCCGCCATTTCTCCTAGAGAGATGGTTTCGTCCAAATGACCGCGTATCGATGTGATCACTCTTTCTACCGCGCGGGAATGAAACTCAATCGTGTCTGGGCGTTTAGGTTTGTGATTCGGCGCGGCAAGCATCGGCATTCTCCTTCGGCGGCAAAGCGTAAGCGGGTAGCAACAAACAGAACTCAAAGCATTGGAGATTTAGAGCTATAAGCGCGCCCGGGCAGTCGAACAATCCCCTACAGGGTTCAAAAACGGACTATCCATGACCGCAGGGATTACATTCGCAGGTGCGTTTTCACCGCGCCTTCGACCCTGAAATTCCGCAACTGCGGAGAAGCTAAGAGAGATGGCTAGGGATAACGTAGGCCACTACTTACTGTTATCTTCCGCACGATTTGTGCCGGAAGGTTCCTGGCTTGAGACTCGTGCCGCCAACGCCTGTTTCAAAGCCTGCTCGAAAGGCCCAATAAAAGCGGTGCCGAGATCACGTTCGTCAGGCACTGCAAGTTGTGGGATTCAGAAGGGCGGCAGCCTGTTTTTCGCGTTTTTTGACGGTGGAGGCACAATCGCCGCATGGCACCTATCGATACCGGAAGATCTATTGAGCTGGAAGCTACAATTGCCGTCCCTCCCGGCGGCGTCTGGAAAGCGCTCACTGACCCTGAGGAACTGGTTCGGTGGTTTCCACTTGAAGCGCTGGTCGTTCCCGGAGTAGGCGGCTCAATGTGGCTTTCCTGGAGCGAAGAAATTGCCGCACGTTCGTCTATCGCTATCTGGGAACCCGGCCGGCATCTCCGCACCGTGGAAACCAAATCGTTCGCCGCGGGGAACGACTTGACGGTTTCTCAGTCTGCCGACCTGGCCGTTGCAGCGGAGTCCGTGAAGAGCATCGATTACTTCATGGAATCGTTCGAGACCGGCACTATTTTGCGAGTCGAACATTCGGGCTTTGAAGATAGCTGCGAAGAACAATCGATCGAAAGCGTTCGCCGGGGATGGGAATTCGAACTTCTCAGCCTGCAAGTTTATCTCGAGCGACACTTCGGTAAGCCGCGCTCCGTAGCATGGGTTCGCCGCGTGCTGCGTACATCTCCGGAAAGCATCTGGGAGCGGATCATGGGGCCTTCGGGTTTGGTCGGTGTGGAGGGACCGGAAAGCTTTGCGACAGGCGGCCACTGCCGAACGCGAGCCGCAACGGGCGACGAATTCGAAGGCACCGTTCGAATCTACGATCCTCCATACCAATTCGCAGCCATCATCGAGAATTTGAGCCACGGCCTGCTTCGCATCAAGCTGGATCGAAGCCTCGCTTCCGATAAAGTCGAATTGAACTTCTGGCTCGCAGCCTACGGAGATTTCGAGACCAAGATGAAACGAACTGAAGAGCGTTGGGGGGCTTTGTTTGATCATGTTTTTGAAGCAGCCGCGTCGCCTACTGCAAAAGGAACCCACTGACTACCCTTCGACGCAGCTTTGACAAGGAGCGGAGAAATGACGTCTCTGGTCGAGGAACCAATCTCCCGATCGATTGAGGTACGGATCGGAATAGACGCGCCTCCTGAGATTGTTTGGAAGGCGCTCACGGATCCCGCGGAACTGGTTCGCTGGTTTTCGCTCGACGCTCGAGTGGTTCCCGGAATAGGGGGATCTGTCTGGCTTTCCTGGGGCGAACCCGTCGTCGCTCATTCGCAAATCACCAGATGGGAACCCAACTACCGCCTGAGCACGGTCGAAACCCGCCCACTCGGTGTGCTTCTCGAACCTGGCGGAGCCAACAATGCGCCACGAACCATGGATTACCTGATTCGGCCTCTGCGCGGCGGCACCGAGCTCCGCATTGTGCATTCCGGTTTCCGCAGCGGCTCGTATTGGGAAGAGTTGTATTCGGCGGTTCGGCGCGGCTGGGAGTTTCAATTGCGCAGCCTTCGAAACTATCTCGCCCGGCATGCCGGTACTGACCGGTCGATCGCCTCCGTTCGCCGCTCGTTGCACTTGCGGGCCGATGCAGTCTGGAGCCGTTTCATGGGAGTCGATGGTCTGCTGGGCACCGGTTCTTTAGGATCGATTAAGGAAGGCGATCCCTACTCGATCCGCACCGTTGCCGAAGATATTATGGAAGGGACGGTCCTGATTCATGAGCCGCCAAAGCAGTTTGCCGTCACCGTGGCTAACTGGAACGATTCGCTGTTCCGCGTTTATTTGGTGGAAGGCGTAACTGGCGTCCTGGAAGCCAATCTATGGCTCGCAGTTTACGGCGGCCCACAGCATGAGGTAGCGGCATTTCAGCAGCGGTGGAGAGCGGTGCTGGAACAATCCCTGGGGTAGCTTCATTTTCGTCCTCTAACTCTGTTTTCGTCCTCCCGCCGCAATGCGTTCCAACAATTCAATTCTGGGCCTGGAACTTCTTCTCGCCGCAGGAATAGCCAGCGGAAGTTTTACTTTTCCCATGAAATTTACCCGTCGCTGGGCGTGGGAAAATACCTGGCTCGTGTGGACAATTGTGGCTTTGATTTTGTTGCCACTGCTAATAACTCCAATCTTTTTGCCTCAGCTTCGCGAGGTTTATTCCGCCGCCGGGGCGAGACCGATTCTGGTGCTCGCGGCTTTCGGCCTGGCGTGGGGCGCAGCTCAGGTTTTCTTCGGATTGGCGGTCGACGCCATCGGTATGGCGCTGGCTTTCTCGATCGTCCCGGGAATCTCCTTAGCGCTCGGCAGTTTGATTCCACTGATTCGGTCGCACTCCAACGACCTGTTTCGCGCACAAGGCCTCGGCACGATGATCGGCGTCGCTCTAACCATTGTTGGAGTACTCGTATGCGCGCGGGCGGGCGCCAGACGCGATTCGGCACAGCTCGATTTGAAGCGCCAGCAAAGGCATTCTTATGCGCTGGGCTTGACCCTGGCAATCTCCAGCGGATTTGGATCCGCAATGGCTAACCTCGCGCTCGTCTTCGGCGCGCCTATCGTCGAGTCTGCGGTGAAGGCCGGCGCGAATCCACTTTGGGCTTCCCATGCGGCGTGGCTGCCGATGATGCTGGCTGGCGCACTGCCCAATGCTTCTTACTGCCTTTATCGATTGCGCGTCAACCATACGGCGGGGCGCTTCGCTGAACGAAAAGCCTGGTCTCATTGGTTCTATGCCTCAATGATGGCAATCCTCTGGTTCGGAAGCATGTCATTGTACGGAACGGCGATCAGCTACCTCGGTAGCTGGGGAACCGTTTTTGGATGGCCGCTCTTTATGTCGCTGATCGTAATAACGGCAAGCGTATTAGGAATGCTGACTGGAGAATGGAAACGCTCCGGCAGGCGAGCGCTGGCGATGCAGTTGTCCGGAGTTTCGTTGTTGGTTCTGGCTGTGTTCGAGTTATCCGCGGCCAGTCATTGGTTATAAGTGAAGTTAGCGGGAATAAGTGAAGCTAGTGTAGTGCGTCACAATTAACAACCTTTATATATTCCCGCGCGTCTTATCATTAGGAGACGGTCGCGGATGCGTATAGCCCCAGCCATTGCATTGAGTCCGGAGCAACGGACGGAGTTGGAATCCCAGGCCCGGAGTCGCTCGGTCTCGGTGCGAGTGGCGGAGCGCGCTCGCATCGTTTTGTTCGCGGCCGGCGGTCAGCAGGACCTGGAAATCGCCGCCCGCATGGCCATTACGCCGAAGAAAGTTTCGCGATGGCGCAAGCGTTTCCTGGCGCTGGGCGTGGCGGGGTTGCAGAAAGACGCACCCCGGCCCGGGCGCAAACCCACGATCAGCACCCGCCTGACCACACGTGTGGTGACCCTGACCACGCGCCAGCAACCGACCAACGCCACGCACTGGAGCACGCGCACCATGGCGGCAGCGGTGGGCATCAGCGAAGCCAGTGTGCGACGCATCTGGCACGCCCACGGGCTGAAGCCCCATCGCGTGGAAACCTTCAAGGTCAGCAACGATCCAGCGTTCGCGGAAAAACTGGAAGACATCGTCGGCCTGTACCTCAACCCGCCGGAACACGCGCTGGTATTGTGCGCCGACGAGAAGAGCCAGATTCAAGCCTTGGATCGTACCCAACCCGGCCTTCCGCTGAAGCCCGGACGTGGTGCCACCATGACGCACGACTACAAACGCAACGGCACGGCCACACTGTTTGCCGCGCTGAATGCGGCCAACGGCGAGGTCTTTGGCCTGTGCCAGGAGCGCCATCGCCATCAGGAGTGGCTCAAGTTTCTCCGCCTGATCGACCAGACCATCCCCGCCGACCGGCAACTGCATCTGATCTGTGATAACTATGCCACCCATAAACATCCCAAAGTGCAGCGCTGGCTGGCGCGGCATCCGCGCTTTCATCTCCACTTCACTCCCACCAGCGCGTCTTGGCTGAACATGGTGGAACGTTTCTTTCGCGACCTCACTCACAATCGGTTCCGGCGCGGCGTCTTCCGCGATCTGGAAGAACTCATCATGGCCATCGGCACCTACATCGACCGTCATAACGAAAGCCCGAAACCATTCATCTGGACCGCACGAGCCGCCGACATCCTGGAAAAAGTGAAACGCGCTCGACGCACCCTGAATAAACGTCAATCTGCTTGACGCACTACACTAGCGGCAATAGGTGGCTGCAAAGACCAACCGCGCAGCCTTTAGCTTGCGCACTTTCATATTATTGAGATAGCCTCCTCGCAAGGCAGGGGCGATGATCGGCCGTACCGTCTCGAACTACCGCATCGTTGAGAGGCTTGGCGCAGGCGGCATGGGTGTCGTCTATAAAGCCGAAGATCTTCAGCTTCGCCGCTTTGTTGCCCTCAAGTTTCTTCCCGACGAATTCACCCGGCACCCGGAAGCGTTATCGCGGTTTCGGCGTGAAGCCAAGGCTGCTTCGGCTCTCAATCACCCGAATATCTGCACCATTCATGCGGTAGGAGAACAGGATAACGCTCCTTTTATCGTCATGGAGTTGCTGGACGGCATAACGCTAAGGGAGCGAATCGCCGGACAGCCCCTTGAACTTCCGCTTCTGCTGCAACTGGCAATCGAAATTGCCGACGCGCTCGATGCCGCGCATTCCCAGGGAATCGTTCATCGCGATATTAAACCGGCGAATATTTTTGTGACGAAGCGTGGCGTAGCGAAGATCCTCGACTTCGGTCTGGCAAAGCTTGTCTCCTCCGAAGACACCACGATTGATTTGCTCTCCGGTGAGACGATCGACAAGACTTTGGAAACCACGCCCGGCACGACCATGGGCACTGTCGCCTACATGTCGCCAGAGCAGGCGCGCGGCGAAGCGCTCGATTTCCGCAGCGATCTTTTTTCGTTCGGCGCGGTGCTTTACGAAATGGCTACAGGACATCAGCCATTTCCCGGCGCCACGGCGGCAATTATTTTTGATTCAATCTTAAATCGCCCGCCCGCGCGCCCCTTGATCGCGAGGCCGGGTTTGCCAGCCGAACTTGAGCGAATCATTCTCAGAGCGCTGGAAAAGAATCGTGAGGTCCGTTATCAGTCCGCGGCGGAACTTAAAACGGACCTGGAACGATTGCAAGAGAGGGTGCAGGCCGTTCATCGGTCGACCGCTGCTTCTTTAATTCTTCCGGCTGCAATTAGAATCCGGCCGCGCTATATCGCAATAATCGCATTCGCAATGGTTGTAGCCGTTGTCGCGGGCGGAATCCACTATCGCTCTCGAGCCGCCAAATCGTTGAGCGAAAAAGATACTGTTGTGCTTGCGGATTTCGCCAACTCTACGGGCGACCCGGTTTTTGACGACGCTTTGAAGCAGGCGCTCAACATCGCTTTGCGTGAGTCGCCGTTCCTGAACGTTCTTGCGGAAAGCAAAGCTGACTCCATGTTGCAACAGATGACGCGGTCCGCGAATGCGCCTTTCACCTCTGAAGTGGCGCGAGAAGTGTGTTTGCGGGCTGGAAGCAAGGCGTACATCGCCGGATCGATCGCGCGTCTGGGCACGCGGTACATCGTGGGTCTTAAAGCGGTGGATTGTCAAAGCGGAGATACTCTCGCGCAAGAGCAAGCTACCGCTTTAACCAAAGAAACCGTGTTGGACACCTTAGGAAATGCCGCCGCCAAACTACGCCAACATCTTGGCGAATCGCTCAGCACGGTGAAGGCGTTCGACGTTCCGCTCGAGGAGGCGACAACCTCGTCTCTTGAGGCGCTTCGCGCCTTTAGCCGCGGCCGCAACGCCTATCACGAAAAGGGATCCGCCGCTGAACTGCCTTATGCCCAGCAGGCTATACAACTGGATCCCAGCTTTGCCATGGCCTACTTCGCGCTCGGAGAGGACTACGCCAGTCTCGGAGAAGTCGCACGGGCCAGTGAATTCCTCTCTAAGGCATTCCAGTTGCGCGACCGCGCCAGCGAGCGCGAGAAGATTTCGATCGCAGGCATTTACTATCTCGATGTCAGCGGTGAACTCGATAAAGCCGCTCAAACCTATCTGGCTGAGATTGGCACTTATCCCCGCGAACCTGGCGCTCGCAACAACCTTGCCATCGTTTATGCCGAGCAGGGACGCTACGAGGATGCGCTGAGTTTGGCAAAACAGGCTCTGCAATATGCTCCCGATCATCTTGGCACCTATGAGCTGATGGGTAACTTTTTCTTGGCGCTACATCGCTTTGACGATGCCCGCGATACGTTCCATTTAGCCGAGGCCCGTAAGCTGGATGACTACATCCTTCACAATGGACTCTACAGTCTGGCGTTTCTCGCGAGGGATGCGCCCGCAATGGAAGAGCAACTTGCCTGGTATCAGAAACGGCCCGAATACGAAAGCTACGGGTTATCGCTGGCGGCCGATACCGAGGCTTACGCTGGCCATTTAGGCAAGGCACGCGAGTTGACTCGCCAGGCGGTCGACTCGGCCATGCGTAACGACAACAAGGAAAGCGCCGCTTTGTGGCTGGACAATGCCGCTTTGCGGGAAGCGGCATTCGGCAACCCCGCGGAGTCGAAACGGCTCGCCGAAGACGCGATCGCGCGCATGCCTTCTCACCAGGGCGTTCAGTTGGAAGCCGCTCTGGCTTTCGCGATGGCGGGCGATACGAAAAGGTCCGAATCGCTGGCGCAGAAGTTGGCCGCGGACTTTCCAGTGGCTACGCAGGTCCAGTCGGTATGGCTGCCGACGATTTTGGCCGGCGCCGAGCTGGCAAGAAACAACCCTCTGGCCGCCATCGATCGGCTGCAAACCGCTCTGCCTCTCCAATTCGCGCAAGCGATCTTCGTTCTCAACATTTCCTGCTTGTATCCATCTTATGTTCGTGGCGAGGCATATCTTGCCGCCGGGCAAGCCCCCGCCGCTGCCGCGGAATTTAAAACCATTCTCGACAATTCGGGCATGGTCTGGAACTGTCCGACCGGAGCGCTGGCGCGGCTTGGCCTGGCGCGCTCCTACCGGCGCGCCGGTGATAAAGATAATTCTCGCCGAGCCTATAGGGATTTTCTCAGCTTGTGGAAGGACGCCGATGCTGACATCGCCATCCTCCGGGAAGCCAAAGCGGAATATTCCACCTTGCAGTAGACCACCAGCACAAACTTTGTCATAGGTCATGTCCTCCGTGGTTCATGACTTTGAATCGCCTCTTCGTCTGATTGAAGGCTAGCCACAATCTTTCCAGCGGCGCCGCATCTCCGGATTGTTATCTCCATCTCCGGATTTAATTCCATGACCAGAAGGCAAAACCGAATGAAAGTCAAACATGCCGTAACGTCGCTGCGAATGTGGAGTTCGCCGATATTGACAATTATTTTCGCTTTTAGTTTTGCCGCGATGCCGATTCCCGCGCAAACTCCAATCCGAGCCCCGGCGGCTCAACGTCAGCGCGACAACGGAATCCATGTGGGAGAGCCAAAGGTCTACGATTCGCGCGAGTTGACTTTAATGTTGGATAACCTTTCCCAGACGCTTCAGAACAGAAATTTTGTGGACCCCAGGGCCCTGGCAAACGCGCTGGGCTATATTCAAGGCTACCAGGCCAACGATTCCAGTCAGGCCCTGCTGGGCAATGCCGCAGTCGGATCGCAAGCGGCATCAATTTTTGCCGGGGGTGGCGAAGCCACCGCTTCAGCACCCATAAACAACTCCTTGAGCACGCCCGGTGTCACAATCAATGTGGCTCCAACAGCGAACGCCGGCACGAGCGTCCCGGCGGCCGATGGCGCGCCGCCCTCTATGTCCGTGGGTCCGCAAACGCCCGCACTCCCTCCTCTGCAAAGAGCGCCTGCCTACGCTCCTAACTTTGGATCGAACGGCTCCGATCTGCTCTCCGATGAAGTAAACCTCACTTACCAGCTTTACAACGTACGAATGCTGCTCGACCGCTCCCTAACTGATCGTCTTCATGGCAACGATGCGCGCCTCGAAGCTGTTGTTGGTTTCGATGTGGATCTGGAGCCCAATGAAAGCGCGAAGAACGCTGCCGCTACAGTTGAGATCACAGCTGCAATGTCCACGTATCCTTCGCAACTCAATTGCGATCCTAATGGGAAGTTATCCGTGGTTGCTCTCATGCCAGAGGAAGGATCGCACAACGCCGCGACTCTGAGTCAGAAAGCAAATGCCTTCGGCGGAGCGATTGCCTCGAGTGTGTTTTCCCTGGGATTCGCGGCGCAAAAGCGCAGTCAGGTTTTTTACCTGTATCGCGACATGGACACAGTCTCTTTTCAGCACTCGACGGCAGACCCGGCTTCCGCAAAGTTCGGCTGGCAGTTTCGTCCGGTGTTAGGTCGCCGCTCGGTCGATCCTGGCGTGCGGCACATGATCGTCGTGCTGGGCCTGCCTTGTTCGGATGTGGGCGTGGGCGCCCCGCATGTGGAAATGCAGATCCAGACCGGTTGGGAGCGATACGATTCCCGCACCCAAACGACCGCTGCGAAGACCGGCCGGAGGTCTCGCTTATTGCCACCCGCATTGAACGCAAACCTCGGCGGAGCGGACGTTCCATCATCCGACTATTCTCAGCAACGTTTGCAGCCCTACATCGATAACGTCAAATGGGTTCCTGCGGGCGCAGGGAATGGTGTGGCGATTGTCACGGGAAAGAACTTTTTTTCCGGCACCACCGTCCGTCTGGGCGGCAAAACTTATGGCAACGCTTCGGATGGACTGGTTATTAACTCGGATCATGAACTCGAAGTAACGGCTCCTCTGATCGCGGCCACAACTGGCGGCGTCTTGAGCGGACGATACGGGCGCGCACAGCCGCTGGAGCCGCGAGTTAGTCCCGTCTCGGCTCAGGGATTTAAATTGGCGGGGATGCGGCTCCGTCCTCTGGGAGAAGATACATACGAAGTGATCGCCGATCTTGCAATCCAATCCGAGGACGGACATTCCGCAACGTTGAAGGAAATTGAAAGGAATCTGAACGCTCCCGTCCTGCTCGTGAACGGCGCGCCTATTCCGGCGGCTCCATACTTATCGCAGCCTGCCAATTCCTCGATGGTGGAATTAATAACTTTCGTTCCAGCGGCCGTCCTCGCGAAGGGCGCTCCTTTATTTACCGTGACGTTTCCCTTTGCGGGCCCGGCTTGGACGGCCAGCATGCCCTATTACACCGCCGACCTCAAAGTATCGAGGCTGGGCGGCGGTAAAGAAACCAGGCTGATTATTTTCTATACCGAGCCCGCCGTCAGCCTGTGCAGGGATTGGGTTCTCCAGTTGGAGGATGGAAAAGAATTCTCTTTACTCGCGGACACCGCGCCGACACCAGGCGCCGGCGCATTAACGTGTATGGATGGCAGGACACAAACTTTGAGCTTTGTTATTCCGTCGAAAGATCTGAGGATCTACAAACATTTCCTGCTCATCAATCGGCCCCGACCCAGTGCAACGGATACTCATCCCGAGGCGAGGGCTCCGCTCATCGGAGAAATTCCAAGTCCGGATCCTCCCCCTCCAGCACCATCGCTGGATAAGGATCAAAAGGTATCCGTGGCTCAGAACGATGTTTATCCAATTAAATTTACCGGCAAACACCTCGACCAAGTAACAAAAGTCTTGTTCGACAAAATCGAATTGCGAATCGTCGCCCAGAGCGACAAAGACATATTAATCAGCCTCTCGCCGCAAGTGACTGCCAAAGTCCGAGAAGGTGTAGGCCTTCAACTCGTCTCCGAAGGAAACGATCCAATCATCGCCAGGTTTGCCGTCGCGCCGCCAAAGACCGGGGCGGCCACCAAGAAGGAAAAGTGATTCAATGACCCAACCAGCCATCCCTCCCCCAGGTTCGCCTCGAGGTTCCCAGCTCAGCCGCGCCGAAGTGGTGAACACAATTCAAAGCAAACAGGAAGAAATTAGCGATGCAATCCAAAACATACTGCGCGAGGCCGGCCTGCACGGCTTGAACCTTCATTCGCTTCGCTTCACAGTTGCCCACGATTCGATATTCGATTCCACCTGCGATCCGCCCTGCTCTGCCGATGAGGATTGCGTGATCGATTGTAACGGCAGAGAAGTTAAGTGGGTCTGCGTCCCGCGGTGACATATCGCCGTAATTGTTGTTTTGACCAAGTCTGCCTGCGCCCCGCGCTCACCGCCCAGTTAATCAAATCCGGCTTCTCTCTACGAGTTGTTTCTCAACCACCGTTCTGCTACTTCTTTTCAGTGTTCCTCGTTTGACTCATTCTTCCCGCCTCAGCTCCTCCTAAACTTCAATTCATATTTGACTCGGATGCTGTTCAGCGGCACCCCCGGTTGGATTCGCAAATGGGGAGAAGTGCAATGTCTATGCTCCGGCTTTAATGAGAGTCGCCTAAAGAACTCGGGCATAAATGGAGGATAAGAAATGAAGCGTATTATTTGGTTTGTAACGGCGCTGGCACTGTTGGCGGGATGCTCCGGCATTGCGGTGGCCCAGTGTGCCGGCAATTCGAATCCCGGAGGCTTCGATCTTCTGCAAACTTCGAACGGAACTCTGGACAACCTCAGCAGCGTCGGGCTCGGCACGGTAAACTTCCAGGGCCTCGCGCTCCCCTCTGGCATAGAGGCGGGCTCCAGCGACACGATTGTATGCCGCATAACTCCCCTGCCCAATCCAATCCCCTCCGGCGGCGCCACGCTGAATATTCAAATCGTGGCGCTGTATCTGCAAAGCACCGGCACGGTCACCTGCAACAATTCTTTGTGCGGCAGTTACTACGGAAAAGCTGTAACAGTCTACGCCACCATTAACCAGACCAATGGGACTATTCCCCTAACCCAGTTGCCGCAACCCGACAGCCTTACCCCATCTACCGGAACCATGACGGTGTATTCCAATGGCACGTTTAATACGAACGGTACCAGCGTCGACGCGGACCTGATCGTGGTGCCGCCCGGATCCGCGGTTACGGCCACTCCAATCTTCACCATGCCCATGCCGAATGATTCCATTTCCGCGAGTGGCAGCTCGTGGACTTCGACTGCGCCCGCCGGCTATCCCACCCCACCTTCATTTCCCGCAGGCGGTTTTTACGTGAACTCGTTCGGCAGTTCCTCGATGCTGGCTCCCCTGATCACGAGCGGCGCGATTAAGGGTTCTCTCTACGGTCTGGGTTTACTGTTGTTCGGCATAGCCGTAATGAAGATTCGTACCGGCGCCAGCTACGGTCCTATGAAGCTGCGTCCTATCTACTTGCTCGCTTTCGCTGCGATCGCCTGCGGCCTGGCGTGGAGAGCTGGGGGATTTGTTATTCCCACGGTCGCCCACGCCAAAGCGGTATGCGCTCCGCGTCAGGTTGTAGTTTGGGTCAACGAAAATGGCACTACCGTTCAACACGTGGTGCAAACCGCAACCTGCTCGCCGCAAAGCGTAAATCAGAATCCCTCTCTCAGCAGTCGGTGAGCGGATTCTTCGAAAATAGCCTTGCGATCCCATGGTTGCCCGCGCTCTTCGGCGGGCAATCATTTTTTTTCGGGCGCTACATAATCACTTTGAGCTTCCCAACTTCCTCTCCGTACTATCTCGCTATCTTCCCAATTGAGGACACGATTTCGGGAATCGATTCCTGATCTAGACCATGGGCCGAAGGCTTGCCCCGCCGGAAACATTGCAAAGACGCGGCGCTGGCGCTTTTAAATTCGAGAGCAAAATTTGGCGAAGCAATTGCAAAGGTTGAGATCGTGATTGAGATTACAGGCGGTTTAATAACATTTTTTGCCGGGCATTCGCCTGCCCAGCATCAGCCGTCTGACCAATCCGAATGAAACCCAACAAGCGAGGATTCTAAGATGAGCGAGTTGCGTGTGGCCGCAGTTTGGTCCCTTAACTTTTCCGGATGGAAGAATCACACGAATCGAATTACCCGGAAATGTTCGCGTTGGGCTGCGCCCGCGCTTCTCGTTGCGCTAGGATCCGGTCTCGCCTGGGCAAGTTTTGGCCTGGCATTCCAGGGCCTGGCCCAGGTCTTAAGCACGGGCGGCACTACTTTGACGTCGCCAGCCGCTATTGCCGTAGATACGGAAGGCAATATTTATATCGCCGACACGGGGGACAATCAAATCGTCATGGTAACCCCCCAGGGTGGAGTATCTGTGCTCGCCATTACGTTGACTCCCACGCTTAATACTCCGGCGGGCATCGCTCTCGATGGGTCAGGGAACCTCTACATCGCGGATACGGGAAACAACCGGATCGTCGAAGTCACCTCCGCAGGCGTCAACTCCATCGTCAATCTCGGAAGTGTGAATCTGAGTTCTCCCGAGGGCATCGCACTCGATTCTTCCGGAGATATCTTCATCGCCGATACCGGCAACACTCGGATTGTCGAGGTGCCGGCGGGAGGAACGGCCGCAGCTCTCGCCATTACGGGCGTCGTTCCCGCCACACCGGTGGGCCTGGCGGTCGATACCAAAGGAAAGCTCTATATCGGCGACGCGACCGGCAATCGAATTGTGACGGTGGCCGCGGGAGGCACGGTGGGGGTGGCGCTAAGCATTCTTGGAGGAGTCACGTTAAACACTCCAACTGGCGTGGCCGTAGATGCCACAGGCAACATCTTTATCGCCGACACCGGCCATAACCGCATCGCGGAAGTGGATACGTCTGGAAATGGTAGCGTGATCCAGACCAACGAACCGGCGGCTATATCCTTGAGCGTCCCTACGGGGGTGGCGGTCGACGTTTTTGGCGCGGTTTACGTCGCCGACACCGGCAACAGTCGCGCGGTAATCGCCGATCTCCCTACCAGCCCCAACATTGCTTCTGGCGATCCCACTTACTCTTTGAACAGAACCGCAGTCGGCTTCGGCCATGTGCAATTCGGCTCGACCACTCCGGTGAGCCTAACGCTGGCATTCACCGTCGGGTCTTCTCCGGTACTGGGCGGGGTCAAGGTGTTTACCGCCGGAGTGCAGAACCTGGATTTCACCGCGACCACTGGAGCCACGGCTTGCGCCACCGGCATGACGAACCAGTTGTGCTACGTATACGTGCAGTATTTGCCGACCGCTCCCGGCTTGCGCAGCGGCGCGGTGGTTCTCTACGACAATGCCACGCCGGCGAACCCCATCGTCACCGTTCCCTTGTACGGATTCAGCGACTCGCCCGTGGCCGCTCTTAATCCCAATATCGCAACCGTGATCAACACCGGTGGATTAGCGACTTCAAATCCTTACGGGGTCGCTCTTGACGGTTCGGGAAATGTGTATGTCGGCGATTACACCGGGAAGAATGTGACGAGAATACCGGCCGGAGGCGGCAGCGCCACAGTGATAGCTTTGGGCACTCCCAATGCAACCGCCGTGCAAAACATAACCGGAGTCGCGCTCGATGGGGCCGGCAATCTCTTTATCGGCGATCACGAAAATAGCCGGATCCTGGTGGTAACGCCGGGCGGAGTCGTTTCGGTGCTCACCATTAACGGCTTGGACCCGGAACTGGGCTTTCCCGTCGCTTTGGCGTTCGATGGGGCGGGCAGTTTGTATATCTCTGATTTTACAAATGGGCGGGTTGTCCGGGTGTCTTCGCTCTCCGTCGCGGGAGCGACTTCAAGCGGAAATGCAACCGTAATTGGGACCGGCACGTTTAGCTTCCCCGACAGCACTCTCACTGGGACGACGGTCGATTCCCAGGGCTCCGTCTATATCGCCGCCCGCACGGATAACAGCAGCAGCATCATCAAGGTCACGGCCGCGGGTGCAGCGTCCGCGCTCGTTACGACAGGCATCACGCTCGGCGACCCTCAAGGAGTGGGCGTCGACGCGATGGGCAATGTCTACATCGTGGACACCCAGAACAATCGCATTGTAAAGGTGACGAGTGCCGGAGTTGCGTCCGTTCTCGGCTTAACCATAACGCCGAATCCTCCCACCCTGGGCTCGCTGATGTTCGGCGTCACGGTCGATCCCTCTGGAAATCTGTATATTCCGGACTGGTCCAACAATCGCATCGTTTATGTGAACGTGTCGGGATCTGCTTTCACGTTCGCCAGCACGAATGTCGGGTCGACCAGTTCCGACAGCCCGAAGACGGCGAGCGTCACTAATCTCGGCAACCAGCCTCTGGTGTTTTCGGCGGATCCCAGCTTCACCGCGAATTTTTCCCAGCCCACCGGCAGCGCCAACCAGTGCCTTTCGAGCACTTCCTTAACCTCGGGCACGGAGTGCAACGTCTCCGTGCAGTTCACGCCGCAATCCGCGGGCAGCCTGAGCGCGGGCATTGTGGTCACCGACAATACGCTAAACGTTGCCTCCAGCACACAACAGATTTCAGCGAGCGGCACCGGGATATCAGTCTCCGATACGACCGCCACAACGGTTTCCGCCAACCCCACTAGCGCATCCATTGGACAGCCTCTGACTTTAACCGCCACGGTAACCGACACCGCATCCGGGCATACCGCAACCGTGCCCACTGGCGGCGTTACCTTCACCGACGCCGTGGGCTCGACATCAATTTCGCTGAACGGCGGCAGTCCAGTGACGCTAACTGGCGGCGTTGCGACGCTGATGGGGGTGACGCTCGCCGGCGCGGGGTCGCACACAATCACCGCGAACTATGCCGGCGTCAGCGGCACCTTCGTCGCCAGTTCGAATACAACCACAGTTGCCTTGAGCAAAGACGCCGGAGTTATCGCCGGACCATCGACGCAGCCGGTGCAGTTATCGGCGGGACAAGCCGGTTCAGTGACCATCACCATCACGGGGCCGTATAGCGAAGTCGCGGCGGCTTCCGGCAGCTTGACTTACACCATCCTGAATTCGTCGAATACCAGCGTGGCGTCGGGAACGGTGAACCTTACCGCTGGCTCCTCAAGTTCCACGGCCTCTATTCCTCTTGCCGACTCCTTGCTCACCGGCACTTACACGATCAGCGTGAGCTATGCGGGCGACGCGAACTACGCCGCCGGCACGGTGACCGTTACGGTGGCTGTGGGAAAAGTAACTCCAACGGTAACCCTGATTTCCTCCGCGGCCACCACGGTAGTCACGAGCGCGGTCACTTTTACCGCAACTGTCTCGGGCTCGGGCGGAACGCCCACCGGCTCGGTCACTTTCTATGACAGCTCCATCTCACTTGGGTCCGCCTCGCTAACTGCGGGCGTGGCTACGCTCGCCACCTCCAGTCTTGCAACCGGCGTTCACTCCATCACGGCCCAGTATGGCGGCGACAGCATCTTCACGTCTGTCACCAGCTCGGCCCTCACCGAAACAATCCAGGACTTCACGGTAAGCGCCGCCACCAGCGGCACCACCTCCGCCACGGTGAATCCCGGGGGCACGGCAAGTTATGCCCTGGTATTTGGCCCGACGATGGGCACAACCTTTCCCGCCGCCGTGACTCTATCCGTGACCGGCCTGCCGCCCGGGGCGACCGCAACCATCACGCCGAATACGCTGCCTGCCGGCGCGGCCGCAACCAACGTCACGCTCACCGTTCAAGTTCCCGCTCAAATCGCCTCGCTCCGGCATAGGGAAAGGATGGCTCTGAGGCTTTCGCCACTGATGCTGGGATTGCTTTTGCCTTTCGCGGGGGGAATGCGCCGCCGGCGCAGCCTGTTCAGCCGAGTGAAGATTTTCCTGCTCCTGGCGTTTTTCGCGAGTCTGATTGCCGGCCTTACCGGCTGCGGAGCCAAGAATACGGGCTTCCTTGGAACGCCTCAGACTAACTACACCCTGACGGTTACCGGAACGTCCGGCGCCCTGTCGCACTCAACCACCGTCACACTCACGATTCAGTAACGAGTAACAATTCAGTAACGAGTAACAACCGAAGACGGGTCCGGTATTGACCCAAGCCTGGTAACTACGGAGCCGAGATCATGATCAGAAAATTCCGGGGAGTCGCTCTGCTTTTGGGAGCGTCAGCCCTCACACTGCCGGCGAAAGCGCAAAACTCGAATCCACTTTCCGCCGACGTCGCGGCGACCTACACCGTCGAGAAATCCAAGATCGCCTCGGTCGATTGCGGATGTTTCTGGTTCCAGGGGGGGAGTCTGGACGCCGCCGTTCCCCTGTTTCGCGGCCTGGGAGCTGCGGCCGTGCTCACCGGCGAGCACAGCTCAAACATCACGCCCGGAGTGGATCTCGGCAAAATCGCTTTCATGATGGGCCCGCGCTACAGCTTCGACCCCAGCCGTTGGATCAAGCGCCTGCCGCGCATAAGACGCGGAAGCGGCTTTTTTGGCGAGGCGCTTTTCGGCGCCGCGCATGGCTTCGACTCGTCATTCCCGGGCTCGGCGGGAGTCTTCGGCAGCGAGAATGCGCTTACCATGCAATTCGGAGGAGGGTTGAATATCAGACTGGCCCGTGGCTTGGGAGTACGCGCTATTGAACTCGACTATGTTCGCACGACATTCCGCAACCTCGCCAGCGACAGCCAGAACGATTTCCGCCTAGCGTTCGGAGTGACCTACCATTTAGGAGGACGCTGAAGATTACGAAGCCGCTGAAGGCCGCTTGCGCCCAGAGGACGGGAAGTTTGCAAAGCCAAGGGTTTTTACTCGCTAACACTCCGCTTCTCTCCCAGGATTCTTACGTTCGCTGAGAATGCGACAGCGAATGACGCCGATTTGGAGTCGAGTCCGTAACATCTTCCGATTCGCGGGCCTCTTTCCTGGCTTGTCGCCGTATTCCGGCGCAAGGAGTCGCGTTCTCCGGTCGATTTCTCACTTCCTAGTGCGTTCGCCAACGTGCCGGATGCATAGAGGCCTTCGGCCATGCGCGGTCCAACATGAGTCATTTCCGATTTGGGATTTCCAGATAGCCTTACGTTTCAACGCCAAGCGAATGACTATGATGGTTAGTCCGAAGACCCGCTAATCTTCCATCAGGGCCACTCGGATCGAATCGACGCGACCGGGGCCGGAAACTGACGTCACTAGATGCTCCAGCTCGCCCGCCAACGGTTACACGAACAAGCGGTGGAATCCGCCAAACTGGCCGATGCGGTGCGCGGCATCCGCGATCCCTGGATGCGCCTGATGACTCTACCGCCGGAGCAAAAATGAATCCGCGGCAACAAGTTCAAGTCTTGCTGGTGGAAGACGATCCCTCCGACGTCTTTGCCTTGAAGAAATATTTCTCTGAGCTATCGGAGGCAGAGTTCGAGTTGAACGATGTGGGCGCCTCCAGGACGCGCTGAATTTCTTGCAGACACAATCCTGCGAGGTGCTTCTTCTCGACCTGGATCTGCCGGATTCGCAGGGAGTCGAGACATTTACTCGCATCCATAAGGCCGCGCCTGACATTCCCGTCCTGGTGCTCGCCCGGTCAGATGACGAAACGGTAGATTCGTTTATGCTCGAACGTGGGGCGCAGGACTACCTGGTAAAGACGCATTTGCAGGCGGCGCTTCTCGGGAAAGCTATTCGATATGCCATGCAGCGTCAACACGCCACGGTTGAATTGAGATTGCAGGCCGCACGCCTGCGGGCCAGCGAGGCGCGGTTCCGCTCTCTGGTGGAAGCCGCAATCGACGCGGTCTTCGTGGTGGATACGATTGGAAAAGTGCGCTATGTAAATCCTGCGGCCGGGCGAATGTTCTCCCGCACGGCGGAAGATCTCCTATCCGGTGGGTTTCCCTTCCCGCTCCTGCCCGGGCGAGCGACCGATATCGAAATTACCGCGAGTGACGGGAAAAATCGCTCTGCTGAGCTTCGGCTGTCCGAGACTGAATGGGATGGCGAACGCATCCGGTTAGCCTGGCTGCGCGACGTTACGGAAAACAAACACACCGACGAAGCTCTCGCGCGCGCGGAAAAGATGCAGGCGCTGGGCACGCTGGCCGGCGGCATCGCCCATGACTTCAACAATATTCTTCTCTCGGTTTCCGGCAACGCCAAATTAGCCTTGGAGGAATTGCGCCAGGATAATCCCGCCTATGACAAGGTGCTTGAGATTGCCAAGGCTGGCAGTCGCGCTGCCGCTCTCACTAAAAAGATACAGAGTTTCAGTCAGCGGCAGGAAACCAGGCACGCAGTGGTTCAAATTCAACCGATCTTGGAAGGTGCATTTGTTTTGCTCCGAGCGACACTGCCGGCCCGGATTGAAATCCGTAAGAATCTTCCCGAGAACTTGCCGGCTGTCTCTGCGGATACCTCGCAGATTCAGCAAATCATGGTTAACCTAGGGACAAACGCGGCCGAGGCCATCGGCGAGCGGTCCGGAGCGCTGGAGATTTCAGCTTCATCGGTTCATTTAAACGGCAATAGCCCCGCTTTATCCGCCAACCTGCCGCACGGCGACTACGTCAAGGTTTCGGTAACAGACACGGGTACCGGCATCGAGAAGAACAACCTGAGCCGTGTTTTCGAACCCTTCTTTACCACAAAGGCCCCAGGGCGAGGAACAGGCATGGGCCTGGCCATCGTCCACGGCATCATGAAAAACCATCTGGGCGAAGTTACGGTTTATAGCGAAGTTGGCAAAGGGACAGTCTTCAACCTCTATTTTCCCGCGGCCGCGAAAGAGTCTGTGGATGTTCGCCCCGCGACCATGCCTCTGAAAGGAACAGGACAACACATTCTTTATGTGGACGATGAAGAGCCCCTCGTACTGCTTATTACGCGTACTTTAAAGCGACTGGGGTACGAGGTCACGGGCTTCACAGATCCCTTGGAGGTACTGCGTGCTCTGCGGCAACAACCTTGCAAGTTCCACGCTCTGATCACCGACCTCTCCATGCCGCAAATGTCAGGCACGGCCTTGGCCCAAGAGGCGTTGCAACTCTGCCCGAACCTTCCGGTCATCATCACCAGCGGTTATCTCCGCCCGCAGGATCAGGAGGTGGCGCGCCGCGTTGGCGTGAAGGAATTGATTCTCAAGCCGGACACAATTGAGGAATTGGGAAACGTCTTGCATCGCCTGCTGGCCGCGAGCCAGGATACACCACAATCTCCGGAGACGGAGGCTACGCGGGTCGGGCAATCTCAGAGCTAAACGCCGGGTTCACGCATTACTCCCGTTGACCGAACTGGCTGAACTAAAAGCTCTGTTCGGAAGAGCAGGCCCAGGCTCATCATCTCTATCCTTACATCACGTGGGACGATGTAATGAATGGACGTATTCACCGCACGCCAGGCTCGAAGTCATTTTTCGATGCCGTGAAGGATGTAACCAAGGGCGGCGAGAGCCAGTAGCTGGGCAGGATACGGGATTGGCCGCACGTGTAAAGCGCCGATCCCGTTCCTGAAACCATCGGCAATAAAAATCGAACTAGAGACAAATCATGAACGAATCAAACCACTCACTCTGGCCGTTGTCGCGAGTTTCGGCGGGACGCATTCTTCTTCTCCTGTTTTGCATTTGCGGAATTGCGCAGAATCGTTCTATCGGAATTCAGGCGGCGAACTCGCCGGCGAGCGGGCCGATGCAGTGCGACACCGGAGTTTCCCGCCGCTCATTACATGCGGCGGCCGTGCTGAATGAGGCGATGGTTGCCGCTCCTGTTGCGGCTGGCGATTCACATGGCGCGCCACCGGGCATGGCGTGGATACCGGGCGGACGCTTCTGGATGGGAACCGATCACATGGACGATGCGCAGCCGGTGCATCAAGTCGAAGTAAAAGGCTTTTGGATAGATCGCACCGACGTTACCAACGAAGAATTCGCGCGCTTTATCGAAGCAACCAGCTATGTGACCATCGCGGAGCGCCCGCTCAATCCGAAGGAATTTCCCAACCTGTCGCCGGAGGAGTTAGCGCCAGGTTCCGTTGTATTCACGCCTCCGCCCGGCCCGATCCCACTGGACCATCCGCTGGCCTGGTGGAGGTTTGTTCGCGGCGCAAACTGGCGGCATCCTGATGGCCCGAACAGCGATCTACGCGGGAAGGAAAAATATCCCGTCGTCCAAATTGCATGGCCCGACGCCGTGGCCTATGCAGAGTGGGCAGGCAAGCGACTTCCCACGGAGGCGGAGTGGGAGTTCGCGGCACGTGGAGGCCGGGACCGGAAAGACTATCCGTGGGGTAACGAACTCAATCCAAAAGGTAAGTGGATGGCCAATACTTTTCAGGGACATTTTCCCGACAAGAATACTTCGGAAGATGGCTACGCCGGCGTAGCCCCGGTCGCTTCTTTTCCCGCCAACGATTTTGGCCTGTATGACATGTCCGGAAATGTTTGGCAGTGGGTCTCGGATTGGTACCGTCCCGACTACTATGCACAACTCCAGCGCGCGGTGTCGCTTAACCCACAAGGACCGCGCGACAGTTTCGATCCGCAGGAGCCCGGAGTGACTAAGCGCGTGCAGAAGGGCGGATCGTTCCTCTGCACCGACCAATATTGTGAACGCTATATGCCCGGAGCGCGGGGCAAAGGAGATCCAGAGACGGCTACAAATCATCTAGGGTTTCGTTGCCTGCGTGAGGTACAAAACTAACAAGCGCTACACCGCACGGTCCGAGGGAGGCTTATCGAATGGAAAAGCCGGCCGAAAGTACTGCAAGCTCTGTTGCGGCGTGCCTCGCACTAAATGTCTACCGCTCTTCAGTTTTGCGTTGTAGCTGGAGAAGAGCTTCCGGGTCCTGGGCCGAAGCGTACCCGGCCCATATCCATCCATAGCGATTGAGAAGGGCTCCGGCAATGAAGCAAACGGCCGCGGCATATCGTCCCGCGGGACTGCCGCCTAAAAATAAACGCAACAATAGAGACGCCGGCCCTTCCACAAAGCCCGCAATGCGCAGCGTCCAACCGGATTTGCCTCGTTGTAGCGGCGCGTCGACAGGGCGATTGCGCACTTCCAGAAAAATTCCCAATAGAGTTTCAAGACCAGAAGCGACAAATCCCAGAATTTGAGTGGCCGGAACCATGAAGCCCAACAGTTCGAGTATCCCCGACGAACTACCCAGCCCGGAGATCAAGAAATGGGGAGGAAGTATTTCGCGATTCTGCGACCATACGGGAATTGCGGTTGCGCCGATCAGCACACCCGTATAACTGGCCAGAAGCAATCCGGTGATTGCGCCCGTTAGTTCGCCGGTCCAGCGGAGATAAATCCAAAGCGGACTTGTGAAGCCGCGCAAAATCAACTCATGGCTGGCCACGGCGAGAAATATGCAGCCGGAGAAAGCAACCAGTATCCAGGCGCCCATGCGACATGGGCGATTGAAGTTTGAACACTCGCAACATGTTCAAGAAGCGGGAGGGCCGCCCGAGGTCGGCGATCAAGAGCGCCGGGACAAATAGACAGCGCCGATCAGGCCCATCCACAAAGCGGCACGAATCAGCGCGGGATCCGCGTGAAATAGTTGTGCGGCAAACGCAATGCAGGCGGAAACACCGGCGATGCCACCGAGAAAAAAGTAGAGAGGAACTTCCCAGGTCCATACCGGCTTCTTGAGGACAGGAAGGCCGTAATAATTTTGCTTGGGTTTGGGCGAGGCGAAGTGGAAGCGGACGCCTCGGCGCCTGGCCCTTGCCCATCGGGAGTTAGCGCAGCATCCTGCGGCGGCGCGCCGGATTTCGTCAAGTCTTTCTTCGGTCGCTCGCGGTTTGCGGGAGGGATTCATGATTGAGCGAAGCGGACGGTAAACCCGACGAATCACCTTCGATTAGAAAGCAAATGCGGCGCAGACAACCACTAACAAAACGACGGCAGACACGAGCGCGGAAATCCATGCGCTCTTCAGATATGCGGTCGGGACTTCCGGAGCCGGCGGCAAGTTGTAGGCCTCGGGCTCGCCCAGAATAACGAAGAACGCATGAATGCCGCCAACGCTCGTTTCCTGCGGATCGTAAATACGCGCGTCCTGGTAGCCGCGTTCTTGCAGTTCTTGCACACGCTCTTTGCCGCGCTCGCGCAAAGTTTCGAGATCGCCAAATTGGATGGACTGCGTCGGGCACGCTTTCGCGCACGCCGGAGTCAAGCCCGCTTTCTGACGGTCGTAACAGAACGTGCATTTGAATGCGCGACCGTCGGTTGGCCGCTTGTCGATCACGCCAAACGGACAGGAGACGACGCAATATCCGCAGCCGTTGCAAACATCGGGTTGCACAAACACGGAGCCGAATTCCGTGCGAACAATCGATCCCGTGGGGCACGCTTCAAGGCAACCGGCGTTGGCGCAGTGCTTGCAGACATCGGAAAGAAAAATCCAGCGAAATGGGTCTTCGGTGTCGGCCACTTGAGGGCCGGCGACTTGCGGCTCCTCCAGAAACAAAACATGCCGCCAAGTGGAAGCTCCCAGGCTCTTGGTGTTGTCGTACGAAAGCCCGCTCCACACCAGGCCGTCTTCGGGAACCTCATTCCATTCCTTGCACGCGACTTCGCAGGCCTTGCAGCCAATGCAGATGGTGGCGTCGGTAAGAAACGCGGTTTTTCCTGCGGCGCTCTTGCTGCATCGGTCATGAAGCAGTCTCCTTGACGAAGTGCACATCTTCCGAGCCTTGTGAATTCGCCTCGCGCCGTCCACGAAGCACGTTGCACAGAAGTCCCTTGGTTTCCATGATGCGCACGTTCGGTTCTTCTGAAATCGCGATCGAGATCGTTGCCGATATCGCCTTTCACCAGGCCCGAATATCCCCAATGATACGGAAGCCCCACCTGATGGACGATCTTTCCGTCGATCGTCAGCATTTGCATTCTGGGCGTGACCAAGGCATGAGCTTCGATGGCTCCGCGCGCAGTCACAATGGTCACCCATTCGCCCGGAGTGATCGAAAGCTGCTCCGCCAACTCGGGCGAAATCTCGCAGAACAATTCCGGCTGGAGTTCAGCCAGGTGCGACAAAGTTCGCGACATGCCTCCGGCCGTGTGATGTTCCGTCAGCCGATACGTCGTCAGGACGAACGGAAAACGACTGTCGGGCGAAGTGGCATATTCGTTTCCGATGCGGGTTCGAGTGTCCGCCACTGGATTCGTTTGCCGCTTCGGATACATCGGATTGCGGACCGGCGATTCGAGCGGCTCGTAGTGCGCAGGCAGCGGGCCGTCTTTCAAACCCGCCGGAACCCAAATCCAGCCGAAACCATCGGGATGAAGAATAAACGGCTTGTCGCCGGCGAGCGCATCGTCGCCTTCCGCGCCTTCGGGCGGCTGATAATCGGGTGGCTTGGTCGCGACAAAATCCGGCACATCGTTGCCCGTCCATTTCTTGGCCTGTTCATCCCACCAAACTAGTTTCTTGCGTTCGCTCCACGGCTTGCCGTCCGGACGCGCGGATGCGCGGTTATAAAGAATGCGGCGGTCGGAGGGCCACGCGAAGCCCCACCCGTGTCCGTAGAAATCTTTGGAGTGCGCGTTCATTGGCGCGGTTTTGCCATCCTTTGGGAAGACGCCGGAGTAAATCCAGCACCCGCACGCGGTCGATCCATCGGCTTTGAGCGCCGTGAATCCTGGCACGAGCTTGCGGTCCGCCCACGGTGTAACCGTTAATCTCCTGCAAAATTTCTTCCGCCACGGGCTCTTGGTGCTTGCCTTCGGTGTGATAGTCCCAAGTCAGCGCGAGCAATCCGGCATTTCGCGGACGCGGATCCCGCTTCGCTTTTTCCTTCAGCAAAACGCCCAGATGATACATGAACCAGTTTTCGCTGCGGCTATCTCCCGGTGGATCGACGGCCTTCTGCCGCCATTGCAGCAGTCTCTGGGTATTGGTGAAGGTGCCATCTTTTTCCGCGTGTCCGGCGGCCGGCATCAGGAAAACTTCAGTCTGAATATCTTCGGAGCGCAATTCGCCCCGCTGGACTTCGGGCGAGTCATACCAAAACGAGGCGGTTTCGGTCTCGACCATTTCGCGGACAACCATCCACTTCAGTTTGCCGAGAGCACGGCGCTCCATGCCGGAATTCGGACCAGCGACGGCCGGATTCTGGCCCATCACAAACAGCCCGTCCATCTTGCCATCCATCATGTCGAGCCAATAAGCCTGATGCGAATGATCTCCGGTAATGCGCGGCAGCCAGTCGAAACCGAAACTGTTTTCGGGCTGCGCGGCTTCGCCGTAATATGCCTTCAGAAAGCTCACAATATATTTGTCGAAGTTCTTCCACCAGCCGGTGCGCGCGCCGTTTATTTTGCAATATATTTGGCGAGCGTCTTCGATTCTTCGCCAAACTTCGGCATGTTCAAATATCCCGGGAAGAATATCGAACAGCGTGGGAACGTCAGTCGAACCCTGAATCGACGCATGGCCGCGCAATGCCATAATCCCGCCGCCCGGCCGTCCCATATTTCCCAGCAGCAGCTGCAAAATGGCTGCGCAGCGAATGATCTGAACGCCGGTGGAGTGCTGCGTCCAACCCACCGCATAGCAGATTGACCCTGTTTTCTCCGGACCGGAAGCCGTGCAGTAAGTCCTGGCGACATTCAGAAAGGCGTCTTTGGAAACGCCGCAGTATTCTGCCACCATCTCCGGCGTATAGCGCGCAAAATGTTTCTTGAGAAGCTGAAAAACGCAACGCGGATGCTGAAGCGTGGGATCGGTACGGTAGTGATTCAGATTAGGTGTGGCGTTGGCTCCTTGTTGCCCGTGTCCGCCATGCGATTCGCCCGGAGCGCTTCCTCCCGACTGGTTCTCGGCCTCCTCTTCGGCGCCTTCATACAGCCAACTTTTCGGATCGTAAGACTTCTTCTCCCCATTCCATCCGGAAAAAATCCCTTCGAGATCCTCGGTATCTTTGAATTGCTCCGAGATGATCACGCTGGCGTTGGTGTAAGTGCACAAGATATTCGCGGAAGAATAATTCGTTTTCGAGAACGTAATGAATCAGTCCTCCCAGAAAAAGAATGTCCGACCCGGCGCGCAGAGGAACCCAAATATTCGCCACGGCGGAAGTCCGGCTAAAGCGCGGATCGACGTGAATGACCTGGGTGCCGCTTTCCTTCGCTTCAATCACCCACTGAAAGCCAACGGGATGGTTCTCCGCCATGTTCGATCCCATGATCAGGATCGCATCCGCATTGAGCAGATCCTTTGGCGCAGTCGTGGCTCCGCCGCGTCCGTAAGTGGTGCCCAGACCGGGCACCGTCGAGCTATGTCATATCCGGGCCTGGTTGCTGACGCAAACCATGCCCAGGCCGCCAGTAAACAACTTCTTGATTAGATAGTTCTCTTCGTTGTCGAGCGTCGCGCCGCCCAGATGAGCGATCGCCGTCGTCTGCATCAGGCTCTGGCCATCTTTGGATTCAACGAAGGTGCTCTCGCGGCTCTCCCAGATTCGGTCGGCGATCATTTCCATTGCCTTATCGAGATCAATATCTTCCCATTGCCTGGAGAATGGCCGACGATACTTCATTTTGGTCAGCCGTTTGGAGTGCGTCAGCAACTCGAAGCTGTCCGCGCCTTTGGGACAAAGGCGTCCGCGCGAGATGGGCGATTCAGGGTCGCCTTCGATCGAAATCAGCTTCCCTTCCCTGTGGAAAACAAGCTGACCGCAGCCGACCGCGCAGTAAGGACAAACGGACCGGGCTACGTGTGCCCCTTCATTCTTTGGCCTAAGATTTTGCGTTCGCCGGCTCATCGATTCCGGTCCCGTACCGTCGCCGCCATGAAAAATCTGACGAAGAAGCGGCCACTGGAGCGCAAATTGTTTGATCATCGAGAGCATCGAACGAAGCCTCACGACCGGTGTGTTTCGCCTATCCGTATGCGTTAGATGCGACTCGATCGCCATGGGTTAGGGAAATAATAGTCAACGAAATGAGGATAACGGCCGGCGGATTTCATTTCGCCGGCGCGCCGGCGACGGGCGTGGCCTGAAATAATTTTTGCGAATTGAGCACGGTGTTGTACACGCCCCACGCAAGCGGCACGCCGACAAGAAGCCATGCAAATAGAATCACCGCGGACGACGACTTTCTTGTATTGTCAGGCATTCGCTTTCCCCTTTTCCGCAAGCCAATATTTAGACGCAACCGGGTGCACCATTAAATTCGCTATGAAGCCGATGACCAGCAACCCCGCCATCAAATGCAATACGCTTTGATACGCGCTGGCTTTATCGGCTCCATGCTGAAGTTGGTATTCGCGCATGTAGTTCACGAGCACCGGACCAAGAACGCCCGCAACAGACCAGGCCGTAAGCAGGCGTCCGTGGATTGCGCTCACATGATGGGTTCCGAACATATCGCGCAGATATGCGGGAATGGTTGCGAAACCGCCTCCATACATGCTGAGCAGGACGGCTGCAATCGAAACGAAAAGAAAGACGCTATTCAGATGATTCGCGCCCGTCTGCGGCAAAAAGAAGTAAAGCACGGCGCCGAGGGCAAAAAAGATAAAGTAAGTCGGCTTCCTTCCAATGTAATCGGAAACGGAGGACCAGAAAAAGCGCCCCCCCATATTGAAAAGGCTCAACAAGCCGACGAAACCGCCCGCGGCGACCGGACCGATGCTTCCCTTGAACAATTCCTGAATCATCGGCGAGGCCTGTTCAATGATGCCGATTCCGGCCGTGACGTTGGTGCACAACACGATCCAGAGAAGCCAGAATTGCAGCGTCCCGAACGCGGTGTTCACATCCACGTTGTGAGTCGTTATCATGGCGTTTTCTTTCACCGGTGGAGTCCAGTTTTCCGGCTTCCATCCTTCTTGAGGAACTCGGATCGTGAACACGCCGAACATCATGAACACCAGATACAGCGTGCCCATTACCAGAAAGGTTTTGCCCACTCCCATTCCAGTGGAGGTCCGGAAGTACGCCATCAATTTGATCGCGAGAGGCGAGCCGATCATGGCGCCGCCGCCGAATCCCATAATGGCCATTCCAGTGGCGAGTCCCGGGCGATCTGGAAACCACTTGATCAGAGTCGACACAGGTGAGATATAGCCCAGGCCAAGTCCTATTCCTCCGACCACTCCATAGCCGAAATAAAGCAGCCAAAGCTGATGCGAAATGACGCCCAGATAGGAAATGTAAAATCCGAGCGCGAAGCAAACCGCCGAAGCAAACATTGCCTTGCGGGGCCCGGCACCCTCGAGCCACTTGCCGAAGGTCGCCGCCGAAAGTCCAAGCATGAGGATGGCCAGCGAGAAAATCCAGGCGATCTGGGTTTGCTTCCAGTCGTCAGGCATGGACTTGCCGACGCCCAGCAGTTGAGTCAGAGGAATCTTGAATACGCTGAAGGCATACACTTGTCCGATGGACAAATGAATTGCGAGTGCCGCCGGAGGAACCAGCCATCGGCTATATCCGGGATGGGCAACCGATAGCTCTCGATCGAGGAAAGACAAGAAGGCCATGTCGCGAACTCCCTCAATACATTTTGAACCCCTTGGCGTTTTTCGCGCCGGTGAAGCGGGTAAGGCAGAAAGGGCGCATGGCCCCAGGCACCTCTATATACATTCTCGACCTGCAAAAAGCAACATCAGAGAATGCCGGGGTGATGGCCGAATCCAACCCTTGGCCCTCCCCGACACCTGCGGATCCGGGGTTTACGGGGATTGCATTTCGAAATAGAAGTGATGGTGGTTTCGACAGCCGGGATTGAAGGGCTCATGGCAAGCCGGGCAGCGAGGTTCGCCCTGCACATACTTGCGGATGGTCAGCTTTGTGCCGCAGGCTCCGCAACGTATCGCCTGCCGGTTCCATTCGCCCTCCGGCCAAACCTCGATCTTGTGATCGGCCAGCGCAGAGTGGCATTCCATACACGCATAGTAAACGCCGCAGCACTTCATCTTTATCGCGATGATGTCCGTGGGGCCGTGGTAATGCGCACAACGGGTCTGCGGATCGAGATCGACACCGCGCACGACAAGAAGATTCGGCGACATTGCAGGAACGAGACGACCAGAACGTTTAGCCAATTGTCAGCAGTTCTTCGTAGAATCCCCCGATCTGCCGCGCTAGGTCCACGAAATGAATCTCAAATATCCAGTGCCGCTTTCGGCCGGAAGAGTCCGGCAAACGCATCCGGTTGTGATTCTTGGGATGGACGTAAAGTGTGACTTTGTCCCCTGAGATCTTCTCATGCGGAAAAACGCCAATGAGATGTCCTGCGATGGGGCCGCCATACTTCCAGCCGGCTCGCTCCGCCAAATGTTGCGCGTGCGCATATAGTTCGGCCGCGGTAATTTCAGGGTGCTCGTGAAAATGCCGCTTGCCGCTGGCAAATGCCTCTTCAATATCGCGGCGGAGTCTGTGCTTCAGCGGATCGTTTCCTACAACGTAGGTCCGCCCGAAGTCAGCCTCCCATTCCTCAAATACAGGGCCGAAATCCAGAAATACGATGTCATCTTCACCCACCCTCAAGTCAGGCGGATTCTCGTCATAAGGAGCCAAAGTATTGCGCCCCGCGCGCACAATGCGTTTGTGCCAATAGCGCTCGATTCCGTACATGCTCCCGGCAAGCGCATAGACGCTCTCGTTGATTTCGCTTTCTTTGGCCCCGGGCCGAATCAGGCTCTGGGCCTGGATCTCTGCGAATAGCGCCTCAGCCTTTCTTTGAGCATCCAACAGTCCGGCGACGAGTCGTTCTTCCGATTGTTCGGTTTGCTCCGTTTGTTCCATAGAAAACAGGTTATCGTATTTAGTCCTTTGACGCCGTACAGACGAATCCGATTCCGAGAACGGATTCCATGTTCGACCTCACCAGCGGCCTTTGCCAACCGACCTGAATGCCTTCGCAAATGGCCGGGCTTGTAACTTTTAGATTCCGAAGGACTCCAACTTGCAGGTAAGGCTGATACGGTAACAATCAATAGCATGGACTGGACGAACTGATGCTGATCTATCTCCTGGCCTTTGTCGGCGGTGTTCTAACGATTTTGAGTCCGTGCATCCTGCCGGTTCTGCCGTTTATATTCGCGCGCGCGGACCAGCCCTTTCGGCGATCCGGCTTGCCCTTACTCGTGGGAATGGCGCTGACTTTTTCCGCTGTAGCGATTGCCGCGGCATTCGGTGGACATTGGGTAGTGCGCCTGAATCAAGGCGGACGCTATGCGGCAATGCTCGTCTTCCTCGTGTTGGGTGTGAGTCTTCTCTTTCCTTCTATCGCCGAAGCATTGACGCGTCCGCTGGTAAGGGCCGGCAGCAAACTCCAGGGTGGTCCATCTGCAGAAGGCGGGATTGGAAAGTCCTTTGTGTTGGGAATTTCTACGGGACTACTTTGGGCGCCGTGCGCGGGACCGATTCTCGGCTTGATCCTAACCGGAGCGGCGATTCAAGGCCCAGGCACGCGTTCATCGTTCTTGCTATTGTCTTTCGCTCTGGGTGCCGCGAGTTCTTTGGGAATTGCTCTCTTCGCGGGCAACAAAGTTTTCTCCGCCCTGAAAAGTTCGCTCTCATTCGAAGTCTGGATCCGTCGTGGATTGGGCGTTGCGGTAATTATGGGAGTCGTCGCAATAGGCCTGGGCTGGGACACGAATCTGCTCACCAGGTTTTCGTTTGTGAATACGGCAAAGGCGGAAGAGCGGTTGATCGATCGTTTGCGTCCGGAAAAACCGGGTGCGATTCCGGCAGCTAGCGCGCCTGATACACCCGCCCTTGGCGACGAAGGCCCCATACCGGACTTGAGCGGCGCGGTTGCGTGGCTCAATTCGCCCCCGCTCACTGCCAACTCCCTGAAGAGGAAGGTTGTGCTCATCGACTTTTGGACCTACTCCTGCATCAATTGCCTGCGGGCGTTGCCGTACGTGGAGGGTTGGGCCGAAAAGTATAAGGATGCTGGCCTTGTCGTCATTGGCGTGCATACACCCGAATTCGCGTTTGAGAAGGACCGCAGCAACGTCGAGAAAGCGGTGCGCGACCTGAAGGTCAGCTATCCGGTTGCCATCGACAGCAACTACGCGATTTGGAAGGCCTTCAATAATGAATACTGGCCGGCACACTACTTCATCGACGGCAAAGGTCGGATTCGCTATCACCACTTCGGCGAAGGGGAGTACGGCGAATCGGAGCGTGTGATCCGGGAGCTTTTGAAGGAAAATGGAGCGCAGTTGGCGTCTTCCGGGGTGATCGCGGTATCCGGCGCAGGGGCGGAAGCCGCACCGGATGCCGCCGACCGGAGTTCGCCGGAAACCTATGTCGGCTACCATCGGGCCCAACATTTCGCCTCCACCGAAGCGATCGCTCATGATTCTAAGCGTGCGTATACGCCACAAGCCAGACTCTCACTGAATCAATGGGCTCTCGGTGGAAGCTGGAAGGTCGGCGAGGAAAGCGCGGTGCTTCAGACTGCCCCCGGAAAGATTATCTTTCGCTTTCACGCCCGCGATCTTCACCTCGTGCTGGGAACCACCAACGCCGGTAAACCTGTCCGGTTTAGGGTGAGGCTGGATGGCACGCCACCCGGAGACGATCACGGCGCCGATACAGACAACAACGGGTCTGGCACCGTAAAAGACCACCGGCTTTACCAACTCATTCGGCAAAAGGGGCCGGTTGAAGATAGAACATTCGAGATCGAGTTCCTGGATCCAGGCGTGCAAGCATTCGCGTTTACTTTTGGCTAGTCTTAACCGTCAATTTGCAACTGTAGAGAAGGTTTGGCGTCCCCGACGGGATTTGAACCCGTGTTACCGCCGTGAAAGGGCGATGTCCTAGGCCAGGCTAGACGACGGGGACGCGTGACGAGAAAGCGCGCAAAGGCGATGTTTGATCGTAACAACCCTGCGAAGGACTGTCAAAAACCGCAGCCTATCTTAGCCGGTTTCGCATCCTGCCCGAAGAGTTGGAACTCACTTTCCCATTGCTCTCGACTCGATTTAGAATCGCTTGAAACGCGCATTGCAGCGCGCTCATTCACCGTCGAGGCAAATTGTGTCCGATCCTCTTTATCTTAGCCTGTGGTTCTCCGATTTTTCCGGTCCAGAGATGCTGCCGCATGCTTTTGCGGTATTACAGCAGTTCCCTTTTTCGGCACAACGTCCTGGGGTCAGTTATTTCGCGTTGCATCCGGTCTCGTGGAATGAGGCTACCGTGCTGGAGCGGCGTTTTCCCGGCGGGATCGATCCCGGACAGGCTACGTTGATTGCGGCCGAATCGGTGCATGACGATTATGCTTATGTATTCGAGGCGCATTGGGACCTTTGGACCGCGGATTCGTCGAACGCAAATTGGGTACTCGAACCGGCGATTGTGAAATTCATCGTGCAAGGGGAGCAGTTCGACGAGGGCGCCTACCAGCAAACCGGACACATGCAAATCGATTTCGGTCCGGATACTTACTTTCTTCAGCCCGAGACTTCGCTCAGCGATCAGACCCGAGCGAAGATTCGCGAGAATGTGGCAAGACTCGTCGAATTTTCGAAGAACGTGGAGAAAAACAGCGGCACCAGTGCCCGCTTGCTCTGGTCGGAATCGGAAGAGAGCCTCGCGCAAAAGCTCATTGCCCGGCTGCAAGGTGTACAGTAGCCGGCGACATCAAGGGGTAGACGAGGCGGACGCGTATTAGAGTTCGCCACCCGTCACAGTTTTATTTCGTTCTTCCGCCCTCGGCTTTCAGTTTGTCGCTAGCTCCCGCTTGCGCCCCAGCCAGGCGAGCGGTAAGCACGCGGAATGGCGAACAAGAAACATAATCCATTCCCACCTGGTGGCAAAACTCCACCGACGATGGGTCACCGCCATGCTCGCCACAAATTCCTACTTCCAGTTTTGGACGCGTCTTTCGGCCGCGTTCGATTCCGATCTCCACCAGTTCCCCCACGCCGTCGCGGTCGATTGCGGCAAAAGGATCCTGTTTTAGAATTCCCTCCGCCAGATACGTTGGCAGAACCTTGTTCACATCGTCGCGCGAGAAACCAAAAGTGGTTTGCGTGAGATCGTTGGTGCCGAACGAGAAAAATTCGGCTTCTTTAGCGATCTCATCGGCAACCAGGCAGGCGCGCGGCAATTCGATCATCGTGCCGACGAGATAATGCACATGCTTGCCTTTTTCTTTGAACACTTCTTCCGCCACACGGCGCACGATGGCTCGCCTGGTTCGCCATTTCCTTCACAGTTGCGATCAGCGGAATCATGACCTCGGCGATGAGTTTTGATTCCCGCCTTTTATACAGCGACGGCGGCTTCAAAAATGGCGCGCGCCTGCATCTCGGTGATTTCCGGATAGGTGATTCCCAGGCGGCAGCCGCGATGGCCAAGCATGGGATTGAACTCATGCAACTCTTCCACGCGAGAGCAGCGGAAGAAGTTCTTCAAATCGCCTTCAGCCCTTTGCGCGATAGTCGCATATTCCTCGACCAACGTCTTCTTCGGTTTGGGGTTGCGCTTCCAGGCTGCGATCTCGACCATCAGGTTCTTCGCGCTTGGGCAGGAACTCGTGCAGCGGCGGATCGAGCAGGCGGATGGTCACCGGCAGACCGTCCATGGCGCGGAACAGGCCCATGAAATCCTAGCGCTGCATGGGCAACAATTTTTTAACGCGACGCGCCGGTCTTTCTCGTTGTCGGCCAGGATCATGGCCCGCATGTGCGGGATGCGGTCCTGGGCGAAAAACATGTGTTCGGTACGGCACAGGCCGATGCCTTCCGCTCCGAACTCGCGCGCCTGTACTGGCATCGCGCGGAATATCCGCGTTGGCGCGCACTCCGATTTTTCGGAATGGTTCCGCCCATCCCATAAATTTTGGAGTTCCAGAGTCGTCCGGATCTGGCGTCAGCATGTTCAGCTTGCCTCTTGATCACACGGCCCGTCGTGCCATCGAGTGAAATCCAATCCCCGGCTTTGAAGACCTGGCCCTTCACCCGCATCTCGCCGGCTCTTTTCATCGACCTCGATATCGCCCGCTCCGGCAACGCAACATTTTGCCCATGCCACGCGTGACCACGGCAGCGTGACTGGTCATGCCGCCCCGTGAGGTCAAAATGCCAGCAGCCACTTCCATCCCATGAATGTCTTCCGGGAGTGGTTTCCGCGCGCACCAAAATCACCGGAATTCTTTTGTGCCATGCCCCGCTTTTTCCACCGCTTCATCCGCGGTAAACACAATCTGTCCAACAGCGGCGCCCGGAGATGCTGGCAACCCTCGTGGCCAGCATTTCGACCTTACGCTCTTTTTCATCCAACCGCGGCACAAGAAATCTAAAGCTGATTCGGTTCGACGCGGAAGATTGCTTCTTCTTTCGTGATGAGGCCTTCTTCCACCATCTGGATGGCAACCCGCACCGCGGCGAGCCCGGTGCGCTTGCCGTTACGCGTTTGCAGCATGTAGAGCTTGCCTTCCTGGATGGTGAACTCGAAATCCTGCATGTCACGGTAATGTTTTTCCAGCCGTGTCGTGATCTCGCGCAGCTGGCTGTAAACATCGGGCATAATTTTCTGCAGTTCAAGGATTGGGACCGGCGTGCGGATACCGGCCACCACGTCTTCTCCCTGCGCGTTCATCAGAAACTCGCCGTAGAATTCTTTTACGCCGGTCGCGGGATTGCGCGTGAAGCCGACGCCGGTGCCGCTGGTGTCGCCCAGGTTGCCGAACACCATGGCCTGCACATTCACAGCGGTGCCAAGCATGTCATCGATATTGTTGATGCGGCGATAGTGCTTGGCGCGATCGTTCTGCCAGGAGCGGAACACCGCATCCCGCGCCATCACTAGTTGCTCATGCGCATCCTGGGGAAAATCGCGTTTGGTGTATGTTCTTAACCACCTTCTTATATTCGGCGATGACTTCCTTGAGAGCCTTGGCATCAAGCTCGGTGTCGAGCTTGGCTTTTTTTTCTTTTTTTTGTGATCGAAGACATCGTCAAATGCGGACTTCGGGATCTCCAGAACCACGGCGCCGAACATCTGAATCAGCCTCCGATAGGAGTCATAGGCAAAGCGGGGATTGTTGCTGCGCTTGGCCAGAGACTCCACGCTTTGATCATTGAGGCCAAGGTTCAAAATCGTGTCCATCATGCCGGGCATGGAAAACTTTGCGCCTGAGCGGACGCTCACCAGCAGCGGGTTTTCGCCTTTGCCTAGCTGCTGCCCTTGCAGCGCCTCCAATTCTTTGAGTGCGTGATTCCATCTGCTGATCGACGGCCTGCGACACGCCACCATGGCCGCATGTACTCGCGGCAGGCTTCGGTCTGAATCGTGAATCCGGGAGGAACCGGTAATCCGGCATTGGTCATTTCGGCCAATCCCGCGCCTTTGCCGCCCAGTTCATCCTTCATTTTGCCGTTGCCGTCGGCCTTGCCGCCGCCAAACGAATACACGTACTTTGTGCCCGACTTGCTCTGCGCAACTTCTGTTTCAGGGAGAGTGGTGGTTGCCATTACGCTTCCTTTTCTAGTTTTGGAGATTCTTTTGTGGCGATTTTCGGTCACGATAGCTCGCGAAAAATCAGGCAATCAAGGGCTTAGCCTGCAATTCCTTGACCAAGGTCTGCAAGAAGTGCAGAGCCGGTTGGCGCGCAGACGTTCGTCTTCCACCATGACCATCACTTGGTCAAAAAACCTGTCGACATGCACTTGGGCGGAGGAAAGCAACTGAAGCGCCGCGTCGTATTCCCTCTTTTGCCGGTGTGCCTCAATGCGTGGCGTATTCTGCTCCACATACGCAGCCAGGCTTTCTCTTCTTCGGCTGCATCCGCAAATATTCGAACTTTTCGTCCACGCGCAGATTCTTCTCCGCCGCCTGCTTCAGGATATTCCGCATGCGCTTGGCGGCGGCAGCAACAGCGCGGAATTCGGGAACGTGCAGCACCGCCGTAATCGCCCGTGCCCGCGCCACGGCGTCCACGATGTCATCGGCATTCGGGGCCAGAACCGCATTCACCACGTCATACTGGAAACCCAACGCATCCCGCAGATAAAATTCCAGGCGCTCGCGGAAAAACGCCCGCGTCGCCTCGGGAAAATCCGCCTCGCGGGAAAACTTCTTCTCCGCGCCTGAGCCACGGTAGGCTTCGCGAGCATCGGTCATCAGTTGCTGCAGGCTGATGGGGAGCTTGTGTTCCGCAATCGTTCTGACGATTCCGTTAGCCTGGCGACGCAGCGCAAATGGATCCTTCGATCCAGTCGGCTGCAATCCCAAAGCAAACATACCGGCGATGCTGTCGGCTTTGTCACCCACGGAAAGCACTGCGCCTTCAACCGTGCGCGGAACGGGATCATCCATCGATTCGGGCTTGTAATGATCGTACACCGCGTCGGCAATCGCGCGCCGCGTGCCTTCCGCCAAACCGCGGTCGAGCGTCTGCACTCGTGCATATAGGCCGCCGACAATGCCTTGCAATTCGGTGAACTCTTTCACCAAATCAGTCGTTAGATCGGTCTTGGCGAGCAAGGCCGCCTTATGCACCACGCCCGGCCGAATCGCGATCTCCCCCCGGCTGGACCAACTCCGAAACCCAACTGCACAACCGCTGCATTCGCCGGGTTTTTTCGTAATAGCTTCCCAGATCTTTCTGAAACGTTACCTGCTTCAGCCAGGTCGCGCGCTCGCGCAGCGGATGCTTTTGATCGGTCTGCCAGAAAAAACGGGCATCATTAAACCGGGCACGCAATACCCGCTCGTGCCCATGCTGGATAATGCCCTGCGGGTCGCCATCCGTATTCAGTACCGCTAGAAAATGCGGCGCCAATTTGCCGCCGGCATCCTCGACGGCAAAATACTTTTGATGGTCGCGCATCACTGTAACCAGTACTTCTTCGGGCAGTTGAGAAATTCCGGATCGAAATTTCCCAGAATGACCGACGGCCATCGGTGAGGTTGACTACAGTATCAAGCAGCGGCTTTATCTTCCCGCCAGCGCGCGCCGGCAATGTTGCGGGTAGCCGCATCCAGAGCTTTGCGGATCTGCTCTCTCGGTCCTGCCAATACCCAACCACCTTGCCGAATTAAGCGTCTATGTAGCGATCGCTCGGTCAATCGTCACATGCCATCCCGCCAAACTGCGTGGCCCCTCGATATATTCTGAGCCCGGATCGTCAAACGCCTTGACGGGAACGATCTCGTCGTCTAGCAGGGCGACAATCCAGCGTACCGGGCGAACAAAGCGATCATTCTTCTTCTTCCAATACATCGTTTTCGCCAAGAAATACGAATATTTCTCCCGGAATCATTTCGGCAAACAAATCGGAGGTTCCTCGGCCAGCCTTCATGACATCCGCGGCAAGATAGTCGCCTTTCGGGGTGGAAACGTTTTCAATTCAGAAAAATCGCGGCCCGATTTCCTCGCGAAGGCGTGTCCTGCGGGAGTCGGAGCTCCATCCTTGAAAGCCACCTTAACCGATGGCCCAATGATTTGTTCCGTTACGTCTGGCTGCAAGCGAAGAGGTCAGGAAAAAAAACAGCCAGTCGACGGGGCGCGGAGTATCAGCCCAGCTCACATCGGCAGAAGGATGCCACCCGAGCTCAGAAGAGCAAGGTTCGGAGCCCCTCCCATAGGGCGGCAGCGCCTGCCTCGATCATCCGCGCCGGGATTTCTTCGCATCCAATCTCAAGCAAAAAATCTGGCATATCTATTTCGAAGTTAGGCCGTGTCACTCCGGGCGGTCGAGGATGGCTGGTAACCACTCACCATCCTGCCAAACGAAGAACCTCATTCCATGATCGGCCTGAGGATTCTGCGGTAGAAAAGCTTTCCGCATAGCATTTATAGGATTCTCACGACTCTGGGAATGAAGCGGAAAACCTCGCACCTGACATTATCGATAATAAAGCTTGTCTGCTAGAGGGCCACCGGCTGCAGGTTTTTGTCTGTGTCTCGCTCCGCTGCAGGTTCGGGTTCGCTTCTTTCGCGTCACTGCAGCCTCGCCCTGCTGATCCACCCACGCCTTCGCAATCGCGACAGCGAGCGCCCGTACCCGGGCGATCACTCCCACCCGCTCGGTCACCGAGATCGCGCCGCGCGCATCCAGAATATTGAACAAATGAGAACACTTCAAACAAAGATCGTAAGCTGCGAGTAAGGGAAAGCGTGCTCGTTTCGCCCGTCCGGTCCTTATGGCTATTTCATTTGACGAGCCGATTTAACTTGTGTTCAATTCGGCATATTCTCCAACAAGCGCTTACATTCGGATTCACACAATTCAAAATGTTTCCACGCCTTATCCATGTCGGCCAATTCGAAGTTGTAAACGGAGAATTGCAGTTCATCCGCCAGCCGAACGTCGCCGTAGGTCTCGACATGGCCAGTATCAGGATCGCGCGCCCAGACAATGTCGTAAATCGAATCCACATCCTGTAAGAAGGCTGCGATCCGCTCCAGCCCATACGTCAACTCAGCCGAGATCGGAAATAAATCCACGCCGCCACATTGCTGAAAATAAGTGAACTGCGTGATCTCCAGCCCATCCAGCATGACCTGCCAGCCCATGCCCCAAGCGCCCAGCGTCGGCGACTCCCAATTGTCTTCTTCAAACTTAATGTCGTGTTGGCGCAGGTCGATGCCGATCGCGGCCAGCGACTCCAAATACAACTCCTGGACATTTTCCGGCGGAGGCTTCAGGATCACCTGCAATTGCGGGTGCTTGAATAGCCGGTTTGGATTCTCTCCATACCGCCCATCCGCGGGACGCCGCGAAGGCTGCACATACGCCACTTGTAAGGATTTGGTCCCAGCACGCGCAGGAATGTCTCCGGCGCCATGGTTCCAGCGCCCACCTCCACGTCATAAGGCTGCTGCAGGACGCATCCCCGCTCGGCCCAAAACCCTTGCAGTCGCAGAATAAGTTCCTGAAAAGTCAACGGATTGGCTACGGATCGATTCATGAGTTAAAGCTGCGCACGATGTCGTATTCAGTAAGATTGTAATGGAAGCGGAGAAAGCCGTCAGCCCTCCACCACCGTCGGATAGCGAATGTCCTGATGACGCTACGGAAAAGTCATTACGAGAGATATCCCCGTCCGGCGGCTGGAGCCGCTGTTAATTTGGCTGGGCGTTGACGGCGCGACTCGAAGTCGCGCCCTCTCAAAGCGGTTCCAAATCACCGGCATGACCTCCGTAACGGCCTCAACTTCGCAGAGTTCGAGAGAAATGCCGATGTGATCCATATCGCAAGCGCAAGTGACTTGACCCACAGCAAGAGATGAGGGCACGCCCTAACATGCCCTCATTGAAAATTTCATCACCTTCGCCGCCACGCTCTGTTACGCGTATAAGGTCGCGTCCGATCCCGGCAAAATCCCGGCCGGCAAAATCATGGAAGGAGATTCGCCGACTCGGCACGCCCTGGGATTTGTTGGAGCGCGAATCCATGCATGTGCCGCGGACGCGACCGCAAACCTATCCGCTTCCCAGCCGCAATAGCTCACTTCTCAGGCGTGGATGGAGCCGCGTAAGCTTGAGGTAGTTCATCTCATTTCTGGCGGACTTCGCTCGGACGATCTTCGTTTGGACGATCTTCGCTCGGACGATCTTCGCGAGTTGCCGCTTTTCGTGCGCAGTCCAGTTTGCCAGCCCCGGGATGAGCGCCAAGACGAGCGACCAATCCTCAAGCGATTTCCGCTCCGTCCGATTTAAGCGTTTTGAGTCGATCCGCAAAATTCGCGCCACGAATCTCGTAGACGCCTCGCGGATTTTAGCGGCGTCTCCGTTAAATTCCTGCGCCATCCGGCGATTGACTCGAAGCCCGATGTTGCGAATGGAAAATTTATCCCACGCCCCGATTTCGCTTTTTGCTTCAGGCGAACGTGGCTCATAAAACATGTGGGCCTCGGCAAGCTTCTTCAAAGTGCGCGCTGGAGTTCTGTAGCCTTTCCGCGAGGCGATCTTCTTCTCTTCCACTACGCACAGTTTCTCCAGGTCGCCGCGGCCCGAACGAAAACCAAGTTTGCGATAAAACCAGAAAGCGCCGGAGTCGATAGCCTCGTCATTGTTTTGTCCGATCTGGTAGGGATAAATGGAAATACAATTCGCGCCCGTCAGGAAGCGAAGGCCGCGGAGAACTTGCGCATAAACCCAGGCCGTTTCTCCCTGACGATAGGTATAAAAAGTGTTGAAGCCCAGCTCGATCCAGTCGCAAAGCCCAATCGCTTCGAAGTAATTGATGGGGACGCCGTTTTTCACGGTGTAGCCGGCCAGATAGGCGCGAAGCGGAAGGCGACGTTCCGGCGGCAGCCCCCAGAAGTACATGATGATGCCACGCCCGAGGTCGGCACGGACGACCGTGCGCGGATCGCCGAATGTGCCGCCATAAAGCTCGCGGTAGCGCACCACCATCATTTCGCGCATTCCCTCAATAACCGCTTCGCCCTCGGCGCGCGTTAGTTTTTTCAGTGCCGGCGCCGTCCGGCTCAGCTCACGGGCGAGAGAAACATCGCTGCGCTGGATCAGAGGCGCGTCGTGAAAATAAAAACGCCGCGGACGGGTCCAGTTGCGCGTGCGCGACAGTTTTAGATTGTCCAGCTTCCATCGCAATGGAAGGCGAAGGGAATCGTACAGTTCAGCCCGCTCCCGAGAGTTCAGAGGAAGGCGCGCGAAGGCGCTGAGCAGCCACGGCAGAGAATCACGGCGGCCTTTTGCAGCGTCCAGCCATCGAACCCAGGGAATATTGGCCTCGACCGCGGCATCTTCTTCGAGAAGAGGGATGAATCGCGGCCATAGGTTTCCCCGAGTTCGTTCCGCGCCGTAATCGTCCCAGTAATCGTCCCATGCGATCTCGATGTTTTGCGGAATCCGCCTCACCAGCCATTGCGCAACGTCGAACGAGAGTGTGTCCTGCATGGTCGTGCCGGCGATGCCGGAGGTGTCGAACTCGTCGAGCGACGACAAGTCTGGTACCAGCGCCCGAAGTTTTTCAATACGGCGATGAAATGTGTTGAGAAGCCGTTCAACGCGAGTGATTTGAGACGCGCTGTGCGGGAAGGCGCGCAGAAACAACAGACACTCGTGAAAGCGATTGAGTTGCCGGCAATCGTCGAAATGAAGCTTGGAAAGCTGTGCCAGAAGTTGAGCGACAGCCGCGTCATGGCCTTCGTCAAAGCGATTCTTGAAGGCTTCGAGCTGAGTCAGAAGTTTATCGGCATCTCTTGCGGCGGGCGGCATGGCGGCGAAACAGTGTAACGCAGCCATAGCCCGAACGCGGAGCAAAATGCCCACGCCGACGATCCGCAGGGCTATTTCAAGCCCAGGCCGCCGTTGAAGTGCTGAATCACGGCGTAGCACTCACAGGCGGCATCTTCGAGACTCTTGCGGTTCAGTATCTTTACGGTGCCCCGCAAGTTCTGAATCAGCCCTGCATTCTCGAGCGCTCCCGCTGCGAGGCTCACGCTCGGCCGTCCGGTTCCGAGCATCTGAGCGAGGAATTCATGAGTTAAAGGCAACAGCTGGGAATCGAAACGGTCTTGACACATCAACAGCCAGCGAGCCAGGCGCTGATCGATGCCATGCAAGCGGTTACAAGCGGCCAGTTGAGCGACCTGCATCCCATGCATCAATCCAAATCTGCCTAATGCCGACCTTAACACCGGCGCGCCCAGGAGAACATCCTGAAAAACCTCTGACCGGATGCGCACTCCCCTGCCGGCCATCTGCACGATCGCGCGAAAGATTTCCCGCCGCAGGCCCACCGTGAGCGACATGCCAACCATTCCCTCTTTGCCGACGATACCCACTTCCACACTTCTGCCATCGTGGCTGAGAGCTACCAGGGAAACCATGCCGTCGTTCAGAAAATATGCGAACTCTACTTTTTCTCCCGGCTCTTGCAGGATTTTGTGCTGCGGCAGGTCAACCGATTCGAGGTGGGGGCGAAGGAGGTTGTACTCCTTATTAGGAATCGACAGCAGAACAAGGTTGTCGATGGCGTAGCCATCCGCGTCAGAGCGCGCGCCCGCAGGCAGCGACTCAAAGTTGATCGGCTGTGCAATTTTTCTGGCGATTGTAGCTCCCCTCGCAAAGAAATCCAGTCCCATAACTCTTTGGATGCCGCGCAAACGCTCCTACTATGTCGGGAACGCTGTAGTATCGGCCATGATTTCAACCGGGGTGCGAAGGAATATTAAGGTAGATGGCATGGAGAAAATTCCTTTCATTTCCCACTGGATGATGGCCTGCCTAATGCTGCGTTTCGTAAGAACATCCGCGAACCGGAATCGCCGAAGGCGAACTGATGGCCCCTTCAATGCTCTGGCTCATTCTCTTTCAGTTGCCGATCTTTTGCGGAAAGCAGGCGGTTCAACTCTTCGACGAGTAGCAAAAATTTCTGCCGGTCTTGCTCCGCTGCGATCTTCGAACAAAGCTCGTGTATACGATCGTTATCCTTTTGGCTCATAGCGAAGCGGCAGTATTACAGTATTCGCCGTAGACGTATGTTCGATGCCGAACGTTTTAATCCAGCGCATATCGCGGGGCAGCGGAAACCGCGCCTGAGCGCATTACAAACGATTCAGGCCGAATTATTTTGGAGCGTTTGGCGGTTGAGCCTCAAGGTACTATGTTGCGGGATACACCTACTACGGCCGCTAAGAGGAGAAGGAATGCGGCGCATGGCTCCCTTTTGGCGGGAAACCGGGATGTTCTTCTCGGGACGGCGCAACATGCCGCTGCAAAACTCACCTTTATATGGCGACAACGGCTGTTGCGCTGAAGCGCGGTTGTTCTTAGAGGACTTAACGGCACGAATACATTCGTATCCTTTCCGAACCGGCGCTCCAGGCCGAGTTTTCGATAGCTCTCAAGCGTTGCTCTCGTCGCCGTAAATGAATTCGTGAGCGCGCAAGCGGATACTTCACTCGTAGCCTTTTTTCTTCCAAACATTCCAGTCCATGCGAACCGCCTCCAGCATAGCTTCGGCGGCAAGGTGCAACCACCTGCCTTTTTGCTTTGCTAAATGATGAAGAATCGATTTGCGCGCGGCGGGGGTGCCAAGATGAATGTTAGCGGTTTCCCATCCCATGGCATGCAGCAAGCGCAGTTCGGTGGTGGGCGCGCTCAAGGAAGCCAGCTCGATGCGAGAACAATACGGGCCGAGGCGGCGAACGATCCACCGTCCGCGCAATTGCACAAAGGGATCGGGACAGCGCACGGCGCGGTTGAGAATGGTCTGATACAGAATCTCAGAGGGACCCGGTACGTTCTGTGCCCAGCAGACGGAGGAGGGAGTTAGCGCTTTGGCCTCGCGGGCAATACGGCCCCCGTGCCAGTCGGCAATCGCAACGTAGCGCGCGTGGCCCAGGCTGCCGAGTCCCGCGACGCGGTGTGCCACTCGAAAAGCGACGCCAGTCTCCGGCATGAGATGCTGAATGGCATCGATGGCGCTGATCGGAATTGCCGTTTTGACAGTGGGGAAAGCGTCCATCTTCTTCCAGAAAACGACCGGATCGCGAAGCTCGCCTTCGGCAATAAGGCGCAGCCACTTGTGTTTTTCACCCAGCACAAACGGCATGCCTTTTTCTCGCATAGCATCGGAATAACCTTCGAGGATGGCGTCGCAAATGTCGGCGCGTTTGACCGGCAGGCGTCCCGCCTCGGCGGCAAGGTGGGCGCTGACTGCGAGCCTTACCAGGTCGATGGTATAACCCAGCGGCCAAACCTCGTCGAAGTCATTGACGCCCCAGATCAGCCGGCCTTCAATATCGCGCCAGGTGCCGAAATTTTCGATGTGCAGGTCGCCTACGGCCAGAACTCGTGGCGCTTTAGCGAGATCGACGCACACCTCAGGCCAGATTTGCGCCCACCGATAAAACGTCGCACGAAGGAACATGAAGACGTCCGCCTTCATGTTGGAATGTTTAAGGCTAAGATCTCTCTTATCGAGGCGGGTTCGTTGCCCGAGCCACGCTTCGAACTGGCGGGTGGCTTTAACTACATTCATGCGGGCTACGATAGTGGCGAAGAAACGGGAAGTCAAACGACCGGAAGCAAATCCATCACTATCGAAGACACAGCAACGCCAAGAGAATCGCAGCGGAGCCCCTCGCCGCACCACTCGAATGAACGCCACAAATTATTATTAACTTCTAATTTCGGAGAACTTTAACTTTCCCGCGACAACCGGAGAGCCATCACCCTTGAGCGCTTCTCTTGGCTGTAGCCCGAAGGTAGTTGACCCAGCCCAGTACCCGCCAGGCTCCTTTCGATTTCCCGCCAACCTAAAGGCCGTATCGCCCTCGCCGATAGCTTAGTTGATGAAGGTGCGCCACTGCGCCTTACGACGGACTTCATTCGAGCTTTTTCGTGAAAACAATGCAGCCAGCGCCAGTATCTTGCACGCCCGCTCCTGTGCCCCTAGCAGCCAATATGCGGAGCCATCCTTTGTCACGTCAGAGTGCCATGAACGAATGCCATTACGGTCACATCGGCAGCAACCCACAACGAGCCTTCGAACTTACCGCGGGAGTCGTTCGACTTATGCTGCTGTCTTTAATGCGGCTATCAACGACCCTGATGCGGGCATCAACGACGCTGACGCTTGGCCTTTTGTTGGTTACGGGCCCCATCAATTCCACCTGGGCCGATGCTCCCGAAGACGACCAAAAGAGCGGCGCACCGCTCAAACACCTGAGCCTGGAACAACTCGGCGATATCGAGGTGACGACAGCCTCCAAAGAACCCGAGCAGGTTTGGCGGACGCCAGCCGCGATCTTTGTGGTCACACAGGAAGATATCCGGCGCTCCGGTGCCACCAGCATCCCAGAAGCTTTGAGGCTGATTCCCGGGGTTCAGGTGAGCCGAATTAATGAGGATCACTGGGCTGTGGGGATTCGAGGATTTGCCGACCAATTCTCCAAGTCGATGCTGGTGCTGATCGACGGGCGGAGTCTTTATACGCCGCTGTTCGCCGGCGTGTATTGGGCGCTCCAGGATGGGGTCATGCTGGAGGATGTGGAGCGCATCGAAGTCATCCGCGGACCGGGAGGCACGATTTGGGGAGCTAACGCCGTCAATGGCGTGATCAACATCATCACTAAGAATGCAAAGGATACTCCGGGCGCGCTTGTGTCGACCGGCGGCGGAAGCCTTGACCATGCCATTGGCGGGTTCCGTTACGGAAATGGAAATGGCAAGAATTTCGACTACCGCGTGTACGGGAAGGGATTCAGCCGCGGAGCCGAATACCATCCCGACGGCGCCTCGTATGACGAATGGCGATTGGGACAGATCGGGTTTAGGACCGATTGGATCGAAAGTGGCCGCGACCACTTAACCGTACAAGGAGATATGTACAAGGGCGGAGTGGGCGAAAGCGTGGGAGTTGGATCGTTCTCTCCGCCGGCTGAACTGATCGAGAACCAGGCTGTGAACGTATCGGGAGGCAACCTGCTGGCGCATTGGCAGCACGACCTTCGCCGGGGCTCTGACATTCAGGTGCAGGCATACTACGACCGGACTTATGCTCTCGCACCCCATTATGAAGAAACTCGCAACACGCTCGACATTGACTTCATTCACCATTTGACGCTGCCCTGGCGTCAAAATTTCATCTGGGGAGGCGGCATCCGTCTGAGTCCAAGCGAGTTTGTGCAGACGGTTCCCACGCTCGATTTCGTTCCCCATAACATCGCGAGCAATGTATACAGCGGGTTCTTGCAGGATGAACTCGCAATTGTGCCCAACAAATTTTCTCTGACGGCCGGCTCAAAGCTTGAGCACAACAATTACACCGGATTCGAGATCGAGCCGAGCTTACGTGCGCTGTGGACAATATCTTCGCAGCAGACCTTTTGGGCGGCGGTGACACGGGCGGTCCGCACGCCCTCCCGCATCGAAGAAGATTTTCAACTCACCGATTTCGCACTGGCCAACCCGCTGGTCTACGTGGCGATCGACGGCAACCACCGATTGAAGTCCGAGAGCTTGGTTGGTTTTGAGGCAGGGTATCGGACTCTGTTGACTCCGAAGTTATATGTAGATATTGCGATATTCCACAATAAGCATGACGACCTCATCAGCCTCGGAGCGCCGGGGCTGGCCGTCGACACCACTCCCGCTCCGCCCCACTTCACCATTAGCTTTCCCTACGTCAACGGACTCAAAGGGAGCAGCGATGGGTTCGAGATCGCCCCGGACTGGAAGCTCACATCTTTCTGGCAGTTGAAGACTACATATTCATATCTGAACCTTCATCTGGAGAGCGAAGCCGGGCATAGTGGACGGAGGCGGGTACGTGAGCCTGGACGAGGGGTCAAGCCCGCGCAATCAGGTCACATTAGAATCGCAATTCAATTTGCCCCGGAAGTTTGAGTTTGACCAGACCTACCGCTACGTCAGCGCTCTGCCGGCGCAGGCGGTCAACAGCTACAGCACGGCGGACACGCGATTCGGGTGGTTCTCATCCCGGCAAATGGAATTTTCGGTGGCGGGGCAGAACCTGCTCCAGCCGCATCACCCGGAGTTCAGCGGGGATCCGGCAGGTTTGGTGGGGATCAAAAGAAACGTCTATGCACAGATAACGTGGAGAACAGAGGAGAAGTGACTTTCGTGAAGTTCACCCTCGGCGCACACCTATCGCGACGCAAGCCGCATGGTCTATCGGCTGGGTGGAAGAGCCGCCGGAAAATCGGACTGGCTGCACTTGTCTTGAGCTGGCCGCTCCTTGTCAGCCCAAGCTCGCAAGCGCAGAAAGCGACCCCAACAGAGTACGAGGTAAAGGCTGCCTATCTCTACAACTTTGGCCGATTTGTCGAATGGCCCAACAGGGCCACGGCACCGAATGGGGGTCAATTTTCGGTTTGCGTACTCGGCGAGGATCCTTTTGGCCAGGCGTTGGACACGATCCTCGCCGGGGATCCATCGATGGCACGGGCACGACAGCGATTTGAATCTCGAAGGCGAAAGAGGCGGTGAATTGCCGCATTCTCTTCATCAGCTCTTCGGAAGAGAGCCAACTGAAACAGATTCTTGGAGCGCTTGAGGGTACGAGCGTGCTAACCGTCAGCGATCTGCCGCAGTTTTCGCAGCGTGGAGGCATGGTTCAGTTTGTTCTGGATGGCAAGAAAGTGCGTTTTGAGGTGAATCTTACGCCCGTGGAGCACGCTCACCTCGCGATGAGTTCGGAACTGCTAAAGGTGGCAGTCAATTTGAGAAGAAACAACCGGCTGGGAGACTGATTGGTATGCTGCGTTTCCGTGACTATTCGATCGCCAGGAAACTGACCTGGATGAACCTGCTGGTCAGTGGCGCCGCCCTATTGCTGGCCGGCGTGGCGTTCGTAGCGTACGAACTGATCGCTTTCCGGGAAACCATCGTTTCGAATCTCTCGATCCAGGCGCAGATTGTCGGAAGCAACAGCGTCTCGGCGCTGCTGTTCAACGATCCCGGTTCGGCGGAGAAGACTCTGTCAGCCCTCCAAGCCGCGCCCCATATCGAATTTGCCGGCATCTACACGCCAGACAGGCAGCCCTTTGCGGTGTATTGGCGCGATCCCGCCCGCCGGGCGACGGCCTTGCCTGCAATTCCGGCGGCTCAGACGGAGATTCACTGGTTTAAAGACAGGCAGATCACAGTAGTTCTCCCCATCGTGTTTCATGGCAAGCCGACCGGAGTGGTTTGCATCCAATCCGACCTCCGGGAATGGACGGAGCGCCTGCTGCGCTATGCCTTCATCGTCGCCTCCGTTCTGCTGGTGTCCCTTATGGCGGCATGGTTGACGTCGTCGGTCATCCGGCGCGCGATTGCCGACCCGATCATCAGGCTGGCGCAGACCGCGAGAATCGTCTCCCGCGACAAAAACTATTCGGTGCGTGCGCCCCAGAGCGACAACCGGGATGAACTGGCGGAGTTAATCGCAACCTTCAATGAGATGCTGGCGCAGATCCTGGAACGGGACACCGCGCTGCAAACCGAAATCGCCGGACGCAAACACGCGCAAGAACAAATGGCTGGGCAAGCGGCGAAACTGTCCCGGCAATCGGAAGAATTGGCCGGCTCGGAGCGGGAGATACGAGAAATGAACGCGGAACTCGAACAGAGGGTGAAGGAGCGCACCGCGCAATTGGAGGCTGCCAACCATGAGTTAGAGGCTTTCACATACTCCGTTTCCCACGATCTGCGCGCGCCCCTGCGGCATATCGGCGGTTTTTCTAGAATCCTGATCGAAGATTTTTCCGCCGGAATGCCCTCCGAGGCCCAACAGCATTTGCGCCGCGTGGAAGACAGCGTCCACAGAATGGGCAAGCTGGTGGATGAGTTGTTGAACCTGGCGCGCTTAGGGCGTGCCGGCCTCAAACTGCAAACTGTCGTTTTGAACTCGGTGATCGAAGACGTCGCATCGCTTCTGCAACCGGAATGCCAGGGCCGCGTTATCGACTGGAAAATCGAGGATCTGCCGCCTGTGGAGTGCGATCCGGTATTGATGAAGCAGGTTTTTCAAAATCTGCTGGCCAATGCGCTCAAATTCACCCGCACGCGCGAGCGGGCGGTCATCGACATCGGCTATCGAGTCAGCAATGGCGAACTGGTCATTCTGGTTCGTGACAATGGAGTCGGCTTCAACATGAAATACAAAGACAAATTGTTCGGAGTTTTCCAGCGGCTGCATCGCGCCGAGGATTTCGAAGGTACGGGCATCGGCCTGGCCACGGTGCAACGAATCGTTCACAAGCACGGCGGCCGGGTCTGGGCGGAGTCCGAAGTGGATAAGGGTACGAGCTTTTTTTTCACCGTAAACGCGGCTGCCGACATTTCTCTGGCGTGCCACGGGCTAAGTGATTCGATATCCGAAGACGCGGCAAACACAGTTGCTGTCGCAGGAGCATAACTATGAGCCCAAATGAAGTGGATATACTTTTGGTCGATGATAGTCAAGACGACGTGGACCTTACTTTGCATTCCTTGCGCAGTCAGAACCTGGCCAATCGAGTCTTCGTAGCCCGCGACGGCGAGGAGGCATTGGATTTTCTTTTCTGCACCGGTCCCCACACCGAGCGCTCCTTCGACCATCCGCCGAAGCTGATCTTGCTCGATTTGAAGCTGCCTAAAGTGGACGGAATGCAGGTTCTCAAACAGGTGAAAGGGGATGAACGGACCCGCAGCATTCCGGTGGTGCTGATGACCTCGTCGAAGGAAGAACGGGACCGGGTAGCCGGCTACGACCTCGGGGTGAATAGTTACCTGCAAAAGCCTGTGGAATTCGACGAGTTCAGGAGGATGGTAAAGCTGCTTGGCCTTTATTGGCTGGTTACGAATCAGCCTCCGGTACCCAATTCCGAGGCGCAAGGGGCGGGCTGGGAAAAATGAGCGCAACCGCAACCAAACTCGCAAAGGATCCGGTCGAACCCAAGACCGCGCTTCGCGCCTTGCTCGTGGAGGATAACCAGCTCGATGCGCAGTTGGTTCTTCGTGCGCTGGGGAAGGATAGCTTCGACGTGAGTTCCACAATCGTGCAGGACGAGCCTGGTTTTGCCCGGGCGTTGCACGCCAATCCTCCCGAAATTGTGCTGGCCGACTACAACCTGCCGAACTGGAAAGGGATGGATGTGCTGCGCGTACTGCGGAATGAGGGCCTCGATATTCCGATGATTCTAGTCTCCGGTGCGCTGGGCGATGTGACCGCGGTCGAATGCATACGGCAGGGAGCCACCGATTACGTGCTGAAAGACAGCCTCGCTCGTCTGCCCGAAGTGATCCGCCGGGCGCTGCGCGAGAAGAACGAGCGCGGCCTGCGACGCGAGGCGGAAAAGGATCTGGCAAAGAAGGTGGAGGAACTGGCGCGCTCCAACGCCGACCTCGAGCAGTTTGCCTATGTAGCCTCCCACGATCTGCAAGAGCCACTGCGAATGGTGACGGCTTACACTCAGCTCCTGGGCGAACGCTACCGCGGCAGACTCGACGAAGACGCCGACAAATTCATCGGTTACGCCAGCGAAGGCGCGCAGCGAATGCAGGTTCTTATTCAGGATCTGTTGGCATTCTCGCGAGTGGGGCGAAGCGGAACGGCCAAGACTAAGATCGATTGCAATCTCGTCTTGAAAGACGTGCTGCAAACTCTGGACTCGACCATTCAGGAGAGCGGTTCGGTGGTCACGGTTACGGAGCTTCCGCTGGTTTCCGGCGACCGCACGCAGGTGGCGCAGGTTTTTCAGAATCTGATTGGCAATGCCATCAAGTTCCGCGGGGAGGTCCCGCCGGCAATTGAGGTGCGGGCGGAGAAGACCGGCGACGATTGGCTGTTCAGCGTAAGCGATAACGGAATCGGCATCGCTCCCGAGCATGCCAAGAATATCTTCGTAGTATTCCAGCGCCTGCATTCGCGCAGCGAATATCCCGGCAACGGCATCGGCCTGGCCATCTGCAAGAAAATTATCGAGCACAACGGAGGAAAAATCTGGGTGGAGTCGCAAACAGGTTCCGGCTCCAGCTTCAAGTTCACCTTACCCTGCACTGCCATCGATGAAGAAAATGGAAAAAATCATACAGTCAAAGTTTGAACTTCTTGTAGTAGACGACAACCCGGCGGATGTCTCTCTGGTTTGCGAAGCGCTGAAGGGAGCCTCCAATCGCAGTCGAGTCAACACGGTTGGGGATGGCGTGGAAGCCATTACGTTTCTCAACCGCAGGGAGAAATATGCCAACGCTCTGCGTCCGGACCTGGTCATCCTGGACCTCAATCTCCCCAAGAAAAATGGGCACGCGGTGCTGGCCGCGATGAAAGCCGGCCAGGATCTGCGGCGAATTCCGGTGGTGATTTTCAGCACCTCCAAGTTGAGCCAGGATATCGTGCGCAGTTACGATCTGGGCGCAAATTGTTACGTCAACAAGCCGGGAAATCTGAACGATTTTTTCTCCGCGGTGAAATCCATTGAAGAATTCTGGTTTGGCTCCGCCAGCCTGCCGCCTCGAGGGGAGAACCAAAATTAATGAATCCACAGACCACGAACGTACTACTCATCGAGGACAACCCCGGGGATGCGGATCTGGTCCGGCTGCGGCTTACCGAAGGCCGACCGCAGGTAAGGGTCAATTGCGTAAATCGTCTTTCGGACGGCCTGGCGTCTTTAACCCGGGAAACACCTTCGCTCGTGTTGTTGGACCTGAATCTGCCAGATAGCCACGGAGCCGATACCTTTCGCCGTGTCATGGAACATGCGCCCAACGTGCCGGTGGTCGTGCTCTCCGGCCAGGACGATGAAGTGCTGGCCATGAAGGCGGTCCACCACGGCGTGCAGGACTATCTGGTCAAGGGCAACATCTCCAGCAAGAACCTGGAACGTGCCATGCGATACGCGGTCGAACGGCAGGCGTTGGTGCGCTCGCTTGAAATTGCCCAGAAGCAGCAGTTGGAGTTCAAAAATCGTTTTCTTTCCCACGTTTCGCACGAGTTGCGTACTCCGCTGACCTGCATCCATCAATACGTCACCTTGGTTTTGGATGGATTAGCGGGTCCGGTTGCGCCCGATCAGGCTGACCATTTAAGAACCGTGTTGAAAAGCGTGAATCAGCTGCACGCCATGATCCGCGACCTGCTCGAAGCCACCCGGGCCGAGAGCGGCAAAATGCGGATCGAACCGCGCTGCATTGCTTTGGGCGAGCTGGTTCAGCAGGCGGCCGCCATGCTGCGTCCAACGGCGGAAGAAAAAAAAGTCGGCCTCGAAATCGGGCTCGACCAAAGGCTGCCGCTGGTAAGCGCCGATCCCGACCGCGTTCTCGAAGTGCTCATCAACCTGCTCGATAACGCCATCAAATTTACCCCAGCCGATGGCGCGGTCATGCTGCAAGCCAGCATGGTGGAGGCCGACCCCGGCTCGGTCTACATCTCGGTCAGCGATACGGGCCGCGGCATTGGTCCCGAAGCCAAAGCCTTGATCTTTGACCGCCTCTATCAGGATCCCGAATCGATCGATAACAATCGTTCCGGCCTGGGACTTGGATTATTCATTTGCCGGGAAATCGTCCGCCTGCACGAAGGCCGCATTTGGGTTTCGAGCGAGCTTGGCCAGGGCAGCACTTTCACGTTTACTTTGCCGGTTTATTCGCTGGCGAAACAATTGGCTCCGGTCATTATTTATCAGGATAAATTGCGCCCGTCTTTCGTGTTAATGCGGGTAGAGTTAACGCCACTGTCCAATCCCCCGCGGGGCAATTGGAAGGAAACGTGGCAGCAATGCCTCGATATTCTTCGGCGTTGCGTCTACCTCGACAAAGATCTGGTCTTGCCGCCCATGGGAACCTCTGGAGCGGCTGAAACTTTTTTCGTGGTGGCATCGACCGACTTGCCACACCTGGACATCATGACGACTCGCATCCGCGAACAGCTTGAGCGCGTCCCCGATCTCAAAACCAGGTGTGCGTTGACCATAAGCGCGGTCCCGGTTGAAATTCCCGCCGCTCAAGCCGGACAAACTCTCGATCAACAAGTTCAGGCCGTGGCTGAATGCGTTTCCCGGATGATCCTGGCGACGATGGAGCGAAAAGAACTCCGCGCAGGCAACGGAACGTCAGCTCGCCATTTGAATTGACCAACAACGAACCTCTAACAATAAAGGAGCCTTACCAATGTCAAGCCCGAAGATTCTCGTAGTGGATGACGATCCCGATCTTGTCCGCGCCCTGCGCCTGCGTCTGCGGGCCAACAACTATGAAGTCGCAACCGCCACCGACGGCTACGCCGCCATCGCCCAGGCCCAGAAAGAACGTCCGGCGCTGATCATACTCGACCTCGGCTTGCCCGCCGGCGATGGCTTTCAGGTGCTCGAACGGCTTCAGAATATCGATGCCCTGGCCTGCGTTCCTGTAATCGTGTTGAGCGCACGCGACCCGCAAGCGAACGAAGACCGCGCCCTGAAAGCCGGAGCCTCAGCCTTCTTTCAGAAGCCCGCCGATAACGAGGAATTGCTGAACGTGATTCGCGTGAGCCTGGGACCGGGAACCGCGCAGCAGGCGGCTTGGCCCTCGTAGGGCGTCGGTAAGAATGGGAGCTGGCTGTGATCTCTCAAGAGACTGTGCCTCCGGCGAGTGGCCCATTCAAGCCGTCCTTTGGCTTGAGTGGGACAGCTTTCATTGCCAACGTTGCGATGTCAAAGGCTGGGCCACTCGTCTTCGGCGCATCAGCAGTAGAAACTCCTACGTCCCCATACCATCTGTCATTCCGACCGAAGCGAGCCGAAGGCGAGCGCCGTGGAGGAACCTGCTTTTTTTCGCGGAGGTAGAAGGGTGAGGGGAAACGAGGGATGGACCGAAATTTCATGTCGAACTCGGAGGACGTAAAGCCGAAGTGCAAGCCTCCGTAGTACCCGCCCCTTCGCAAAAAACGCGAAGGAACGGGGCACCCAGTTCCTTGCCAAGGCTGCGAGGTCAAAGGCTGGGCCACCCGCCCCGCTTAAACCGTCACTCCAGGCGTCAGTGGTACCCGCCCTTGCACAGTACGCAAGGACGGGGCACCCACTATGCTGCTGATGCCGGCAAGATCAAGAGCCTGGGCCACCCGCCCCACACTGCACGGTCCAGATCGGCGGCGGAATCGGGATCGGAAAGCGCGGCTGATCGGACCTGGATCACGGCGCGGGATCGGCGGATCGTTATCCCCGAGAATCGGGAGCGCACCGCGCTCCAGATCGGCGCGGCCTCAGGCCCAAGCTCAAGGTCGTATTTCGACCGGAGTCCCGACTGGAACTAGCGGCCAGATTTCGTCGATCTCCGGGTTGGTCACGGCGATGCATCCCGCCGTCCAGTTGACCTGCCGATGGAGCGATCCGACCCAGGCGTATTTGGACTCCAGCCCGTGGATTTCTACACCGCCTCCCGGACTCACCCCCAGCTTGCGCGCCCGTTCTCGATCATCAGTGTTCGGGTAAGAGATGTGAAGGGCGAGATGGAACCGGCTCTTGGCGTTCTTCGAGTCGATCACGTACTCGCCCTCCGGCGTCTTTTTGTCACCCGTTTTTACCTTTGGCCCAACCGGATCGCCGCCCAGCGCAACCTTGTAGGTCTTCAGAACCCTCCCGCCGTTCATTAACGTCAGCGTCCGCTCGCTCTTCACGATCACGATACGGTCCGCTCTCGTGGCCGTCCTCGGCTTGTCCGCTGCCCAACTCGTCGCGCAGACAGCCAGGATCAACACGAGCAGACTCCCGCGTTGAAGGATTGCCGTCATGATCGGCGAAGCCGTCCTACTGACGAGTCGGTATTTCACCTAGCCCGGAGGAGACCGCCTTTCCCACATATCGCTTGTGAAGCGATCGGAACAAGCGGGCACACAGCAGCCAGACAAGCAGGTTAGAGGGGATCTCGATGAGGACGAAGATCAACGTCATCAGATGAGGAGTAAGACCGACGTTCCACAGCAACTTCTCGGTGATGAAAAGGCCCAGAAGCCGTCCAGGCATCATGACCACCATCCCCGCCACCCAGAGTGCCGGGCCTAAAGCCGATTTGATACGAAGTCCTGCCCACGGCCCCAGTTCTCCGAAAAACTGCACCAACGCGAAGGTGATCCACGCTTTCCGGCCCATAATCTACTGACTCCCCGTATCTTTGATGATGACCTTGTTGCCAGCCGGATTCGGCATCAGCGTGTGCAGCGCATTATCATCGCGGTTGCACATTCTGATGCATCCATGTGAAGCCGTGCCAAAAAGGTCGTTTCCGAACGTAAACGGACTGTTGTTCGGCCCCATCGTTCCGTGGATGTAGATTCCCCTGCTGTCCAGTTCCTTCATGTGGAGTTGATACGGCCCGAAGGCATTCGTTCCGAACCACGTCTTGCTGTAAGGAGTTTCTGACCATCTGCCCTCCACCGTTGACGTGTGATCTTTCGACCAAGTGGTGGCGGTAAAGGTGCCGGTGGGAGTCACGTGGCCATCGCCACCGACAACAACCTGGCTAGTCAGTAGCGTCGTGGGATTCTTGTCGCCCTTATTTTCCCCGGTTACGACCAGCGTTCCTTCGTGGGTCTCCTTGTTGTATGTGATGGTGATCGTGCAAGTGCTGAATGTTTTATCGCCCGCCGTACACCCCGACATCCCGGTTGGATCGGTCTTGTTCAGAGGGTTATTGAGCACGTAAGCGTACATGTTGAAGTTCTGAGGATTCGAAATCCAGTCCTCGAACTTCTTGTGGGCCTCGTCTTTCGTCCTCCTCGGAGCTATCTTCGGCGGGATGTTGCCAGCCCAGCCACGGCAGCGGATCGGGCTGCATGAAGCGCCCAAGTGATGATCCGTAGTGCCGCGCCTCGAAGTAGTCGAGATTGGATTCGATATCGCGTTCTTTGCCGGTGAATCGGTAGTGCTGCTGTACCGTCCCGCAGTAATCGTAGACCACCCCACCATAGGGGTAGTAGTCGATATCCTGCTCACACGAACTACCGGTCGCGTTCTCTACCATCGCGTGTGTCCCGAGGTGGTCAGAAAAATGATAATGCACTGCGCTGCCCGAAACATCTCTGCGGGCGACCCGCGTTCCGCCGAAGAAAATATACTCTTCCTGGCTGGTACCGGTCAGGCTGCTTTCCGAGAGCGGGTCGCCCGTCGGCCCCCGCCAATATAGCGTGCCCGTCGATCCGTTGGACTTCCCCACCCGGTTGCCGTCGCCGTCGTAATAATAATTATAGCCGCCGGTCGTGGACAGCCGGTTTTCGCCGTCGTATTTGTAGGTGGAGGGACTGTTGGTGATCAGGTTTCCTGCGGCGTCGTAGGTGAATCCCGAGAGCTGATTGTTGGTAAGCGCCGTAACGCTGAGAGGCTCGTAGTAGGTCTTGCCGGTAATGCCGGTCCGGCTGTAGAGATTGCCCCAGGCGTCGATGGTGAAGTTTTCTCCCCAGGCAGTACCAGCGGATTGCCCGCTGGTGATGCGATTTAGGGAATCGTAGGTGAAACTCTGGCTGCGGTTGCCATTTCCAGAGTTGGCGAGGGGCGGGTGGCCCTGGCTTTTGATCTCGCTGGCCTACAACGCAGTGGGTGCCCCGTCCTTCGCGCACTTTGCGAAGGGCGGGAATCGGGAATGCATGCGTCGAGTGGGTTTGATCACGCCGCCACGACAAATTAAATAACACACGCAGCATCGCCGCCCACCCTTGCAAAAAACGCAAGGATGGGGCACCCTCTGTGGAACGGCGCATGCAGAATCACAAAAGGTGGCCCACCCGCCACAGTACGCAAGGACGGGGCACCCACTATGCTGCTGATGCCGGCAAGATCAAGAGCCTGGGCCACCCGCCATGTTCCCTCTTACTCGCTAATTGGAAACCGAAGCAACCGAACTGTCATTGGGCAGGGGCACCTCATAGACCGTGAGGTCTGGGGATTTCGACGGGGCCACGATCAGCAACTTCGACCCGGCCCGATACAGCAATGGATTCCCCCTCTGCCTGCCCGTGTCCGTGTCGTTGCTGTCCGCTACACTCAGCAAGTCCATCGGGTGCCGCCACGCTATCGTCGGTCCATCTGCCTTCAACAGCAGGAACTCGGATGAGAGGATTTTGTTGCCGCCGTTCTCTGGCTCACGGTCGGGGCTGGTCGTGCAGATGGCTCCCGCATATTCTGCAACATCACCGCTGCTGTATGGGCGCGGCACGCACGTCAACTCCTTCTCCGATGAGCGGTGATTTTTGTAGCTGACTATGTTGCCGCTGTCCGAAAAATTTCCGTAGAACGCAAGGAGATTCGACTCGCCGAAGATAACTGCTCCCCAGCTTGTCCCCCGCCGCCACTCTGTGGTGAGCTTCTCGCCTGTACTATGGCCTTCTTCGGTGTACTCTTCCCATTTCGGAGGCCGATTCCATCCAGACTATCCGTCTCTTTGGAGACCAGACGATTGGCTCGTTATAGTAGTGTGGTTTCGGTCCTGCAACGTCGGATGTGATTTTCAAGTTGGAAACGTCCATTCGGATGAAACGAAGATTGGGCCCTCGAATCGAGGCGAAGCTCAACAGCCCACTTCCATCGAATCCAGCGAAGAGGCAATGACTGTCTGCCTTAGTGAACAGTAGATCGTTCGTGCGCCGGACTTCCGAAAGATCTTTCGCAGAAAGTACTATCAGCAGCATTGGCTCATATATTTCTGCATAGACCAGCGTCGCGCCGTCGGGCGATAAGAACAAGCCCTCGGCAGCTCTCGCCCCGTGGACCCGAGGAACACTCATGACTGTGTGCCTCAGCTCCTTGTGTGTGGCTAGATCATATGCCGACACCTGAAGCTGATTGGAGAAGCGCAACAGGTCGAACGAACGATGCGCTTCATAAAGCACCCCGCTGCCCGCCGTCATCGCCGGAAGGGAAAGCGTAGTGTTTGCTTTGGCCAGGGGCAGCGTGTACGAGTCTTGTCCCCAGCAGCTAGCGGTGACCAGAAACAGCACGAGGAGGAGACTGTTTTTCATGGTAAGGGCGCGTTCTTTTCTGCTGCTGCGCGGCCACTGGTGGCATCCCGGATCGTGTCAACCATGTGAAGAACGAACTGCTGAACATCGACGCCCGTCGGATGCCCTTCGAAGTGCATCTCCATTTGGCCGGACGGGTTAAGCATGTGGACGTAGCCGCTGCTGTCTTTCCATTGCGCGCCAGACTTATGCGCTCCTGACAGAAGATCGATTGCGTTCATGAAGCCGCCCTGCTTGTGTAGTGCGGCTTCGGCGCTCGCAAACGCGCCTGGGGTTGTCTCGTAGAGAGAAGCACGTCCCTCGCAGGAGCCCCCGCAGGCGTCGAAGAAGCGGCCCTGGATTCCATTGAACGCTCCGCTGGTGGCCCCATTCACGTCAGTCTCATCGCTGCCGTCGATGAACCGCGAGTGCCCAGAAGTGTCTCCGGTCGCAGTGTTGGTGAAGCTGACTCCATTGTTTTGATCGAACGAGCCTGTGTATTGATTCCCGAACTGATCGTGGTACCCAGCACTCGCGTCCTTCGAGTCGTTCATATCGACATCGGTAGCTTGGAATTGGCCGTTGACCGTCTGGCCCTGCACCCAACTCTTGCCACCGCCGTCACCGTTCGTAACCTGGCCACAACCAGAGTGGTCCGAGGTCTGACACGCGAGATAGAAATCGAGTCCGGTCGGATCGACCAGCGATAGCGGATTGTTCCGCACATACGCGTACAGATTTAGGCTCTGCGGATCGGTCAAACGATCCGCGCTGATGAACACCGGATCGGCGGACATGAACCTGCCCATGCTGCTGGCATCGTAGCGAGCCCCGAAGTTATCGAGGCCGGATTCTGAATCGCGTTCTTTGCCGGTGAATCGGTAGTGCTGCTGGACCGTCCCGCAGTAATCGTAGACCACCCCACCGTAGGGGTAGTAGTCGATGTCCTGTTCGCACGAGCTGCCGGTCGCGCTCTCCACCATCGCGTGTGTCCCGAGGTGGTCAGAAAAATGATAATGCACTGCGCTGCCCGAAACATCTCTGCGGGCGACACGCGTTCCGCCGAAGAAAATATACTCTTCCTGGCTGGTACCGGTCAGGCTGCTTTCCGAGAGCGGGTCGCCCGTCGGCCCCCGCCAATATAGCGTGCCCGTCGATCCGTTGGACTTCCCCACCCGGTTGCCGTCGCCGTCGTAATAATAATTATAGCCGCCGGTCGTGGACAGCCGGTTTTCGCCGTCGTATTTGTAGGTGGAGGGACTGTTGGTGATCAGGTTTCCTGCGGCGTCGTAGGTGAATCCCGAGAGCTGATTGTTGGTAAGCGCCGTAACGCTGAGAGGCTCGTAGTAGGTCTTGCCGGTAATGCCGGTCCGGCTGTAGAGATTGCCCCAGGCGTCGATGGTGAAGTTTTCTCCCCAGGCAGTACCAGCGGATTGCCCGCTGGTGATGCGATTTAGGGAATCGTAGGTGAAACTCTGGCTGCGGTTGCCATTTCCAGAGTTGGCGAGGGGCGGGTGGCCCTGGCTTTTGATCTCGCTGGCCTACAACGCAGTGGGTGCCCCGTCCTTCGCGCACTTTGCGAAGGGCGGGAATCGGGAATGCATGCGTCGAGTGGGTTTGATCACGCCGCCACGACAAATTAAATAACACACGCAGCATCGCCGCCCACCCTTGCAAAAAACGCAAGGATGGGGCACCCTCTGTGGAACGGCGCATGCAGAATCACAAAAGGTGGCCCACCCGCCCAGTCGAACCTGGATATTCGCCATAGACCATATCAGTCAGGCCATGGGCCGACGAACTCTTTTTACGCCAATTCCGGTACCTGCCAGAAATAGTCGGGCACGTCCGCGCGCAAATCACTCGCGACGAAGTAACCATTGATGTCGGATGACTGGTGAATCCGGCATCGGTTCTAGCCGTCAAGATTGCGGTTTTCAAAAGCGCAGCCTAAGTGAGAGTGCGGTCCCGGCAGCCGCGCAACGCGGTTTATGGTCCTTCGGTGGCGAGTATGAAGATCGTTCCCAGTTTGTCAGACCCGCCACCGCTCGTTGTGCCGTGGAACTCCCCGTCAGCGGTTTGCAGCAGCGCGCCATTGGGCTGGGATCCGTCTCTACCATCGAAGCTGTGCTCCGTTGTGAGCTTGCCGCCAGGGGTGATCTTGAAAATCGTGCCAAAGCCATCGGCCCCGCCCCCGTTGGTGGTCCCATAGAAGTTTCTATCGACGCCTTGCACTAACCCAGTCCTAGGGAGAGCGCCGTCGGTACCGTCGAAGCTGTGCAGGTTCGTCAGTGTGCCCGTGGGCGTCACTTGGTAGATCGAGCCATCGCCGATAGGCCCGCCATAAGCAGTAGTCCCGTAGAAGTTTCCATCGATGCCTTCCACCAACCCAGCCATAGGGCTGCCACCGTCAGTGCCGTCGAAGGCGTGGAGCGTGGTCAGCGTTCCTCCGGAGTTGATTTTAAAGACGGTGCCACGGTTGCCACTCCCGCCGGCGTAAGTTGTCCCATAGAAGTCTCCGTCGGCGCCTTGCAACAATCCAGCTAGAGGATGTCCACCGTCCTGATGGTCGGCGACGTTGAAGGTGTGCAGAGTGGTAAGCGTTCCGTCGGAACTCATTTTGAAGATCGTGCCGCCGCCGTACAGCCCGCGATAGGCGGTTGTTCCGTAGAAGTATCCGTCGGTACCTTGAACCAGTGCCGAGGTGGGAGTGGCACCGTCGAAGCCATCGAAGCTGTGCAGTGTGGTCAGCTTGCCCTCGGGAGTGATTGCGAAGATCGTGCCGCAACCGCTATCGCAATTGGAGTTGGCCCCGCCGTTTAGAGTTGAGCCATAGAAATTTCCGTCCTTGCCTTGCACCAGCCCGGTATCGGGAAGGTAACCGTCAGGCCCGGAGAAGCGATGCAGCGTGGTCAACACGCCCCCGGCCGTGATTTTGAATACCGTGCCTTGGTTGTTGACGCCACCCTCCACGGTTGTCCCGTACAAGTCCCCGTCGGCACCTTGCACCAAGGCGCATGCCGGATCTGAACCGTCCGTTCCGGTGAAACTTAGCAGAGTTGTTAAGGTCTGGGCGGGTAAAGCGAGCGCCCTTGCAATGCAGAACACAAACACTATCGATAGGAACGCTAGGCCGAGCGAACTGCGTTTCTTGCCTTCTTGCGATCGCGCGAATATCGAGAATTCCGAAGTTTGTAGTCTCGTCATAGAAATCGGGAACTCCTTTTTCGACTTCAAAAACGGCAACCATTGTACCCCTATATCGCCGGATAGCAATGTGTGAAAGGATTTTTCAACTGGAGTGCCCCCAAAACGGTTGCGATCCGCACCAGAGTTCCCCACTTTGGCAAGACTTCCTTTTTCTCCAATCCGGGTAACTCTGATGTCCCGCTTGGGGGGCGGGTGGCCCACCTTCAACAACTCTTGTGTACATAATTCCACTGAGGGTGCCCATCCTTGCGTTTTTTGCAAGGGTTGGCGGCGATGCTGCCGACGCAGCTCTTGTTCTTCTGCACACCCGGTTGCGCATGCGTTCGTGGTCTTGTGTGTGCCAGCGATGAAAAGCTTGGATAACCTGCCACCTTACGGGTCGATTCACCCGCTACAATATCCCACACAAACCTCCCGAAAACCGTACTGGGTTTCCACAAAGCCATCTATAATCTTGGAAGTGGCTTTAGATGCGGCACTTAGCCGTACCAAAATAGGAAGCTTCATGGCAGCGAAGTTGCTCATTAATGAAGAGGCGGGCAACCGGCCGCAGTGTACCGATCTGCGGTTCGCCACCCCGCCTGTGGGATTGCCGCCGAAAGCCATGAAGCCGGAGAGCCAAGTTCGTTCGGTTGCCGTTCTGCTATTCATCCTCACGGTTGCGGCGGTCGTTTTCGCAGGCTTCAATTTCAACGCCGAGTGGAAGTTTCAGGTTCCCGATGATGGCGTCTGGTGGGTGGAGCATGGCGGGCGCCTTATGGCCGACCGGGTCGAGGGCGGCGGACCGGGCGCAAAGGGCGGTATAAAGCCGGGCGACCAGCTCTTTTCCGTCAATGGGCAGGAAATCAAGAACATGTCCGGGCTGGAGCGCCAGCTCTACCGGACCGGCGTGTGGTCGAAAGCTTCCTATTCGCTGCTGCGGCAATCGGTGCCGCTAGACTCGAGCGTAATCCTGGTTCCCGCGGAGCGTTCGCTGAATCAATGGCTGCGCTTGATTGCGCTGATTTATCTGGGCATCGGCCTCTATGTCTTGCTGCGCCGCTGGACCGCGCCGGGATCAATGCATTTTTACATTTTCTGCCTGGTTTCTTTCGTCGCTTATTCCTTCAAGTACACCGGCAAGCTGAACGATTTTGACTGGACCATTTATTGGGGCAATATCGCAGCCGGGGTTTTGCAGCCGGCCTTATTCCTGCACTTCGTCCTTACCTTTCCGGAGAAGCGGCAGACGGTGCGGAAACATCCGTGGCTGTTGGCGCTGGTCTACCTGCCGGGCGCTCTGTTGCTGGGCGCGCACGTTGTCGCCATGCGCTGGCTGCAAGCCAGTGAACGGCTGCGCTGGAACCTCGACCGTATGGAAATGTCCTACGGATCGTTGTTCTTTCTGGCTGCGGCCGGTCTGCTTTGGTACAGTTACCGGCACGCCAGCACGACGATCCTGCGCCAGCAGTTGAAATGGGTCACTCGGGGAACCATCCTCGCGATCATTCCTTATACCGTTTTCTACGTGATTCCTTACCTGACGGGTTCACTGCCAGGCGCGGCCATGAAGGTTTCGGCCTTGTCGCTGGCGTTGCTGCCTCTGACTTTCGGCTATGCCATCTTCCGCTACCGGCTGATGGATGTGGACCTCATTTTCAAACGTGGCGTAGTCTATACCCTCGCAGCGGCGATTGTCGTGGGACTGTATTTTGGCCTGGTGGCGGCCGTCGCTTTGCTGGTACACAACTGGCAGCCAAACTCCGGCCCCGTGGGATTGATTCTAGCCGTCGTCGTCACCGCGCTGCTCTTCGATCCGGTTCGCAAATGGATTCAAGACCGCATCGACCAGTTCTTCTATCGCACGCGTTATGACTATCGCCGCACGCTGCTTGAGTTCGGCCGCGAGCTGAGTTCGGAGACGAACCTGAACGCGATGCTTTCTTCGCTGCTGGATCGCTTGTCTCATACTTTGGCGGTCGATCGAATGGCTGTTTTCATGGCTAGCGACCTGCCAAGCGAATTCGCTTTGGCCAAGTCTTTCGGCATTTCGGTTCCTGCAAACATTGACCTCTCGTTCCTGAGCGTGCCGCGGCCCGAACAGGCGGGGCATCTGTTTTTCGAGAATACGCACCAGGTGCCGCGCGAAGCGCCGGCGGCGCAACCATCGATCGCGCGGCTTGACCTGAATTACTACGTCCCCTGCCACGCGCAGCAAAAGACTGTTGCCGTGCTCGGTCTCGGCAAGACCGCAAAAGGCGATTTCCTCTCCAGCGAAGATATGGAACTCCTCGAAACCCTGGGCGGGTATCTTGGTATCGCTATTCAAAACGGCCAGCTTTACGCCTCTCTGCAACAAAAGGCCGCCGAGTACGAGCGTTTAAAAGACTTCAACGAAAATATCGTCGAATCGATCAACGTCGGCGTGATGGCTCTCGACATGGAAGACCGCATCGAGAGCTGGAATGCGCAGATGGAAGTGATGTACGCGGTGCCGCGCTGGCAGACTTTGACCCAGCCTTTGAAGGCGATTTTTCCGGCGGAGTTCGTGGAAGAGTATGAGCGTATGCGGCGCGAACCGGGCATCCGCAATCTTTACAAATTCCGGTTGAGCACGCCCGCGGGAGAAGTGCGCACGGTGAATGTGGCGCTGGCGCCACTGGTAACGCGGAAGTTCGAGGTAATCGGACGCCTCATCATTATGGACGACATCACGGCGCGGGTTGAGCTCGAAGCCCAGCTTTCCCAAGCCGACAAACTCTCCTCCATCGGATTGCTCGCCGCTGGCGTAGCCCATGAAGTCAACACGCCTTTGGCCGTGATTTCTTCCTACACGCAGATGCTCAGCAAGCAGTTGCAGGGCGATCCGCAGAAATCCGGGTTGCTGGAGAAAATTACGCGGCAAACCTTCCGCGCGTCTGAAATCGTCAACAATCTGCTGAATTTCTCCCGCACCAGCGGCAGCGAGGTCAGCGACGTCGATGTAAACAAAGTAATCGCGGACACGCTCGCGCTGCTCGAGCATCAGTTTAAAGTGGCGAAAATCGAGGTGCAGAAGACGATCGAGCCAAAGTTGCCCGCTATTCAAGGGAACGCGGGTAGATTGCAGCAGGTGTTCCTGAATCTTTTCCTGAACGCGAAAGACGCTATGCCGGGCGGCGGCACACTGCGCGTGGCGACTCTTAACGGCGACAGCGTCAGCGTTTGCGTTTCGGATACCGGCTCCGGCATCGCGCCCGAGAATATTCGGCGAATTTACGATCCCTTTTTTACGACCAAGAATTCGCAGCGCGAAGGCCAGCCTCGCGGCACCGGTCTTGGCCTCGCCGTTACCTACGGCATCATTCAGGAACATGCGGGAAAGATTCGCGTGGAGAGCAATCCTGGCGCGGGGACAACTTTCACGCTGGATTTCCCTCTAAGTAGAAAGGCAGTCCATGTCTAGCGTAGGCAAAACCGGCCTGGGAAAACGCAGGGCAGACCATGTCTGATTCCGCAGTCATCTCGCGCTCTTTGTTGAACGGGACCCCGGGCTTGGCGGGCGCAGTGCTGATTATTGATGACGAGGCGGAAATTCGCGAATCGCTTCAAACTCTGCTGGAGATGGAGGGCTTCGCGGTTGAGACCGCAAGCACCGGCGAGGCTGGCCTACAGCGAATCGGAGAACATCCGTTCGACCTTATCTTGCTCGATCTCGCACTTCCCGGCCGCGACGGCATGGAGATTCTGGCGGAGATTCGTTCCCACGAAACCCGCCTGCCCGTCATCATGATCACCGCTTACGGCACGGTGGAAAATGCCGTGCGCGCCATGCAATCGGGCGCTGCGAATTTTGTCCAAAAGCCCTGGGACAACGAAAAACTTCTTGCTGACATTCGCGCCGCCGTGGGATGGCGCCGTGCCGAAGAAGAAAACGTTCAACTGAAGCGCGCCCTCAAACAGCGCTACAACTTCGAGAACATTGTCGGCAAGAGCGAGCCGATGTTGAAGATTTTCGATCTGGTCGCGCAGGTCGCCAACAGCCGCTCGACCGTTCTGTTGCAAGGCGAAAGTGGAACGGGCAAAGAAGTTATCGCGAAGGCGCTGCATCTGAATTCGCCGCGCCACGACCGGCCCTTTGTCCCGGTCAACACCGGCTCCATGCCGACGGACTTGCTTGAGTCCACCCTGTTTGGGCATGTAAAGGGAGCTTTCACCAGCGCGATCGCTTCGAAAAAGGGCCTGTTCGAAATGGCCGATCGAGGTACGCTGTTTCTCGACGAAATCGCGACCATGGGCCTCGACACGCAAGCGAAAATTCTGCGTGTACTCCAGGACCGCCGCTTCATGCACCTCGGCGGAGTGCAGGAAGTTCAAGTCGACGTACGCATCATCGCCGCCACCAACGTGGATCTGCGTCAAGCCGTGCGCGACGGCCGATTCCGCGAAGATTTATTCTACCGGCTCAACGTAATCACAATCGAGCTGCCACCGCTACGCCAGCGCAAAGAAGATATCCCCCTACTGGTCGATTTTTTTCTGAAGAAATATGCCGAGGAAAACGACCGTCCGGTGCGCCGCATCACGCCCGAGGCGCTGCGTCCCCTGATGTCATATTCGTGGCCGGGCAATGTGCGCGAATTGGAAAATGTCATCGAGCGTGCTGTTGTGTTGTCGTCAGGAACCGAAATCAGCGTCGACTTGTTGCCCGACAATCTGCTGGGCCGGGGTGCGGCTTACACTCTTCACGATCCTCCAGCCGACGCATCGCTATTTGAAATTGTGGAAGACGTCGAGCGCCGCATCATTGCCGAGATGCTCGAGAAGTGCAACTGGAATCAAACCGAAGCCGCGGAGCATTTCAAAGTCCCACTCTCCACTCTGAATCAGAAGATTCGCCGCCTCAACATCGAGATCAAGAAAAAGACACGCGGATAACCCGCATCCCGTCGGCATAATTGTTTTTCCTTAGAAAGGTCGTAGTTTCTCCCGAGGCTTCGACTAGAGAAACAATTATTGCCCCGCGGGGGATTCCGCCGATCTTTTTAAGGAATTTACAGCAGTCCGCTCCAATACTCCTTCCGCATCTCATTTTGCCGAGATGATCGATCCAAAACTAACGAACCTAAGCCGCCCGACTGGCGCAATAGATGGCGATGGAAGGGATAAAGAATTTACCCAAGCCACGTCGGGCCACAACCACAACGCCGAACCCTCGGGCCATAACGCCGAACACTGGGTGGAACTATGTGCGCGAGCGGCAGTCGAGCAAGATCCAAAGAAACTGCTGGAACTGGTGAGCGAAATCAACCGACTCCTCGATGTCAGAAACAAAAGGCTGGCCGGCGAGGCGGATCATGTCTCCTGACAGCACGCAGCTTATTGAAACCGCCTACGGCAATCAGGGTATGGCAGTTCATTGGAATTGCGCGATAGCTTCGAATATGCAGTCCCGCCGACTCGAAGACCGAATCCGTTCGTTGTGCGCCAAAGTTGTTTCCGTAGGCGACAAGGAATTGGCGCCGGCGATTTCGGATCTTCAAAGCGCACTACGCGAGCATACCGACCGCATCAGGAAGCTGGCCGCCGGCAAACTTACCAAGCAGTGGACGGCGCGAAGCTCCGAGCCGCGGAACTAACCGTTTCCCGAATCTTGAGCTTTCCTCAAGGCTCAACTGCTTCTCTGCTATAGTTTCGGAAAGCGTGCGATCCAACGCGCTTTCTAAAACCGCATGGAACTCATTAGTCCCACGTATTTCGCCAAGGAAAAAGTCCAGACGGTACAGGATTACGTGCTGTTTTCCGCGCACGCGGTTGGCAATCTGTTTCGCAAACCTTTTTATTTGATCGACATGGTGCGGCAGGCTGACGCGATCGGCGTGGGATCTTTGCCGATTGTCGTGCTCACGGGATTTTTCACCGGCGCGGTATTAGCGCTGCAAGCTTCGAACACGCTCGAAAGGTTTGGGTCGATTACGCTTGTGGGTCAGTTGGTTTCGACTTCCATGGTGCGTGAATTGGGACCGGTGCTGACCAGTCTGATGGTAGCCGGACGAAATTCTTCCGGCATGGCGAGCGAACTGGGCTCGATGGTGGTTACCGAACAAATCGACGCCATGCGCGCCCTGGGCACCGATCCCATGAAAAAGTTGGTCACCCCGCGCGTGGTCGCAACGGTGTTCATGCTGTTTTTCCTGGCCATCATTTCCGATCTCGTAGGCCTGGTGGGCGGCCTCGCCATCGCCAAATTGTTGTTGCGTCTCGATGCGCGCCAATATTGGTATAACGCCTGGGAGACTCTGGTGTTTCAAGACGTATTCATGGGCTTGATCAAACCCGTGATCTTCGGATTCATCATCGCCACGATCGGATGTTTTTACGGGATGAACGCGCGCGGTGGAACCCAGGGAGTGGGGCGCGCCACGACGCAGGCGATGGTGGCCGCCTCGGTGCTCATTCTGGCGATGGATTTGTTCGTCACCCGCTTCTTGATGGCCACGCTTTCGTATCACTAATCGCATGAGCGCCCCAACCCTGCCGGTCGATTGCAACGTCGTTGCCAAGCGGGAGGATTCCGCGCCGGTCATCGTATTCGAAGACGTAGCGATGGCCTTTGGCGACAATCAGGTTCTGCGAGGAGTTTCTTTTCGTCTGGCGCGCGGAGAGACCAAAGTGATTTTCGGCATCGCGGCTCCGGCAAGAGCCTGATTCTGAAACTGGCCTTGGGCCTGATCCGGCCGGATTCAGGGCGCATTCTCGTTCTAGGCGAAGACGTAACCCAAATGCGGGAAGAGGATCTTTTTGTTTTGCGCGGAAAAGTTGGAATTGTCTTTCAGGAAAGCGCGCTCTTCGATTCCATGAATGTGCGCGACAATGTGGCCTACCGGTTCACCGAAGAGCACGGGGTTTACGACGACGAAATCGACAGGAAAGTTCGCGAGTCATTGCGTTTTGTCGAACTCGAACGCACCATTGATCTCGACCCCGACGAGCTTTCGGGAGGTATGCGCCGCCGCGTCGCGATTGCGCGAGCTTTAATTACGCAACCGGAACTGCTGCTCTACGACTCGCCTACCGGGGGTCTCGATCCCGTGACATCGAACACGATTATCGAACTTATCGTGAAACAGCGCGACGTGAATCAGACGAGCGCTCTGCTCGTGACACATCGTTTGCAGGATGCCTTCACCATGGCCACTCATCAATGGGACAAAGAAGCCAACCGCATGATCGCGCTGCCGCCCGGCCAGCACTGCGAAGTTCCGTTGAGCTTTATAGTCTTGCGCGAGGGCAAAATAATTTTCGATGGCGACCTGCAAGAACTGGCGAACACGCAGGACGAGTACATCAAGGAATACATTTCGTGATTTTGGTAATCGGGTAATGTGGTAATTCAGTATTTCAGACCTGCGAAGTCAGTCATCGAATCCCCACCTCGCCGCGAACGCTTTCGATCAATTTCTTCGAATCGTAGCCGACGCCTGATCTGAAAACGGTCTCAACGTTTTCGATATCTTCGATATTCTTCGAAGGGTCGCCTTTAATCAAAACGATGTCCGCTTGTTTGCCCGAGGCGAGCGTGCCGATTTGATCCTGACGGCCGAGAAATTTTGCGCCATTTTCGGTGGCAATTTGAATAGCTTGTACCGGCGTGAAGCCTGCCTCCACGAGCAGTTCGATTTCGCGCTGGTCGCCGAAACCGGGCAGTACGCCGCCGTTTCCGGTGGGATCGGGACCGGCGAGCAGAAGGCCTCCGGCTTTGACGAATGCGACTTCGAAATCCATTTCTTTTCGCATCATTGCGGTCATGGGCGAATCGAGCTGAATTCTGGCACGGGCGGTGAGATAGCTCCGCGCCGATTCGGACGACATGGCGTCGAGCAGGCGCGACTGGAGCTTTGGCCTTCCCGGCACGCCTGATTCGAATACGGGCAGGGTGGAAGTAACAGCGACGTGATGCGACACAAGATTTCGAATTAATTCCTGCGCCTGCGGGCCGTTCACTTCCCGCTTCATCCAGCTCTCCCCGCCGCCTTTGGGACAAACGTCAGACTTTTTGTCTTGGACGAATTCGGTGTCGGTGAAAATTGGGCCGTGCTCAAAATCGTCGATGCCGAGAGCGATCGCTTCGGGCCAGGTTACGGAGCAGAGGTGTCCGGTGAGTTTTAGCTTGTGCGCGTGAGCCGCGTTGATGGCGGCAGACAACTCTTCGCGCGTGATGTTCATGTACGCCTTGTAGGAAGTCATTCCTTCGGCGAACCAGTAATCGACCATGCGTTTCGCGTCGTCGGGGCCGGTGAGTTCGTGCATCTGCGCGAAGCGAGTAGGAGCGCCTTCGAGATATGGCGCCGTCGCGTCGATGCTGGGACCGGGCATCTGGTTCGCATCGATGCGGCTTTTGACTTTCAGGTCGGTGTAAGGCTCAAGGCTGCCTGTGCTGCGCATGGTGGTGACGCCTGCGGCGAGGTAAAGGCGCGGAGCGGTGTAAGGAATTTCGGCAACGAACAAGCCCGGTTCGGCTACTTTGCCGCCGGCAACCTGCACGGCATAAGAGTCGGTGTAGTAGAGATGGTCGTGCATACCGACGATTCCGGGAATCACAGAATAGCCGGTGCGGTCGAGTTGCTTCGCTCCTGGCGGAATCTGGGCCGAAGCGGAAGGGCCGATGGATTGAATCTTGCCATTCGCCACGATAACGGCCTGTTCTTCTTTCGCGGGCGCCCCAGTACCGTCAATGACGCGGACGTGATTCAAGACGAATACGGGCGCGTCGAGCGAGATGAATTCAGAGATGCCGGGTTTTTGCGTTTGAGCGAACCCGGTTGTCGCGATGAGCAGCAGGCAAAGATATGAGAGACGCATCGGCACCTCGCAAGAAAGCGCTTGCATTCTAAGGAATTGTTTTATGCGACGCCGAAGCGCCGCTCTCCGCGTAATTTTCGACTCTATGATGTGCAATTATTTTCCGGCCATCATTTTTTCCACTTCGTCGGCATTTGAGGGTAGCGCCCCGCTCAGTTTTGTCAACTTGCCATCCGGCTCGACATAGAAATCGTCCTCAATGCGGACGCCAAGATTTTCTTCCGGAATGTAAATTCCGGGCTCGATGGTGAACGTCATGCCAGGGCCGAGCGGAACGCTGTAATCCCCGGGATCGTGAACGTTGAGCCCGATGTAATGCCCCAGGCCGTGGATAAAATATTGCCCCAGCGGCTGACCATGCAGGTCTTTGCCGTGAGTATTGATGTAGTCGAAGGCGACCTGATAAAGCGAATTCGCCGCGCTGCGATTCAGGCTCGACTTCCCCGATTGAAACGCCGCCATCGCAGCCTGCTGCGCCCCCAAAACGATATCGTAAATTTCGCGCTGCCGCGCCGTAAAATGGCCGTTGATGGGAAGCGTACGCGTGATGTCGGCGGCATACATCGAGTATTCGCCGGCCGCGTCGATCACCACCACATCGCCGGACTTCATCACGTTGTCGTCGTCGGAATAGTGCAGCACCGTCGAGTAATAGCCCGACCCTACGATGGGGGCGTAAGCCACTCGCTCGCATCCCCGCCTGCCCCATTCATATTCCATGAGCGCGGCAATCTCGCGTTCGTTCACATTCGGCTTGACGGCTTTGAGGGCCGCGAAATGCGCCGCAACGGACGCGTCGACAGCTTTGCGAATCACACCCACTTCGTCCGCGTCTTTCGTGGTGCGCAGCGAAGAGAGCATCGGCTTCACATCGAGAAAAGCGAGATAGGAATTCATCCGCTTCAAGAACGCGAGAGGATGGGCCGAAGGGGACGGATCCGCTTGAGCTGCGTTGACATCGGTATAGAGAGCGGGATGCGCGCCGTTGATGTAGCGGACGACATCGTTGGGCAGTTGCCCCATATCTTCGACTCGATCAAACCCGGTAATCTTCGGCGCGTCATGATTCTCCGGGCCGAGTTTTGGACCCGTCCACTTCTCCTGCGTGAGATTGCGCGGGGAAAGAAAGAGAATTTCCATGTAAGGGCGCGCAGGCGTATCGCCCTTGGCCTCGGTCGCCGACGCGATCAGCAGCGCTGACCCAGGCTCGCTCAGGCCGGAGAGATAGTAGAAGTTATCGTCCTGGCGGAAGCCATAGAGATCGTTCGGTCCGTCGTTCTCAGTGGCCGCGAAAAGAACGACTACGCCTCCCACTCGCTTCGCCAGCGCCTCGCGGCGGGCGTGATAGTCGGCGTTGGGCTGGCGCTCGATGGCGAAACTCGACGCAATAGAAAGAAGACAACCAACGGTGGATAAGATCGCCAGAACAAATAGTGAAGTGCCCTTTCGCATCGTGACCGCCCTTCGATTGTTTGAACAAAAACCGTCTAGAACTATTTCGCCCGCAATTCGGCGATACGACTACACACCCACCGGGAACGGCTTGCTGTGAGGCTCGGCGCTTAGCGCCACGCCGGAGAAACGCCCTTGTAACAACGACATCAGCCCCGTATACCAGTATCCAACAACGAACAGCAGCAGAAACGGAATAGTAACGTAGTTTTCGTTTGCGAAGGCGTAATAGATCGTCATCGCGAAGTAGGCGCCGATCATCAACTCGATCCACGGCACCCAGCCAAGGCGTTTCCGGTATTTGGTGGCGCCGATTTTATCCTTCTTCGACTCGACGTGATATTTCGGGGTTCGCGCGAATGCGCTCTCTTTGCCGACCAGCGCCTCGATCACCGCCTTGGTGTTGGTGATGGTCAGTCCGATTCCGAGGGCCATCAGGAACGGAAGGTAGAGCAAAGCCCGCGGCCAACTCTTGGGGAAAAGTTCGCGCTGCGAAACCAGGTAAAAACTGGAGATCGAAAAGGTCGACGCCATAAAAAGTGGCAGATCGATGAACAGCATCTGGAACCACCCCTGATAGAAACGGATAATCATCGCCGGCAATATCAGCACGGAAAGCACAATCATCAAGGGATAACTCAGGTTTGCGGTCAGGTGATACCAGGCTTCAATCTTGGTGTGAAGCGGCGCGTCGCTGCGCATCACCCGCGGCAGAATTTTCTTTCCCGTCTGGATCAATCCTTTGGCCCAGCGCGCCTGCTGCGTTTTGAATGCGGTCATCTCCACCGGCAATTCCGCCGGGCACTCGACGTCTTGCAGGTAGATGAACTTCCATCCCTTTAACTGGGCCCGGTAGGAAAGATCGGTGTCTTCGGTCAGCGTATCGTGCTGCCAGCCACCGGCCTCGTCGATGGCCGCGCGCCGCCAAACTCCGGCTGTGCCGTTGAAATTAAAAAAGACTCCGCTGCGGGCGCGCGCCGAATGTTCCAGAACGAAATGGCCGTCCAACAAAATCGCTTCCACCTGGGTAAGGAAGGAATAGTTGCGATTGATATGCGTCCAACGCGTTTGCACCATGCCAATCTTCCGGTCGGTGAAGTGGTGGATGGTGCGCAGGAGAAAATCTTCCGGAGGAGTAAAGTCGGCGTCGAAGATGGCTATGAATTCTCCCTCAGCAGTTTTCAATCCTTCGGCCAGCGCCCCAGCCTTGAATCCTGCGCGGTTGCTTCGGTGATGATAGCTGATGGGATTTCCCAGCGCAGCGTAGCGTTCGACAAGATTGCGCGCCACTTCAATGGTTTCGTCTGTGGAATCGTCCAGTACCTGAATATCTAACTTCTCCTTCGGATATTTGAGCCTGCAAATCGATTCCAGCAAACGCTCGACGACATATTGCTCGTTGAAGATGGGGAGCTGCACCGTCAATCGAGGCAAGTCTTTGAAGTTATCCGCGGGGGTGGTGGTGCGGTTTGCCTTATGCTTGTAATACAGATAAACCAGAATGTAGCGGTGCATTCCGTAACCCGCCAGCATCACGAGCACGATGAAATATGGAATCAGCAGCGCGCGGTCGAACGCGTCGGTGTGATAGAGGCCTTGAAAAGTCTTGTCGAGCAAATGCTGCCGGAGATATGGCCCGATGCCCTTCGGGGCGGTGAATGCGGCGAGCGTCGAAGACAGGATTAGATCAGAATGCAGCAAGGGGTCCGGTGAAAACGTCTATTCTACCGGATTCGGCAACTCAATCTCCGGTCTGGCTTGCGGTCAGCGAATCACATGAACGTTTGCGCCTACCTTTATGTTCTTCCACGCTTTTTCTGCGGTATAGACCGGAAGTTCAAGCACGATCCCCAAGGCGAGACAAGCGCGCTCTCCTAAATGTGTCACGACAGGCATGGCTGTCATGAAATGTGTTCTATGGCTTCGTGGGCGACGGGCTCCCGCTCCTGCCGGACACGCGAACGCTTTTACCGGCGGAAGTTAACAAGCTGCCGAATCGGACGGCAGGTCACTCTTCTCCAAAACTGCGGCCCCATTCACGCACACCTCAGCCTTTTGCAGAAGAATTTCCAGGTCCATCGCAAAGTTGCGGCGGGCCTGAGCCTGCAATCTCCACTGATCCTGAATGGGTGCGCTTACGCGAGGAACCAAGTTCTCGAAACGCTCAACGGCGCGCCCGAAATACTCGATATCGTTCTTAAGCAGTCGAAGGAATTCTCCGTCGCCCACAGCGGACATAAACACCTCCAATTGCATGAAACCATCTATGGAGCAATTCCCGTGCCAAGCCGGTCTGCCGGGCATAAAGCCAGGCGAACTCACATGGTTTCAGCGGGCTAGCGGCCAGCCTGACACGCTTCTGGTGTCGGCGGCCACGACTTCTTCAAACCCTTCCGAGAGGATTCAGTTGCTGTGGATGTAAAAATTTCGGAGGACCAAACGAGTAAAGTTTTACCCATAATATCGTCATGGCACACTTGAGTCCGCTACCACCGGACTTATCGAAGGTACGGTAATATCTGTGTCGATGAAAAAAATAACTCTTCTGCTCGCGCTGGTTTTTTCTGCCGCAACCCTGCCCGGCGCCGACGAGATAAAGAAAATTCCTAACATGCCCGCGTCAGTTTCAGGAAATGCCGTCGCCAGTATTCGAGACGGCCTGGAAATCGTTTCGATGATGGGAGTCGGTCCGCGTAAAACCTGGGACGACATCACCAACCAGGTTTACATCCTGATCTAGGCCACCCCAAATGGCGCGAAGGCCGTACGGTACCCGGCGTCGCCGGACGCGTGAACGCAACGGCGGTCGGAGTAAAAGGCCTAGTCATTTTAATGGGCGGCTCGGTGGAGGAGCCAGGGCGAGCGAATCATCGTTCCCGACGTCAACGTCTATGAACCGAAGGCCACCGCTGGTCTCGCGCCAAGACATCCGCGTGGCAGTGGACAACGCCGTCGCGGGTGTAACCCATAATCGCTTCATCTATGTCATCGGCGGCCGATCGCCGAGCGGGGCCAGTGAACAACGTGCAAGTTTACGACATCAAAAAAATACCTGGACGGCAGCCACGCCTTTTCCCGGCACTCCCGTCTTCGGATTGGCGGGCGGCGTCGCGGACGAAGAAATCGTAGTCGTCGATGGCGCCAAGAAAGGCCCGGAGGGCGGGCCGCGTTACGTGGCATCGGAGGGATGCTGGCTGGGCAAGATCGACAAGAAAGATCCCGACAAAATTGAGTGGAGCAAGCTGCCTCCACATCCGGGAATGCACGTTTCGCCATCGCCGGCGGGGGCTCGAACCATGATCACCGCATTTTTTTTCCGGAGGCACGGCCACTCCTCACGATTACAAAGGCGTCGCCTACGATGGAAAGCCCACGGAAGGATCCGCCTTCAGCTTTGACTACGACCTTCATCGTCACCAATGGGAGACCATCAGCGAGGACACCCCTGATCCTCGCGCCGATAGCCGCGGCATCGTGTTCACTCAAATTGGTCCCATGGTGCTGGGAGGGATGGCAAAAAATCTGGCCGTGACCTCGCGCGTAACCCCGTTGCCCCAAAAGTGAGCGGCTTTTTGCGGGAGAGCCTTCAGCCGAAAGAAGCATTGATGGAAACCACAACCTCAACTACAGAGAAGCCGCATACACTCTGGGCCTCATTGGTGGAGGCCGTTCGCGGCTCGCATCAGGACTACACCACCGGCAGCCTGAATCGCGCCATCCTGCTGCTGGCCGTGCCCATGGTGCTGGAGATGGTGCTGGAATCGCTGTTCGCGGTGGTCGACGTCTTCTGGGTGGGACGCCTCGGCGCGAACGCCGTCGCCACGGTTGGTCTTACGGAGTCGATGCTGAGCCTGGTGTTCGCCGTGGCCATGGGGTTGAGCTTGTCGACCACGGCCATGGTGGCGCGGCGCATTGGAGAAAAAGATCCGGAAGGCGCGGCGGTCGCGGGCGTGCAGGCGATCGCTCTCGGCTTGATCGACTTCCGTGGCGATCGGCATTCCGTGCTAATTGTACGCGCCGAATCTTCTGCGCTTGATGGGCGCGTCGCCGGAGATCGTCGCAACCGGCAGCGGCTACACCAGAATATGCCTCGGCGGAAGCTTCGCCGTGCTGCTTGCTCTTTCTCAACAATGCAATCTTTCGCGGCGCGGGCGACGCCGCAATCGCCATGCGGCTGCTCTGGGTTTCGAACATCATCAATCTCATTCTCGATCCCTGCCTGATATTCGGCTGGGGACCGTTCCCGCGCCTGGGCGTGACCGGCGCGGCCCTGGCGACGTTCATCGGACGCAGCATCGGTGTGCTCTATCAGTTCTATCGCCTGATGCGAGGGACCGAGCGCATCCGCATCCTCGCAAGCCAGGTTCGCGCTGCGCTTCGATCGTGCTGCATACGGCTGGTGCGCGTGTCGCTGACCGGCATTCTGCAGTTCGCCATCGCGCATACCAGTTGGATCGGTCTGGTGCGCATCGTCAGCATCTTCGGCGCTGCCGCGCTTGCGGGATACACCATCGCGATTCGCATCGTAATTTTCGTGATCCTGCCGTCGTGGGGATTGAGCAATGCCGCCGCAACACTGGTCGGGCAGAATCTGGGCGCAGGCCATCCGGAGCGCGCCGAGAAAGCCGTGTGGCGCACCGGGACTCTACAACATGATTTTTTTGGGCTCGGTGGGAGTGTTTTCATTTTCTTCTCCGAGCCGATCGTGCGGCTGTTCACTCACGATCCCGACGTAGTGCCGCTGGGAGCAGCCTGCCTGCGCATCATCAGCTACGGCAATCTCGGATACGCTTACTTTCATGGTGATGATGCAGGCCTTCAACGGCGCGGGAGACACGATCACGCCGACCATCGTGAATTTCTTCGGCTTCTGGCTGTTCGAGATTCCGCTGGCATACTGGCTGGCGATCCCGCTGCACATGCGTTCGAACGGAGCTTTCTTCTCCATCGCGATTGCCGAGAGTGCAATGGCGATTGTGAGCGCAATTCTGTTCAAGCAGGGGAAGTGGAAGAAGCAGAAGATCTGAGACGAGAATGTGAACGACATCGGGTCGAGGACGAAACCGCGGCATCGCTCCAGCTCCGCGAGGGGCGGCATATGTTAGCCCCGGACGTAAGTCCGGGAAAAGCTGACCAAAATTAGAGCAAAGTCCCGGGGACGGCAGAACTTTAGGTCGTCATCAAACCAAGATTCCTCGCTTCGCTCGGAATGACAAGGCCTAGGAGGTGACAAGACTTACGGCGTAACAAGGCTCGCTACCGCGCCCTCGCCAGCACCAGCGTAATGTCATCCGGCTGCTCGTTGTCGCCGATCCAGTCATCGACTGCCGAAGTAACGGTTTGGCTGATCTGCACCAGCGGCAAACGGCGGTTCGCGCTCACCAGCTCGATCAGCCGTTCTTCGCCAAATTCGCCGAATTCGTTTTCTGGCTCGGTCACACCGTCGCTATAGGCGAGAAAAATCTCCCCGGGATGCATTTCAACGCAGCCCTCGTCGTACGACACATTTTCGAAGAGACCAACCACCGTCCCGCCCGCCTCGAGCCGCCGCATCGCGCCATCTTTCCAATCAGAATCGGCGGCAGATGGCCGCCGTTGCTATAGGTCAGTCGATGCGAGCGGCCATCGTAAATTCCCAGAAACAGCGTGGCATATTTTTCCGGCGGAGTGCTTTCGTAGAGCTGATGATTAAGCAGTCCAAGCAGCGCTCCCGGAGAAACCTCAATACCCTCGGGCCACGCCGCCATCATTCGACCCGCGCCGGCGACGGCGCCGACAGCCACTGGCTCCCGCGCCATTGTTTCGCGCATCTGGGGCAAACTCTCCACACTATAAGCGCGCACGGCCGAGTGAATGGTCGCCATCAGCAGCGCCGCAGAAATTCCCTTCCCGCTGATATCGCCGACTGCCAGAATCAGCTTGTGCGAACCCGCGTAGAGAAAATCGTAATAGTCGCCGCTCACGGTGCGCGCCGGACGGCAGAAGCCATGCACCTCCAGCGACTCCAATTCCGAAACCTGCCGGGGAAATAGTTGCGCCTGTACTTCTTGCGCGATCGCAAGTTCGCCCTCCAGGCGCTGTTTTTCTTTCTGCTCGAGAATCAGCTTCTCGATCGATTCCGTCATCGAGTTGAACGACAAAGAAAGCTGCGCCAGCTGATCGGAAGACTTCACCGGAATGCGATGGCTGAAATCTCCGCGGTCGATGTTTTTCGTGGCATCGTAAAGTTGCGCCACAGCGCCGGTCACAGTCTGCGTCATGCGCGTGCCGATAATCAGCGCGACCAGTTCGATCACCGCGAAAATAATGAGGATTGCAATCAGGATGTACTCGACTCCCTGAACAAAATCGCCCAACGCCGCAAACAGGTGGCCGTAAAGCACCGAGGGACGGGTCCGAACCTGCATCAGGGCGCCAGCCCGCCCGCGCTCTCCGGTGTTCCAGTCCAACACCGAGAGTGGCGCGAAAAATGTGACCTCGCGATCCATACTGCTCGCGGCCGGCGGAACGCTCCCTACCGTAAACGCGGGTTGCAACTCCACTGTCGCCCCGCCTTTGCCCTCGTGGATCACAACTCCGTTTTTCTTAGCTTCGGGATTCACCCAGGTCGTAACTTTCTTGCCGGAATCCTGCTGGGCCGCATTGCTCTCTTCCGGACCTGACTCCGAGAGCGTGATTTCTCCCAACCCAGCGGCGATCTTCCCCACCAGATCTTTGTCAAAGGGTTCGCTGGTCACGATGGTGAGCGTTTTCGAGCCCGCCGGAAGCCGCGTGACCACACGCAAATGCAATCCGTTGCGATCGCGGGTAATTTCGCGCAGGCCACCTTTGGCAAAAGTTGGAAGCGTGAGCGGTGTTGCGTTGGCTTCATCTCCTAACGGGACAAGTCTGTCGCCGTGCCAGGCGCAGATGCGCCGGCGTCCCCAGGCGGCGTCGCGTTTTCTCAATCCGGCGAGAGATTCGGCTGTAGGGGTCTCGCCGCGCTCCAGGCGGGACGCCAGTTCGTTGCCTACCGCTGCATTCACCGCTTCCATGCTGCGCAGTTGTGAATTGATTTCAGAAGTCACTACGAAAATCGCGAACTGGCCGGCGAGTCCGTATAGAGTGATGAAAGTCATTGCCACGAGCAATACCGCGGGAATCACGCCGATGAAGACGTAAGTCACGATCAGCCGGTTGCGGAGTCGCCACAATATTTTTCGTTTGAGACTTCGGAAGGCCACAATGGAGAACAGCAAAGCGGCGTCGATAAGAAGAAATTTGACCCAGCCGCCCAGGCTGCCGGCCCACGACGGCGCGAAAAGCATCAACACCATTTCGACAACGAAAAGAACGAAGGCAAAGCCCAGGGAATACCAGGCTCCGCGCGCAACCCAGCCTTGCGGCCACATACCGGCTGCAAGCATTCTTTCGCGGAGATTCCAGTAGAACTGGTTCATGACTTCAATTCGGCGCTTCGACGAGATCGTGCCCCAGTGGGCAACGAGTGAGGGCGCAAATTCACCGCGCTAAATTTCCGGATACAGATCGAAAAACGCTTCCAGGCTGGTGCGTAACTGCTTCTCGATCTCTTCCTTGCTACCCTCGAGCACGTGCATCGTGACGTGCGCGTCGCGTCCATTGCTAAGCTTTACCGGAGCCTGGCCCACTTCCATAACATCTTCAGAAGGCAGCAGGCGCATGCCATAAACCAGTGTTAGATTTGCCATGCCTGAATTCTATCGCCTTCTCCTCCGCGGCGAAATCATTTGCGCGATGCGGTTAGTGGGCCGGTTTGACGGAAGCGAGCCAGGCGCGGCTATCGTATCGCAAGGAACGCGACACAACGCGCGGCTCGCCCAGGTTCCTCGCTGCGCAAGGATCGCTCGCTCGGAATGACAATCGAACCAACCTATTACGCGCATCGCAAAGATTAAGGTTTTTCGCTTCGAATCATTTAGAATTCCGCAGTGCTCTACAAATTTATTCTGATCCTCGCCAGCTTTTCGCTCGTGCAACCGGCTATTTGCCAACAAGCCCCTGATGCCTCTTCCAACCAGCCGCAGGTCAAAGTAAATATGCTGAACGTTTGCACACCGTCAGCGGAGGAGCAGAAAGAAATCGCCGCAGCCCTGGCACGGGTTCCAAGACAGCCCCTGTTCGGCGACGATTTCGAAATCTCTTATGGGCGATCGACCCTGACCGATGCACCTAATTTTCTTCAGCCAGGGAAAAGCACCCACATTTCAGGAGAGTCCTCCGTCGCCCGGTATGTTCGCATCAGGCGCGAATTTGCCGTGCAGGCGCTGTTTGCCAGCGTGCAGTATTCGTTTAGCGACGATGGCCAGAATATGGTCGAGACTTTGGTGTTGCATGTGCGCGATCCCAAAGATTTGATTCAAGTCTCGATGGAAGACAGTGCTTCGGCGATCGGGAGCGCAGACGCCATGGTGGCAGCGAACACGCCAACGAGCCGTATCCGGCTCGAGCGCTTCGGAAAATCTTCGGTCGCGCTGGCTCGGTGCAGCCCCGCGGAAAACGGTCCCGCGCCGGATCAGACCGCTTACGAACCGCTCTTCCACAGCGCCTCCGACGTGCTGGCCAACTATCGCAAGCTGCTCGGAGTCCGGCACACAGTGCCCGCTGAACTCGCCGAAATCCCTGCCGCTCGGTCGGCACCGGTCGCAAAACCGAAATCGGCGAAAACCGCGGCCAAGCCTTGAGCTAGCAATTTCTCTGTCTCTCTGGGAAGATTGTGGTTGGTTTTTCATCCTCGGCGCATGCATCGAAATCCGAGATTTACAATCTAACGGCTAACCCATCATGAGCGAAAATCGCAACGTCGTTATTATTGGCTCCGGCTGCGCCGGGCACACTGCTGCGCTATACACGGCCCGCGCCAATTTGAAACCACTCGTCGTCGAAGGCCACGAGCCTGGCGGGCAGCTCTCCCTCACCACGCTGGTGGAGAATTTTCCCGGCTTTCCCGAGGGGATTATGGGGCCGCAGTTGGTCGAGAACATGCGCAAACAGGCGGAGCGATTCGGAGCGGAATACCGCATGGCGCACCTCACCAGCGTCGATCTGAGCAAGCGTCCTTTCTTGTTGCATCTTGGCAAGCATCAAGTACATACGCAGGCGCTCATCATTGCCAGTGGCGCTTCCGCGCGCTGGTTGGGCTTGCCAAACGAGCAGAAGCTTATCGGTCATGGGGTTTCGTCCTGCGCTACTTGTGACGGGTTTTTTTTCTCGGGGAAAGAAATCGTGGTGGTCGGCGGCGGCGATTCGGCCATGGAAGAAGCGATGTTCCTGACTCGCTTCGCCACTAAAGTGACACTGATTCACCGGCGCGACAGCTTCCGCGCCTCCAAAATAATGCTCGATCGCGCGCAGCACAACGACAAAATCCGCTTCCTTACCAACACCGTGGTCGAAGATGTCTACGATCCGATCAAGCAGGAAGTGACCGGCCTCAAGCTGCGAAACTTAAAGACCGGCGAAATTTCGGACTTCCCCACCAGCGCGCTTTTCCTCGGCATCGGCCACGACCCGAACGCGAAAATGTTTGACGGCCAACTCGACACCGACGCGGACGGCTATCTTAAAACGCACAATTACGTGTTGACGAAAGTTCACGGCGTCTACGCCTGCGGTGATGTGCAGGATCGCCGCTATCGGCAGGCGATTACTGCGGCAGGAAGCGGCTGCATGGCAGCCATTGAAGTAGAGAAATTCCTGGAAGCCCACGGCGATTAACGAACAGCCTGCGAACTCCCCGGAACGGGACTCCGGGAGTCGTTACCAAAGTACTCTTCGCCGCAGATTAGCCTTCTCTTATCCTGAGGCAACTTTACGGGCCTCTCTTATGAAGAACCGCACGGCGCTCGTTTTGCTCACCCTTTTGGCTTTTCAGGTGTTCGGTCTTAGCCTTGCGCCAGCGCAAGAATCTTCAGAAACGGGCCGGAAGGTTGTCAACAAAGTCATTCCGCAATATCCCGGCTTAGCCCGCACCATGAACATTAGCGGCACGGTAAGGGTTGAAGTGCTTGTCGCGCCCAACGGCTCTGCGAAGTCGCTCGAGATAAAAGGCGGCCATCCTATTTTGGTGGAAGCCGCTCAGAACGCGGTGCGCCAATGGAAGTGGGAGCCTGTATCTCATGAAACTCACGAGAGTGTCGAATTGAGATTCCATCCGTAAGTGCCTGCATAGCTTCGAATAGTCTCAAGAGTTCGATTCCAGTTCGTTCCGCCCGACTACCCTTCCAGTGTGATACAACGTTCTGTGCTCCTGGTCCTCATTCATGCGTCTTTAACGGCTGGCAATCCCCCGGGTGCGGAATGTTAAGAACTTTTTTTGTACGCCTCTCCGAAAATCCTTCTTTGCGCAATTTCGCCGAGCGGTCTTCGCTGGGCCGCCGAATCTCCGGACGCTTCGTGGCCGGCACTGAAATCGCAGATGCGGTTCGCGCCACGCAGGCCGTCAATGGCGCCGGCATGAGCGTGACCATCGACAACCTCGGCGAGAATGTTACCAATCCCGACGAAGCCCACCACAGCGCGAAGCTCTATCATCAAATTCTCGAGGCCATCGTCGCCCATCGACTCAACGCCAATATCAGCCTCAAGCTCACGCACATGGGGCTTGATGTAGATGAAAACCTCGCCCGGCAAATCGTCGGAGGATTGGTCGCTAAAGCCGCTTCACTGGAGCCTGCGGGATTCGTGCGCGTCGATATGGAAGGATCGCCTTACACCCAGCGCACGCTTGATTTCGTTCACGAACTTCATCGCATGCCGGGAAACGCCAACTCGGTCGGGACGGTGATTCAGGCTTATCTGAAGCGCTCCGACGGCGACGTCGAAAAACTTCTGGCGGAAAACATTCGCATCCGTCTGTGCAAAGGTGCATACAAGGAATCGGCGGACATTGCCTTCGCCGCTAAGTCGGATGTCGATGCGAATTACGTCAAGCTGATGAAAGTTTTGATGAAGAGTAGCATCTACCACGGCCTCGCCACGCACGACGAAAAAATCGTGCAGCAAGCCGAAGCCTTCGCTCGAAGCGAAAAGATTTCCCCCGACGCGTTCGAATTCCAGATGCTTTACGGCATTCGCCGCGATTTGCAGCATCGCCTGGTGCGCCAGGGCTGGCGCGTGAGAATTTACATTCCATTTGGCACGGAATGGTACCCCTACTTCATGCGGCGCTTGGGCGAGCGTCCGGCGAATGTTTTGTTTATTGCGCGGAATTTGCTGCGGGCGTGACGATCAATGGCTATCCCGGTTGGCAAATGAAGGGAATTCGTTCTTGAAGCGAACTGTGTCTTTTCTGGTTTTCTGCTGCTTCATCCTGGAGCTTGCCGCTTCGGCTCGGACGGAGCCTGCAACCACAAACACCGCAGCTCGAGCGGCAGCTCAAACCATCCTGCCTCCAACCAAGATCAGAGTCACCGAATACAGGCTTCCGCCCGACAAACTAGCTAAAGCCACCGCGCTCTACCACATTCGCACCGCAACCTACCTCTTCGACATGATCTTCGGAATTGTGATTCTGTGGGCGATGCTCAAACTCCGCATCGCGCCTTTTTTCCGCGATCTCGCCGAACACCTTGCCCGAAGCGGATTCGCGCAGACGATTATTTTCGTACCATTGCTGACTCTTCTCATCGCGACACTCGCGCTGCCTGTCGATATCTATCGCCACCACATTTCGCTCGCCTACGGACTCTCTGTGCAAGCTTGGGGATCATGGTCCGCGGACTGGGGCAAAGCCCAAGCCGTATCGCTCGTCGTTACGATTCCGGCTGTACTGGCGCTCTTCTGGATCATCCGCCGCAGCCCCCACCGCTGGTGGTTTCAATTCTGGCTGCTGACGCTGCCTTTTATGGTTTTGCTGGTTTTCGTCGCGCCCATTGTCCTCGACCCCATGTTCGACACATTCCAACCTTTGGAGAAGGCGCAGCCGCAACTCGTCAGCGCAATCGAACAGGTAGTACACCGCGCCGGGCTGGCTATCCCGCAGGACCGTATGTTTGAGATGGAAGCCAGCGCAAAGGTCACGACTTATAACGCCTACGTCACGGGAATCGGCGCGACCAAACGGGTTGTAGTGTGGGACAACACCTTACGCGAACTCACCACGCCCGAAATCCTCTTTACTTTCGGCCACGAGATGGGGCATTACGTTCTCAATCACATTTACAAGGGATTGCTCTTTCTGGCGGCGATGATGCTGCTTGGCTTTTGGCTCGCGAGTAAATTGGCGCGCGGCATGATCGCGCGCTGGGGCGACGCATGGCACATTCGCGGAATCGACGATCTGGCCGCGCTTCCTGTGCTGATGCTGGTCCTTGCTCTTCTTAACGTGCCCGGCGAGCCGATCGGCAATAGTTTAAGCCGGCATATCGAGCATCAAGCCGATATCTACGGACTCGAAGTCACCCGCGGATTATTTCCCGACAACGGTGAAGTCGCTGTTTCGGCGTTTCAGAAGCTTGGCGAAAAAAGTTTCGATTATCCGAATCCGAATCGACTGCTCGTGTTCTGGTCTTACAGTCATCCCTCGATCGCACAGAGGATTCATTTCGCGCTGCGTTACGATCCCTGGGACACGGCTACGGGTCCGAAGTATGTGAAGCAGCCCGCGAATCACAATCCGGAATAAAGCTGAAACGGCCCCCAGTAAAATGGCTTGCGGAAGGCATTGTCGGAATGGAGCAGGGAGAGCTTAGCTTCGCGCAAAGCTTTGTCAGGACCCTCGCCGCGATTCAACCCGTCGTAGAACTTGTCCATCAATTCCGCCGTTGAAACGTCGCTCGCATCCCACAGCGCGGCGACGACATTGTGCGCGCCAGAGTGCAGGAACGCCCACGAAAGTCCGACCAGCCCTTCGCCGGAATAGGCGCGAGTGCCGGCTCCGTAGCACGCGGAGATCGTCACAAGTTCGGCGTGAATGGGGTGCTGAATGATGTCTCGCGCATAAAGCTTGAAGTTTTCGTTTTGTCCGCCACTCTGCGACAGCACAATGAACGAATCAAGAGGGTTCAAGCGGTTGGCGACTCCGTGCGTCACAAAATGGACATACGAAAATCTTTCCGGGTCGCTCGCCAGGTAAGCCGCGGGAGTAGCTTGATCGCGCTGGAAGATTGTTTCCTGCGACGCCGGAAAATGTTTTTCCACGCTCGCCATCTCGACAGCGGCATTGGCTAACTCAGCATATTCCGGGCTGGGAGAAATTGCGTTCCCAAACAAAAGCAAGCTGCGGGAGAGTTTTTGCTTGCCTGTGCGGGCAGCGGCCAGCAGCCGGAGCGAACTCGCGTTAGCGATCGTAGCGTCTTCAATCCAGTAGTGCGGCGCGGGAGTAGGTACAGGCAAAGTTTCAAAATTAAGATTGTTCAGCTTGCCATCGGGAATGACCACAACTTTTGCATTCGCCGGCAGCAATTGGCGCGCGGGCGCAATCAATGTTTGGTAAAGCGAAGGTCCCGCGTCGCTCTCAAGGGCATTCTGCGGCCCCCCCAACGCTTTCTGATATCGTCCGACGCTGGATTCAATCTCCGTACCGGTTGGAAGCGGGAACAAACTGATCTTTTTCGCAGTAATTGCCCACAAATAAGATTGCTTCTCGCCCAGCCAATAGAAAAGAAGCGTCGCTCTGTCCCTCCGGGCTACTTCGCGCGCATCCATGCGTTCAGGGTTGAAAGAAGTTCCCTTCTGCAATAATCCCAACCCTTCGGCTAGAGTTCGTCCCCGGCTGAAGTCGGCAACCTGCAATGCTTCGGCAGTTTTACCCTGAGCCACAAGGAAATGGATGTAATCATCGTAAATGTGCGAAGCGTTGCTCAGGAATGGTAACCGCGTGTCCTCATGCTTGAGTTCGGAGCGCGCAGTTTCGAATGTGGTAAGCGCGGTTCGATATTCGCTTTCGGCGGACTCGAAATGATTTTCGTCTTCGTACAGCCGCGCCAGCGACCGCTCCGCCTCCCACTTCAAAAACACCGGGCAGTCCGGAGACTGCGCCACTTCGCGGAATGTGTTCTCAGCAGTCGCCGTGTCGTGCGCTCGGGCGGCAAGCCGCCCCTGAACCAGCAGCGGATAAACCTGATCGCGCCCGTTCTTATCTTTTTGCGCCATCGTGAGCGCTTCGTCCGCATAGCGCTTTGCATCGTCGAGCTTGCCAGTTTGCTCGGAGAGGAACGCCAAAACGATTTCGGCGTTTATGATGTCCTCCCTGCTACTGATTGTCCTTGCGAGGCCAAGTGCCTCCTGAAACGCGCCTTGGGCGTCGCCCAGTCTCCCCGCGTCCATGTCGATCAGCCCCGCGTTGGTTAGCCACTTGACCTCATCATCTCGATCAAGAAGCTTACTCGCTTCATCTCGCGCTTCAATTGTCAGCTGCCTACCACGCTCAGCATCTCCAAGCTTGTAATAGGCCCACCCCTCATTCCCTAATGCATTTTGGACGATGTCGGCAAAGCCCTGCGCCGTCGAAAGCCTGTAGGCTTCTGCCGCCCGGTCGACCGCGTCGTCGAGGCGAGACTGTTCCTCCAAGCACCAACTGAGATTAAGCAGCGCGATGGCCTCCAGGAAAAGGTCATTACGCTCTCGAGCCGCCACGAGGCTGCGCTCGTAGTAACCTTGCGCCTGGACGAAGTGGCTCTGCTCCATCTCAAACCTGCCACGCGCCCGAATCACCTCCGCGCAGGCACCCAGTTGTGACGCCGCACAAATTCGTTCCGCGTCTTTGAGATCCATTTCCGCCTCGGGGAATTTGTGCAGGGCCGCATTCGCCGAGCCTTCCAAGCTGTATCTTTGAACAGCTAGTTCGCCGGATTGCGGCGCCCCTGGTTCGGAGGCGAGAAGCAACGACACCGGCTCATCCAGGCCTTGCCAGAAGAGAATATTCGCCTCAAGAATTCTGAATTTCCAGGCCCAGTCGTGCCCAGCGGTATGGAAGTCGTCATACCCTTTCCTGGCCTCCTCCCGAGCGCGAAGCAGGTCCCCATGCCGAAAGGTCTCCTCGGCATGGTTGAGGGCAGCTTGAGGATTTCGGCTGCAAGAAGAGATCGAGAGGCAAACAAGGGCGAGCAGAAGAAGAACTGGGCTCGGCGAGCATCCAGAGCCCCGCCATAATGGGGGCTTCGGTTCGCCTACTTGGGGTCTATAAAGGAAGCACATTTAGTTCGACCATCGCAGGATTTTAACTTGAAATGTCGTGAACCCGATGTATTTTCGAGGTAATTGCCCTGCGGGGCACCCGCCAGGGCGCCATGGTTCGGGAGCGGTATGCGGACACGCGCGCTAATGCGCGTGGCTAAGGATCTGACCGGGATTGAGAAGTGAGCACAACATCAATTTGCCCGACACGAGGATTCGGCGGTCGAAAGATGGGTAGAATCCTCGCGTCGTTGAAATGATCAATACTTTTTCGACTTCTTCGCGTCTGCTATCGGCTGTAGGTTAGCCTTTGCCGCCTCCGTTTGGATCTGCCTGACCGGCAGTCACCGAGCCGCAGGTCGAGCTATTCAATTTAGCGTTGAGCATGGTCACCGTCAACTGGTAGCCCGTGGAGTTGGAGTTCGACGAAGTGGAGTTCGACGAATCATCTTCTGACATCTCCAGCCGCAGCCTAGCATTCGCCGCCTCAGCGTTGCCCGGCATGGCCTTCACCACGCGCGTCACCGTCAATTCGCCCAAATAGATCGTGCCGAAGAACGGCACCTCGATCACATGGCCAAATGATTTTCCCGGAGCGCCCGCCACGCTCTTGACCAGCGAGCATTTCACTTGCTGGCGTTGCGTCGCCGCCGGGTCCCACTTGAACTCGTCGCTGGCCCACTTCGGCAATCCGACCATGCTTCTGATCTTCGAATACTGTTGCGAGATGCGGCTGAGCACTCCGCCATCGTTTAAATAGGACTCGTCGTTGTCGGGCTTGGAGCCGAGAATATCGTGATAAGGCTCGATCTCAATCTCCCGTCCGCCGATGCGCAAATTCTCGAACCGCGTGCCTAGAAAACTGACCGACGGCACGCTGCTGTTCGGCGCGTGCTCGGTGGTAATTTGCGCCACCAGGCGATCGACCGTGAGCACGTCAAGAATGTTCAGGCCCTCGATCACGGCGGTGGCTGCCGTGATTGCGGTGCCGCTCGCATCGGTGCGCCCCACAACCTGGGCATAGCCGCCATCGTGCGAGACGATCCCTTCGATCCGTTTAGGTTCGGCAGGCAGGTACCGGTATCCGCCTGTATCAGGCAGATTCACCAACGCTTGTTTGTCGATTACCTTCAGAATCGGTTCCTGCAAATCGGCGCTGAAGGCAAAAGCGTCGGCATTGAAGAAGTGACTTCCTACCTTGATGCTGGGTGTTTGATTAGCCACGGCTGACATAGATTCGCTCCACTCCGCTCAATTGAGCTTACTTCTGAATTTGCAATTCGAATGTTGCCTGGCCCACTTGCGCATTCTGTCCGTCCACATTGATACCGTTCACAGTCAAACTATAGATACCCGCTTCCCGATCTGCTCCCGGAACTTCCACCGGCGACACATCGTTGGCCATGTCCGCCGGAATCGTAAGCGACCACTCCAGCTTTCCCGCCGGGTTATACAGGTCGGCAATATAGCGCGAATACCGGCTGTCCGGTGGAATATTTAGCAATAGCAGAAAGCCTCCGCCTCGCGCCGCCGGAACTATCGGGGTGTTGGACCCACGGGTGCCAATATTGAGCGAGGCCCACGGCACTACCTGCGGCCGATTCGCTGCCTGCTCCAGATGCGGATAGGTCACCATATTCTGGTACCCGATCACGGCCAACAATACAGCCAGCGCGGCCACGGCGAAGCCCGGACGAAACCATCCTAAATGCAACCAACCCCGTGAACCCGACACGGCCGAAGGCCCTACAGCTTTGCCGGAGTCTTCTGCCAGCAACGTCTTGCTCTGTTCAACAAACATAGAGGCCGCTCGCACGTCGAGCGCGCACTCCTGGCAATCGAAATAATGCTCCTCGAACTCCTCCCGCTTCTCAGGATCGAGTTCGTCGAGGAAGTAGCGTTCGGTCAGTTTCAGCCGAACCACCTCGTCGTGGTTCATAATCAAAATCCCCCTCATAGAGTAGTGACGCTGCGAGCCAAAACGTTTCAAACCTCAAGCTCTCGCCGCCTCTGGAGAGTCATCGTCTATGTTCTTGAAATACAGCAACTTAAACGCCTGCTTGGCGCGATGCAGCAGCACCCGCAAATAATCCCGGTCCACACCAAAGTCACGGCATACCGCGTCTTTATCGCGATCTTCGAGAAAAACCTCGCGCAGCAGACGCCGGTCGCGCTCGGGAAGTTCATCGAGCACCTGGCGGACTTTTTCTCCCGTTTGCTTCGTGGAAATAGCCGCGAACAGATCGGCCGAATCGTCCGGCCTATTGTTCTGCTCGTTCTCGTCGAAACTGCCGTCGCGGGACGATGTGCGGTAGTGTTCCTGCAAGACGTGTTTGCAAATGGAATTCACAAAAGGTCCGAGCCGTTCCGGATGCAACAGCTTTCCGTCGCGCAATGCCGTCAGCACCCGCGCAAACGTCTCCTGACGCACATCGTCGATCGCCTCCGGCGAATGCAGGCGGGAGCGCAACTTGATCTGGATAAGGCCGCTGAAATAATTGACGAAGTGCTCCTGCGTACGAAAATCGCCCGCCCGTAAGCGTTCGACATACAGTTCGTCAAAGGAGTGGAAGTGCAAGGACTTGCCCCGCGGCCCCTGAAATGGCAGCCAGTATAGCACCTCACCGGGACCGCGAACGGTCTCTGCGGCGTGACTGTGCGAAGGACGGCGCAGCGCCGTGCGGCTGCTGCGAACGCTTCCACTGACCGGGATAAGGCGAGGAGTGCCCATTTTCTTGAAGTCGGTATGAACGACGTTCCCTGGAATCGGAGGAGAAGCGCCGTTGAAAAAATACCGGAGCCGCTTCCCCGTCGGCTCCGGCACTTCGAGCATTCCAGTTCCGAGTGTGCGAACTGGCTGGCCAAGCGTGGCGAAATCGCTCCGATGCGATCTCCTCCACTACCAGATAGTGAACGGAGAGCCACGATCGTTTCATAGATTCCAAAAAAAAAGCGCGCGCGGCGAGGGAAACGCAAGAGTTATGCCGCGGCGGAGCCGGCGAGGCGAACGCCCTGCATCCCGGCGCGAACCGATGCTAAGATGGCATTTCGATTCCCGCAGCATCCACGGGCGTGGGACAACCGTTATGGCGAGGTCGGCAAGCTTTTTCCTGTTGTTTATTCTGACCAACCTCTCATTATTTCTGCTGCACCCTTTTAGCCGCTCCCGGCTCATTCTTGTAGTCGCAATTTACGGCGCCGTTACGCTGCTCATCCTTTACATGTTGTTTCATCCGCGCAATCAATTGCTGGTAAGCAACCGGTCGCGGGTGGAGGGCGCGGGTTGCGTGGCCTTGACGTTCGACGATGGCCCGGACCCGGTAGATACGCCCAGATTACTCGATCTACTCCGTGAAAAAGGCGTGAAGGCGACCTTCTTTGTGGTGGGAAAGCGCGCGGACGAGCATCCGGAAATCGTGCGCCGGGCCTGGGCGGAAGGGCATCTGATCGGCAATCACACATGGTCGCACTATTCTCTATTTTGTTTTCTCATGCCCCGGCGTCTGCGGGCTGAGATCGAGCGTTGCACCGAGAGCGTTCGCCAGTGTTGCGGGGTGCGGCCGCGCTTGTTCCGCTCGCCGGTGGGCCTGCGTCACCCGCTGCTGGAGCCTTATCTTAAAGATGCGGGGCTGGAGTATGTTTCCTGGACCATTCGGACGCGTGATACACTCACTGCAAATTCCGGCGTTCTTGCCCGGCGCATTTTGAATAAGGCGGCAAGCGGGGACATTATTCTGCTGCACGACCGTTTACCCAGCGGAACGGATGCCATGCTGGAAGTCTTGCCTCGGGTCATCGACGAGCTCAGGGAACGGGGATTCGAATTCGTCCTGGCCGGAACACGTGAGGATACCGGCGGAACACCGCAACCGGCAGCATGCGAACCTGTTCCATGCGAACCTTCTCCATGCAAACTTCCTCCATGCGAATCTGCGCACTAATTCCGGCATTCAACGAAGCCCCTTACATCGCCAAGGTTGTCGAGGGAGCCCGCCAGCATGTGGCGGAGGTTGTGGTAATCGATGATGGGTCCAGCGACGGGACGGCGGAGATTGCCCGGGCTGCCGGCGCTACATGTTTGCATTCGCCCAAGAATTGCGGCAAGGCCTCGGCGCTGCGCATGGGCATCGCTTACGCCCGCGAGCATAATTTTAATTACGTAATCACCCTCGATGGCGACGGTCAGCATCTGCCTGAGGATATCCCGATCATGCTTCGTGTCGCGGAAGAAACTGGAGCGGACCTGGTCATCGGCGCGCGCAGTTTCGATCGCGCCCTAATGCCTCGCTCCCGCTATTTTTCGAATATCGTTGGCAGCCGGCTGGCTTCGGCGCTCGTGGGCCGCAAAATCCGTGACAGCCAGAGTGGATTCCGCTTGTTCCGGTTGGACAAACTCGGCGGGGCCAAACTGCGAAGCCGGTTTTACGAACTCGAGATGGAACTGCTGATCAAGATGGCGCGGTCGGGCTGCACCATCGCGCATGCTCCCGTGAGTATGATCTACGACGACGGCCAGGCGCGCTCCAAGATGAAGCCGGTGCGAGACACGGTGCGCGTTTGTCTCTGGTCACTGGCATTTCGATTTCTGGGAGCGTGATATGGGCTGGCGTGACACGATCCGGCGCTTCCGATTGTGATGCGTGCTGCGGATGAGTCATAGTTAGCGAGCCCCGAGGTGTCGGCCTGATGGCCTGGCGGACGTGATCCGACGGACGATGGAAAGGCATTCGGTGATCCGAAGATTTGAGGCTCGCGCGCGAAAATTTGTAACCACGCTGCTCAAGGAGGGCCTCGACCCCGGACGCGCTGCAGCCGCAGTATCGCTGGGAATCTTCATTGGCATTTTGCCCATCTATGGCCTTCATGCCATTACGGCAGTGGGCGTGGCCGTGCTCTTCCGGCTGAATAAGCCGTTGACTGTGGCCGGCACTGTTGTCAGCAATCCGCTGCTCCAGCCCTTTATTATTTACTCCTCTGTGGAACTGGGCTGTCTTCTCTACCGCGGCTCGTTCCAGCGACTAAGCCTGTCCGAACTGGCGGTCGCGCCCACTCATCTTACGAAAGAACAGTTTTACATCTGGATCATTGGCAGCGTGGGGCTCGCGATACTCCTCGGTTGCGTTGGGGGAGCGGTGACAGCAGTTGTCGTGCATTTTCATCGCAAGGCCGCTGCCAATTCGGAGCCGCGGGAGCGCGTGTCGTTATAGATGGGTGACATTAGTGCTTCCACACTTCAATGCTCCAGATAGAATAGCGGTTCAAACAGAAGATCCTGAAAACTTCTGGGACACCAGTGTTCATCGAAAGCCTTCAGGGTGGAATCCCTATACCCTTAGGAAGACGGCAGAGGTAGTACACTGTTTGCCGATGGCAATCCTGTTCGTCCCACAGCAAGGCATGGTCTTAATGTGCGACTTCGATACAGGATTCGTCCCGCCCGAAATCGCGAAAGTCCGGCACGTGGTGGTTATTTCTCCGCGGCATCGGCGCAATTCTGGGAGTTGCTTGGTAGTTCCGTTAAGCACCGTCGCACCGAATCCCATGGAACCTTTTCACTATCGGATCCCCGCCAACACATATTCTTTCTTCAGGAAGAATACGGACGTCTGGGCTAAGGCCGATTTGCTCTCTCACGTTTCTTTTGGTCGATTAGACCGAGTTCTTGATGCCGGAAAATACTGCTCCCCCATGTTGAGTCCTGCAGACTTGCAGGCCATCCAACAGGCTGTGTGGGAGGCTTTAGGTCGGCCCGACGTGAAGGAAGCTGTGCTTAGAATTAAGGAGACGCAAGTTGAAGCAACTAAAATAGTTATTGACAAAACGCCGAAAGTTGATTAGTGTGTCCTTGGATGTTCCCGTTAAATCGGGCTTGATTAACGTAACGCCCTTCGGAGACCAAAATCTTCGTGGGGCGTTTGAATTTTGTCATGGCATACCTGGCGTTCTGGCTCACCTTAGCCGGCGTCAAAGCGGCCCTCATGTACGGGGTTTGGAGACTGGCAAAGGCCTAAGGGAAATCGCCTTGGCCTGCGCTCATTGCAAGCGTATTCTGTGCCAGCATCGTGTTCTTTGCACTCTTCATCAAACGAAGCGCGGAACACCTTATGGGTCCACAAAATTCAAACTGATACATCATTCCCACCCGCCTCCCATCACGATCAGCGGTTCAGTTTGTTAAACTCTTCTCCGGTCTCTTCGCTTGACTGATCCCCATAAAACTATCGTCGTTACTGGTGTCGGAGTCGTCAGCCCCTATGGCCTCGGTTTGGATTGCCTCGAAGCGGGGATGTTGGCCGGCAAGTGCTGTCTGGAGCACACGAAGGATTTGTATCCCGGCTTCGAAGGAACGACGGCCCAGGTCCCGGAATCGGCGCTTCATCCGACAAGTGAAGATTTTAGTTCCCGATACTCGCGCACCGATCAACTCGCAGTGGTGGCAGCTCGGGATGCGATGACGAATTCGGGTTCCGATATCTCTGCCTTCCGTGACAGCGGCGTCTTGATGGCAAACACGGTCGGCGGCTTGACTGAGATCGACACGGGAATCGCCAAAGATCCGGCGGCCTGGTTTCGGCGTCCCGGCGGGTTGTTGCGGGGATCCTCATTTCCGATCGCGCATGTCGCCGACGCCGTTGGTGAGCATTTCGGAATTCGCGGACCACGCTGTGCCATCTCCGTGGCTTGCGCATCCGGAGCGGTGGCGATTGCGCTCGCCGCCAACATGCTGCTGGACGAGGCCGCGCCCATAATCCTAGCGGGAGGCGCCGACCCGCTGTGCCCGTTCACGTTGAGCGGATTTAACTCGCTGCAAGCGTTAGACGCTAACCCCTGCACTCCCTTCGACCGGAATCGCAACGGCCTGAACCTGGGCGAAGGATCGGCGGTTCTCGTCCTCGAAACGCTGGCCGGGGCCACGGCGCGTAATGCCAACATTCTGGCGGTGCTGCGCGGATGGGCCATGACCAACGACGCATTTCATACCACCGCGCCCCATAAAGAAGGAAGCGGATTGGCCGATTGCATACGCCTTTCCATGGAAATGGCGGAGGTCAGCGGCGATGAGATTGGATATGTGAATGCCCACGGCACGGGCACGCCGCTGAACGACATCGCCGAAGCCAACGCGTACGAAACCGCCTTTCGCGGACGCCGCCATCCCATTCCCGTATCTTCGACAAAGTCATATTTCGGACACTGCCTGGGAGCGGCGGGCGCACTGGAGGCAGCAATTACGATCATGGCGGTTCGTGCGGGGGCACTGCTTCCGACGCTGCGGCTTGTCGATCCCATCGAGAGCCAGGGCGTTGACTGGCTAAGGGGAGAAGTGAAACGCCAACCACTGCCACTGGCTATGTCAGCTTCCAGTGGCTTTGGCGGCAGCAACACCGTGCTCATATTCGGAAACGGCCGGGCATGAGTACGAATGCGACTCCGAATATAACTCCGAAAATATGACTCCGAAATTGCCGCCTGTCAGGATTACCGGTATCGGCTCAGTGAGTCCTTATGGCGCGCTGGCGGGAGTCATTCCACAGCGTTCCCCGGAACATCTGCAACTTTCTCCGCAACCCAGCGCCGTCACCGCCTGGACAACCGCCGGGTTGCGACGGGCGTTTCTCGTGCCGCCCTTTCGCCCCGCCAGCGCGGTTCCAGGATTGAAGACCCGACGCCTTGATCGCCTGTCAGCCTGGGCCTTGGTGGCTGCTTCCCTGGCAATTAAGGACGCCGGCATTGACCTAAACCAAGTGGACCGCTCGCGGGTTGCAGTAATCTTCGCCACCGCCTTCGGTTGTATCGAACTCACGGAAGCTTTCTACCTCAGCGCCGCCGCGAATGGCTGGGGCGGAACCGATCCCAGCACTTTTCCAGAGACTCTCGCCAGCGCTCCGGCCGGTCACGTGTCTTTGTTTCACGGCCTGCGGGGGCCAAATCTCACAATCAGCGACAAGCACTTTGGGGGCGAGAACGCCCTCATCCAAGCCGCTTCCCTGCTTCGCCATCGTCAGGCAGATTTAGCGATTGTGCTTGCGGGTGACGCGCTGACGCAAAGCCTCTATTCATGGTATGAGGTGGCAGACTTACTTTCGCCCGCGTGTTACAACGCGGATATTTCACCCCAAGCCGGAGGTTTTATTCCCAGCGAAGGTGTGGCGGCATTGGTGATGGAATCGTCCAGTAGCGAAAGGGAGGCGGACTGCTATGCGCGAATTGGCTCGGGGCGCTGGGCGGCAGGCGGCCAACCGGCAGAAACCATCCAGAAGATGCTCGGCGGTTCCCTCCCGAGTCTTACAATCTGTAGCGGAAACGGCGCACCTTGCGCGACGAGCAAAACAACCGCCTTGGCTAGGGAGATTGCCGGCGATAGCGCTGTTATTATTCCTCCGCAGCCGTTTCCTCTGGGTTTGGCCGGTAGTGGCGCTCTCTTTCACTTGATCCTGGGTTTAAGCAATCTGCCAAGCAATGCACTAAGCACCCAGCCAATCGGACGGCAAGCCCTGTTGTTAGGAACAGCGGGCGACAGTGGATTTGCGGCGCTTCTATTGGACCTGCTCTGAATATGACTCGCTGTAAATATGGCTTGTTCTAAATTATGAATGTACGAATTGCAGCCGCGGCCTACGCAGTTCCTCCCGAGAGTGAGGCTGTGGAAGCAGTCTTGGAGCGTGAACGAACTCGAATCGAGACGTCGCTTTCTCCGTTGAGCCCCGAGTCGAGACGAAAGGCCGTTGAAGGTCTGGGACTGAATCGAGTCCGCATCTGCGGCGGCAGACAACTTTATGACTTGATTCGCGAAGCCGCTTCCAAGGCGATAGCCGAAGCGGGGATAACGGCACGGGAGATCAATCTCATTTTGGATTTCAGCACCTGGTCATGGTCAAGCGAGAGCCCAGCCGGCGAAAGCCCATCCAGCGAGAACCGGTCCAGCGAAAGCCAGTTAAGCGAAAGCGGGTCAAGCGATAGCTCACGGGGCCTCTCGTTCGCGCACAGACTCAGCGCCGATCTGGGCGCCGAAAATTCGATGATCCTGAGTTTCAAAGTCGGCGGATGCGCCGGACTTCACGTCGCCATGAAGACCGCTCTGGGCTGGATGGCCACGGATGAAAGCATTCGGACGGTCCTGCTGATAACCGGCGACGCCGCGCCTGCGGGCAACCGCTCGTTACTTCCAATTACCATCCATGGCGACGCCGCCAGTGCCGTGATCCTGCGCCGCGAAGGCGCCGAAAGCTCGTCAAACCAAGCTCCGTCAACCCAAGCTCCGTTAACCCAGGCTCCGTTGACCCAGGGCCCGTTGCTGCTGGGGGTCGAAGCCATGACGCTCGGCCGCCTGCATAATGCAATTACGATGGTCAGAACGAACGGTCACCTCGATATTGTTGTCGATGCTCTATGCATGGAGCGAGAGGTGAGGCCGGTCTATTTTCTTAACATGCTTGTGATGGTGAATAAGGCTCTGGAAACGGCTCGTTTGAGCTTGAACGATGTTAATCATTTCATCTACTCCAATCTCAGCCGGCGGGACCGAGAAGGTTTCGGCAAGATGGTGGGACTCACCAAGGGCGGCCTGCCGTCAACTCCCATGGAAGAATATGGCCATACTTTTGGCAGCGATTTGGTTATTAATTATGTGAATATGCGGCGCGAGGGACTGATTCGTCCGGGGCAACTGTTGCTGTTCGCATCGGCTGGGATTGGCTTCACCTGGGGGGTGACGCTTGCGCGAGCCTGAAAGCAGCCTAATGTCGGAGGAGCTTCAGCGGACTGCTCCACGCGTTGTCGTTATCCTTAGGATCGAAGATCATAGTAATTGACGTACTTCAGTCCCTGATGCAATATGGTAGCCGCTCATTCTAGCGGGGGACATCATGAAACTCCCACACATTGTATCTGCGGTCGTAATTGCCTTAGCGGCATTGGCGCTGACAGCTCAAGGCCAATCTGCGGCTACCAGCGCCAGCAAGTCGAATAGCCCTAAGATCACCGTAGCAGTTGACGGAAAGGACTGTGCCGTTAAGGGCGGCATACTCACCACGAACAAGGATGCCAGCAAAACTTGCACGATGCCGACGAGTTGCAAACCGATCACGTCGGCGACCACCGCGACCAATCGATGCTCCGTCGCGAAAATAACCGCCGCACAATCCGGGCCCAGTCAATGCTGCTGCAGGGGTTGCCAGAATTCGAAATTACCCTTGTGTTCCTTTTGTTCAGGGCCGTGATATTTCTTATCCCGAACTTGATAAACTTTTTGTTAGTCCTCCCTTGTTAGTCCTTCGATATGTGAGGCGCTTTCCGACAGTGCCTTGCACGGATTTTTGCGATTCGTCGCGAAGTATGCCACGTTCTCTAGAGTGGCCTCGAAATTCAAAGTAGTCTATCGCCATAATAGCGTTGAATGGCCTTGTCCCCGACGTGGATGAGAATGTTCACACCTGTTTATCCTGGGCTGAGTTGCCATGCGTCGAGTACAGTTCATCGAACTCCATGAACAACCGTGGTTCCCGTCGTCGCTTCGAGCTGACGTGACGGATGCGCTTCAGTTTGGGTTCAACCTATTACACGCCTATGCGCCCATCGCTCCGCTGCTGCAAAGCGTGATTGACTCTACTGGGAACGGGACTAACGCGCCGCAATCGATAGTCGATATGTGTTCTGGCGGCGGTGGTCCGTGGCTGGATCTTGCTCGACAACTGCGCTGCCAGGACGCCGAAGGAAATTCAGCGGGCCTTCAGGTTTGGCTCACCGATAAATATCCAAATCTTGAGGCATTCCAAAGTGTCAGCGCGTCTTCCGACCACAACATTACTTTCTATCCAGAACCAGTTGACGCGATGAAGGTTCCTCCTGCACTGAAGGGACTGCGAACCATGTTTACTTCGTTCCATCATTTTTCGCCGGAGGATGCTCGCGCCATTCTACAAAATGCCGTCGATGCCGGCGAAAGCATCAGCATCTTCGAGGTCACCAAGCGCGCTCCTTCGACGATGGGCCTTATATTTGTCGGCATCTTGCTGATGTTCCTGCACACTCCACGGATTCGCCCGTTCCGCTGGTCGCGATTGCTTTGGACGTATTTGATTCCGGTCATTCCATTGGTTCTGCTGTTCGATGGTGTCGTGTCTTGCCTGCGCACATACCAGCCACGGGAACTGCGCGAGATGGTACAAAAACTGACCTCTTGCCAATACCAGTGGGAGATTGGGGAGCTGGCAACGGGAAAGATGCCAGTCACCTACCTGATCGGGTACCCGAAAATAGGCCCCTGCACTTGATGTCTGTAGGATCCGGCCAGTTTGGAGAGTAAGAAAGGAGACATCTCATGAAACACATGAAACAACTGACACTCGCGGTGACATTGCTATTGCTATGCATTTCCTTCCCGGCTTCTTTGGCGGCGCGCCACAAAGTGCCGCGCTACCTCAACAAGGAGTCGAGCGTTGACATGAGCAACATGAACCACATCTTTCTCGGATGGGTGGATTTGGAACCTGACGCGTGGGCGCTCTACGACTATAAGTCCAAGGCAGACTGGGCTGACGTAATTGCTTCTTTGAATGCCGATTTTGCCCGGACTTTGCAGGCAACGTACCTGCATGGTCGAACCATCAGCGCGGCCAAGGACAAGGCGGACGAAAACGCCGTCGGCAACGACCTCTACATCAAGTTTTCAGACGTTCGAATCGAGAACGATAGGGACCACTTGATTCTCTCCATACATTTCATCGACCCAAAGACCAACGCCGAACTCGCCGCGATCCCGGTGAGGCCCTACTACGGCGACGGTCGCGGTCTGGCGGGCGACCTGAAAGCGGCACTGGAAGAAGTAGGCACGAAGCTGCAAGTGGAAGTCACGGGCGAGGCGCCGGGGAAAAAGAGGAGGTAGCCTCGCGATTTTCGGCAGTGGCCCGGGCTTCCGGCATCGCTTGCGTCAGCAACGCAGAGGGTGCCCCGTCCTTCGCGTTTTTTGCGAAGGGCGGGAGTCGGAAATGCCAGCGCCAAGCGGGCTTGATCACCTGTCCAATAAAATCAAATAGCACACGCAGCACTGCCGCCCACCCTTGCAAAAAACGCAAGGATGGGGCACCCTCAGTGGGAATTGTGCACGCAATAGATCGTTAAAAGCTGGGCCACCCGCCCCGCGCCTCTCCGCCTTCATGCTCCAGCCGACGCTCCTCCAGTTCTCCCCTCCGTGTCCAGCATCGCAATCTGTTGGTAGCGTGTATGCAAATCTTTTACAACGGTTTTACTTTTTCGTGACAACTAAGGGAGTCTGCTTTGGTTAAATGTCTGCGAGTAAAACGAACTTAAGATTTTCATGAGGGGACAACAAAATGACCAACAAGATTCGTACGTTGATTGCGATGGCAGTGGTAGTTTTTGCCTTCGCCGTGGCGCCGAGCGCCGCCAAGGCGCAGAGTTACACCGGGAACTATCCGGTTGCCGTCACCGAGAACAAAGGGGGCATCGCCGGCACCATCCTCCTCGGCAACGTAAGTTTCTGCCTGGAGCTGGACGACAATGGCGCCTATGGCAGGCCGCACAGCGGCACGGCCACGCTGGGGGATTATGAAGGCGGCACGCTTACCGGCGGGGAGTTCTACGTTCTCGGCAACATGATTTTTGTGAACTTCGCGGTAGGCTCGGACAATGGCGAAGACGTGGGCCTGGTGCTATTCGCCCCCGCCAGCAATGGAAAAATCGGCGCGGGCATTTTCGGGGATACCGGCGGAGTGCCGTCCTCCGGCCTGGCGAAGGTTAGCGCGAAAGGCGGGTGCTGAGTTCACCTCGGCCGCATAAAACGGCAGCATCAATTCCCAGCTTTCGAAAAGCGCGAAAGCTGGGGCGGCCTCCTCAGTGAACGACAGGTTGATCTTTGCGCCATCTCTGTAGGCCGTCAGCGCCCGCGGCCAAGGCCCCTAACGACGGACCATCCGCGTCGATCACGCGAACAGGCTCGTCCGATCCTTTCGGAACGCCAGCCACAATCTCCTTATTCGCTTCCGTCTGGTACGCGTAACCAAGAATGGTCGCCTCGATCCCTGTCAGCCCGGATGAAACCGTCAGCCGCACCCAGCCGTAGTGCGTTTCGCCATCGATAAGGAACTTCACGCCCAGGTAGGTATTGGTCGGGTTTTTCCCCCAGTCTCCGAAGGTCCGCCAGCTTGAGGTCCCCTTGCTGTAGTTGAAATCCCTGTCTTCTCCTTCGATGCGGAACTCCCCGCCGTGGGAACCGAAATGTGCCGAGGGCCCGATCTTCGCCCCCGGAGTCAGCGCAGCAGCGTAGAACGTGCCTTGCGGGCTCGGTCCAGCCTGAACGGCCCCGGCTCCCTGCGGCGACACCGTCAGGTTCCACGCCTGTCCGTGGTAGGCGAAGCTATACAGGTAGAACGAAAAATCGTTGACGCCGTTGTTGTTCAGCGAAATGTAAATGTGGTGCGGCGATCCAAAAATGTAGTCCGACCTCGGGATCGGAATCGTCTTGGGTGTAATCACCACTTCGGCCTCGGACGGCTGCGCCATCGCCAGCACTCCTACGCTGGCAGCGATTGCGGCAGCCGAATACATTCGCAACCGATGGTCCGTTTGTTTTCCAACGGATCGAGTGGCTCGTGCAGACTCACGAATGGATTCATTTGACAATGGACAGTCCTCCACAGCCGAACACTTACATCCTCACTCTCCTCCCGTCAAGATTGAAAGAATTTGCATGTAGAGGCTCCAAGATAATGTCACCCCATAAGTGCAACGAGGCGCCGGCTTCTGCGAAACGTATCACCGGGCTAGTCCCAAAGCACAAACTAAATTGAGAAACACGCGGCTCGCTGCGCCCACCGGATCGAGTAAGACTTTGCGGCGCTCCAGCATGGCGGAAACCGGTTGTCCCTTATAGCTGGCGATTTGCCGGTAGCGCGAAATGAAAAACAGCACTCGCAAGAAAAGTTTCCATTGGAGCGGGGCAAAATAATTGGGAGTCACGAACGGGACCGCATGGCCGTCTTTCACTTCGGCGATAAAGTCTTTGAACGTCGCGGCCCGCGACAGAGAGAGAATAGAACTCGCGACCAGCAGATGGCTGTCTCCGCCGCCGACCACCGGTTTGCGCCACTGCCGCGCAAGTTCGAGGACGCGATCGTTCTCCTCGCGTGTCCGCATTCCGTTGACTTCCAAAGCATGAATCGCCCAGCCGTAGCGGGAGAGCAAATCCGTGACGGGAATTGTCTCTGATCCCTTCGCCCAGGCGATGAGAGGATGGTTCAAGACGACGAGGCTGCCGCTGGCGGCGAGGGTTTCCAACAATTCGTCGTAGCGTCCAGCGCGCGCTGCTGCTTGCATTCGAGTGTGCGTCTCCTCGACCGTACTCTCGGGCATATGGCTGACTCCCAGGTGAAATAAGTGCCCGTGGAACCAGAGTGACAGTTCCTCGCCGATTGCGATGCGGCCGTTGGTGCAGCCAGTAAGATCGGGCCGGCCGCGCAGCAGTGCGAGGCTGCCGGCAAATTCGTCGTGATCGGTAATAGCGAGGTGAACCCCGTCGAAGCCCCAATTGGCCGCTGAGGCTGCCTCCATTCGATACACATCTTCGGGGGTATAGGGCGGGTTGAACGTTATCTCCGCGTAATTCAGATTTGAAACATCGCCGAGGCCAAACGACCTTTGCAGAATTCCGCTTAAAGGCCGCATAAAAGCCAGCTTGACGACCTGGTTTAACGCGGCCAGCTTCTCCACGGAGTAGTGCGAGTGATTGTGCAGAGAAACCGCGTAGCCGAACTCGCGCTCCGGGTGGGGACACTCGCGGTAGATATAGTTTTCAATCTTCGAGGCTGACCGGCGTCTCATCGCGTCTTATGGGGAACATTCGCAAAATGGGGACTCAGATTGAAGTTAAGCACTTACGGATCCACCGAAAAATGTCATCCCGCAGGAGCGCCCTGCGCTCCGGAAGGACCTTACGAGAACCCGGCATCGGCTGCACTGATGCCAGCAGCGCCTGGCTGCATGAAGCGCCGGCATTCCCGTACATGGCATTAATAGCATCAGCCGACGTAACATCCCTCGCCCGGCTGTCGCCGCGCTTAGGATGACATCACGCTGAAATAACTTTGAGATTGAGCCACTACCAAGTGTAAATGGTGATGCCCGGCAAGAAGAAGTTGTCGCACAATTCGCGACCAAAAGCCTTTGACCGCCAAGCGCACGAAGGATTCGCGAAGGTCGCGAAGGGAAGGCCAAATCGAAAATAGGACATTACCCAGGAAGAGACTCGCTTCCAAAGAGCGGCATGGTCGGCTATGATACGCGGTTCGGTATGCACAATTGGCACGGATCGTCAAGGCAAATGCATAAGCCCATCAAGTATCTCGAAAAGGCGATGTCAATTGCCGCGAACGGGGCGTGGCAGATATTTTGTTTCAGTAATAGTTTCTTTCCCGAAAATCCGTCATTCACGCCTCGGTGGTCGGATAAGCCGCTGCTGAAGTCCCGTGAAAAGTCGAAGCCTCCTCTGGGGTGGCCGCGGCAAACCGATTCGTTGTGCCCGCGTTGCGTGCCGGAGATTCGCCAGCAAATTGTCGACGGTAAACAGGATTATCGCGTCCTGTTGAACGAAAGGCCCGGTGAAATTAAGGCGCAGATCGTCGAGCGCGAGGGCAAAATTCTGATGGTCAAGGATTGCCCCGTTCACGGGCATTTCGAAGACGTCATCTCGATTGATCCGCAATTCTTTCGGCATCTGGAAGAGACATTTCCCGGCCGGGATATCCGCGCCCACAACGACGAAAAACTGCACAACCACGGCAGCAGCACGATTAAGCACGGACGAGGCTCGGTTCTCACCGTTGACCTGACCAACCGGTGCAACATGATGTGCGACCCGTGTTTTATGGATGCCAACCAGGTCGGTTTCGTACACGAACTTGCCTGGGAGGACATCAAGACGCTGCTCGACAATGCATTTTCCATCAAGCCGCGGCGGCAAATGTCGGTGCAGTTCTCCGGCGGCGAGCCGACCCTGTCTCCGCATTTTCTGGACGCCATTCGCTACGCCCGTGAACTCGGCTACGACAGCGTGCAGGCCGCGACCAACGGCATCGAATTCGCCAAGAGTCCCAAGTTCGCGCGGCAGGCCGCGGAAGCAGGGTTGCGCTACGCTTATCTGCAATTTGATGGCATCGGTAACGCGGCGAATTCTCATCGGAACGTCGGCAACCTGTTCGACCTGAAACTGCGGGCCATCGAGAACCTGCACTCGAACGGCGTGGAAATCGTGCTGGTCACGACCGTCGTCAATGGAATCAACAATGAGCAGGTGGGGCGCGTGGTGCAATTCGCCCTCGACAATCCGGAGAAGATCGCGATGGTTTCTTTCCAGCCAGTGTCTTTCACTGGGCGCGACGAAGCCATCACCGATGAACGCCGCAAAGCGCAACGCTATACGCTGTCGCATCTGGCCCACGATCTGAAAGCACAATTGAAAATCGGCGAACCCATTCGCGACTGGTTTCCCCTCTCGTTCCTGAGTACCTTTTCCGACTGGGCCGACTTGGTTCATGGGCCGGACGCCGCCTGGGGCCAGGTCGCTTGCGGCTGCCACCCTGGTTGCGGAATTGGCATGGCGATTATGGTCGACAAGGAAACGCGCGAGGCGGTTCCGGTGACCGCATTCCTCAACGCCGAGCAGTTCGCCAAAGATATTGCGAGGGTCAACGATTGGGCTCGCAGCCGGTGGATCTCGGTCGCGGGAATGGCGCTGGCATTAGTTCGGAATTACGATGCATTTCATGCGCCGACACATTTCCGCGCTGTCGATATGCTGAAGAAGCTCGATAAAGGACTGAGCGCGACGGGACGCGACTATGGTGAAGTTTCCGGCAAGCGGACCATGGATGACATTTTTCGCCGGCGCCGCGACCGCTGGAATCTTCTGTTCATTGCGGGTATGTGGTTTCAGGATCTATTCAACTATGACTTTCGGAGGACCGAGCAGTGCATCATTCCGTACGCGACGCAAGAGGGGGAAATTTCCTTTTGCGCTTACAACACCGGCGTGGGTTGGCGGAACATCATTGAAAAAATGCATATGACCGCGACCCTGACCAAGTGGTATGAAGAGCACGGACGGCACGAGATTTTCGCCGGCGGCAAGAGTGTAAAACTCAGCAGTACGGAGCATCATCTGGTGTTGAAGGATGAGATTGTCACCAGCGAAGCCCAGCATGACCTCGAACAACTGGGCATCGCGAAGAATGCCCGCGAGGAAAAGCTGCGGGCTCGCGCCGAGCGGAACAAGCTCGACAACAAGCGGGACGAAGAGAACTTGCGCATGGCCAAGCTTTATCGCGAGTTCGTGCTGAAGGAAAAAGCTGTGCCAGAACTGGTGCAGATCGAAGCTGTGAGAGACAGTGGAGTTTAAGCAGGCAGGTTCAGCGTTTCGCGCGCGGAAGCTCGATCTTGGTCACATCTTCCAGCCAGCCATCTTAAATCGCGATTTCCGTCTCGAGTCGACGGTGGGTCAGTTTGAAATTCTGATGGCATCGTCGCCCGTCGATGGCGTCATCCTGAGCGTAGCCGTTCTTCAGGCGCAGCGAAGGATCTCTCGCGACGACGCTGTGTGCCACGGGAGATCCCTCGGCCCGCTGGCAAAAACGCGGGCGCTTCGGGATGACGCGTTGTGAGTTCATAATTCAAATCGATCCACCAACCTCGAGCCTGTAACAGCACTATCGCGCATGCTAGCCTGTATGATCTGAGACGATGGCTATGCACGCTCTAGGATGCCGGTACGAGACACAGACACAGTTTCCCTCTTGTCTTTTTCATTTCGCGTTCTACCTTATCTCGCGACTCAGGTTGTCATGCGCTCTGGTTGCGCTTTTGATTTGTCCGGGAGCCTTGGCCGGCCATTCCGCCGCTCAGTCGGAAGATCTGCTGAACCGAATTTGGTCGGGGGTTCAGCAAGCGCAGAAAAAATACACGAGTAGCTGCGGAACCATTACTGAAACCCGCACCTCCAGCCTGATGGTGAAACCGCTGGTGCTTCGCGGCAAGTTTTGCGCCGAAGGCACCAACCGATTCGCACTGGATTACTTCGAACCGGCCAGCGAGCGTATTCGCTTCAACGAGAACTTCCTCAACGTTACGACTGGCGGTAAGACTGAAGTGATGGAAATCGGCGGAAGCGTTCATCGCGCGCAGTCTTATTTCGGCGGGGATAACTCCCTCGGGAACCTGAAAAAAAACTTCACCATCACGGTGCAAGAGAACAGCCGCGATTATCAGATGAAGCTGGTTCCCCGAACTGACACTTTTCGTCACAGGTTGAATTACCTGGTCGTCAAGCTGGACAAACAGGATTTCTTTCCCCGGACGCTCGAGGTAGATGGCAAGAGCGGCGTGAACAGCGTATTCGTCATCGACGTAAGCTCGATGAATCCGAAGCTTTCGGCGGACACGTTTGAGGTTTACAAACCATAGTGAGCAATCTTGATTAAAGAATCCCAGATTAACGAATCCCAGGTGAGCATTCCTAAGTGAGCATTGCCAAATGACTCAGCCCAAGGCGATCGAGCGAAGTGAAATCGAGGCGCTGATTCCTCATCGCCCTCCATTCTTGTGGATCGACCGGGTGGAGGAACTGGAGCCGGGAGTTCGTTGTGTGGCGGTAAAGTTTGTCGATCCGGCGAACCCGGTTTTTGACGGGCATTTTCCCGCCAAGCCCATTTTGCCGGGAGTTTTCCTTATCGAAGCGATGGCTCAGACTGCCGGAGTGATGCTGGGATCGGCCGCGCCTCAGATAGCCACCGGAAACAAGGAAGGGGTAGCCCTGCTCGCGGCCGTCAACCGATTCAAGTTTCTCAAGCCCGTCACTCCAGGGCAAACACTGCGCGTTGAAACCAAAACGCTAACCGCGCTAGGACAAATGGCGTGCATCGCCGGCACGGTGTGGGTTGATGGCGAGATAGTAGCGAAGGGTGAGTTGTCAGTGGTGTCGGCTTGATGGACGGCGCTGCATGATGGCCCGTTTCATGCGCTTCGTGGGCAGTTTGGTGGTAGGCCATCCGGGGCTGGTTACAGCCCTGAGCCTGATCGTTACTTTATTGCTGTATGCGAATATCCATAACCTGCGAACCGGCACCGACCTGACCGATTTGTTTGGGAATCGCGACCCGCAATGGCGAGCCGCCAGCCAGATCGGCAAGGAACTCGGTTACGGCAATCAGCTCTTCGTAGTGATCGATGCTTCGAGGAGCAGCGTTCCGCCGAGCAATGCTACGACAGGAGGAACGGACGTCACCAACCAGATGGAAGAGATGGCCGACCGTCTCACCGCCGAGATGCAAGCCAGCGGGCTATTCCTGGATGCGCGCTCCGGCTTGCAGGACGAGGAACTGCTCAACCTGGTGCGGTTCTTTACCTGGAATTTTCCCTCCTTCGCGCGGCCCGAGCAAACGGAAGATTTGAAGCGGCGGCTGGATCCGCAACAGATTCATCAAACCGTTCGCCGCGCGGCAACCGAACTGGTCACTCCGTTCTCGTCATTGGGAACCAATTACTTCGTAGCCGATCCTTTAGGCCTGCTGCAAGTGGAAATGGGCAACAGTCAGGGGTTTTCGCAGTTCGCCAATTTCGACCTCAACTGGGGATCGGGAAACCGGTTCTTCAGCAAAAACCACACGGCGCTGCTCATTATTGCCGAACCTCGCCAGTCGGCCATGGATTACAAATTCGCGGAGCAAGTCATGAAGTGGACGCGGGAACACATCCAGTCGGCGACGGCGGAGCCGGGCTTCACCGGAACAACGATGCGGGATTCCGGAGTGCGAGCGACCGCGGCGGGCGCTTACGTTTACGCAGAACTGGAACACAAGCTCATCGAAACCAACGTTCGCCGAATTTCGCTGATTTCTATCGTCGGCAATCTGCTGTTGTGTCTGGTAATTTATCCGAGAATTCCGCTTCTGCTCTTATCGTTGCTACCCGCCAGCCTGGGCATTGTGTGGACTACGGGTATCGCAAGTTTTTATCCCGGAGAAGTAAATCTAATCAGCCTGTCTTTTATTGCGATCCTGGCGGGACTGGGAGACGACCAGGTCGTACATTTCTTCAACCGGGTGCCGCAGGAATGGGCCAAAGCTGGTGTGCTGAATGACGCTACGCTGAACGAGGCGGTGCTGCGCAGCTTTGAAACCACCGGATTTAGCGTGGTCTTATGCATAGTAACGGCGGCCACCGCTACGGCCTCGCTGGCCACTGCGAGCTTCAAGGGGCTGGCGGAGTTTGGATTCATCCTGACGGTGGGAATGTTCATGATGATGATCCACACGCTGCTGACGGTTCCCGCGCTGATGCGGCTCTGGTGGCGGGTTTCGAAGCCACGCGCGCCGCAGACTATTACCTTCCGGTTGCTTCCCTGGGTGGCGCGGCAATCCGCTGATTTTGTGGGCCGGCACACTCGCCTCGTGGTTGGCTTAGGCATCGGAGCGTTTTTGCTGTCGATAGTATTTTTGCCGGCCATTAAATTGGAAAAGCACTTTGAGATCGCCGGAGCCGATAACCCCGCCGTGGCTGCGCAGAACCTGCTTTCCGCACGGTTCGGTATTGAGGGCAGTCCGAATGTGTTATTGATCGCAGGCAGCGAGCAGGAAGTATTGGGCAAAGCCGAAGAATTGACAGCCAAGCTGGAAGCTTATCGGCAGCTCGGCATCATCAAGTCCATCTTCTCGCCAACAACTCTGCTTCCGTCAGCTCGAACGCAGAGTGAACGAGCCAGTTCGCTAGCTGGTGTCAGTTTCGCTGCCTCGGCACGCGCGCTTGAGGAATCGCTGCGCGAGAGCGGTTTTCGAATCGAACCGGTTCAGCCCTTTATTGATCGGTTGCGGAAGTTGGGAGAAGACTCGGGAAAAAGTAGGAGTCCGATCACGCTGGAAACCGCCGCCAAATTCCTGCCGCCGGGACTGATCACTAACAGCATTCGCAAAATCGGAGACGGTAGCTATGTCGCGGCCATCACTTTTTATGGCACCGATCCCGATGCGGTTGAGGTAATTCCGGAAAATGTGATCGAGTCCTGGCGAAGCCAAATTGGCGGGTTCGTGGAGTTCTCTTTCGACAAGATGAATCGCGACCTGCAAAGGCAGGTGCTTCATGATAGTCGCAGAGCATTGGTGTGGACCGCGGCGGGGATTCTGCTCGTTGTATATCTTTGTTTCCGCAATCTTCGCGTATCACTCATCGTACTGATCCCGATCGTATTCGGTGTTGTTACAACGTTCGGCTTGTTACTGCTGGTGAGGCACCGCTTCAGTTTCATGTCCATTACGGCGATTCCGCTCATCATCGGCATTGGCATCGACAATGGGATCCATTTGGTGCGCCGGTACCTAGAGAGCGATACTAACGAAATTCTCGCGATCGCGAAGGCTTCGGGGGCGGCGATCATTCAATCGAACCTCACCACGATTGTTGGGTTCGGGGCGCTGATGACTTCCAGTTTCGCGCCGCTGGTGGAAATGGGTCTGGTGACATCGTTAGGAGTTGCTTTGGCGTTGGCCGGTGGCTTGTTGTTGATTCCCGCTGTTATTCTGTTGGGGGAACGGCGGCGAGCGACGAACCTTTCGACGGCCAAACCAAGCGAGGGTTTATTGAGAAAATGAGTCCCACTCAATGCATTCGGATTTGTGGGTGTGCGATTTCTGACAGTGGATTGTTACAGAGGCCGGCCTCACGGATCACGTTTGGAGTTTGGAGTGATTGGTGGGATTATTGAGTGCGAGGATGATTGGAGCTATCGCGTGAGCAAGCCGAAGAAATTTGGCGTCATCGGTGCAGCAGCAGGGTTCTGCTTGGCACTATTGCTAATCGCATCCGCCTATTACTCTCCTCGTCTTTTCGACAATCTTTCTACCCTCTACCTTTGTTTAGCTCCAGCTTCAATAATTTATATGCTGCCAATAGTACGGGCAACCGTATCGGCCAATGTGATGATCGTCCTAATTATTGCAATATCAAACGCTCTCATCTATGGATTTGTTTTTTTTGTGATTGGACAGGCTTGGGTTTGTTTTCACGATAGAACTCCGTGAATTTCAAAACGGCCCACAACCTATTTTTCGACGCTGCCTTACGGGCCGGCTGCAACGGTTCGCATATACTACTGCGAACGGCTAAGGCTTGATGGATGAAAACTGCCGAATGAAGCAGCATGTTCCGCAAAATCGTCATCAGACAACACGGCGTCACAATACCCGGGCGCACGGCGGATTCCTTTCCGTGATTGTCATCAAGTGCAAATTCTAAGTTGCCGGAATTAATTTTGATGAAATCGTCGCTTCGCTCGGCAACGCTGTTATTATCCGGGTCGTTCTCCAGGCTGTTATACCGATTCGCAGGTTGCGGGCGCATGTCGCCCTTTGTCCTGTATTCGGCCATTTTGCTTTTACCTCTCACGGCGGAAGCCGGCTTGCCGCGGGTTGCCATCTCGATTCCAACGGACCAGAATCTTGCCGCAGGATTGAAAGCTGGCGAGCAGTGTAAAGTCTCCGACAAAATAATCGTGCTGCCTGCCCTGTCTTTCGATCTCATGAGCAGCGAAAACCCCGCCAGCTTTCTCGAAGAGCAAACCATCCAGAGCCTGCCCGAAGGAACTGAGATCTGGCTGCATGTGGCGGTGGGGGCTAGTTCACTCGCTGGCAAAGAATCCGAGAAGGAAATTTCCGGGCGGGTCGACGCGTTTGTGAAAGCGATGCATCTCTCGGCGGCCGCCGTGCGCGGGCTTTTGGTGGAGATCAAAGAACCGCTCAGGGATCCCGATCTGTTGGCTTTCGGGCTGGTGCGTCTGGCGTTAGCTGCAAAGGGAACTAACGCCGGCTTGCGATTGGCGTTTGTTTTTCCGCCGGGGTTCGTCGGCAGGCACGCCGAACTTGTAAAACGGCTTGCCACCTATTCCGATCTGCTGGGAATTACCTATGCCGAGGGCTGGCGCCAGGATGCTAAGTGGATCGCCGAACAGGCGCTGAATAAACCGGTGATTCTTAAACTGGACGCCCTTAAACTAGATTCCCCTGGATTAGATGCGAGAACATCCGCGACAACCTCATCGTTCTTGACCGCGATGCTCGCGACCGGCGGGACCTCGGTGGAAATTGTTTGGGCGGAGCCGCCGGACGCCCGGGCCGCTGCGGCCTTGTGCGCAACAGGCAGTTTCCTCAGCCGTTCCATCACCAGCAACATGTTCGCGGCGGATGCCGCACACTCTCCATTCAGTGTTGCGATTGATGGCGTGGGGAACAATGAGCAGCACTGGTTCAGCCGCGGGCCCTCCGATGTGGTGATTGTGGCGCGCGTGAATGCAATCCCCCGCTCACCGAAGACGGTGCGGTTACAGAGTGATAAGCCGGGGCCATTTGAGATCAAGTGGTACGATCCCGCGACCGGCGGTGAACTCCCGGCGGGCGAAATAACGAAGCAAATAACGAAAGAAGTGACGAAGACCGGCAACGGTTTCGAACAGACCTGCGCCTGCACCAGCGAATACGCGCTGATTTCCATTCACAAACAGAGTGAGGCTGATCAGACGCTGTATAACACGGTCGATGTGAAGAGCGGAGTCGAACTAAGGGTTGAGGAAATCATCGCCCGCTGGCAACAGAATCGCGAAGCGCAGAAACAGAAGCTGGAAAACTATATGGCCTCGAGTTTCATGAGCTTTCATTTTGAATCCACCAATCTGGAGCCGGGGTTTGATTTTTCGATGCAACTCAAGCAATTCTTCAGCCGGGACGGCGCGATGGAACTGGCGCAAAAAGAGTTCTACATCAACGGAGTGAAGTTCGGCAAGAATCATGAGTTTCCGCTGCCGGAAATCGAGCCGGAAAAAGTGATGACCCAGCCCCTCGAATTGAAACTTAACGAACGCTATGACTACAAATTGCTCGGCACTGAACAGATAAATGGGGTCGTGTGCTTTGTGATAGGAGTCGAGCCTAAGGCGCGGGACGGGACGAGAGACGAGGCGCTATACAGCGGCAAGATATGGATCGACGGCACTACTTTTCGCGAAGTGAAGCAGTCCCTGAGCCAGCGCGGCGTTAAAAGCAACGTGCTAGTAAACGTGGAGACGCAGAATTTCGAACTGGTCCGCGACGACAAAGGCAATCAGTTCAACTTGCTGCGATCGATTTCCGCCCAGCAGTTGCTGAATGCTGCGGGGCGTGATTTTGTGTTGCAGAGGACGGTGCAGTTTTCGGACTACGTTATCAACAGCACGATCTTTAATGCCGCTCTGGCGGCTGAGCACAGTTCTGACGATCCCATGTTCCACGACACCGACCAGGGATTGCGGTCGCTGCGGAAGAAAAACGGCGAGCGCGTTCTAGTGGAGCAGAGCGCGAAGAGCATCAAATCCCGGGTTGGTGGCTTGATGTATGGAGGCACATTCAACTTTCCGATTCCGTTCCTCGGCACCAGCACAGTCGATTTTGATTTTCATCACACGGGAGCGCAGCTTTCAACTTTTTTTGCCGGACCCATTCTGGTTTCCGATCTTTCGAAGCAGTTTCGGCCCAAGTTCCGCCTCGCGCTGGACCTCGCGCTCACCGGAGTGCCCAGCCAAAACCGCATCTACAGCAACAACGTGGAGTTGTTGCAGGGAGAAGTATGGACATGGGAGCAAACCACTGGCATGCGCGCCTCGTGGCAAGCCAGCACTCATCTCAGCGTAACGGCCTCCAATTACTTCGCGTACGACAATTTCTTGCGGACCAGCCAGGCGGCTGAGCGGTACGAACTGCCGCGCAACGGATTGAACATCCTTCCCGGGCTCGAAATAAAATATAGCCGCGAAGGTTATGTATTCGATGCGCAGGGGACGCGAGGCGAGCGCATCGGCTGGAGACCGTTCGGGTGCGCATCGCTGGCCCCGTATCCGGCTGGATGCGGGCCATTGTTGTCCAGCTCGTCGTCCACCCCATTGCCCAACCCGCCGCCCGAAAACTCGGTACTGGTTCAGCGTCCGCAAAACGCGTTCACGCTTTACGACGCCGATTTTTATAAGGATTACTACATCCGCAAGTTCACCAAAGGAGGATGGGATCTTTCGTACTGGGGCGGGGATCAACTGGATCGCTTCTCGCGTTATTTCCCTCATTTCTTACGTCGCCCCGTCTCCATGGGATTCCACCCGGCACGGATTCTTTCGACGCCCTTGCTATGGCGAACGTACACTATGGCTTCAATGTAATGGACCTGGTGAAAGTCGATGGGATGTACGCTTATGCGCGCGCGCGCAATCAGGAGGAGTCGTTGCAATTTCGCAAATTCGACGGCCTGGAACTTAACGTCAACACTCCCGCTCCGTGGGGTACGCTGCTGCAAGGAACGGTTTCATACGCGCTGGATGGGAATATCGAACGCTACAACTCGCGCTGGGCCGTATACATTTTGATCTTCAAGCCGCTGCACTGAATTTCCAGGATATGGTTGAAACAAGGTTGGATGAAAAGAAAAGCTGGGTGATCACACCGATCCGAGGGTCGCATTAGTTACAGGCGCCTCTGGGAGCTATCGGCGCCGCTATCGCGCAAGCTCTGGGAAGCGCGGGCTTCCGCGTAGCCGTGCACTATCGCCATGGGAAAGAGTCCGCGGATGAGGTCGCTGCGCGCATCGTCGCCGCCGGCGGCGAGGCGTTGGCTGTAGAAGCCGATCTCTCGCGACAGGAGAGCGTTGCGCCGATGTTCGAGCGCATCGAACAGCAATTTGGTCCGGTCGATTATTTGGTAAACAATGCGGGCATCAACCGCGATGTGCTGTTGGCTTTTATGTCGGACGAGCAGTGGGATGAAGTGATCGACACCAATCTCCGCGGGACATATTTGTGTTCGCGCTTGGCGCTGCCGGGCATGATGCGCCGCGGAAGCGGAGCGATTTGCAATATCGTGTCGCCCGCCGGAATTCGCGGCCAAGCGGGGCAGTGCAATTACTCGGCGTCCAAAGGCGGCATTATCGCCTTTACCAAGGCTCTCTCTCGCGAGGTGGGACAGTTTTGCATCCGGGTGAATGCCGTTTGCCCCGGCGTGATTCCGAGTCCCATGTCCGCGAAATACATTGAGGAAGAAGAGAAGCGACTGCTTTCAGAAATCCCGCTGGGGCGCTTTGGCAAGCCCGAAGAAGTAGCTCCGCTGGTGGCGTTTCTGGGGTCCGCCGCGGCAAGCTACATCACAGGACAGGTGATCGCAGTGGATGGGGGACTGCTGTAATCGATCTTTTTGGACCGTACAGGCTTCGAAACTGCCTTTCCACCATGTCATCCCGTCTTTGTGCAATCAAGTGCGGCGACAGCCGGGCGAGGGACCTTACGGCCGTCCATGTTCGTTGATGCTGCCGACAGGCGTTCCCGCGCTTTCACGCAGCGCAGGTATTCCTCCCACCTGCACGACCCATGCATGAGCTTCGTAGGTCCCTCCGGAGCGCTGGGCGCGCTCCTGCGGGATGACAGGGCTTGGATTATTCGCAAGTTGCCGGTTTCGAATTGAACTATTACTCGCCCGCTTCGCTGTCACTTCCATCGTTCACCTTTGTGGTATGCTCTTTTTTCTCAGATTGCAACTAACCATCATGGAAAGCGTTAAGGAGCAACTCAAGCCCATCATATTGAAGAGTTTGAAGATCACCGACCTGACGCCCGAGGATCTGCGCGACGATCAGCCGCTGCTTGGCGGAGAACTGGAAATCGATTCTATCGACGTGCTCCAACTCATTCTGGAGATTGAAAGGCATTTTGGCATCAAGCTGGTGCAGGCCAACTTCAACCAGAAAGCCCTCGAAAGCATTAACACTCTGGCGGCGGTCATCGAATCCAAAGTCGCGGAAGCAAGAGCCTGACATCTGCAATCTCCTAGTATGCAATCCCACTTTATCCAGGCAAGAATTGTCCAATAGCAACTCGTTCAGTTCGAGTACTCTCGCGGTTTCGCGCGGAGTGATTTCGCCTTTGCCCAAAACCGTTCACACACGCCCGGCGTTAGAGAAGCGTGTGACGCACATGATGGCAGGCGGAAAGTGACGCGCTGGTACGAGCACCGTTTTCATAACCCAACGGCGCTGCGAATGATATTTGCCGTCATGCCGAGGCTGCCGCGCTTTCTGCATCCTCCTCTTGCGGCGGTGACGGCTCTGGTCTTTTTCCTGATGTTGAAGCGGGAACGCGGGGCGGTAACCCGAAATCTGCGCCGGGTGTCGGGCACGCGCGGGCTCACGCTGCAATGGAAAGTTTATAGGGTCTTCTATTCATTCTGCGACCTCATGGTTTCCTATTGTTTTGTGCCACAGGCCACGCCTTCGCAACTTCTCGGCATGCTGGTGGATTCGACTAGCGGCGGCACCAGGATTGAGCAATGCCTGGCTGCGGGCAATGGGCTCATCGTGTGGACCGCGCACGTGGGGAATTGGGAGTTCGCGTCGCGTCTGCTGGCAATTTACGGCCCGGTTAATGTGGCGCGGGTGGTCGAGGCGAACCCGGCGGAGATCACGCTGCGTAATTTGATGGCAAGCGAACGGCTCAAAACAGTCGATCTCAAAGGAGGCGTGCCGGCTACCATAGAACTCCTACAGGCCTTGCGTCGAAACGAGATTGTGGCAATCCAGGGAGACCGCATTTATCAGCGCCACACGCTGGATGTGCCGTTTTTTTCCCAACCCACCAGCTTTCCGCTCGGCCCTTTCCTGCTTTCGCAGGTCGCGGGCGCGCCGGTGCTGCCGGTTTTCGTGATTCGCCGAGGTTGGCTGCGCTACCAGATTCTGATGGGAGACTTGATTCCGCCGACTCCGTCAAGAGAATCCGCTGACGACGATGCCGGCATGTATGAGGCTATGGGTCAGGCTGTCGGGTTTCTGGAAAGAACGTTGACCAGCCACTACGATCAGTGGATGAATTATTTTGATTTTTGGCCGGTTGCCTCTGGGGACTGATCCTCGGTTGCGCGTATCGGGCGCTCTATAGCCGAATGTAATCCTTACGCTACTCTTTGCTGATACGACCAGCTAATTTCTCTTCAATGCGAGCATGTTGGTAGCGCTACCGGGAATCGAACCCGGGTTTGAAGATTGAGAATCTTCCGTCCTAACCCCTAGACGATAGCGCCGTGACTCGCTAGGCCCGACTTGGCGACGGGCCAGCTTCGATTGTGATTTTACGGCCTGTGCTGCAACAGCACAAGCTGGCAAGGTCACATAAAGTTCTTCGTGTGATAGGCGGAAAGATCTGCGGCTTCTTCGGATCCGAATCCCAAGTGCTCCAGGCGCTCACGCCGTTCGCGATCCATGTCGCGGTGTAACTCTCGAACAAGCTGGGCGCCGCGGCGAATCTGAGGAATCGAAATCCCGCCGCCCGACAGCACAACCAGCGAGTCATGGACGTAAGGGCTCAGGCCTGCGATGGAAGCCAGCATCCGGCCGCGTCGTTGCACGGCAAGCGACAACGATCCCCGGCGCTCCGGTTCTTTCTGAAGCAAGTATCGAAGATGAGCGGTGCCGAAGGCGACATGGCGAGCCTCATCGCGGTGGGCATACTGAGCCAGTTTGGCGGTTACGGGGTCGGGCGCATATTTCTCCAGGAATTTCAGCAGGGTCAGAAAAGTTCCTTCGCCCATTACACAAAGCAGAAATGTTGCGACCGTAAAATCGGGCTCTTCGAGCAGCGTCTGCAAAGAAAGTTGGCCGCTTACGGCGCTCGTTCCAAGGCCAATGCCGCCAGCTTCCGCGCGGCGGGTGAAAGCTTCGGCATGGCGGGCCTCATCCGCAACTTGAACCGCCAGAACTTCCACCACTTCGCGAAAGTGAGGATGGATTCGCGGAATGAATCGCGCCGGAACATAAAGAGCGGCGAATTCATTCTCGGTGAGAAAAGTCATGATCTGGCAGACGGCGGACTCCACCTCCGGCGCGAGCCTGGGCAAGTCGCTCCACGGAATGTCTCGCGCCGCCGACCACTGATTGGCAACCGCCTGCCGATAAATAGTATCGAGATCGCGGGCCCAGACGTCGCGTTTGCGGCGCAGCGAAAACTGGAACTCAGGGCCTCCCGGTTCGATCTTCGCGCCGCGTGGCGCCAGGCCCCATGCCGAATCGGCCACTTCCGATATTTCGCCGCCCGGGTGCAAGAGTTTCAGCGGGCCCTGGCCGCGTTGAATTCGAAATAAATTCTTCCCGCCATCCGTGCTCTCGAAGCCACAGCCTTCCTTGCGGCACCAACTGGCCAGCCCGTCGGAAATATCCGACCCCTCGGCGTGCAGTTCGAGCCATTCTCCGACGGAAAGCTCATTCAAAGCGCGGCGAAGCAATACAGTGGCGCCGTCGTGCCAGCCGAGATCTTCAAGCCGCAGTTGCGCCTTTGGAACCGAGGTTGGCATAGAATTTGAACCGTTCGACTGCATCTTCGAGTTGTTTGTAACCGGTGGTGCGCCCGGGCAACCAACGCGTCAAACCCTCAAGCTCCATGAAAGTCCGAACTTCGGGATTGTCGAACGACATCTCCAATAAAATCCCAACGAAGCGTTCCCGCCGGTCTTTATTCAAATTATCTCGAGCGGTGAAATTGCAATGATCGAAGGCAGGGGTCGTGGCCAGAACGCGGGTTGCGCCCGGGTCGAGGGTCCCCTCATTAATAAAGAGCAAATAGTTGCTGTCCAGAATCGAAGCGGCATCGGCGACTCCCGACGAAAGGGCGCGGGCAGCGTCACGTTCTCCGCCCACATGGTCGCCATGTTTGCCCACCATGATGTTGTGATACAGAATTGTGCAGTCTCTATCCGGCAAGACCGCCGATTCCGCAAGCATTTCCAGTGGAATCAGCGTTGCCTGAGGAGAATCGGAAGCGCCCACCGCGATCGTCTTTCCTTTAAGGTCGGCCACTGTCTTTATTTCAGAACTCTTCTTCACAGTTATTTTGGTGGCAAGATTGCGATCGCTATCGCGCATGGCCAGCGCCAAACAACGTCCCTCGCTCAAGATCTGGCTTTTTACCCATGCGAGGGGCGAATTCCACGCTACGTCGATGCCCCCGGAGAGAAGAGCATCGACCTGGGCGTCATAATTGGAAAATAAGAAATAGTCGATGGCGAAGTTGCGCCTCTCGAAATAGGACTTGAAGCCTTCCCAAATCGTAACCACTTTCGGGTTGTAAGCTACGGCCCCAATGCGAAACGCGGCGTGCGCGCCATTTTCAGCCCCGGTCATGTTCCTGCCTCCTTTTCAAAACAGCGGTAACCCAAGCGACGCCTTGCCCAGAAACTCTTTCAGAAGATCGGTGGCGGGAGCCATGATCGGCGCAGCCTGGGCATCGCGGAAAATTCGTTCCAGGCCACCTTTGCGGCCATATGCCGTTCCGCCACACGCTGTCATCGCGCGGGAAACCACGGCAACGCAGGCATCGGCGGCTCGCGCCTTAATTCCCAGGATATCCAGCACCGCTTCGCTGTCTCCTGAAGTGGCTCGTCGAATGGTTTCGCCAAGATAGGCACGGGTTGAGCGAAGGTCGAGCGCCATCTCTCCCATAAGAAATTGCGCCCGCGGGATCTGTGCCATCGGCGTTCCGCCAAGATGTTCATACTTCCGGGAGTTGAGGTGAGCCGCCGTCTTTTCCAGCGCACTCTGTGCCATGCCGAGAAAAACAGAAGCGGCACCAATCTGGAAATGTGGCAGCACTACTTGCAACATGGTTTGAAATCCGCTGGCCTCCGCGCCAATACGCATCTCTTCCGAAGTTGCAACATTCTGAAGTTTCATCGGGGCGCTGTGATTGCCTCGCAAACCTAAGCCGTCAAACTGACCGGCGACCATCAAACCATCGGCAGCCGCGTCGACGAGGAACAAGTCGACGTCGGTCGCCGCTTTGGCGCTGGCACTGCGCGTGGAAACGACGTAGCTGTCCGCTTCACCGGCGCTGGTTACAAAGGATTTCTGGGCACTCAGTCGCATCTTCCCGTCATTCGTAAGAACCTGGCTGATCGGACAATAAAAATGTCCGCCGGAACCGGGCTCACTGAACGCCAGGGTGGTCAGATGCTCCCCTCGAGCGATTGCCGGAAGGATCGCATCTTTTAGCTTCGGCGGAGCCGTCGCCGCCAGCACCGCTGTTCCACAAAAGTGCATAAGCGTGATCATGGCGGTAGAGGCGCACGCCTGCCCCATGCGTTCAAGAACCTGCGACATCTCCGGCAATCCTGCACCGGCGCCGCCATACGTTGCTGGCACAAGCAGGCCGAAGATTCCGGATCGAGCCAGGGCGTCGAGGTTTTCCCGCGGAAAACGTCTCTCTTGATCGACGGCATCGGCGTTAACCGACAGAAGCTCTCGTGATAGCTTGTCATTTTCAGTAAGGATTTCTTCAATGCGCGCCGCTCCGGCTTCTACAGCACTATGTATAACGGAAAGTCTTGCCGACACTTTACACCTCCGGTTGATAGGAATCCGAGAACTCAGGGCTCCGCAAAAGGGACCAAATCGTGGGATCCGGCGAGACAACCACGACCTTCCCAAAAGTTAAATCTCGCGCTGACTTACTAAGTCACACGTGGCGGCTTGAGCCACGGCGAAGCCGAAATAGCACCTGCCAAGTATCCACGTTTCATTAGTGGAGTCAAGGGCGAAGATACGGTGGTCTTGTCCTAATTTCGGGAGCAAAAGCTTTTGTCTGCAAAGGACGCGAAGGACTCGCAAAGGTCACAAAGAAAGGCTAATCGAAAATGATGGCACCACCGATACGTTGGTCGTGGCTTGGCTGGGAATTATCTTCGGCGTCACCCGCCCTAACGACGCTGCGCCCTGTCCGGCGCGACGGTGCGTTCCCTCAAATGCACAGCCATGCCGGTATCGGCGCCACTGTACACTAGTACTTCATGAATTATATCTACGGAATCAATGCAGTCGGCGAGGCGCTTAAGGCCCGCGGACGGGCTTTCCAATGGGTCGGCATGGCCAAAGAGCGGAACGACATCCGTTTGCAGCGCATGATCGAGGAGTGCCGGAAGCTGGGCGTGCCGGTGCGCTTTCTTTCGCGCGTGGAACTCGATGAGATGGCGGGGAGAGCCGCGCACCAGGGAGTGGTTGCCGTCACCTCCGCCAAGCAGTATAGCGACCTCGACGACGTCGTCGGCGCCAAGCGCGGGGAATATTCCCTGATCATCGTGCTGGATGGCGTCGAAGACCCGCACAATCTTGGGGCGCTCATGCGCACGGCCGACGCCGCGGGCGCCGACGGAGTGGTAATTCCCGAGCGCCGCGCCGCTCCGGTCACCGGTACGGTAACAAAAACTTCGGCCGGCGCAAGCGAATATCTTCCTATCGCCAAAGTTACGAACATCGCGCGTACCGTGGAAGAATTAAAAGATCGCAACATCTGGACCGTTGGGCTCGACGAGCGCGGCACGCAGACTTACGACGCGCTCGACTACAACATGGATTGCGCGCTGGTCCTGGGCGCGGAGGGCAAAGGCCTGCACGATTTGGTTAAAAAGAAATGCGACTTTCTCGTCTCGATTCCGATGCTGGGGAAGGTTCCTTCGTTGAATGTGTCCGTCGCAGGAGCTGTAGTGATGTACGAAATCGTCCGCCAGCGCCGCAACAAGAGCGCCGCGCAAAATGCTGGTGAGAACGACGTCGCTCGAAAAAAAGAAGCGTATTCGGGAACAAAATGAAGTTTCGCCTTTTCCTGCTTTGCGCCCTTTGTGTCCCGGTGTTAAATGCTCTCGCTCTGGATCGTGAAGCCTTCACCTTCACCAACTACGATCTCACCGTTCGCATCGAACCTGAGCAGCAGCGTCTTGGGGCTCGGGGCAAAATCACGCTTCGCAACGATTCCTCGACACCGCAGAAGATTGCCGTTCTACAGATTTCTTCTTCGCTTGGCTGGCGCTCGATCAAGGCCGCCGGCAAGCAGTTGCAGTTCGTTTCGCAGTCCTTCGCTTCTGACATCGATCACACCGGCTCACTTTCAGAGGCGATTGTGACTCTGGCGGAAGCAATCCCGCCCAAGGCCAGCGTCGATCTTGAGATCGCTTACGAGGGCGTGATCGTGCTTGACGCGACGCGCCTCACGCGAATCGGCGCGCCGGAAGCCGAAGCGAAAACCTCCGACTGGGACCAGATCAGCACGAAATTTACAGCCGTGCGTGGCGCGGGAAATGTCGCCTGGTACCCGATCGCCACCGAGGATGCCAGTCTTTCGGAAGGCGCAAGCCTCTCTGAGATATTGGGCCGATGGAAGGCGCGCGAGGCTGGATCGACGATGCGCTTGCAGATGTCGGTATTAAGCGGCGAAGGCGACGCACCGGAGCTTCTGGTTAACGCCACAGCATGCCCTACATCGCAACAGGGTGAACATGACTTTGTAGCCGATTGCAGCTACCGCTCCCTCGCGACGATTGTTCCGGCTTTTGTGATTGCGAACTATGAAACGGTTGAGCATCCGTCCGTTTCCGTTCACTTTCTGCCGGGCCATGCCGCGTCTGCCGCCAGTTACGCCGACGCGGCCGACAAAGCTCTTCCTTTGATCGCCGAATGGTTTGGAAACCCAAAGAATAAGGCACAAACCGCAGATCTTCCCGACGCTAACTCTTCGCCCTTCGAGAGCGGTTCCCTGCTGCTGATGCCGCTCACCAGTATCGACCCAAAGCTCGCGGGACTCATGGCGGCGCATCAGTTGACTCACGCGGCGTTTTACTCGCCGCGGCCCTGGATCAACGAAGGGCTGGCCCATTTCGCGCAGGCGCTTTACGTGGAACATCAGAGCGGACGCAAAGCTGCGCTGGATTATATTCGATCACATCAGTCTAAGACTGCGGCTGCCGCGACAGACGATGCTGTTCCAAGGGGATTGCCCCACACACCCAATGAGACCAGCCAATCATTAATCAACACATACGACGAAGAACTCTACCGCGGGAAAGCGATGTCGGTTTGGTGGATGCTGCGCGACATGGTCGGTGACGCGGCGTTGAAGAAAGCCATCGCCGACTATCGTCCCGAGCAGGATAGAGAACCTTCTTACATGCAGCGCTTAATTCAGGCGCATACTGAGCGCGATCTGGAATGGTTTTTCGACGACTGGATTTATCGCGACCGCGGCTTACCCGATTTCAAAGTAGCGTCCGCCTTCACGCGCAAGACGCTGCCCGAGGGTTACATGCTCACCATTACGGTGGGGAATTCAGGGACCGCTGGCGCCGAGGTTCCAGTGACGGTAAAGTTCGAGGGAGGAGAAGTTATCCAGCGGCTTCTGGTGCGCAGCAAGAGTAATACAGTGATTCGGGTTCCGGTTCCGAAGCAACCGGAGGAAATTGTGGTCAACGACGGTAGCGTACCCGAGAGCAAAACCGCGAATAATACATTCAAGATCGAAGCGACAGATACCGCGAGGTAAGCAACTGGCCGGCTGCGGTTATTGATGCTCTTTGGTGAAGGCTGCAAGCGCTGCCAGTTTCGCATCCGCCGCTCCTGAATCGATCGACCGCGCGGCCAACGGAATCCCACCGGCCAGGTGATCGACGCGACCTGCCGCGACCAAAGCGGCGGCGGAGTTCAGCAAAATCACATCGCGGCGCGGAGATTTTTTGCCACTTAGAACGTCGCGAATGATGGCTGCATTCTCCGCCGCGTCTCCGCCGGCAATGTCGTCGAGCGTCGCCCGCTTCATGCCGAACTCTTCGGGATCGACTTCGTAAGTCTTCACAGCGCCGTCTCGAGCTTCAGCGACGCGCGTCGGACCGGTAATAGTGATCTCGTCGAGGCCATCGAGTCCGTGCACTACGAGCGCGCGATGCAGTCCCAGCATGCTGAGCGCCTCGGCGAGTTTTTCGACCATTTCCAGCGCATACACGCCCACGACTTGCCCTGAAGCGTGCGCCGGATTTGTGAGCGGGCCAAGCAGATTAAACATTGTGCGAAGACGCAGCTCGCGCCGCACCTTCTGTACCTGCTTCATCGAGGGATGCAGATCGGGCGCGTAGAGAAAACAGATTCCTACCTCGCGCAGGCACTCCGCGGAGCGACTCGGGGATAATTGGATATTCACTCCAAGAGCCTCCATCACATCCGCAGACCCGCACTTCGAACTGATGCTTCGGTTGCCATGCTTGGCCACGCGCACACCGGCGCCGGCGGTTACGACTGCCGTGGCTGTTGAAATGTTGAAAGTGCCGGCGGCGTCCCCACCTGTACCGCTGGTATCAACCAGCGACGATTCCAGCAGCGCGTCGCGGCCAGTACCGCTCAAATCAAGCGCAGATTCAGTAGCTTCCTTTGTCCCGGCAGAAATCCGCAAGTCCGTGGCCGCCGCACGAATCGCTTCGGCAAAGCCGACGATCTCTTCGACGGTTTCCCCCTTCATGCGCAAGGCTATTAAGAGTGCGGCTATTTGCGAGTCAGTGCAGTTCCCCTCCAGAACTTCCGCCATCACTTCGCGCGCCTCGGCGCGAGTGAGCGATTCAGTCTGATGGGCAATGCGATGGAGAGCGTCGAAGATCATGTGTATGCGACAGAACTTTACTCGAATTGACCAACTCTTTACCACCTCCCTACAGGATTGGTGCTCCTATCAGGTATACGCACATGCGGTTTCCAGAGGGGCCAGAGAGGACCGAGTGAGGGAGGGACAAATGACGAAAGGCTTTCTCATCGCACTGCTTTTTGCGGCATCGGCGTTCGCACAGGAGCCGCCTGCCATCGTAGCACCGGCCTGCGGCCCTGGGGCTGCCAACTTCGATGTAAAGCTGGACAAAACCCACCATGCGCCGGTCCAGCCCGATCCGGGGAAGGCGCTGGTCTACTTCATCCAGGAAAAGGGGTCGGACTCCTTCGCCGTCACAACCAAGGTCGGGGTCGATGGAGCGTGGGTAGGGGCAAACAAGAACAGCTCCTATTTCGCCGTGTCGGCGAGACCGGGAGAGCATCATGTCTGTGCGAACGTGCAGTCCTTTCGCGGACATCCCACAGGACATGTGCATTTCACAGCGGAGGCGGGACAGGTTTATTACTTCGATGGACGGCTCGTTTATGGAGAAGCGCCCGATTTGTATCTCCTTCTTGGCGCGGTCGACAGCGACCAGGCCAGTTATCTAATCGACTCCCTCCCGCTGAGTGTGGCGACGCCGTCAACGCCGAAGAAGTGGTGAGCCGCGGGCTGCCATGGAGTTTCCCTCAAACAGGCAGCCGCGAGCGGTTATTTCAACCGAGTCAGTTCCCGAGGATTTCTGGCGGGGCGAACCCCGGCAGTGTCCTACTTGCGGTTTGCCCTAATGCTCTGCGCTTCTATAAAATCAACAGTTTGCTGCCCGCAGTCCTAAGCCGCAAGCCTGTTCCTGCCGATAAGTAAAGCGGAAGCGAAATCATTATGAAAATCCATGAGTACCAGGGAAAAGCAATTCTTAAGAAGTATGGCGTGACTGTGCCACGCGGATCCATGGCCGCCTCTCGCGAAGAAGCCGACGCGGCTGCCAAAGAATTATTCAGCGCCGGAGCGACTGGAGTCGTTGTAAAAGCGCAGATTCATGCGGGTGGGCGCGGCAAGGGCGGCGGAGTGAAGATTGCCAAATCCGCAGACGAGGCCTCACAGATCGCCGAGAAGATGCTCGGCATGAAGCTGGTCACGCATCAAACCGGTCCCGAAGGCCGGATCGTGCGGAGATTGTTGATCGAGGAAACACTGCCCATCGAAAAGGAATTGTATTTAGGAATCCTGGTTGATCGCGCCGAAGGCAAGCCGGTATTCATGGCATCGGCCGCGGGCGGAATGGAAATCGAACAGGTAGCGGCGGAGAATCCCGATGCCATTCTGAAACAGCACATCGACCCTGGCATGGGGCTCGAGGCTTTTCAGGCGCGTAAAATGGCTTTTAGGCTCGGCCTCAGCCCGAAGCAGATCAATCCCGCGGTGCAATTTCTCTCGAATCTATATCGCGCTTTCCTCGATACTGACGCATCTCTGATCGAGATCAATCCCTTTATCACTACGACAGACGGACGGCTGTTCGCGCTTGACGCCAAACTTACATTCGACGACAACGCGCTTTTCCGCCATCCGGATATTCGCGAACTGCGCGATATCACCGAGGAAGACCCGCTTGAAGTTGAAGCTTCGAAGTACAGCTTGAACTACATCAAGCTCGAAGGCAGTGTTGGCTGCATGGTGAACGGCGCGGGTCTCGCGATGGCAACAATGGATATCATTAAATATGCCGGCGGCATGCCGGCAAATTTCCTCGATGTAGGCGGAGGCGCGAACTCCGAGCAAGTGGCCCACGCGTTTGAAATCCTGTTGAGCGATAAGAGCGTGAAGGCGGTGCTGATAAATATTTTCGGCGGCATTTTGCGCGTCGATACGCTGGCTACGGGCGTGGTGGAAGCCGCAAAGAAAACCAATATGCAGCTTCCCGTGGTGCTGCGCCTCGAAGGAACGAACGTGGATGAAGGCAAGAAAATCCTGATGGACTCGGGATTGAATTTCACGGTCTGCGACACGATGAAAGATGCTGCCGATAAAGTTGTGGCAGCGGCGCGATAGTTATTGAGGAATCGTAATGTCAATTTTGGTTAACAAGAAAACCCGACTGATCGTGCAGGGCCTGACCGGCCGCGAAGGTACATTCCACGCCAAAGCTTGCGCGGCTTATGGAACGCAAGTGATGGGCGGAGTGACGCCGGGCAAAGGCGGCACCATGCATGAAGGCTGGCCCATCTTCAACACTGTGCAGGAAGCCGTCGACAAGACCGGCGCAGACACCACAGTAATCTTTGTGCCCCCGCCGTTCGCGGCCGACGCGATCATGGAAGCTGCCGACGCCGAACTGGATTTGATCGTCTGCATTACGGAGGGCATCCCCACGCTCGACATGGTCAAGGCTTGGGAGTTCCTGCAAAACCGGCGCTCGCGGCTGATCGGCCCAAATTGTCCCGGCATAATTTCGCCGGGCAAATGCAAAATCGGAATCATGCCGGGCGCGATTCACAAGGAAGGGTCTGTGGGAATCGTTTCTCGCTCCGGGACGCTGACTTATGAGGCTGTGCATCAACTCACGCAGCGAGGCATTGGGCAATCAACGGCCATAGGGATCGGCGGCGATCCGATTATCGGAACGAATTTCGTGGATGCGCTCGATCTATTTAACCGCGATCCTGAGACGGAGGCGGTGATTATGATCGGCGAAATCGGCGGCGACGCCGAAGAAACCGCCGCGGAATTTGTAAGAACCAAAATGAAGAAACCTGTGGTCGGCTTCATCGCCGGCCAGACCGCTCCTCCGGGTCGCCGGATGGGCCATGCCGGCGCGATTATCTCCGGCGGCAAAGGAACCGCGGCGGAGAAGATTAAAGCGATGGAAACCGCCGGCATCCGCGTGGCAAAATCTCCAGCAGACATCGGGGAAACGCTCGCTACAGCGCTGGGAGCGAAAGTGTAAAACTCTCCGGGAGCTTTTGTCGGTTCTTACCGACAAGATCAGGGGTGCTAGCGGCAGGAACCAAGATCCCTCGCTTCGCGAGGGATGACAATCTGTTATAGGGACAAACTTCGAACTAACTACTGAGGACGAACGACCCACGACCTATGAAAACTTTGCAACGCACTCTTACCATCGTGAAACCGGACGCCGTCGCCAAGAACGCAGTCGGCGACATTATCGAACAATTTGAAAAAGGCGGCTTCCGCATCCTCGCCATGAAGATGCTCGAAATTTCCAAGCACCAAGCCGAGCAATTTTATGCGGTGCACGCGAGCCGTCCGTTTTATGGTTCGCTGACCGACTTCATGTCGAGCGGACCCATCGTTACCCTCGCCCTGGAAAAAGAAAACGCTATCGCCGACTTGCGTAAGTTGATGGGCGCCACGAATCCCGCCAACGCCGAAGAAGGGACCATTCGCAAGAAGTGGGCGTCGAGCATTGAGCACAACGCGATTCACGGTTCGGATGCGGAAGATACGGCGCGCTTCGAGTTGAGCTTCTTCTTCGCGGGATATGAACTGGCGCAATAAGGTACCGCTGCCAGCGGGCAATCACGGGCGAGGATGCCCGGGCCACCGCTTTATCCCAGCGGCTCATACAGCTGACCTTCCACCCGGTCCGCGACTTTAGGCAACTCCTTGCGGGCGTATTGAAGAAAGTGCGGAGTGGCTCGGTGCGCTTCCAGCGCGGCGTCATCCTTATATTGCTCGTAAATAAAAAAGCGGCGCGGTTCGGTCTTATGCCGGTGGACTTGAAACATAAGACATCCGGGTTCCTTGCGGGCTTCTTCGGTAAGCTTCGCAAGGATTGGAGCAACATCGCCGTCGTGACCCGCCTTCGCCATCCACGTCACTGCTAATACCACCATCGCGCGCTCCTTATACTGAGTTAGTAAGTAGTCTTAGTGATTGACCAACTCGAAGTCAAGGCTGGACTTATCGCCCCGCCGTCGCTTTCATCTCCGCTGCGAAACCGTCCGTGAAAATCGTGTGGTCCCGGTCCGGGCCGGTGGAGATCATTCCGACCTTCGCACCGGCTTCGCGCTCCACAAAAGTCAGATATTCGCGCGCCAGCTTCGGCAACCGATCGAACTCGGTGATGCCTTGCGTAGAACTGCGCCAGCCGGGCATTTTTTGATAAATGCACTCCAGCTTGTCGTAGCCGCTGGCTTGCGCCGGAATTTCCATCGTCTTTTTTCCATCGACGACGTAAGCCATGCACACTGGAATCTCCGCCAGTTCGTCGAGCACGTCGAGTTTGGTCACCACCAGCCAGGTGATTCCGTTAATCATGCCGGCGTAGCGCAGCAGGGGCAGATCCAGCCAACCGGTGCGACGCGGGCGCCCCGTAACCGCGCCAAATTCGTTTCCACTTTTGCGAATTTGGTCTCCGAGTTCTCCTTTTTCTTCGCTGGGAAACGGGCCTTCGCCAACCCTGGTGCAGTAGGCTTTGGTAAGTCCTATCACGGAGTCAATCGCATTCGGCGCAACTCCGGTGCCGATCGCTGCGCCGCCCGAAGTGGCGCTGGAAGAAGTCACGAAAGGATACGTGCCGTGGTCTATATCGAGCATGGTCCCTTGAGCGCCTTCAAAAAGAATGGCCTCGCCAGCGGCCAGCGCTTGATTTAATAGGACCGCTGTGTCGCATACGAACGGCGCGATCTTTTCGGCGGCCGCGGCGTACTCGGAGTACATTTTATCGGCGTCCAGGGGCTCGGAATTGAACAGAGCGTGCGCAATCATATTCTTCTCGCGCACCGCATTCTCGATATGCTTTCTCAGCAGTTGCAGATCCAGCAAGTCGGCCACGCGCAGGCCCCGGCGGCCCATCTTATCTTCATACGCTGGACCGATTCCGCGCGATGTGGTGCCAATCTTCACCCGCCCGGGAGCGTTCTCCGCCGCCAGTTCGATCATGCGATGGTAAGGCAGAATAACCTGCGCCCGGTTCGACACAAAGAGATTTCCATCAACCGTCACGCCCGCATCGCGCAGTGAACCTACTTCTTTCAGAAAAGCGATGGGGTCGAGGACCACGCCGTTGCCGATCACACTGCGGCAGGCGGTCCGCAGCACTCCGCAGGGAACCAGTTGCAGGACGAATTTTTTCCCGTTGATAATGACAGTGTGGCCGGCATTGTGGCCGCCGGCGTAGCGCGCGACCACGGAGAAATTCTCCGATAAAACGTCGACGATTTTTCCTTTTCCTTCGTCGCCCCACTGCGCGCCGACAATTACCGCAGTCTTGCCTCGTTTCAATGCCAACTCCGTTGCAGGAATTCGCGGACGCGCAATTGCGCCGCGTGCTCTTGAAGCTTTGTGTACGGAATACCGGGGTCGCACACGCCTTGCCGCGACAAAACGTAAAATGCCTATGGGATGAAGGCGGAGAAGATGTGTACCGAATATCTTAACGTGCGCGCGAGGCGAATGGCAATGAGAGGCGGCACTCCCTCAACGGGAGGCCACTGAACGGCGCCTATTCCGAGGAGTCCAGCAATTCCTTCAGATATTGCTGCCACGCCCTTTCGCCGCTTCAAGGTTTATTCGGGCCAGCTCTGGAGATGATACGCGAGGCGGTCGTCAAGTTCGTCTGAGAGCGTACGAGAGACGATGCGACATTGGAGTGGGCGACGTTGCCGACGATCCACCGCAGGGCGGCCTCCGGGGCAAGATTTAAGACCTTCCGACGTCGGGGTGAAGCTTCGTTGTCGCGGCTCGGGCGGCGAACTCCTTCGCCACTGTGTCGATTTCCTTAAGCAGCGCCGCTGTGTCCCACGCCTTCTCTGGTGGACTTCCGCTTATTCGAGCCCGTGTGAGGTGGCTTAGCTCTTTGTTCGCGCGCCGGTGTGCATTCGTAAGCGCAGCAGGTTCGGTGGGTTTCCAAGCAGCACCTGCATCGAGAAAATCCTGAGCCGTTACATCATCCCCACGCCCTTCCCGGTAGAAGAAGTGGATGAGGTTTCTCAAGTGAACGCCAAAAGACTCGATAAGTGCGGATGTTTCGGCGTTTGGTTGCCTTTTGGGCAGAATCTCTGCCAGTTCGTGAAGCATGCTTAACTCGTGCAGAAGGTGCTCACCAGAGTACTCGATCAGCTGTCGCTCTGTCATTGCTGGAGTGGTCATGGCTCGATTGTGGTTAACGGAATCACTAAAGTCAAGGTGCTAAGTGTTTCACTTGAATTGGTAGGCGCGGCAGGACTTGAACCTGCAACCGCCGGATTAGAAATCCGGTGCTCTATCCAGTTGAGCTACGCGCCCCTCAGCAAAATTTATCATAAGCTGCGCGTGGAGTATGATGCTGTGTTCCTTTGGCGTCTTCCGCTCCATCTCGCCTGGCATACATCGATTGGATGCGGGGATTGGCCTGCGTTTTAATGTTTCAAACTCACTGCTATGACTCCTGGCTGAGCCCGGAAGCGCGCCATGGCAAGTTTTTTGTCTATTCGCAATTGGGTGGAACCTTTCCCGCTCCTTTGTTTTTGTTTCTAGCCGGGATTTCCTTTGCGCTGGTAACCGGGAAGTTGTGGAAGAAGGACCTGGTTCCGAGCAGAATTGCCCGTGCCACCATTTGGCGCGGAGCGGAGATCTTCGGCTTCGGTTTGCTCTTTCGCTTGCAGGAATATGTGATCGCGTGGGGTTGGGCGCCGGCCAGCGATCTGCTGCGCGTGGATGTTCTCAACACGATCGGCGTCTCCATGATGCTGATGGGACTGCTCTGCTGGCTGGTGCTGGCTGTGCGTCGCGGATCCGAGGCTCGAGTTGCCCTCATTTTTGCAGCCATCGGCACAGCCTTACTCATTTCGTCGCTTACGCCGCCGTTGTGGACAACCTGGCGGCCGGATTGGCTGCCCTGGCCTTTGGAGTCATACATTAACGGCGTTCATAATTCAGGAACGCCGCAAGCGTGGCTTTTTCCGATTTTTCCCTGGACGGGATTTGCTTTTGCCGGCCTGGCAGCGGGATTTATTTTGCAAAGCGAATGGGCGCATGAGCGGCGAGGTGTGATTTTCCTTCTCGCGGGAGCGATAGGATTATTCTTCATCGCAGCCGCCCGCCGGCTCAATATGCAACCGCAGCTTTACGCGGTTTACGACTATTGGCACACCAGCCCGAATTTCTTCTTAATTCGCGTCGGCATGTTGCTCGTAATTTTGTCTGGAAGTTATGCATGGTGCAGATGGGGCGCGGCGCAGTGGGGCTTCAGCCCTTTGATTCAATTAGGACAGGCTTCTCTGCTGGTGTATTGGGTGCACCTGGAATTCGTCTATGGACGAGTTTCGATTCTTTCCAAACGCAGCCAGGGCGTTCGAAGTGCCACTGTAGGACTGCTGACCATCTCACTCGCAATGCTAGTGCTTGCCTTCCTCAGGACGCGACTGAAGGGGGCGCGGGACTGAGATTCTGGATTGGTTTCGGGGGTCACCAGGCGCGCGTGAATACGCGCCCGGCCCGGATTAATTCCATCTCGCGCCGCAAGGGGCACTACATTGTGCGCATGTTCGCCGGGCCCGGAAATCGTTGCACCGGAAATCAGGGAATCGGGGTGTCGTGCCCATTCCGGCAACGAACGTGCGAAATCATCCGCAGAATTCCGCTTCCCGGAGTTATTCAGGCGCGTTATCAAATTTTGTAATTCGACAGCGACCACCGAAATCTCTGCCGTGGCAATTATTGAACATTGTGCGCTTTCCCACGATTCCGCGTTTATTTTGGAGATGCGTTCCAGCCTCGGGAAAATGTAATCGCCCGCCCCAATCTGCTGCGAGGCCGTGGTCGAGACAGCGGCGACCATGTCGGCCAGCATTCGCGACTCCGTGAGTGTGCTGCGAGATAAGTCCGCAGCCTGACGAGTTGTCCCAAGCACAACTTCGGTTTGACTCGTTACCTGGTGAATCGCCGAGGCCGCGCTCTTGTGGCCACCCTGCATCAGGGTCACGAGAAGCTCGATTTCTCCGGTAGCGCGGGTCGTGCGCTCTGCGAGTTTGGCAACCTCTTCCGAAACCACCGAGAAGCCTCGCCCTTTATCGCCGGCGCGCGTTGCCTCGAGTGCCGCATTCAACGCTAGAAGTTTAGTCTCATTCGCGATGTCACCGATCACGGAAACTACTTGCGCAATCTGTTCTCCCGATTTTTTCAGGTCTTGAATTCGCTTCGCCGTCTGGCTCAGAGCGGCCCCGATGGCGCCCACCTGCGCCGGCACAGGATCGAGGAATGCCCCGGCTTTTCCCGCAGTCGCAACCGACTGACATGCGGCAACGGCGGCTAGCCCCGAGCGTTCAGAAATCTCTTTGACCGCCCCCATAACTTGTTGAATAGCGTTAGCCACCTCCTGCGCGCAATGCAGCGCATCCGCGCCGCCTCCCTGCCGTCTGTTCGCCAGAGAGATGGTCTCGCTCGCCTGCGCGACACGTTGGGCGCAACCGCCGGCCGCTCCCATCATCTCGCGCAAACCAGTTTGTAAATCAATGAGGCATTGTCCGACTTCGCCGGCCTCTTCATTGCCGATTGATGCGGCAATCTCATCATTCAAGTCGCCCGCAGCAATCTTGCGAACAACCACTCTCAACTGTCGCATGGGACGGGTCACAAGCAAACTCACCACGAGCCCCAGGAGCAGTCCTATTCCCGCGCTGATTGCGATGCCTAAAGCTTCCTGATGTCGCATCGAACCGCGGGGCGCGGCACCCGCTTGGCTGGGGGCTCGACTTGGGACTACCGCCAGTCGAATCTCTTGCTCAACCGCCGTTTGCAGAACCGCGTATGCCTTAGCCAGCGCAGCGCCCTCGGGGCCGTAAAACAACTCGAGGGCTAGCCGCTCCGATTTCGATCTTCTTTTCCTCGATCTTCTCTTACTCGATCTTTCTCCCGTTGTTTTATGCTGCGAAAGATGCGCCAGATCAATCACCTGCTGGCTTACCGCTAGATATCGTTTAAGAACGCCGTCGATTTCGCCCTTGAAGCGAGCCTCTTGTGGCTGGAGCGAGGACGAACTGTAGGCACCCCGCGAAGCTAAAACCCTTACAGTTGCCGCACGCAGCCGCTTTTCGGAATCCTGCCGCTCCGCCTCCGTCCGAGCCAATAAAAACTCCAGTTGCGCCTGCTGGTGAATGCCCAGGCTCCAGCGCAAATCGGTAAGAGTTCTCACCGATGAGATTGGGTCCATTGCCGGGTTCTCATCCGCCTGATGCACGGGGGCAGATGTTTGCAGGCACAAAAACCCGATGACGACGTTCAGCCCGATTACAACCGCGAACGCAAGAAAAAGTTTGCCGGCGGCGTTCCAGTTGCCCAGCCAGTTCTCCACGATTGCACCCCTACGTTGCGGAAACAGCAATCACGCAACTAACCGAAAAGCTGTTGCAATTGCGCGGCAACAATCCGAGCGAAAGGCGAGCGCTACATCCCTTCGTGCGAAAGTGCGGTTCGCAATTGAAACCGACTCGAAGAAAGATTTGCAGGGATTGATTGTGGAACGATTTTCCTGAAGATTCGACGATTAGCGGAACTGCTCAGAAAATTTCACGACTTCGCGCTCCGCCCAGCGGCCATCGTAATCGGAGTCGCCTTCGCAATCGCCGATAAATGCGCAATGACCGCCATCCGCAGTTTCGACGTAAGTTATGTTGCGGTTGGAGAGCAGCGCCTGGCGCGTTTCCGGCAGAATGCGCACGAAAGGATCGTTGAGGGCGTGGATAACCAGGGTTGGACGCTCGATGCGATCAATCACGTTCGCGGCCGCAGCCCGGGCGTAGTAATCGTCGGCCCCGGTGAAACCGCAGTAGTGGGCGGTTATATTGTCGTCGAAGTCCCGAAGCGTTCTAATGCCGCGCAGCCGCGCAGCATCGAAGGTCGCGGGAAACAGCCGCGCTTTGCGGCGGAACCTCTGGAACAATTGAAGCAGGAAATAATATTCGTAAATTCGGTTGGCCGGCTCGTGCAGGGCGTCGGCTCCAGCCGCAAGGTTCACTGCGGGACAAACCGCTGCCGCTCCGCGAAATTCTCTCGGACCGTCGCGTCCCCACTCCCCGGCCAGCTTCAGCACCAGGTTGCCGCCCATGGAGAATCCGATCAATACAAAGCCCGGCACTCCGTCACGGTCGACCAGATTGCGCGCCACCGCCGCAACGTCATCGGAGCGGCTGGAGTTGTAAAGCGTGGCCGCACAATGGTCCATGCCACCGCAATTGCGCTGGTTCATACGCACCACGTTCATGCCTGCCGCCAGGCCATTGCGCGCGATTCCCGTCATGTACTGCGATTCGCTGGAGCCCTCGAGGCCGTGCACCACAATCAGCGTCAAGGCTCGGCGATCCTTCTGCCAGTGACAATGGCAGAGCACCGGCACCCCCGGTTCCACTTCGACCAGACGCCGTTCAGCGGGAGGTAAGTGTATGCGCCGGGCCAGAAAAAATGCGGCGAGCGTTTGCACGTGGCCGCCCTGCAATCCGCGACGGGGTTGAAAGACGGAGGGAACGTAGACGGCGGGGCTATCCCGCCTGCCGTTCTCGAAATCGGCTTTTGAGATTGAAAGTCCCAGACCGCGCCACTCCGTTTGCGAAGTTTCCAGGAATTGATTCTAATAGGAGACAGCGAGTTGCAAGGGAGCGATCATTATGCCGATTTTTGAATACATCTGCCAGGAATGCCAGCACGAGTTTGAAGCGCTGGTCTTTGGCCGCGACAAAGCCGTGTGCCCCAAATGCCAGAGCAAGAAATTAAGTCCGCAGTTGAGTGTGTTTGCCATGTCGTCTAAAGGCTCTTCTCCGATGCCGGCGTCCACCGGAGCGTGCGGCTCCTGCGGCGATCCACGCGGTGCGGGCGCCTGTTCGCTGGGTGATCTCGACTAGCGCTTTTCGACGCTTCAACGCCGGTAACCAAACTTTGGACACGCACGATCTGTGACTGAGGTTACCTTTGTTTGCCCGCCGCGCGCCCCTACCATGCCTTGAATCTGATCCGACCCCGGTAGGAACCAAGGAGCAACTCATGGATCGGCGCCGCCAATCCCGCGTCTTTGTCGACCTTCCCGTACAGATTTGGGGCATGGACACTCATTCCCGCCCTTTCACCCAGCCTGCCAGCCTGCGCAGTATCAGCGGGCGTGGCGCTACGCTGCAATGCGTGGACGCGCAGTTAAAGCCGGGCGACGTGGTCGATGTGCTCTATCAGGGTACCAAGGCGCAATTTCGCATTGTCTGGTGCGGCAAGCCGGGAACCGAAATGGCGGGCGAAGTTGGAGTAGAAAATATTTCTACGGATGTAAAGCTTTGGGACATCGATCCGCTGCGTTGCGCAGCCTCGGTGGGACAGGGATAACTTCGCTACGATCCGCGGCAACCGAGATTTCAGGCGGGATAAAAACGGGGAGGGCGGGGGAAGGCTGAAAACCCGCATCCACAGGGCTATGGGCAGTATGCGGCGTTCATTGAAGGAAGGCAAGCGGAAAGCGAAAAGCCGGCTCTAATTGTTGGTTAGGTTGCAGGTTCCTTCACACTTGCTGCACTCGCTTGGTTGAAACTCTGCAAGTTTTGTCATGGTGGTGCGCGGGTTTCTTGCCGAATTGCTCCTTCGAGTGGTTCTACGCTGTAAACTCCCCAGAGATGCAAAGCAAGATTCTAGGCTCGGCGGCGGGAGGCGGATTTCCGCAGTGGAATTGTGCCTGCCCAAATTGTCACACCTTGAGACAAGGCACATTCCGCGGCAAAGCCCGCAGCCAGACACAAGTTGCGATCTCGCCAGATGGACGCTCGTGGTTCCTGCTGGGCGCTTCGCCCGATTTGCGGGCGCAGATTGAATCCACTCCGGAACTGCATGCGCGCGATGGGTTGCGGCAGTCGCCAATCGCAGGGGCCATTCTAGCGAACGCGGATATTGATCACGTTCTCGGATTGCTTTTGCTTCGCGAATTACAGCCGCTGCGCGTATATTCGACGGGTTCCGTCTGCCGGATTCTGCGCGAAGACAATTCCATGTTCGGCATGTTAAATCGCGTTGCGAATCAAATTGTTTGGCATGATATTGAAGCCGGAACGCAATTCGAGATGCGCAGCGCCGAGGGCGAGGATTCCGGTTTGCGCTGCCGGGCATGGTCGTTGAGCGAACACTATCCCGCCTATGTTGCGGGCAATCGTCGCTCGCAGCTTACGCCGGGCGAAGCTTCTCTCGGATTGATGATCAGTTCAAGTGGAGGGGCGGACGCCCTCGTCCGCCCTGCTCGGAGCGAGGTTGGCCGTCCCCGGACGGGGGCGTCCGGGGTGCCATCATCTACTTCATCGCGCGGAACTCCATCGGAGGCATCTACAGGCAAAATCCTCGCTTATTTCCCTGCCGTGCCCGAGATCACTGGCGAACTGCTGGCGGAAATCAATGCTTGCGATTTGCTGCTATTCGACGGCACGTTCTGGAGCGATGACGAATTAATCCGGATTCAAGGCAGCGGCCAAACCGCGCGGCAGATGGGCCACGTCCCGGTGGAAACAACTTTGACGATGTTGGCGGAAGTGCGCCGTCCGCGTAAAATATTCCTACATATCAACAACACAAATCCCATGCTGGACGAGGCAAGTCCTCAATATCGCCAGGTGCGGGGCGCGGGCTGGGAAGTCGCGGAGGATGGATGGCAGTTCGATCTGTAGAAAGCGAATCCCAAACGCACGCCGCCCGATTGCTTTCGCTGGAGGAATTACGGGCCCGACTACAGGCTACCGGCGAAGAGCGTTATCACCACAAGCATCCTTTTCACCTGCTGATGCACGAGGGCAAGCTCAATCGCGGGCAGCTTCAGGCCTGGGCGCTGAACCGTTACTACTATCAAAGCATCATTCCGATTAAAGATTCGATCATCCTCTCGCGCGGCCCCGACCCGGTTTTCCGGCGCGCGTGGCGCAAGCGCGTGGTCGATCATGATGGTGACGCCACCAGCGAAGGCGGCATCAAGCGCTGGATAAAATTGGCTGAAGCGACCGGCCTCGATGCCGGGACGGTTCGCGCGGGCAAAGGTATTCTGCCGGCAACTCGATTCGCGGTGAATGAATACTTGAATATCGTTCGCAGCCGGTCCCTGCTGGAGGCGGTCGCGTCCTCGCTGACGGAATTGTTTTCCACCAAGCTGATTACCCTGCGGGTGGAAAAACTGCGGGAACACTATCCGTGGCTGGCGGGAGGTCTGGATTATTTCGAAGCCCGGCTCTATCAGGCGCCGGAAGATTCGCAGTTCGCGGTGAATTACGTTTACGACCATGCCAAAACGCGCGCCGAACAGGAGTTGGCGATCCAGGCGCTGCGCGATAAGTGCGACATCCTATGGGCGCAACTCGACGCGCTCTATTTCGCCTATGTGCAGCCCGGATGGCCGCCGCCCGGCGCGTTCCGGATCGAGGGCAGTTAGTATGAGCCGGGTTGTGTGAGGCGAACTGGCGTGAGGCGAGTCAGCATGGGGCGAGTCAGCATGAGGCGAGCGAGTATGGGACGAGTAGCATGCAGAAATCTAAATTAAAGCTTTGTCATTCCGACCAAAGCGGTGCGATTGGCTTTATCAATCGCACTGCGCAGTGGAGGAACCTGCTTTTGCTTTTTGCATATCGCGCCCAAGGGCCGGCCCGCTAGCATGCCCCCTCCCGAAGATTCCAGCGTCCCACGCCTCGCCACCGGATGCCGCTGGGGAGCCGAAGCCAAGCCGGGCAGCGATCAAGAACGCCTGATCCTGTTTCCCGAAGGCGCAATCAAGCTCCAAGGCACGGGGCGGCAAGTGCTCGAGCGCTGCGACGGCCAGCGTACTTTCGCGCAGATCATCGAAGAATTGCGAACACAATTCGTTGATGCGGACCCCGCGAAGATTCGCGCCGATATCAGCCAGTTTCTGGAACAACTGCGGCATAAGCGGATCGTGGATTACTAGCAGGACTCACTGGGCACGGTCTCTGTAGAACCTCGCCCTACGGAACCTGAGCTTCAAAAAAGCCGCCAAGCGCGGCCGCATTTACGGCTGCCACAATTCTTACGACGTGCAATCGAACCAGCGGCCATTGCGGCGTGCTCAACAATACAATCGCTATTCTGCGGCCAGCAAGATTCTGCTGGTATCGAATATTTTTGTCGGCGGTAAGAAAAACCTCGAATCCGGCACGCTCCGCTTCGCCCAGCAAGTCGCCATTGGAGAGCCGGTCCCATCCTCGATCCCGTGCTTTGACAACTGTGTGGCCGATCAGATACGGAACCAGCGGGGCGGGCACGCCATGGTCAAATAGAACGAGCATCTCGGGTGCAGGCACTTATTGACTGGGCGGGAACTGGCGCGGCAAGGCTGCGAGCCGCGAACTGCAAGACTTCGATCACCTGCTCTTTCGAGACGTCAAACCATTCAGTAATCTCGTCTATGGTCGCGCCGGCTTCGAGGTTTTCGAACACGGCGGAAACCGGCATGCGCGTATCTCGAAACACCCACGCTCCGCTTAACCTTCCCGGCACGCTTTCCACGGCGGGACATTGCGACCAATCGAGAGCAGCCATGTTATGCCTCTGCTGATTTTAACTCTTTACCGTGGGGATTTGTCTTAAGCCAGTTGCTCCCAACTTACATCCAGCGCAGCGCTCAGCTTCTTCCATGTGCTCACGGAACCGGTCTTTCGCTTGGTCTCTATCGCCGCGATCAATGCGCGCGACACCTTCGCCTTCTTTGCAAGCCGCTCCTGCGTGAGTTTCCGGTGTCCCCGCCAGATGCGTAGTGGGGCTTCGCCCCTTAATCGGCGCTCGGTAATTTCCAGCGGGATGAGTTCGTCTTCGCCATCCGCAAGGCGTGCTTTTGCCGAATCATAGGCCTTCACGTCGGCAAGCATCTCCGCATCTTCCATCAGTTTGCGCATGTCTTCCATTGCCCTCGCAGCACGCCTGCCGGCAAGTCTCGCCAGCACCTCAATGTTAACCTATAAGTTCCGTATGACGGATCGCAATGAGCCGCCCATGCTTCCCAACCCTCTAGCCCTCATCGCCGAACTGACGCACCGCTGCCCGCTGCACTGCGTCTATTGCTCGAATCCTCTGGAGATGGCGGCGGTAAGTTCGGAGCTCTTCACGGCCGAGTGGATCGATGTTTTCCAACAGGCAGGCAAGCTCGGAATGCTGCACGCGCACTTCACCGGCGGCGAACCATTGGCGCGGCCGATCTCACCGAACTCATCGCCGGAGCGCGAACCGCAGGCCTATACACGAATCTGATCACTTCGGGCATCGGCCTGGGCGAATCGCGATTGAAGGCTCTCGTCGATGCCGGGCTGGATCACATACAGATCAGCTTTCAGGATTCGCGCGAAGATGCGGCCAACTGGATCGCCGGCGCGAAAGCGCACGCGCATAAGATCGAGTTATCCCGCATCATCCGCCGGCCACAAGATCGCGTTCACCGTCAATCTCGTTATGCACCGGCAGAATATCGATCATATCGATGAGATGATCGGCTTCATCGAGCAACTCGCGCCCGAGCGCATGGAGATCGCGCACACCCAATATTACGGCTGGGCATTGCGGAATCGCGCCGCGTTACTGCCCAGCCGCACGCAACTCGAAAAAGCTATCGAAGCCGTCGCCGCAGCGGAAAAGCGTCTGACCGGACGCATCCGCGTCGACTTCGTGGTGCCCGATTATTATGCGCGCTTTCCCAAAGCCTGCATGGGAGGATGGGGCCGAAGATTGATGCTCATCAATCCCGCCGGTAAAGTTCTTCCCTGCCACGCCGCTGAAGTGATTCCCGGCCTGGAATTCGAAAACGTTCGCGAGAAGACTCTGGAGTTCATCTGGCGGGACTCGTCTTCGTTCCAGCGCTTTCGTGGCGAGGAGTGGATGCCGGAACCATGCCGCAGTTGCGACCGCCGCACGGAGGATTTTGGCGGATGCCGCTGCCAGGCTTTCTTGCTTGCAGGCAGATGCAACGCGACCGATCCGGCATGCTCGCTTGCGCCCGCGCATCATATCGTCGAAGCGGCATTGGTCGAAGCGAACTCAGGCACCGCCGTTTCGCAACCCGTCACGGCATCGTCATTCGTCCAATTGCAGCAGCGCACGAACGATCTTTGGGAATACCGAACCAATCCGGAATAAACTTTCTACCAACGAACTCCAATTGTAATGGGGCGAACATCGGTAGTGGTGCTGTTCGCGGAGCCGTGCATGAGCCGAAACTCCAGATAGACTTCCACGCCGCTCGGCATTTTTCGCGCTACGCCTGCGCCAACGTTGTAGCCGAACTCGTTCTGGCTCGGAATTCACGAAACTTCCGCTGAGCGGAACGCTGAGGCTCGAGCATGACCCCACCAGGTCCAAAAGGCATTGCAGCCAGAACCAGGAATCGCCGTGTCGCCGTCTCAAGCTGCCCCACGGTGGAAATAGCCGGGGCCGAAAAAAATATATCCGCCCCACTCCTTAGTCACGGGAATGTTGATGATGGGGTCGAGCGTGAAGTCCAGGGCATAGCTCGACGCGCCGGTGGCCTGCGCAAGTTCGAGGGTTGAATCGCGCAGGGGCAGGTCTGCAAAAATAAAATCGGCGCGCAGCCCTAAATACTTGTTCGCGTTGCGTGCGACTCCCACCGTGCCTACGCCGCCTCCGCCGCGCACAAAGGTTTTAGTGGTTCCGCTATCCAAATTGGCGCCGGCACCCACGTTGAAAGTCCAGTTCTTATAGTCGCGAGGCTTGGCTCTTCGCCGGGCGATCGAATCTACGTCCACCGTCTCCTGGCTGGTATCGGGCGTTTGGGCGGAAGGCTGTTGGGCGGCAGGAGTTGAGGCTGCGGGCGGGTTTGTGGGAGCTTGCGTCGTAGGAGTCGTTTGAGCGAAACCCTGCGCTCCCAACAAAGCAGTTAGAGCGAGCAGCGTCACCGCACTCGCAGTCGCGAACTTTCCAATCATCCATTCTCCTCCCATAACCGGGCGTGGTGGCGGACCGTAGCGCCCGGCATGAAGAGGCAAGAGACGCCGGTAATATAAGGTTCCGCTGCTGATACCGGCAGCAGGAAGTTTTCCTGGCTGCGGCGGGATCGCATCATATTACCAACTTTGATGCCCACTCTGCGCGGCACGTCGCCCGCGCTCGATTGCCAGTTCCATTTCCCGGAAGCCGCGAATCGCAGTTGTGATAGAAGTAAAGTTCCACACTCTGGAGCAGCCTTGCACGAAACTTCGCCAGACCGCGCCTTGAATGCCAGTCACGCCGCTATTCGCGACGGCGGCTCTGGGCGTCGCGTTGCGCTGGTGGGTTTTGGAACCGTGGGCAGCGCGGTCGCGAAAATTCTGTGTGAACGTAACGACGGCTTGCTTCGTCTCACCTATATTTGCAATCGAAACTTCGAGCGCAAGAAACAGCCGTGGATTCCCGCCGATGTTATATGGACGGACGATTTTGGAACGATTCTTAGTTCCGACGCCGACATTGTGGTTGAACTCATTGGTGGATTGAGGCCGGCAGAGGATCTGGTGCGCGGAGCATTGACAGCCGGCAAGCCGGTGGTGACCGCCAACAAGCAACTCATCGCGCGGCATGGGCCCGAGTTGTTACAAATAGCGAGCGCACATGGCTGCCAGCTTGAGTTTGGCGCGTCCGTTGCCGGCGGCGTTCCCGTTCTTCCCGCATTGCGCACCGGACTCAGCGGAGACCGACTGCACGGAATCTCTGGCATTCTCAACGGCACGTGCAACTATATTCTCAGCCGCATTGAGACGGCGCGCATTCCCTTCAGCGAAGCGTTGGAAGAGGCGCAGGCCAAGGGGTACGCCGAAGCCGACGCGAGCGAAGACCTCGACGGCGGGGATGCCCGCGCCAAACTTTCCATTCTTGCGCTGGCTGGTTTGCAGGTGAGAGTTTCTCTAGAAAGCATTCGCGCCCGGACGATTCGAGGCGTCGATGCGGTCGATTTTGATTACGCCGCCGAACTGGGATGCACCATCCGGCAGATTTCGCGCGCCGAGGTGAAAGGGAAAACTTTATTCGCGGAGGTTGGGCCCAGCCTGGTTCCGATTGCTTCGCCCTTCGGGCGCGTGCAACGGAATCTGAATCTGGTTTTGACCTCGGGAGAATACGGCGGGGACATGGCTTTTCTGGGCGCAGGCGCAGGAGGAGATCCAACCGCAGTGGCCGTTGTCTCGGATTTGATGTTCGTGGCGGAAAACCTTTCTGCAAAATCGCTCACGCCGCGGAGTCTCAAACTCAGCTCACCCAATGTAAGTTGCGACTTCGAGACTCCCTGGTATTTGCGATTAGTAGTAAAAGATCAGCCGGGAATAATTGCCCGGCTGGCCACTATTCTTTCGGCTCATGGACTAAACATTGACGCCGTGTTGCAGCGGCCGGGATGCGACAAAAACGCTCTGCCGTTTGTGATTACGCTTGAGCCTTGCAGCGACGCCAGACTTCAACCGGCGCTGCACCAGATGTCGGGTTTGCCCTTTGCGTTGCGGCCCGTGCTGTGCCTGCCAATTCTGCGCTAAAACTGTTAATGCTCTACCAACGTTGTCATCTAATTGCTCCACTAGCGTTGTCATCTAGCGTTGTCATCCCGAGCGAAGCGAGGGATCTTGGTGTTGATCTTCGAACTGATCTTCGAGCGCAATGCTCGCGGAGAAACACACCAAAATCCCTCGCTTCGCTCGGGATGACAAATTGCGCGCGGGGCGCTACTTCCGGCGCTACTTCCAGAACGGGTTCTTAAGTCCCGCGGGCGCTAGAGCGCTGTCGGTTTTCGATTCGGCTCCGGAGTCGTCAGATATCTTTTCATCTACCAGCCGAGACGTGGGGGCACGGAGTTCTTCGTCGCGGTACGGGGTCATGGGAGAAGTAGGGCATTCTGATTTCATTTAGGGTCTACCTCCATAAAATTTACGAACGGGTTTGTTTCCCCATGTCTATCTTCCAGGCTCATCTTCTAAGTTCATTGAAACATGTATCGGACCACGATAGAGCCGCAAAATCCTGATGGCTTGCATCGAAATTTTCGCTTCACAAAAATTCTTCTGCCGCACGGCAGAGTTCGGCTTAACGCCAAAACTGCTACGATTGTCAGCGCATTCCAATTCTTATATCCGCGAAATGACTTGGCGGAATCAGAGGAAGACCGTTCATGAAATACCGCAAGCTGGGCCGAACCGGTTTTGAAGTCAGCGACATCGCCTACGGGCTGTGGGGCATGAGCGGATGGAGCGGCTCCGACGACCAGCAGTCGCTCGATTCTCTGCAACTTTCCGTCGATACAGGCTGCAACTTTTTCGACACCGCGTGGGCCTACGGCGAGGGCAAGAGCGATGGACTGCTCGGCGAAACGATGGCGCGCAATTCCGACAAGCGTCTTTATGCAGCGTCGAAAATTCCGCCCGGCAACCAAAAGTGGCCGGCACTCGCGAAATACAAATACGCCGACGTGTTTTCGCCGGAGCACGTGCTCAAATATGCGGATTTGATCCGCAAGCAGCTTCGCGTGGATTCGATCGATGTTTTGCAATTTCATGTCTGGGACGACAGTTGGACCGACGATCCGGATTTTCGCGCGACGGTGGAGAAATTGAAAGATGGCGGCTGGATTCGCTCCTTCGGCTTAAGCCTGAACCGCTGGGAGCCGGAGAACGGTCTCAAGGCGCTGCACACCGGCTTAGTCGACGTAGTGCAGGTGATTTACAACATTTTCGATCAAGCGCCGGAAGACAAACTGCTGCCGCTTTGCCAGGAACTTAACGTAGGCGTAATCGCGCGCGTGCCCTTGGACGAAGGCAGCCTCGGCGGGAAGATGACTCTCGAAACGAAGTTTCCCAAGAGCGATTGGCGGTCGGGATATTTTGGCCCGGAAAACCTGGCGAATACGATTCAGCGCGTGGACAAGCTCAAGAAAATCCTACCTGCGGGCATGACGTTGCCGGAAATGTCGCTGCGCTTCATCTTGTCGCACCCCGCGGTCAGCACCACAATCGTCGGCATGCGCAGCCCGGAACACGTGCGCCAGAATGTCGCCGCCAGCGATGCCGGCCCGCTCGACGCCGCTCTGCTCGATGAGTTAAGACATCATCGCTGGGATCGCAAACCGCAGCGCTGGTCGGATTAGTCGCAGATCTGCATAATCCTCGGCCATCATCAAATTGTTATGGCCAACTGTGATAATCAAGTGTCATCCCGAGCGAAGCGAGGGACCTTGGCTCTTGCTTGCCGCGCATACATTGCCGCTGTCAGCGAACACCTAGATCTCTCGCTTCGCTCTGGATGACAATCGCTAATACAGATCGGTTGACGACGCGCGAACACCCGCCTCCCCTACGACCTATGGTAGTACTCAGCCCTGCCGTCTAGTCTCACTTCTGTTCCAAAATATGAAAACAAGTTCATTCAAGAGCGCACTTACTCTAACCCTGTTCGCGATTCTCTCAGCCACCAATCTCCTCGCCCAGAACTCGCGGGGATCACTGCGCGGCACGGTGCAGGACGCCAGCGGGGCGCGAATTGCGTCGGCGCATATCGTGGCGCAGTTGTTGGGATCTTCGGTGACGCGCGAAGCTGTCAGCGAAGATCGCGGCGAGTTTCGTCTCGACGATCTTCTACCCGGCAACTACCACGTCACCATCAACGCCAAAGGCTTCGCGCCTGCCCAGGCGGATGTGGCGATTGCCGTAACCAATGTGCGGGATATCATGGTCACGATGAAGCCCGCAGCCGCCTCGCAAACTGTTAATGTGCAGGCGAATTCTTCTTCCATCACAACCGAAGTGACTGAGACCTCGAGCGCGGTGCGCGGAGGCGTGGTCGGGACGCGCGACCTGGAAACTATGCCGCTGCCAGCGAGAAGCTTCGCCAACATTGCCTATCTGGTTCCGGGTACCGAACCGGTCGAACCCTCCGATCCAACAAAAGCACGAATTACCGCGGTTTCAACCGGAGGAAGCTCCGGTTTGAATAACGAGCTTTCGGTGGATGGCGCCGATAACTCCGACGATTGGATTGGCGGCTTTCTGCAAAATTTCTCTCCGGATGGCATTCAGGAATTCGCCGTGCGCACTTCGAACGAGGACGCCGACACCGGCTGGACTACCGCCGGATCGGTTGTGATCACAACCAAGCGCGGTACGAATGAATGGCACGGCGATGCCGCATTTTATGATCGCCAGGCCGCGCTCAACGCTCGTTTCCCAATTGAAAACCCTGCGCCGAATCCCAAGCAGCCTTTCTCCCGGCAGAATTATGTTGGAACGATCGGCGGCCCCGACGCGAAAGATAAAGTCTGGTTCTTCACCTCTTTCGAGAACGTACACGAGAATGCCAGCATCGCTTATAGCCCCGCCAGCACCACGCAGTTCGATGCGCTGGCTCAGTTGGCGTCCGAGGGATTGATCAGCGGCATTCCTTCCATTGCGGTTCCCGCCACCGTGTCAATTCCCTTTCGCGATTACCTGAGTTCGTTGCGCTTCGACTGGGCGGAATCGCCGAAATCGACCTGGTTCCTGCGCGCGTCTTCCGACAGCTACCTGACTCATAACGCGCTGGTGCAACAGGCTACGCTGCCCTCGACCGGGCTGACCACGCACAACAATTATTGGAACCTGGCGCTGAGCAATACTTATGCGTTTAGCTCGACCTGGTTGGGCAATCTAGTGCTTGATGCCAGCCTGTTGCACCTTACCCAGACTCGCAATTCCGATCTCGGCTTTGCCGTACAGTTCCCGTTCAGCGTGACTGCGCTCACCGTCTCCGGCTTCGAAACGTTCGGCGACAATCAGTTCGCAACCCCGATCACACTTTTCCCCGACCTGCGCAATCAGGATAAATATCAATTCCGCGACGACGTGAGCCACGTCGTGCGCGACCACGCTTTCAAGTTTGGGATTGACTTCATCCACGAACCGGTGCTGGGTGGCGCGTTCGCGTCGACGGCGGAGCAGTTTATTACCTATCCATTTGATCCCGATTATTATGTCGCCAATCCGTCGCAGTTCTTCTTCGCCCCGCCCAGCGCGCCGTGCAATCCGCCAATCACAACCGCCTTTGGCGTCAATTGCACGTATACGCCAGCGGGCGATGGCAGCTTCTCGCAAAACGTGCAGCGGCTCGCCTTCTATGCCGAAGATTCATGGCGAGTCTCGCACCAACTCACAATCAACTACGGATTGCGGTACCAGACGACGTGGGGATTATTCATCGGTTCGGGACGAAGCCAGGCCGAGAACCCCGCATATCTGACGCTTCAGGCTTTACAGCTTCCAGTCGTGCCCAGCGTTCCGAGCGACTATCGCAAACAAATTGCGCCGCGGCTTGGTTTCGCGTACTCGCCCGGCGTCGGCGGGAAGACCGTGATTCGCGGCGGTTTCGGCCTCTACTACGACGATCTGGCGCAGAACGGATGGGCGACTGCGTTTCAGGGCGTCAACAATTCGAATTACGCCACCGGCCCGTGCAGTTTCATCGGCGGCGCGCTCACCGGAGCGGGCTGCCTGACGGGCGGCGCGGGCGCAACGGGAAATCTAATCGGCTCTCCATACAAAACGCCTTATTCCATTCATACGACCGGCGGCGTGCAACACGCCTTCAACGAAAACTGGCTGGTGAGCGCGGATTATGTTCACGAGCAGGGCAATCACGGCTATCGCGGCTTCTCCTATGCCAGCGGCGCCAATTTGTTTACTCCGTTGTTTCCCGCCTCTGACACTACCGATCAGACAGCTTTGGTGCCGAATGTGAATGTGTTCGAAGCTAACAACCGTTCCAGCTATAACGGGTTGATGCTGCATCTGCAAGGCAATATGCACCGCTTCAATCTTGTCGCCAACTACACGCTCTCGAAGGCGCAGACCTGGGGATGCCTGCTCGGCGAACTATTCGACTATGTGGACGGCGTCTGCCCGAACGAGCCTGACCAGCCGAATCCCGGCCTTCTCAATGCTTTTGGACCGGGCGACTACGGACCTTCCGGCGAAGACGTTCGTCATCGCTTCGTGCTGGCGGGCATTGTGCATCTTCCCGGAGGTTTCGAGTTGAGCACGATCAACCAGATCGAGAGCGCCCGTCCCATCACCATTACGAACGCCGACAACACCGATCGCATCTATGTGAACGGAGCCTATACCAGCCTCGACGAATTTCGGGGCACGCCTTACATTCAGTCAGACCTGCGGGTGACGCGGCCAATCAGGATCAACGAGCGCTGGCAGGTTGATCCGTTCATCGAGTTCTTCAATCTCTTTAACCGAAATAATCCCGGAGCAAACTTCGCGGTGAACGTGGCGCAGCTTCCGGTTCCGGCGAACCAGATGGCACCCAATGCCAGCGGCATCACTAATGTCAGCAGCGTCTGCACCAATGCGGATTGCTCGCAGACCGCGGCGATTACCAGCCTGAAACAGCTTGAAATTCCCGAAGGCGCACTGGGAGATTTTTTCGGACCGGGAACAACGGTGGGCATTCCGTTCGCCGCGCAGATCGGCGTAAGAGTGACGTTCTAAGGTGTATTGCGAAAGAGACTAGCGACCAAGCCGGGCCTATGGCTGGAAATGATCGAAGCAGCGGAGCACTTAGCTGCTTCGATTTTGGCCGGCACCCTTGCGAACGTAGTCCGGGCCTTGACCTGGGAGAGGTACGTATCGTCCCCGCTCGTATGTAGATTGGGAGTCACGACTTGATTGGGAGTCACGACTTGTCTGCGCGGAACCACTTCGACCCGACCGCTGCGAGTTTGAGCCATCGCGCTGCGAATTGGAGTTCTGTTCAGTCAGTTAGTTGCCGGAAGGAATGAAATGAACAACAGTCCCACATCAATTGTATAGCATAGGAGCCCCAGCAAAACAAAAATCGAGGCGGCCTTCGCAGATCTAACTTTGCCGTTCAGCACGCGCATTGCTACCAACCGATTGAAGCAAATCTCCCAGGAAAATCCCTTTTAATTCCTGCTCTGTCAAATTAGCAAGCCCCAACATCTTTCCGTAATCAAATCCCAGCGCAAACTCGCGAACTCGAATTGCCTATAGGCCAAGCCAGGTTGAAAGAAAGCTCAATGCGAGCCCAAGAAAGAAAAAGAAGCCGACTGCACGAGAGAACGCCACGCTATTATGCAGTTGGGCCGTCTGAGTCGCCTCTGCCGCCGCCAGCATTAGGAACCCCAAAATTTCAACGATCGAGACAACAACAAAGCCGATGATTACGCCGGTTTTTGAGTCGATCGCGTCGAACATCGCGATTTGGTCGCCAATCTTCCGTAGTCCCATATCCCAAACAAAATCCACTGAGTTAGGGACGGGTATGTTATCGGGCAGAGGAGGCGGGGAACTCATTTTTTTACTTTATCGCAACGTTTGATTCGATTGCGAGGCGCGAAGCCTGGCTGAAGCTCATTCTCCGCCAATCAGAACTGCCGAGGGTACAACCACCGGAGCCTTCCATTCGTGCATGGGATGGAGCGAGCCGCAATCCAAACATCGGGTTACATCAAATCGTGAGCCGCAGCGCGGACATACTGCGCCGGTCTGAAAAGTATCGAAGGGTTGGCCGCATTGCGTGCATTTCCAGAAAGCGCCAATTGGCGGCGCAGTCTTGCAACTCGGACAGGAAAATTCGTGCCGCCGCGGCAGCTTCGCGAAGCTCGACAGCGCCCGCGCCTGTTTGAACCCGCTCCAGCAATTCATCAGAATAAATGCCGCGATCGCTCCCAGCCAGATGGATTGCGCCCGGAACGCGATAAAGATGAAGCCCGCCGCGCCGAGCAATCCGATGACTGTAGCGGCTAGCAGGCTGCGAGCGCGACCCAACACAAACCAAAGCAGCGATCGCAGAATCTGGCCGCCATCCAGAGGGTAGATGGGCAGGATATTGAAAATCAGCAGGTAAAGATTAATGCTCCAGATGGCGCTCAGCAACGCGTAAAGATCCGGCGCGGATTGCGCCATTCCGGCCGACCGGCTAACGCTTGCCGTTACGAAGAACACTACTCCCAAAACCACATTCACCAGCGGCCCTGCGGTAATGCTCCAGAGCGTTGCGCCCGGCCGCGGCGGCGGGTTCACATACGCAACTCCGCCCAGCGGCCACAGGACGATATGGTCGGCCGTTCCGCCCACTTGCCGGCAAGCCAGGGCATGGCCGAACTCGTGCAGCAAGACGATCAGGAAAAGCGCGAGATATTCCGCCACGTTCCATCCGACGGAGGAATAACTTCCCTTTCGCGCACTGATTTCATACGCCGCCACCAGAAACCACGACCAGTGCAGAAATACGTCGATCCCCTCGAAGCGAAACAAATGGATCGATCCTTGGCGGGCGCTAGGCATGTGCAGAAGTCTAATTCAAAATCGCAAGCTACAAGAATGAACTGCGTTGAGACTCGAGGGAGATTAGGAAGAGCGCACCTAAGTCAGCAGCGCATCTTAAAGGACAGAGATGAACCATCTCTCCCGCGGCCTCTCTACGGGCTAACGGACCAGCCACTCGGTTGCGGCATGCATGCCGACCAGCAGATCACCGTAGCTGAAGGCCAGAGCCACGATAAAAGCGGCCGCGCCCAACGCGAACGGAGGCAAAAGCGATATTGAAGAAGTATGTTGCCGCTCCGGCCAGGCGATCAGGCGGGCAATGCGCGCGTTTACAGACTCCGCCGGGGTTTGGACCAAGGCTGTTGTCAACTCCACCATCGGCTCCGCGAGAGTCAGACGGGATAATTTGATAACTGCCGAGGCCAGATCGAGCGCCTCGGATGCGCTCGACACCGCGGCATCGTCAGCCGCCATTTCTGAGGCTTCGCTCCATGCGTTCTCCAACCCGGCCATTCCCGGAAATCCCGCGAAGCGCAACAGCAGCTTCCTGAAGTTATCCCAGTGGCGGATGTGCACGCACTCATGCTTCAGCGCAGCGTTTAGTTCGCTCTGGTTGAGCACAACTTCCGCAGCCAACGACAGCCACACGGTTGGGCGCAAAACACCAGCAACGGTAAGCGGAGGCGCAACTGCGCTGCACAGAACGGGTACCTCGCGCGACGAACCAGTCCGACCTGCGTCGATCGCGCTGGCCGCGCTCGACCAGCGCGCAATCGCTCGCGTGGCTCGTCCCCAGGCGGTCGATGCATTCCACACTCCTGCAACGATCAGGGCAAACCCGCATAAGCTTAGTGGCAGGGATGCACCGCCCAGCGGCTCATTTACCACGCGGGGCTCGAGCAGGAGAAACGACGGCACGACGACTACAAGGGTAATTACGGCTGCAATCACCAATGGGGCGATACGCAAAGCAAACAGTAGATTCGCCTGCTGCCGCGCGAATCGCCCCGCAGCAAGAACCGAGATCCGCAGCCACGTCGTCCGAACTAACACCGACAAGCCAGCGTACAGCAATGCGAAGATCGAAAGAGAAACCGCCAGCCCGCGCAGAGCAAACATTTACTTTGTCTCCCTTACTTTGTCTCCCTATTTTGTCTCGCTGGGACCGTGCTTTTCCTTCGATTCACGCCGGGACAATTCGCGGCGCTTGCGTTCGACCAGGGACTGCAAGTCGTCGAGCAACTGCGCGTCGCGTTCTCCCAGAAATTCCACGAGAAACGAGAGCGGCAAAGATGAAGCCGGATTCGAATCCAGCAGCTCTTGCAGAGCGTGTCCCGCCGACTCGCGGTGCAGCTCTTCGCGGCTAAACTGCGGAGCGTAGCGAAATGCCCGGCCCTCCTCCCTCCGCGACAGCAAACTCTTCTTGAACAGGCGGTCCAGCGTGGTCATCACCGTGGTATAGGCGAGATCGTCGTAGCCGTCTTGAATCAACTCTCTGACCGTTGCACTGCCCCGCGCCCACAACGCATCCAGCAGGCGCTGCTCAAGTGGGCCCAGTTGGCGCGAGGCGCTGCGAAATGGATGAAAGATACGCTTCATACTGGATGAAAGATACGCTTCATACTGTAAGGGGTCGGCTTAAGATGTGGCCCTTAACCCGCGCCACCTGCAAATAGAGGTATACCACAAATATTGCAAGCGGCCAGGCAGCCTCGTAGTGGCTCAGTTTAGCCTGGGAGCGGCTTACTTTTGATTTATTCTCCAGGTAGGATCGTCCCGGAAGCCGGGGTAGTTCAGTCGGCGGCTAAATCCCGGAAGTGTAGGTTTGGGCAAAAGCTCCTGTGCGAGCGAGTTTAGAAAGAGCGCGAGTTCATCCTGCCGTTCACAAGGCGTCCGCTAGGCCACACCTTCGCGATTTTTTTCCGTCACATCCTCAATCGCCAGCAGAATGAAAGGATGCCCGGGGTGTAGTTCGACGCGGCGGGCGTTGAGAACCATCGCGCGCTCTCCAATATGGGGAAACTCATGGCTCATCTCGAAGTCATCCACGCGCGATCGAGCGGGAATAATTTCCTCCAGCAAGTCGCGCAACTGTGGAATGTTCCACTGGCCGTTGCCCAGCTCGTAAATGAGCCGACCCTCGGTTTCCTCCCTCGAGACGTTAAATGTCCGGTAAAAGGCAGGATTGGCCAACGTCACCTGCAAACCGGAGTTCAACACCAGAATCGGTTCCCGCGCGCTTTCGACAATGGTGTCCGCATACACACGAGTCTGGTCCAGAGTACGCTTGAGGGCATCTACGTCTTGCAGGCTGATTACCGCACCCTCAATGCGATTGTCCCAGGTCTTGTAGGGGCGAACGTGCAACATCTGCCAGCCGCCTTCGCTGGTGCGCACCTCGCGCTCCTGCGGAGCCATGGCCCGGATGGTTGTGCTGCACAGGGTCTCCAAGTCGTCGACGTCAAGATTGGGACGGATTTCGCCCAGCCGGCGCCCGACATCCCCCGGCAATAGGTTCAGCATTTTTTGGGCCGCCGGAGTAAAACGACGAATGCGCAGATCGTTGCTCACCATGACCACGGGAATATCTACGTGTCCCAGCAAGTTGAGCAGATCGTTGTTGGCCGCGCCTAATTCCGCGTTTCGGTTTTGCACTTCCTCGTTGAGGGTGGTAAGTTCTTCGTTGGTCGATTGCAATTCCTCCTTGGAAGTTTCCAACTCTTCGTTGGTGCTCTGCAATTCTTCGTTGGCCGACAAGACTTCTTCGTGGGCCACTTTGAACTCTTCTTCGATGGATTCGTGCTCCTGGATGAGAGTACCAAGCTGTCTCCGCAGTTGTTCAACCTCGCGCTTCAATGGCCCTATATCCTTGGCTGCGGAATGGGATGACTTCGGCCTCTTTACCGCGGCAGCTTTGTCCGCAGCCGCGGGTTGCGGTGGTACGGCATCTTCAAACACAACTACATAGAGCCGTTCCTGCGCCAACGGACCGCGCAGTGGCAGCACTTCCAGATTCACTTCTCTGGTTCCCTCCTCACGTTGTATGAGCACGCCAGACTTCCGCACGGGGGCGTTAATTCTCTTTGCAGTATCAAGGGCGGCGCGCAAATCGACCAGAAGTCCCTCGCGGGCCATCTTCGCCAGGCTGAAACTGGGCCGGCCCGCCGGCGGTTCCAGATAGGCCCCGGTTTTGCCATGAAATTGAACGATTTCCATTTGCTCGTTCACCACGACACTGGCCGAAACAAACCGGTTCACCAGAAAGTGCTCGACCTCGCGCTCCACAGTAAACGGTGCCGGCAAATCGCTGGCGGATTTGACTTCCGCACGGCCCGGCATGTAGTCCGCGCTGCCGAAATAGGTGGCGAGGCGCGCCGTGGTTTTTCGTTTTTGGTAAATCTTGTACTTCTTGTCGATTAACCCGAAGTGGTCGTTGAACCCTCCCAGATTTTCCGAGGTTCCGAGCATTAAGTAGCTGCCTGGCTTTAAAGCATAGTGCAGTGCCGGGATTACCCGCCGTTGCAGGATTGGTCCAAGATAAATAAGAAGGTTGCGGCAACTCACCAGGTCCAGATTCGAGAAGGGCGGATCTTTCACCAGATTCTGCCGGGCGAAGATGCACATATCGCGAATGGCCTTCGTGATCTGGAAACCGCCATCCAGGCGAACGAAGAAGCGTTTCAAACGCTCCGCCGAGACCTCGGCCACCGAAGCTTCGGTGTAGAGTCCGGTGCGCGCGCGATCGAGCGCGCTGTCGCTGATATCAGTGGCGAAAATCTGGATCGCGGTAGCAGCCTGGGAGATGTTGCGGCTGTGCATCCACATGTATTCGAGAAGCGTAATCGCAATCGAATACACCTCTTCGCCTGTGGAGCACCCCGCCACCCAAATGCGAATGGGATTATCGGGCTTGCGGCCTTCGAACAACCTGGGATAAACGTGTTTGCGCAGCGCCGCGAAAGTTTCCGGCTCGCGGAAAAAACCGGTTACGTGGATTAGCAAATCGCGGTAAAGTTCATCCAGTTCTTCGGGCCTTCTCCCGAGGAAGTGCAAATATTCCTTCAATGTTTCTACTTTATGCACCACCATTCGCCGCCGTATGCGGCGCTGAAGAGTACTGTGTTTGTAGTTGGTGAAGTCTACTCCGCTGGAATCGCGCAGAAGGCCGAAGAGCGCATTAAGATCGCTTCCCACCATTCCCGTGAAGCCTTCGGCCTCGCTTTGCAGTGTCCGCGCCGCAAAAGGATGTTTGCCGATGCCCGCCAGCTCCCGGGCAATATCCCGAGGTTGCAGAATGAAATCGATGCATCCCGCGTTTACCGCGCTGCGCGGCATGCTGTCATACTTCGCCGAAACTTCATCCTGGGCGAAGGTGATTCCTCCCGCCGCTTTGATCGCGCAAGCTCCTTCGGTGCCGTCGGAGGCCGTGCCTGACAGGATCACGCCAATCGCCCGTTCGCCGGCACTTTCCGCCAGAGAACGAAAGAAATCGTCAACCGGCATATGCTGCCCTCTGCTCAACGCCCTCGCGCGCAGGTGCAGGATTCCGTGCTTAATTGTCAAATTCGTGTTGGCGGGAATTACGTACGCATGGTCTGGCTGCACTGGCGTCCCATGCGTGATTTCCGTGACTGGAAGTTTGGTTACCCGAGCGAGGATTTCATGCAGCGTGCTCGCGTGTTTAGGATCGAGGTGCTGCACCAGCACAAAAGCCATGCCGGTCTTTTCCGGCAACCCACGCAGCAGCTCGGAAAATGCTTCCAAGCCCCCAGCCGAAGCCCCGATACCGACAATCGGGAACGATTCTTGAGACGCGTTGACGCTGGCAAGGGATTGAATTTTGCGACCGGAGTTGATTCGCTTTCGCGAAACGTTCTTCATGAAGCTCCCCCTACGCATGTACTCCAAAGGAGCCGGACTCAAGATTTGGCTGCGCCCCGCTGGGGAGTAGATTCATCGCGCGGCCATGGTTCGTGCGAATTCTAGGCTGACTGGGCGACGGGGTCAATGAGGCCAGAGAATATTGAGGATGTCCCGAGCCGGGCGTTTCCCAATCTGGTATTGCGCAAGCCGGTTGGCAAAGCCTTCGAATAGTATGGAAAGGTTTGTCTCGGGGCATCGCTTCAGAGAATGCCGACAGAGGCTGCAAAATGACCGCCCTCGAGAGGCCGCGATGCGGGAAGGGAGTCTGGGGTGGGAAACGGGAATCGAACCCGCAACCGTCGGAGCCACAGTCCGGTGCTCTGCCAGTTGAGCTATTCCCACCGCCATGTTCGATTATACAACCCGGCCGTGCGGAAATCAGAAACCGGCGGCAAAGCATCAAGCTTCAGTCAGGAAGCGGTTGCACCACGATCGAATCAGGTGAGCGAGACTCGAGACAGATAGGCAAAACAACGCGAATGCCAAATTATCGATCACGTCGGAAATTAAGCTGGGAATGCGAAAAGAGCGAGGCAGAGGCTCCTGAGTGCTCGCGGGATTAATCGACTCTTTGTTCACGTTTCACAGTTCAAGGGAAAAATTCGCAGCTTGTCTGGATTGACTGGCGGAGGATCTTCTCATCCTCGTCCAACTCCAACGTAGTCGAATCCCATGGCGCGCAAGCGAACGGAGTCGAGTAGATTTTTTGTATCGACGATCACTGGTTTTTTGAGCAGATGACGGATGCGGTCAAAATCGAGCGCCCGGAATTCCGGCCAGCCGGTGCCTACAACAAGGGCGTCCACGCCCTCAGCCGCGGCATAAGCGGAGTCGCAATACCGGACGGTGCCGTTCAGCCGCATCTTCGCTTCCGTGAGCGCAACTGGATCATAAGCCCTTACGCGTGCGCCCTTGGCGACCAGAGTTTCGGCTAAACGTATAGCCGACGATCCGGCAACAGAGTTCGTATTTGGCTTGAAGGCGAGGCCGAGAATTCCTACGTCTTTGTTCTCCACGCTATTCAGGGCCGAAGCAATCTTCTCGACGAGACGCTCGGTGAGGGTATGGTTAACGTCTCGTGCGGCGCTGAGAACTTTCAGGGGAACGCCATTCGATTGGGCCAGCGCAGCCAGCGAATCCATGTCCGACTCGGCGAAAACTCCGCCCATGCCCGCGCCCGGCTGGAGGCAACGCGGGGCAATTTTTTTGTCGAGACCGAGGGCCAGGGCCAGATTGACGGCATCCGCTCCCACGCGCTCGCATAAAGCGGCAACTTCGTTGATAAAAGAGATTTTGGTCGCGACAAACGCCGTGGCCGATTCCCGCACCAGCTCAGCGGTTGCCTGATTGGTGACGATGACCGGCACCCCGCGCATGACCAGCGGATGAAAAATCTGTTTCAGCACCTGGACCGCTTCGGTGGAAGTTGATCCTAAAATCAGACGGTCGGGCCAGTTGAAATCTTCCACCGCGCAGCCGTCGGTAAAAAACATGGGTTGCGAGACAATCGTTCCAGCCAAGCCAGCATCTTTCAGAGATTTTTCCAGAGAAGCGGCCGTTCCCACCGAGACTGGAGTCACAATGGTCAAAATCGGAGGCTTCGGCGCGAGCCGCGCAATCCGCATTACTACATCGGCCAGGTTCTCGGCTCCATCTTCGGCCAGGAAAATAACTTGTGTCTTGCGCGCAAACGATTCGATATCGGTGGAATATGCCAGGCGCCCGGCGCGAACATTGCGGCGGATAATCTCTTTAAGGTTTTTCTCGAAGAAGGGAACGGTGCCTTGCGCCATCTCGACCATGCGCGAACGATCGGGATGACAGCAAGAAACAGGCGTTCCAAAATCGGCTAGACAGGCGGAAATTACCGTTCCCAGATAACCCGAACCGTAGACGCCGATCTGCATTCTGTGCCCTCCGGCATTGCTTGAACAGCGCCCCGCAAAACGGCCCCCTGCGCGGGATTCAACTCATTTCCCTCCATTCTGTTTACAGGGCGGCAAACGCCTTCGCAATGCACGGGAGGGAAATGTACCAGGGGCCATTAGAGCCGTGTAACAGTAACGTAACAAGCCGGGTAATCAAGGTTTGGGGCTACTGAAAGGTTATTAAATTGAAGATTAAGGCGAGACCAGGCTCTTCCCCAGTTGGACCGGCGCCAGATCGCTCCAGCAGTTGGCCCCATCTTCGCGCACAAATGTCAGCCGGTCGAGTAGAATGCGACGGCTTCCCTTGAAATGCCGCCAACGTTCGCGCCCAACCCGAAGAGCGCATTTCGCGGCCTCCTGGCTGGCCATCTTGCCGATTGTGACGTGGGGTACGTAAGGCCACTCTTCGGCGAACGCCAGAGCTTGAGTGTTCAAGCGGTGATGCAACTCCTCCAACCGCTCTTCGCCATTCGCCACGCCGATGTAGACTGTGGGGGTGGTAGGAGCGAAACTTTCCATTTCTCCCAGAACCACCTCGAAGGGCTCGGCCTGAGCGCAAATTGCGGCCAGCGCGAGCAGCGCTTCGCTTTCGCTTCCCATAAGCAGCCGCGGCGGCAGAAGCGTAATGTGCGCCGAGAAGTGGGGTAGGTCGGGATGAAGCTCCTGCCGGAGATTCTCCACGAATTCTCCAAGCGGACTCTTCACGTACGCCACTAATGCATACCGCAGACTCGACATATGCCGAGAGAGATTATAGCGCGTTCTCTGGTCTGGTGATCGGACCAGCACGGGCTGGAAAAATACCACGTTCTAAGACTCGCCAAACTTGCCGCATCAAAACCCACGAGATCCCTACGCTTAGTCTAATCTTTTCAATAACTCGGCAATCTAGTTCGATTAGCCAATCGCTGCTCGCGGCTCCCTTACAATATCTTCCTCGCTCGTTCGTCTATACCAATAGATGGACGAGGCGCTGAACAAACAGTGGCCGATGGCGGAGCAGGACCAACGCATCTCTGACGCGGTCTCGCGTGAGCAATCGCGGCTACGCAGCTTCATTCGGAGGCGTGTGGCCGACCCCGGCGACGCCGAAGACATCCTTCAGGATGTCTTCTTCGAACTGCTGGAAGCCTACCGGCTGATGAAACCGATCGAGCAGGTCACGGCCTGGTTGTTTAGCGTAGCGCGCAACCGGATTACCGATTTGTTTCGCAAGAGGAGCAGGGAAACCTTGCGCAGCGGACCGGCCCAAGCTGCGGAAGATGGGGAAGAGCTTTCTATGGAGGAACTTCTTCCCTCCCCCGATGCAGGTCCGGATGCCGCTTATGCGCGCAGCGTACTGCTGGAAGAGCTCGACGACGCGCTTGACGAATTGCCGGCGGAACAGCGGGACGTGTTTGTCGCGCACGAGTGGATGGGATACAGCTTTAAAGAACTGGCGGAGCAAACGGGAGTCAGCGTGAACACTCTGCTCTCGCGCAAACATTATGCGGTTTTGCACCTGCGCCAACGCCTGCAAGCCATCTATGACGAATTTCGAAATGACAGGACTTGAACATGAAAAGAAACTGGTTGCTCAGAATATTGAAGTTCGCTTTTTTCGCGGTGTTGTTTCTAGCGGTCGCCAGTTTCGTGGTGATGCGTTTGTGGAACTGGTTGATCCCGGCTGTATTCGGCTGGCATCTCATCACTTTTTGGCAGGCGTTGGGGCTTTTGGTTCTCAGCAAAATTCTCTTTGGGGGATTCCGCGGCGGACCTCACCGCAACTGGAAATGGCGTCGCAGGATGATGGAGCGCTGGGAGCAAATGACTCCCGAAGAACGGGAAAAATTCCGCAACAGCATGCCCGGCCGATGCGGACATTTTGGCGCCTCGACCGTCGAACCGAAAGCTTGAACTTTTCGCGTCAAAATTCCGTTACAAAGGAAGAGAGGAATCTTATTGTGCTAAATCTAAGTGTCGAAGAACTCGGCAAGACCGTTATCATGCGTTGCGCCGGAAGGATTGTTCGTGGCGATGAAACTACGCTTTTGTGCGCTACCGTGGGCCAATACGGACGAGACATTGTTCTCGATCTCAGCGAGGTTGAGGCGATTGACGCCGCTGGAATTGGCGCTTTGATCTCCCTGCAAGCCGCGGGACTTTACCTTCGCCTGATGAATCCCACCAAAGCCGTTCGTGAGGTCTTGCGCGTCACCGGTATGGACTCCGTGCTCGAGATTTGCAGCATCGCGTCGGCGAAACGCGAAGAAAACGTCCGCCAGCCCGCCTCATGGGCTATTCCTTTCGCCCACTTCGGTGCCGCAACTTAGTTTGGTGGCTCTGAAGCAATCGCCGCTCGAGAATAGTCCGATAACCGGCCTGCCCTTTGCTTTCCCGGCCCAGCAGCCACTTTGCGCTACCAGCCGTGAGGCTCTAGGTGTATGATGAGGGCCATTTTTGAATCACGAAGAGACGTTGGTTGGGCGCTCAATTCGTGACAGGGCATTCTGAATTCGAATGATGAGGGCTCTCTCAATTCTCGAGTTGAAGATTCAATTGGGCCCTTTCGAGGATCGGGTGCTGCGCAAGCTTTGGAGGCAGGGCAGCGCGACGGTTCGCGAGTTGCTCGCGGACGGCGAGTTCCATCAGGCGTACACCACGGTGATGACGACCCTCAATCGTCTCTATAAAAAAGGCCTGGTCGACCGCGCGATCGAAGGCAAGGCATTCCGCTACACTCCACGTCACACGCTAGAAGAACTCCAGCGGGTCACCGCAATGGACAGCATCCGGCAATTGCTGGGTTCCGGCGACGCTTCTTCGCTCGCCCTTTCCTATCTCGTGGAAGCGCTGAGCAATCACGACGCGCAACTGCTGGACGATTTACAGCGCCTGGTGGAGCGCAGGCGTCGCGAACTTGGGAATCAGGAAAAAAATCGGGAGCAACTCTAATGTTTGCCCTGCGTGAAGCCGCTTTTTCACTCAGTTGCTTTGTCCTGCTCTACTGCCTGCTGTCGGCGCTGGTGGCGGCCGCATGGCGTCCCGCAAAAGCCTTGCGTGTGGCCCAGCGCAGCGTGGCCACCATCCTGTTTGCGTTGCGGGTTCTGCCCCTGCTGGTTTCCGTGATCGTTACATTTGCGCTGGTTGTGCCGTCGTTTCAGTTGCTGGAACCGCGAGCGATGGATGAAGGCATGGGCGCGGCCCCCCTCGGGCTGGGTGTTTGCGCTCTCCTGTTAATCGCCTGCGGCGGCTTTCGCTTAATCGCGGCCCAAACCAGGACGACACGAGTGGCAACCGTATGGCTGGAAGGGGCGCGCCCTTTAAAAGCCGACGCCGAGCCTGCCCCCACTTTTCAGTCCAGCCGCCAGACTCCGCCCCTCACTCTGGTGGGAATTTGCCATCCGAGAGTGCTGGTTTCAGAATCTACCGTCGCTTTGTTAAGTAATAACGAATTGCGCCTCGCGCTGAAGCATGAACTTCAGCACATGAAATCTCACGATAACTTGAAGAAGCTCATCTTCCGTTGTTGTCCGTTTCCGGGCCTGGCTAATTTGGAAACTGCCTGGGCACAGGCCACGGAACTCGCGGCCGACGATGCTGCCGTCTCGAATCGATGGGACGCTATCGACCTCGCGGCGGCATTAGTCAAGCTTTCGCGTTTGGTTCCTGTCGAAGATGCTCCGGTCGGCACCATGTACCTCGTGGCAGGCGTCCTTCCCCAGCGTGTCGCGCGTCTTCTTGCCTGGGATGAAGCCAACAAATCGCGGCGCGTGCAAATTCGCGCCTGGTTCGTAATTCCGCCGGCGGTTGCCCTTTCCCTGTTAGTGAGCATTGCCTACGGCCCCGTGCTGGCGCTCACTCATGATGTCACGCAGTGGCTGGCGCGCTAGTACTTCCGCTTGGTCAGGCCTTGGCGCCAGGATCGAGCAGCCGAATCCCAATCCCACAAAGCATCCACGGTCGAAAAAGCGGAGTCGCGAATTGAACTTCGCTACATGTAGCGAGTGCGATATTGGCACGATCCTGGCATGGTCGAGTACGGTCAAGTTCAGAAATCGCCAGTAGTGTCCTGGTTTCGGGAGTAAAAGCTCTTGACCGCAAAGGACGCGAAGGACTCGCGAAGGTCACGAAGAAAGGCTAATCGAGATTAGGACACTACCAATCGCGCTTCAGGGTGGCATCAAAGTTGGGAAGTGCTTTAGAATCAATTCTGCTAGTCATGTCGGGGCGTAGCGCAGCCTGGTAGCGCACCTGCCTTGGGCGCAGGGGGTCGTAGGTTCAAATCCTATCGCCCCGACCATTTTTTCCATGTCTGTTCCGTGTCCGCTCCGGAGCCATGGTTAGAAAACGTTCCGGAGCTGGCCATCGAAAGCCTGCCCGGTCGACGCGGAAAATGCCGCGACACGGCGCGAACGCGGCAAGCGCCCGGGCCACGGGCGCAAAAGAAGCCGTCCAGCCGGGACCCGACGGCGCTTTCAACGGCTGATGGGCGAGTCTACGCAGCTTTGGGCATGCTTTTTTCGTAGATTCGTATGCCGTTTCCAAGACGCTTCTGCAAAGCCACTATGGCGGCCTGTACGCTGCCCTGCAAAGCCGCACGGACCCCTTCATCGGAAACGGCTTCCGCCGCTTCCTGAACCGTCGCGACGATGGACGTGTCTAAGAGAAGCTTTGAATAGTCTCCCGAAGCGGCGTCGGCTCTCGGCCCTTTCGCCTTAACGATGTGTGCGACCTCGGCTCCGGTTTGATATTTAAGGCCACCGCCGCTCGGCATTTGGTACTAAACCGTTTTCCCGTCAATGGTAAATTCCAGAACCATCATGTACGTCTCCTAGGCCGATGTTGCGTCGAGCGAACAGCAGCTCAATGGATAGTGCGTCGAGAGAGATTTGCGTTTCAGGTATGGAAGGGAAATTCGACAAATCGTGCCGGTAACGGGAAGTTCGGCGCCTATAACAAATATTTTTCCGGTGCGCCAATCGCGTCGGCCAGATCGCTCAGGAACATCGCGGCGCGTGCGCCGTCGGCGGCGCGGTGATCGGAGGAGAGAGTCAGCGTCATCATGGGCCTGACCGCCAGCTTACGCTCGATTGCAACCACGCGATCTTTGATAGCGCCAACCGCGAGGATAGCCGCTTGCGGAGGTACGATAATCGCAGTGAAGTGGTCGACCTGGTACATGCCGAGATTACTGATGGTGAAGGTTGCGTCAGCGACGTCGGTCGGGCGCAACTTCCCTGCCCGGGCGCGCTCGGCGATGTCCCGACGTTGCGCGGCGATTTCCGCCAGAGTGCCGGTGTGAGCGTTGGGAATGACGGCGGCCACTACGCCATCGTTCACAGCGATGGCGACTCCCATATTCACGCGCGCGTGAAGACGAATGCCCTCGGCCGTGAAGCTCGAATTCAATCGCGGATGTTTGAGCAGAACACGCGCGGTCAGCGCGACCAACAGATCGGTGTGCGTGATGCGGATGTTGTCGGTACGCTCGATTTCAGCGACGAGTTTTTCGCGATAGGCATTGAGCGCGCCGGCGTCGATTTCGCGAGTGACAAAAAAGTGAGGAACAGTCGTCCAGCTTTGCGTGGTGCGTTCCGCCATCAGGCGACCCAGCGTGCTGGGAACCTGAACGTTCGGCGATGTTGCGTCGACTGAGCGCTTATCGACCGCGGCCGCTTGCACGTCCGACGCAAGAACCTCCCCGCCGGGACCGGATCCGGGCACTCTGGCGATGTCCACACCTAATTCTTTGGCGAGGCGGCGCGCTTTTGGAGAAATTCTGGCAGTCGCAGCGGGGGCGCGTTCAGCGGAAGTGGCCGTTACCGAAGCTGCGTGCGATTCGGTTTTCGCTCTTGCCGCGGGAGTTGCCGGCGCAGAGGGTTCAAGGGAGGGAATTTCTTCGCCGGGCGCAACAATCCATGCGATCGTCTGACCCACAGGGATGTCCGCGCCGACCACGCCTGTAATTCCCGCAAGCAGCCCGTCGGCGGGCGCTTCCACTTCCATGACGGCTTTATCGGTTTCGATTTCGAGAAGAGGCTCACCTTTGGCGACGCGGTCGCCTTCCTTCTTGCGCCAGGCAATAAGCTTGCCGGTTTCCTGCGCCATCTCGAGTGCGGGCATGACTATGCTGAAGGCCATAACATTTTGATTGCGGCGTTAGTGAGAAAGGTATTCGTCCCTGCGGAACTCGAATGGGATACGTGCTTCGTCATCTCTTTTCCGTAAACTCTTTGGCGGTCAAGAGCTTTTAACCGCAAAGGCCGCAAAGAACTTCCGCAAAGATCGCGGAAAAGATCGCGGAAAAAAGCGAAGCTGCCGGCGAAAATCTTAGTCCCCGACTCCTATGCGCTCGGTTTTCGCGCTAGCTTCAATCATGTCAAGCACATGGTTGCTGGCTGGCGCCTCTGACTCGCGCGTTGTCGGCAACGGACCGTTGACGGTGTGATAGTGAGCGCCTGCCACCATTAACTCTTCCGCGGGAAAACGCGTAATCACTTCATGTCCCGTGGGCGTGACGACGATTTCTTCTTCGATGCGCGCCGCGCTCCAACCATCAGTGGAGGGCCAAAAAGTTTCGAGAGCGAAAACCATGCCGGGTTCGATGGTCACGGGATGATCGAAAGAAACCAGGCGGCTGATCACCGGCTTCTCCCAGATGGCGAGGCCGATGCCGTGACCATATTGCAGAGCGAATGCGTCTTCTTCATTCTTGAAACCAAAATCCTGCGCTTTCGGCCACACAGCTGCAATCTCGGCGGTGGAGCGTCCGGGACGCACCAGTTCGATCGCGGCATCGAGATAATCGCGGCAGCGCTTATAGGCGTCGACCATGGCATGCGAAGCGTACCCAATCGTGAAACAGCGGTAGTAGCAAGTGCGATAGCCCATGTAGGAATGCAGAATGTCGTAGTAGACGGGGTCGCCGGGGCGCAGCACGCGATCGGAAAACACATGCGGATGAGGATTGCAGCGCTCGCCGGAAATCGCATTCACCGCTTCGACATATTCGGAACCCAGATCGTAAAGAACTTTGCTGACCAGGCCGACGGCCTCGTTCTCGCGCAAGCCCGGCTTCATGGCGCGGTAAAGCTCGTCGTAAGCAGCATCGACCATCATCGCTGAAGTGTTAAGCAGCGAGATTTCATCCTGCGTTTTGATGACGCGCGCTTCCGACATCAGCGCCTGGCCATCGACTACCGTGATGCCTTCCCGCTGCAACGCAAAGAGAACCGGAAGTTCTACGATGTCGATGCCGACCGGTTCTTTGTGCAGGCCGCGCTGCTCCAGTTCGATGCGGATTTTCTTCGCAACGGCCTCGGCGCGGCCCATCTCCGGCGTCATGGCGCCGCGTAGCACCGAAATTCCGGAGTGCGAGCGGCCATCGAGCCACGGGCAGTTCTGCTGATGATGCCTGGCGGCCGATCCGAAGTCCCAAAGAATCGGTTCGTCGTTTTGCGGGAGCAGCGTGAAGCGGTTCGCTTTATCCTGCGCCCACGTGCCTATGTGCGTGGCGGTAAGATAGCGCACATTGTTCATATCGAAACAGAGCAGCGCGCCCATCTCGGACTTTTTCAGCAGCGCTTTGGCTTTCGCGAGACGCTCGCGTCGCAGGCGGTCGAAGTCGATCCGATTCTCCCAATCGACGGCCATCGTTCCATGAGTCTTGAGTGCCATAAAGTCAGCTCCTAGCTTCTAGGTATTAGCTTCTAGCTTGAATCATTCGCACTTTGCCGCAGTTACGACGGCTTGCACATCTTTCTTGCGGCGTCGAAGACGGTTTGCTCCGTCGGGACCGTCGCATCTTCCAGCGGCGGAGAGAACGGAATCGGAACGTGCATCGCGCCCATGCGTTTCACCGGGGCGTCGAGATCGTAAAATGCGCCTTCGGCAATTACGGCGGCGAGTTCGGAGGTGACTCCGTAACGGCCATAACCTTCATCGAGAACGATCACGCGCGAAGTCTTCTTTGCCGAGTCGATCAATGTTTTTTCATCGAGCGGCCACGTGGTGCGCGGATCGACTACTTCGGCGCTGATGCCTTCATTTTCCAATAAGATCGCCGCGCCCAGCGCAATCTGCACCATGCTGCTGGTGGCCACCAGCGTGATATCGTCGCCGGCGCGCTTTACATCGGCGAGTCCGAGGGGAATCGTGTACTCCTCCTCCGGCACGGGACCCTTCAGCTTGTACATCATTTTGTCTTCGAAGAAGATGACGGGGTTCTCGTCGCGGATCGCGGTTTTCAGCAAACCCTTCGCGTCATAGGGCGTTGAAGGCAGCACCACTTTTAGTCCGGGCACGTGGCTGAACCAGGCATGCAGGGATTGCGAGTGCTGCGCGGCCGAGCGACGCGTCGCACCCAGCGTGGTGCGCATGACCATGGGAACTTTCCAGTGTCCGCCCGACATGTAGTGCGCTTTGGCGGCCTGGTTAACCATTTGATCCATGGTCAAAGTTATGAAGTCGCCGAACATGATGTCGACGACAGGACGCAGGCCCGTCATTGCGGCGCCGACAGCGACGCCAGTGAATCCCGCTTCAGAAATTGGAGTATCGACGACGCGCTTCGTGCCGAATTCTTCAACCAGGCCGGACAAAACTTTAAACGGCGTTCCGGCTTCGGCTACGTCTTCGCCAAGGATGCAAACGCGCGAGTCGCGGCGCATCTCCTCGGCGAGCGCTTCCCGAACGGCTTGCGCAAAGGTGAGTTCGCGTTCAGGCATAGACGTGTTTCTCCACTTCATCGACGCTCGGATAAGGCGCATCGATCGCGAACTTAACCGCCGCTTGCATGATGGCGCGAACTTCCTCTTTGATTTGATCGAGAGATTCGGCGTCAGCGTGGCCGTTGTCGATCAGCCATGCCGCCAGCACCAGAATAGGATCTCGATCGGTTTTCCAAAGATGCTCTTCCTGTTTCGTCCGGTAATATTCCCTATTAATGTCTCCTACGTGATGGCCGCTGTAGCGGTAAGTGTCACATTGTAAGAATGAGGGGCCTTCCCCCCCACGCGCGCGATTAATCAAGCGTATTGCGACCTCATTCACTGCGCGCACATCCTGGCCATCAACGCTCGCCGCCTCCACGCCAAAAGCGGTCGCGCGCCCGAGGATCGTGCCGGCGGTGGTTTCCTGATAATGCGTGTACTCGTTGTACATATTGTTTTCGCAAACATAGATGACGGGCAGCTTCCACAACTGCGCCAGGTTCATCACTTCATAAAGCGATCCCTGGCCCAGCGCGCCTTCGCCGAAAAAACAAACCGCAACACGATCCGTGCCCAGAGTCTTCGACGCGAAAGCCGCGCCCGTCGCGATGCCCACGCTGCCGCCAACAATCGCGTTCGCCCCCAGATTGCCGTTGGCGTGGTCGGCGATGTGCATCGAACCGCCTTTGCCCCGGCAGTAGCCCGCCTCTTTTCCCAGTAATTCGGCGAACATGCGATCGGGCGACGCGCCCTTGGCAAGGCAGTGTCCGTGGCCGCGATGCGTGCTGGTGATGTAATCGTCTACCCGCAAGGCCTCGCAGATCCCCACCGCAACCGCCTCTTCGCCACTATATAAATGAGCGAGGCCGGGCATCAGTGCGCGGGTATAAACCTCATTCACCTGCTCTTCAAATAGGCGGATGCTCACCATCTGGCGATAGGCATGAAGCCACTTTTCTTTTTCGGTAGCGGTCTCTCGCCCAGCCTCAAGCTTGGAGGTAGCGGTGCTCATATTTTCTTGCCACCCTTCGTGACGGGAGTCGATACTCCCGACATCGCAGCCAGCACGTCGAACATGCAGGCGAAATCGTATTTCGTCCAACCCATTCCACGCGCGGCGGTAAGAAGCTCATTGCTGGCGGCGGTCGTCGGCAGAGGCACATTAAGCTGACGTCCCAGTTCCATCGCCAGCACCATATCCTTCTGCATCATAGTCACGTCGAACCATGCCTCTTCCGGCTGCCGCAACACGAACGGCCCTCGATATTGAATCATCGGCGAAGCGATGGCGCTGTGGACCATTACATCGACCGCGGTTTCGCGGGCAATACCGCTTTTTTCCGCCAGCAAAACTCCTTCGGAGAACGCCGACATCTGCACCGCGAGACTCAGGTTGACGGCAATCTTCATGGAAAGCGCGAGACCGTTATCGCCCACATGAGTCACTTTAGGTCCAACATCGAGCAGGATCGGTTTTACCTTCTCAAAAGTCTCCGGGCGTCCGCCTACCATCACAGAGAGCTTTCCTTCTTGTAGCGTGATCACACTTCCCGATACGGGAGAGTCGACCATATCCGCGCCTTTTTCGCGCACTTTCGCGGCCAGCGCGCGGCTTACGTTCGGACTGATCGTGCTCATGTCGATGAAAACTTTGCCCGCGCTCAATCCGGCCAGCAGCCCATCGGGGCCTTCAGTGATGGCGGCAGTTGCAGCCGAGTTGGTAACCATCGCGAAGGTGAGGTCAGCGGCACTGGCGACGCTACGCGGCGAGTCAGCCCACTTCATCCCTTTTTCGACCAGCCACTCGGCCTTCGCGCGAGTGCGGTTGTATCCGGTCACAGTGTGACCTTTACTGAGCAGACGGTTGACCATCTGGCTGCCCATCACGCCAAGACCGATGAATCCGAGTTTCGCCATCCACCCTCCAACGATTTCGCCAAACTAATTTCGCAAACCCAATTTCGCAAATCTAATTTCGCAAACCCAATTTCCCAAGTCTTGGAGGAAATTTTCCGGGCCGACGGAGGCCAGAATTCTTCTGGGCTGGGCCCTCCAAGGCTGAGTTACAGCCACACCCTTTCATGACTATGCAGCAAACATCTCGCTAGATCGGCTACACGACTCTCGAACCTGCCGGCGATTGCTTACGGGAAGGCTTCCCGCTGGAAGAGACTTGCGAATCATCCCGCACTTGCACGAGATGACTGCCCATCGCCTCCCGCGCCATCTGCGAATCCCGGCGCTCCACCGCCGCCAGAATTCGCTTGTGATGGACCTGTCCGCGCTGCGGGCCGCCCTCGACGTTAAAAATCTTGATGCGCTGTTCGCGCAACAGCCCCACAATCGAATCGATTAAGGAAAGAATGAGCGGGTTGGCGGCGGCCTCAGCGAGGGCGAGATGGAAATCGAGATCGGCCTCGATGTAGGCTTCGGGACTTTTCTGCGATCGCTCCATGACCGCGACGGCCTCGCGCATGGCGCCGAGATGCTCTTCCTCGATTCGTTCGGCCGCCAGAGCGGCGATGCCGGGCTCAAGAATCAGGCGCAACTCGGCAAGATGCGTTGACCCTTCCTGCTGGCCGATTTTCACCATGAGGTCGAAGGATTGCCGGGCGGCATTGGTGGTTCCGTTGGTGATAAATGTGCCCCGCCCGGAGTAGGCTTCGACCAGGCCTTTTTCTCGCAGAGCCTTCACCGCTTCGCGAACCGCAGTGCGGCTCACGCCAAGACGCTGCGCCAGTTCGCGTTCGGCGGGAAGCTGGTCGCCGGGTTTCAGCGAGCCGTTTAAAACCGACTCTTCGATTTGCTGGACAATCTGCTCATACAACCTAGAAGTTCGCACCACTTTGTACACAGGGAGGTCTCCCGCACAAGCCAGTTTGGGGGTACTGGCGAAGGTCTGGCTACTATACCGCAGGTCCAAGGGATGCGGGAGGTGGGCAAACGATTTGGTTAGAGCAACCATGGGCGGTACTTAGGTATGGTGGTATGACAGCCAGAAGATACCACTGTCGCCTCGCAGAATGCAAGCTTCGCGAGAATTCCTATACTTTCATTGGGATTTTCCGGGAAAACGTCCATGGAAAACTTATTGGCGGAGGAGGTTCATATCCCATGAGAGACCCGGCCCAGGGGCGATTTTACTTGACTTCATTCCTTCCGCAATGGTATGGCTGTCGGACCAGAAAAACGGAGGAAGTTCCGATGCCATCCCGCAGCACTGCCCTGTCCGCAGCCGAGTTGAGGCGTCAAGCCTTCTTGATCGCCATCCTAATGGTTCTCGCCGGCGTTGCTTTGATGTCCGCATCGGCGGGGGCGCAATCGACTTCGGGCCGAATTCTGGGCAACGTAACTGACCAGAGCGGCGCGGCTGTGGCCGGCGCTTCCGTAGTGATTACCGATGTAGAGCGCGGTGCGGCGCGAACTGTTGTCACCGACGCCACCGGCGATTACGTTGCCGCCGACTTGGCCCCCGGAAGCTACAAGATTCACGTCGAGTCCAAGGGTTTCAAGACGACGGAACGTCCGAGCGTCACGGTCGAGGTCGCCACCGACGTCCGTGCTGACATCAGCCTGCAACCGGGCAACGTATCCGAAGTCGTGACCGTCACCGAAGAAGTTCCGCTGCTTAACACAACCTCCGCCACCCTGGGAGGAACCTTGAGCAACCAGGAAATCAACGACCTCCCGTTGAACGGACGCAATTACGAAAATCTCTTGCAGCTTCGGCCGGGCGTGATGCGTTACCCTGGCGGCGGTTTCTCCACCACCAGCGCAAATGGCCTGCGCGCCGAAGATAACTCCTACTTCATCGAAGGCCTGTTCGACAGCGAACCTTATTCGGGACAGGCGATCGTGAACGGCGCAGGAATCGCTGGAGATTCCGCAACTATCCTTCCGATCGACGCGATTCAAGAATTCAACGTGCAGCAGAATCCCCCGGCGGAGGACGGCTGGAAGCCGGGAGCGGTCATCAATGTGGGGCTGAAGTCCGGCACCAACCACGTGCATGGCACGGCGTTCGGCTTTGGCCGCGACGGAGTCATGGACGCGCGAAATTATTTCAACGCCGATCCGGCGGCAAAGCTACCTCGAACGCTCGAGCAATTTGGCGGCAGCGTCGGCGGTCCCATCATTCAAGATAAGGCTTTCTTCTTCGGCGCTTACGAAGGGCAACGTTACAACGTGGGCAACTCTTTCGGTGGCGTCACCAGTCCCTTCATGGTTTCGGCTGGGGCTTCGAATGGAACTTGCTCATTCGGATTTGCGGGAGATTGCGCCGACAGCATTCCTGACGCGATCGCCGATTTACAACTCGGGGGCATCCCGATCAGCGCGGCCAGCCAGATGATTTCAGGCTGCACCGTCTCCGGCGGAACAGTCACTTGTGACGGCAAAGGCTTCCCCACCAACAATACGACAAGCATCGGGATCGCGAACGGATTTAACAATCTGGTCCACGTCAACAATTTGCTGGGCAAAGTGGACTACCGCTTCAACGAACGCCATGGCATCAGCGGCATGTATTTCTTTGGCGATAACAAAGGCACCGTCGAGGACTTTCCTGAATTGCAGCCGCAGTGGCTCTCCAGTATTCATACCCGCGCCCAAGTGATCGGCGGCAATTGGATTTGGACTCCGAACGCCCGCTGGGTAAATGAATCTCGTTTCGGCTACAACCGGCTTTACCAGCCCACGCTGCCCGGCGACGTAAATACGCCCGTGTCAGCTTATGGGTTGGATACGGGCGTGAGCGGGCCGGAAACCGGCGGACTGCCGCGCATCGGCTTCGGCGGTTACTTCACCACGCTTGGGGGTTTTAAGTGGCCGAAGTTCCAGGGTCCGGATTCCATCACGCAATTTGTCGATCATCTCTCCTACACCGCGGGAAAGCACGCTCTGAAATTCGGCGGCGAGTTGCATCGCAACGATGTGAAGAATGCGGCGTACGGAAATGCGCGAGGCAGCATTAACTTTCTGGGTGGGGTCGTAAGCCCCAACCCCGGGCCCGCGGGATCGAGTCCACTGGAAGATTTCTTTGCGGGCGCGCCATTCAAGTCGACCGTGGAAGTGGGCAATCCTACCCTGCAATTGCACAACTGGGCCTACGCCCTGTTTTTTCAGGACGACTTTCGCGCCACGCGGAATCTAACGGTCAACTTTGGCGTCCGCTATGAGTTCAGCAGCGTGCCTCAGGAAGCGCATGATCTTCTGGGTAATTTCGACCCGAACGTGGGCATAGTGCAGGTGGGCCATCAGATCGGCAGTCTATATAACTCCGATCACACAAACTTCGGTCCGCGCTTCGGCTTCGCGTGGGATATTGGCGGCAACGGCCGCACGGTGCTGCGCGGCGGCGGCGGACTGCTTTACGAAACTGTGAATTGGCAATCGTTCATTGCGTTCAACAACGCATTCGGTCCGGGCAGCGTTCCCACGGGCGCTCCGATCGACGCAGCCGGAGATACATCGGGCGGCACCATCACAACCGGCAATGTCACGGTAAAGAATTTCCTCAACTATCCGCCGACGACCTGGGATGCCGCGAACGGCCCGCTCTACGGCAGCAGCACAATCAATTGCTACCTACAGCCCCTGCCCCATCATGACGGTCGACCGCAATCTCACCACGCCCTATGTCTGGAACTGGACTTTGAACTTGCAGCACGCCTTTACCCCGAACCTTTCGCTGGAAGTGGCGTACGTGGGAAATCATGGATCGAACCTGGTTGGCATTCGGGACATCAACCAGCCGCCGGTGGGCTCGGGATGGCCTGCGGCGAATATCGCGCTATGTAATTCGCCATCGAATCTCGTCGGCGGCCAATATGACACCGGGAACGTCAACAACAATGGCGCTTGCCAGGTCGCGACCGAAGTCGGGCCTTTCAACACGCAGTTTCCGTACCTAGCCAACATCTTTCAGATGGGAAATGTCTATCGCTCGAACTACGACGGACTGCAAGCCACGTTGAACGCGCGCAACTATCACGGCTTGAGCACGGTGGCCGGTTACACCTATTCTCACGCGCTCGATGACGTAGGCGCGAATTGGGATTTCGGGTACGGATCGGGATTGCCGCAGGACGCTCACAATCCCGGCGCGGAATACGCCAACAGCGACTTCGACATGCGCCATCGGTTGACGCGTCGTTGACCTATGCCGTCCCAGGCCGTAAAGGCTACGGACAGATGGCCGAAGGCTGGGAACTGAATTCGATCATTACACTGGAGAGCCCGCAGTCCTGGGGACCAATGGATGAGGGAACGGACGCGGCCGGCGTCGGCCCGTTGCCGGTCAGCCCGCCGGCGAACAGTCCGATTCGCTGGAGCTTCTACGGAAAGACGTCCGACTTCAAAGCTCAGAAAGGAGCTGGGATTCCGTATTTCGGTGGCAACAACAGCCCCAGCGACCGAGCAGCAATTCGGCCTGCAATGCGAAGGCGCTCGCTGTGGATGGCGGCAACCCGGAGCAGCCACGGAATCCCTCGCGTTCTTCGGCTGTTATGCCAACGGCAATTCCGATGATGCTTCCGCCACCGCTGGGACAGTTCGGCAACATGGGCCGGAACACGTTTCAGGACACGGGCTTCCGGAACCTCGATTTCTCCGTCGCCAAGAATTTCCATTTCGGTGAAACGCATGCGGCTGCAGTTCCGCGCGGAATTCTTCAACATTCTCAACCATCCCAACTTCGCCAATCCGTACGGCGGACAGAACGGATTCGGCTTGAACGATCCGTCGGTGCGCCGTTCGGTTGCGCCTGCGCCACGCCGGACGTAGCGGCGGCCAATCCTGTGATCGGATCGGGCGGCAGCCGGGCGGTGCAGTTGGCGGAAAGTTCATTTTCTAAGCTTCGATTAGCAAGACGAATTTCAGGGCCGGACGCAATTCCGTCCGGCCTTTTTTATATGAACCCGCTCGTCGCGAGCGAGAAATAAAAGCAAACGGGGCCAATCATGCAGAATAAAAAGCATTCTGCTTGCTCAGCTTTGTTGGTTCGCCGGTCTCGCCGTTGCTCGGTAACGTCTTTCGCCCAGAAAGAAGAGCGTCGCGAACGCACCATCGACGAAATCAAAACCGAAGCCGTTCGCCGCGCCGAAGTGGGCCAGTATCCGCTGATCGGTCTCGATCCCGCGGACGTCAAAGAAGCGTTCGAGAGCATTCATACCGCGGATAAAGACGAATGGGCTGCCGGTTTCATGCGCGTCGGCCGACCGCTACTTCAACGAGGCTAAGTCTCTGGAGAAGTCCGATCCCGCGAAGGCCAATGCCGACTACATCCGCGCCTGGCGCATTTATTCCTTCGGGCGCTGGCCGATTCCGGCGTCTCCGGGCAAGCAGCGTTCCTATGAAAAAGCGCTCGAGGCGTTTCTGGCGCATGCGCGTTTTATGGATCCGCCGCTCGAAGTCGTGCATATTCCTTTCGAAGGCAAAGAAATCATCGGCTACTTGCGCCTGCCGAAAAATGCGAAAGGGCCAGTGCCGCTGGTGATCGCGGTGAATGGCCTCGACAGCCGCAAGGAAGATCTGACGGAAAGTTTCGGCGCGATCCTTCCTTTCGGCATCGGCTATCTCGCAGTCGATGGTCCGGGCACGGGACAGAATCCGATCAAAGTGAGTGAGACCGCGGACCGCATGCTCTCGAAGGTGATCGACTACGCGCAGTCACGGCCGGAGATCGACAAGAATCGCATCGCCATGCATGGCGTGAGTTGGGGAGCCTACTGGGCCACGAAGATGGCGATCGTGGAGCGGGCCCGCTTGCGCGGTTGCAGCGCGCAATCTCCGCCGGTGGATAAATTTTTCCAGAAAGAATTTCTGATGAACTCGCTGCTGGGCAACCGCGAATATCTTATTCGATCAGGTGCCGGCGCTGATGAACATTCTCGAAGGCGTGCATACGCTCGATGAAATGGGCGAGTTCCTGCCCAAGCTCTCGCTCGTACACAGGGACTGCTCGGCAAGCCCATGGCGCCGATGCTGATTCTGGCGGGAGTGCTCGATACGCAGGTTCCGATCGAGGACGAATATCTGTTGCTGAGCAAAGGTGACGTTCCGAAAGAAGCGTGGATCAATCCTCGCGGCGGCCACCTGGGGCGGCAAGTGGGAGTGTGGCCCGATCCGCGGATTTTCAAAGAAGTGATTATTCCCTGGCTGGTGAAAACGCTGCAATCGCCAGGTAATTAGGCCTAAGCACAGACCGGTAGAGACAGCCGCCTCGGCTGTCCCGCGAAGGCGAAACCGAGCGGCCGGTCACGGCGGTCGGCGATGATCTATTAAGCGGCGACCCCTTCGACTTATTTGAATCCGACAAAAATCCATGCCCGCTCCAATCGCAACCTCGGAACCCGACGCCACATCCGCCGCTCCGCGCGAAAGCCGTTCTACGCCTCCCTCTGGGTGCAGGTTCTTATCGCGATGGTGCTGGCACTCGTCCTGGGCTATTTCAGCCCCGCCGCGCCGTTGCCATGAAGCCGCTGGGCGATGCCTTCATCCGCATGATCACGATGATCATCACCGTGCTGATCTTCTGCACCGTGGTCACGGGAATTGCGGGTATGCAGGACTTGAAAAAAGTAGGTAGAGTTGGCGGCAAGGCGTCTGCTTTATTTTGAAATTGTTTCCACGATCGCGCTGGTCGTTGGACTCATCGTCGGCAACGTGGTGCATCCCGGCAGCGGATTCAATGTGAATCCCGACCACGCTCGATGCGCACGCCGTTGCCGACTACGCCGGGCAGGCCAAGGCGCAGGGCGTCACCGAATTTCTGATGCACATCATTCCGACCACGATGACGGACGCCTTTGCCAAGGGCGACATTCTGCAAGTGGTCTTCGTTTCGATTCTGTTTGGATTTGGCTTATCGTCGGCCGGGCCGCGCGCCAAGCCGATGGTGGCGCTGCTGGAGTCGCTGACGCAAGTCGTGTTTCGCATGGTCGAGCATTCTGATGCTCTTTGCGCCCATCGGCGCTTTTGGGGCCATGGCCTTCACCATCGGCAAGTACGGCTTCGCTTCGCTCGGGCCGCTGCGTGAAGCTGATCGCCACATTTTGGCTGACTTCGATTTTGTTCGTGCTGATCGTGTTCGGCGCGAATTGCCTGGATGGCCGGTTTCAGCATCTGTGAAATTTCTGTCTGCACATCAAAGAAGAAATCCTGCTGGTGCTGGCGACTAGTTCGTCGGAAACGGCGATTCCTACGCTGATGGAGAAGCTCGAAAAGCTGGGCTGCTCACGTTCGCTGGTCGGATTGGTGGTGCCCACTGGCTACACCTTCAACACGGATGGCAGTGGTCTTTACATGACTCTAGCCGCATTGTTCGTTGCGCAGGCCACGAATACCCACCTGACATTACTGCAGCAACTCACGATTCTCTCTGTCGCAACTTTGACGTCGAAAGGCGCGAGCGGGGTGCAGGGAGCATCTTTCATCGCGCTGGTCGCGACTTTGTCGGTGATTCCGACGATTCCGGTGGCGGGCATGGCGCTGATCCTCGGCATCGACCGCTTCATGAGCATGTTCCGCGGACTCGTGAACATGATCGGCAACGGCGTGGCCACGCTTGTGGTCGCGCGGTGGGAGCATGAGTTGGGAAGAGAGGAACTACAGCGGAACCTAGCATGAGCGGCAAGGGAAGCCTTTGTGAATTGGTTTCTCAGGGCGCCCCCGGTCAAGGACAATTGTCCAATTTACGTCCTTCGGAAGGCATTGCACAAACACCCCAGCGACGACGCTATCGTTCCTACAGTGATGCGAATGGTCCGTGCCGTCCTGCGCAAAGCAGATCACTAAGTGTCCGCTGTCAACCCAGCGGACTGCGGTGGTTGACCAATCGCTCGGCCCTGCGTACCAATATGCATTGCGAGGAAATAAGCTCCATCTTCCTCGCACCCTCACAAAAGTTGAGTCACGGCCAAGAAATCCTGCCTCATAGAAACGCGCCGGGACTATTATGAAACGCTCCTACCGGGCTGGGCCGTCCTGTTTTAGTAACGAGAGCCCTCCTACTGCACAATTTTTGTTGCACGTTAACATTAATGAAATATCTCGCGAGTAACATAGGTTGCAGGAGGCCGCATGGGTTCGCCGCGCATTCCGAAATCGTTTCCGCTCCAGGTAGCCGCGGTTTGCTTCCGCAGGCGCGGTGCGAATGTGGAATTCCTGCTGGTGAACACCAACGGCGGAAATAAATGGACCTTCCCCAAAGGATCGCCGGAAGCGCGGCTCTCGCACAGTCAGGCCGCCGAGCGCGAAGCCGCCGAAGAAGCCGGCGCGCTGGGCACTATCGAGCCTCGCCACTTTCATCGTTATGTTCACTCCAAGGGCGTCTTCTGGCAGCCGGGCGGGGTACAGGAATTTGTAGTCAAAGCCTTCCTGATGGAAGTGAATCAATTGCGCCGCGCCGACGAGCCGCAACGCAATCCCACATGGTTCAGCCCCGAAGATGCGCGCCGCCGCCTCGCCAAAGGCCGCGAAGTGAAGTACGCACATGAACTCGAAGCTGTGGTCGATCGCGCACTCGAGCGCATTCAGTTCCACGGCGAGTTATGGGGAAAGTACCCCGAAAGCCGCAATACACGCGTTGGGGCGTGAGCGAAAGATATTGTATGGCGACGGGCGGCCTTGCCCGTCCAAGCGAAGCCGAGCACACCTTGCAGTCGGGCCATAACCTCACATTCAATATGCGTATAATGGAGCTGCATGGAAGCCAGTGACCTGCTGAAGCAGGCCCTGACGCTCTGTGAGAAAGAGCGCGCCGAGCTCGCGTCGAGCCTAATTAATAGCCTTGACCCCACCACTGACGCCGGCATCGAACAGATCTGGCAAGAAGAGATAGCACGTCGTCTCGAAGAGGTTGAGAGTGGGCGAGTAAACACCATTCCTTGGGAAGAGGTAAGACGCAAAGGTCGAGCGCTGCTCAGTCGATCCACTGCAGTTTTGTGAGACCATTGAATCCAGCCCATGATTCAGCTCTCCGGCGCCGGAAAACGTTTCGGCCATAAACTTCTTTTTGAAAATACCGACTGGCTGATCACGCCCCGCGACCGCGTCGGCCTGGTTGGCGCGAACGGCACCGGCAAATCCACGCTGATGAAGGTCCTCGCCGGGCTGGATACGCTCGACTACGGTTCGCTGATCATCGCCAAAGGAACGACTGCTGGATATCTTCCGCAAGATGGGCCCTCGCTCACCGGCCGCACCGTGTTTGCAGAATGCATGGCGGTGTTTAGCGAGTTGCATGCCATGGAGCGCGAACTGGAAACGCTGACGCATCGCATTTCCGAACTCGACCCGTCCAGCACGGAATATGCCGGCGTCGCCGATCGCTATCACAGTCTCGAGCACGAGTTCCGTACTCGCGATGGATACTCGATCGAGGCTGAAGTTGGCCGCGTGCTGATGGGATTAGGTTTTCGTAAAGAAGATTGGGAGCGGCAAACGGACGAGTTTTCCGGCGGCTGGCAAATGCGGCTGGCGCTGGCCAAATTGCTCTTGCAGAAGCCCAATCTGCTGTTGCTCGACGAACCCACCAACCATCTCGATCTCGAAGCGCGCAACTGGCTGGAAGAGTATCTGCACGATTATCCTCACGCTTTTGTGCTCATTTCGCACGACCGATATTTTCTCGACGTGACGGTGAACAAGATCGCGGAAATCTGGAATAAGCGATTCTGGTTTTACACCGGAAATTACGACAAGTTTCTGTCGCAGAAGACTCAGCGCAACGAGCAGTTGCAGGCCGCGTATAAGAATCAGCGCGACCGCATCGAACAGTTGAAAGTTTTCATAAGCCGCTTCCGCTACCAGGCCACCAAGGCCAAGCAAGTGCAAAGCCGGATTAAAGAGCTGGAAAAGATCGAGCGCATCGAAGTGCCGCCGGAGGAAAAGACGATTCATTTCTCTTTTCCGCAACCGAAACCGAGCGGACGTATCGTGGCCGAGTTCGAGGAGGTGGCAAAAAGTTATCCCGCCCGCCCGACGCGAGACAACGGCGCAGGCGGAGAAAAAGAAGTTTTTCGCGACGTTAATTTCCTGATCGAAAAAGGCGATCGGATCGCCCTGGTCGGCGTCAACGGAGCCGGAAAGTCGACTCTGATCAAATTGCTGGCCGGCACGGAACTGCCCACGCGCGGCGAATTCCGTCTCGGGCACAACGTGCAGGCCGATTATTTCGCGCAGGATCAATACAAAGAACTCGACCAGGAGGCGCGCATGATCGACGATCTCGGCGCCGCCTCGCCGCGCTCCACGCAAACCGAGTTGCGCAGCCTGCTGGGATGCTTTCTGTTTTCTGAAGACGACGTTTTCAAAAAGATTGGAGTTCTTTCCGGCGGCGAGCGCGGACGCTACGCCCTGCTAAGGCTGCTGCTGCATCCGGCAAATTTTCTGTTGCTCGACGAGCCGACCAATCACCTCGACCTTCGCGCCAAGGATGTTTTGCTCGAAGCTCTCATGGAATATACCGGCACAGTCGTTTTCGTATCGCACGACCGCTATTTTATCGACAGGCTGGCTACGCGGGTTTTCGAGATTGGCGACGGAAAAGTTGACGTTTATCCCGGCAATTATGAAGACTACCTCTGGCGAAAGCAGGGTGGAAGCGCCCGGCAGAATGAGACCATCCTGCAACAACTAGGGAAAAGCGAACCTCCTGCGCCAGTTCCATCGAATGGCAATCAAGCATCAGCCGCGGTCGAACCGGGAGCGAAGGCGAAGCGCCTGAATCCCATCAAGCGTAAGAAGATCGAAGATCGCATTCAGGAAATCGAAGGCGGGATCAGCCGCGCCGAGGCAATGATCTCTCAATACGAAACCGCGATGCAGGATTTTGTCAGCGCCGAAGAAAGCCAGCGTCAATCCGATGAATTAGAAAGCCAGCGAAAGAAACACGCCTCGCTGCTTCAGGAATGGGAGGATTTGTCGCAATCCTTGCAGGAAGCGGATTAGGAAAGGACGCGATTTGATCTTCGCCAACCGAGCAAAGCCGCAGTCGTACAGTCTCTTCCGTAATCTCGGAGGATTACTTACCCCTGTGCGATAGTCAGGATGGCCGAAGGGACACGAACATCCAGGAGGCCCAAGATCCCAGCCCCCGTAGGCTCAGAAGGTCCCGGGGAAACCAAAGGAAGGTCGCAATGCTTCAGCCCTCAGAATATTCCTACGGAGGAAAGCCCAATACTCCGGTCTCCGAACCCTACCCCTACTCCAAATCCCGCGTCCGTCAAGACAGTAGGCGCTCCGGTTGAGCAGGCTACGATTGGCCGCACGCTGGTCATTAAAGGCGAACTCAGCGCCGCTGAATCCCTCTATATCGACGGCCGTATCGAAGGCAAAATCAGTCTCCCGGATCACCGCGTCACGGTTGGCCGCAATGGCACAGTGCAGGCCAATATCTCGGCCCGCGAGGTGGTCGTGATGGGCAAGGTGAGCGGCAATATTGAATGCAGTGATCGCGTGGATATTCGCAGCGAAGGCTCGGTCGCCGGCGACGTTTCGACCATTCGCATCAGCATTGAAGATGGCGCCGTCGTTAAAGGGGGCATCGAAGTGCGCAGCCAGGATCGCAAGAATCAGAGCAAGGCTGACTCCAAGGCGGATGCACCCAAGCCGATAGTCGCAACTGCTCACGCATAAGTTAGAAAACGTAGGAACTTTGCCAGTTCGACGTTTTATCGGCGCCACGTTTTATCAGCGGGGCGTTTTATCAGCGCGGGGTTTTATCAGCGCGGGTAAATTTGTCATCCCACGCAATTCTTGTCATCCCGAGCGAAGCGAGGGAGCTTGGTTTATCTGTGACGTCGATTGAACGGCGTTATAGAAAAACCAAGGTCCCTCGCACTGTTCGGGATGACAATCCGTTATTTCATCGCTGCGAGCGACGGGAGCTTTATTTACCGTCCTTGGGCTTCGGGTCGGGCTTCAGGTCGAGCGCGGCGGAATTCATGCAATAGCGCAACCCGGTGGGAGCAGGACCATCCTCGAAAACGTGCCCCAAGTGGGCTCCGCATTTCGCGCACCGGGCCTCCGTACGGGTCATGCCATAACTGGAATCTTTGTGCTCTTCAACTCTGCTCTCGTCGGCAGGCTTAAAGAAGCTCGGCCAACCGGTGCCGGAATCGAATTTTGTCGAGGAATCGAATAGCGGCTCGCCGCAACAAACGCAGTGGTACGTTCCCGCATCTTTTGTCTTCCAGTACTTGCCGGTAAAGGCGGGCTCGGTTCCAGCTTCGCGAGTAACGCGGTATTGCTCGGGGGTAAGTTGTTTCTTCCACTCCGCCTCGGGTCTCTCCAGTTTTTCTGTCATATTTGCCTCAGTTTTAGAAATAGTTTTCCACAGCAGCCGATTGCACCCTGTGTCTTATATATCCAATTAAATGTTAAGGTTAGATAAGAGTTGCGGAGTGATGGTTGCATCCCCCTTTATTGAATCTGTGATTTCCGTCACACCCGGCCGGTAACATCTGACCTTGTCATGCACCGGGACAAAGCGCCACTATGCGGAAACGTCTGCGAGTCCCTCGGGCCCGGCTTCTCTTCGCGAGAACCGGGCCTTTCTCGATTCCTAGCCGATAGCCTCGCCGATTTCCCGATACTTTCCACGAAAGAAAAGCAGCGGTTCCCCTTCGCGCACTACAACTTCTTCAACCAGCGCAATAAAAATGGTGTGGTCGCCGGCCGCCTGCGTAGATTGCAGCTTGCATTCCAGGTATGCCAGGGCGCCGTGCAAAATAGGAGTTCCATGCGCGGTGCGATCAAAGCGCGCTCCCGCTTCTTTTTCTGCCTTCTCGTGGCTACATTCCACGCGGGCATAGTATTCAGAAACTACTTTCTGATTCTCTGCCAAAACGTTAATTCCAAAGCGTTTCTTCGTATGCAGGTGGGAATGGGTGCGGGCGCTATGATCCACACAAACCAGCACCAGCATGGGGTTCAAAGAAACCGAGGCAAACGCATTGGCCGTCATTCCGTGCACCTCACCGTCTAAGTCGACGGTGACAATGGTTACGCCGGTGGCGAAGCATCCCATCGCTCTGCGGAATTCGGAGGCAGTGAGGGTCATCAAAAGAGCCTCGGGTACGACTGGCTACATTACCACGAGCCAGCGAGGGCGGATCGCGTTCAGCACGTTCACCGCTAATGTATGATTCGATGCGTATGCATCGACCACGGGACCGCTCTTGACTCCGATCGCCGCCATTTCGAATCGTGCATCTCGATGCGCCGACGAGTTGGCGGATCACCGGTTAGGATCGCCAATCTCGCGCGAATTCGCTTTGCGGCTGATCCTCTGCGAGGACGTTGATCTCCACGCGCTTCTATCCGCCGCCCTGACTGCAAAAGAGAACTTTAAGCCCGGAATCATCACGTATTCGCAGAAAGTCTTCCTCCCGCTCACTAATCTTTGCCGCGATTATTGTGGCTATTGCACCTTTCGCCGCGATCCGGGCGAACCCGGCGCGCATACCATGACTCCGGAGGAGGTTCTCGCAGTCGCCCGCGCTGGCGAAAAATTGGGTTGCACTGAAGCGCTCTTCAGCCTCGGCGACAAGCCCGAACTGCTCTTTCCCCAGATGCGCGAGACGCTTCGACATCTCGGTTACAAGTCCACGCTTCACTATCTGGAAGCCATGTGCGAACTCGTGCTTCGCGAGACCAGCCTTCTGCCGCACCCAAATCCTGGATTGCTCAGTGCTGAATGGATTGCGCGCCTTTCCGCCGTTTCTCCCAGCATGGGCTTGATGCTGGAAACCACAAATCGCGATCTGCTCGCTCCCGGCGCGGCTCACGACAATGCTCCCGATAAAGCGCCCGCTAAGCGTTTGCGCACGATTGAAGAAGCCGGCAAGCAGGGTGTTCCCTTCACTACCGGCTTGCTGATCGGTATTGGAGAAACCGAAGAAGACCGCGTGGAAACCCTTCTTGCCATCCGCGAACTCCACCAGCGCTATGGCCACATTCAGGAAGTGATCGTTCAGAACTTCCGCGCCAAGCCTGACATCCCAATGGCCAATATGCCCGAGCCTGGCCGTGGTGATATGTTGCGCACTATCGCGGTCGCCCGGTTGCTCATGCCGAACGTGAACATTCAGGCGCCTCCCAATCTCAGCGCGCCTTATTATGATGATCTGCTCGACGCAGGAATCAACGATTGGGGAGGCGTTTCGCCGCTGACGCCCGACTACATCAATCCGGAAAAACCCTGGCCTCATCTGGAGCAGCTTCGCCTGCGGACCGAGGCTAAGGGATTCGAATTGCGCCAGCGGCTGCCCGTCTACCCGGAATTCCTGCCGCGGCTTCTGTCGCGATCGGGATTACTCTCTGAGAAACTTCAAACGGCCGCCGACGCAAACGGATACGTAAAGAGGGCCGCATGATCTGCCTGCTTACCGGCGGTACCGGCGGCGCAAAGTTTGCGGATGGCTTGCGGCAGGTCATTCCGCCGGAAGAGATCACAGTCATCGTCAACACCGGCGATGATCTGCTGTGGTGGGGACTTTACGTTTCCCCGGATATTGATTCGATCGCTTACGTTCTCTCAGGCTTGTTGAGCCGCGAACGTGGCTGGGGCGTGAAAGGCGACACATTTCTCTGTCTGCAAATGATGCGGCAGATCGGGGAGCCTGCGTGGTTCAGTACTGGCGACCGCGACCTCGCGATGCACCTGTTGCGCTCGCGTCATCTCGCGGAAGGTAAAACGCTTTCTCAAGCTACCTCTGAGATTTTCAGCCGCCTTGGGATAAAAGCTCGGATTCTACCGATGAGCGATTCGCGAATCGAAACCCGGGTGGATACTCCCAGTGGCGAACTCAGCTTCGAAGAATATTTTGTGCAGCGAAGATATCAGGATCCTGTAAAGTCAGTCCGCTTTGCCGGAGCATCTGAAGCCAAGCCCGCGCCGGGCGTGATCGAAGCAATCCTATCCGCTGATGTGGTATTGATCGCGCCGAGTAATCCCATCACCAGTATCGGCCCTATTCTTGCCGTGCCGGGAATTCGAGAGGCATTGCGCAATGCGCGCGGAAAAGTTCTGGCCGTGAGCCCGATTGTCGGAGACACACCGGTCGCCGGTCCTGCCGGAATTCTCATGTGCGCGCAGGGATTACCTTGCTCGATTGCGGGCGTCGCCAAAGCCTATGAGGACTTTCTCGATGTGCTAGTTTGCGATTCTCGCGACGCCAGTACTGCGAAAACCCTTCGCAGTTCTGGGTTGGAAGTCCAATGCACGCAGACTATCATGCGTTCTGCCCAAGACAAGGCAGCGCTCGCCCGATTCGTTCTATCGTTCGCGAAAGACTTGGACTCTCGTGCCGAATCTATTCCTATGGAGGCGGATCGTAGCCGGTACTCTGGCCCCACCGCCGACCAGCCGTGATCCTCATTCCTGTTAAGAATTTGTCGGCTGCCAAACAGCGCCTGTCGAGCGTGCTCGATCAGCCGTCGCGAACTCAACTGGCTCAAGCTATGTTGCATGATGTTGTCTCCGCAGTGGCCGAGTGGCCTCGGCGTCCACACTGCGCCCTCGTCACCAGCGATCCTTTCGCTGTTGAACTCGCGCAGAAATATAATTTCGACATCATTCCCGACCCCGAAAATCCAGGCGAAACTGGCGCGATTGAAATGGCCACGCAGATTTGTGTGGCGCGCGGTGTCGGTTTCACTCTGGTCATTCCGGGGGACATTCCGCTGATCGAAGCAAATGAAATTGGCCGGATCTTTGAGCGCGCACCGCAGGTTGGATCAGTATTAGCCCCCGCCGCTGACGGTCGCGGCACTAATGCCGTCTTCCGCAGGCCTTGCAACTTGTTTCCGTTGCGTTTTGGCAACGACAGTTTCAAACCGCATCTGGCCGCTGCCCAAGCTACCGGTAAGCCGTGTCATGTGTTGCAGCTTCCCGGCATCGCGGTCGATATAGATAATCCCGAAGATTTGCAACGACTGCTCTCGCGTCCCGGCGAAACCCGCAGCCAGCGCTTGCTTCGCCGTTTTATGCTCGAAGAGCGATTGCCTGCGACGGGCACGGAGGTCGCTTGACGGAGTCTGCTCGGACCGCGAACAAGCGGCACACGAGGGTATCCGACCGGGCGGGCGATCTCCGCATCATCCCCATTCTCGTCGATGGCGAAATCGTGCCCGGCGATTCGATCGCGGAAAAACTTCTCCAATCCTTACGGCACCATAATCTAACCCTTGAGCCTGGCGACATTCTCGTCGTCAAACACAAAATCGTTTCCAAAGCCGAGGGACGAATCGTCGATTTAGCTTCGATCAAACCTTCTGCCTCTTCACGCGCGTGGGCGAAGAAATACGCTCTGGACGCCCGCGTCATCGAGCTTGCCCTGCGCGAGGGCCGAGCCGTGATCCGGCAGAAAAACGGTGTGCTTATTACCGAAACTCGCCACGGCTTTATTTGCGCTAATAGCGGCGTGGATGTCTCCAACGTCGATGGCGGTGAACATGCTTTGCTTCTTCCCGCGGATCCCGACCGGTCCGCCGGCAAACTTCATCGCGAACTCAAGAAACGAACGGCGCTGAGCATACCTGTTCTGATTACCGATACGTTTGGCCGTCCCTGGCGGGAGGGCCTGGTCGATTTTTGCATCGGCATAGCCGGAATGAAGGCTCTCCGCGACGATCGAGGCCGCCGCGACCCTCATGGCTACACCTTGCACGCCAGCCTTGAAGCCATCTCCGACGAACTGGCCGCTGCCGCTGGATTGGTCTGCGGCAAGCTCAACCGCGCCCCCGCTTGCATCGTTCGCGGCTTCCGTTACGAGCCTGGCCCAGGCCGTTCGCGAGATCTGCTTCGTCCCGCTGCGAAAAATTTGTTCCGCTAATTCGCCAAAGCACCGATGGGAGGAGTAATTTTAAGGCGAGGCCTTTGATCGAAGGTCTTTGGAGGAACGCATGGCTCGGCAACTCTCCATCGCGGAATTGGAAAGCTTTCCTGCCCTCGATTGGGCCGACATTGCGCCGCGCATCGCGCCCGCGATCCGTTCTTCTCTCGAACGAATCCTCGAAACTCAAAACGGCGACGCAATTTCGCAAGAAGACTCATACGAGCTAGCCCGGGCTGAAGATAATGACCTTCTTGGCATGCTCACAGCCGCCAATCTCCTGCGCGCCGAGCTTTGCGGCAATCTCGTCACTTATGTGGTGAATCGCAATATCAACTTCACCAACATTTGTTTTGTGGGATGCAAGTTCTGCGCCTTCAGCCGCGGCCCCCGCGAATCCGACACTTATTTCTTAAGCCTGAGGAGGTTGCGAATAAAGCGGTTGAAGCCTGGCAACTCGGCGCTACCGAAGTTTGCATTCAAGGCGGTCTGCCGCATGGCTTGCCTTCTTTTTATTACCGGGATATTCTGCGCGCGGTTAAAAATGCCGTGCCCGGCATGCATATTCACGCCTTCTCTCCCATGGAGATTGTTTACGGCGTCGAACTCACTGGCATGACGCTCGCCGAATATCTTTCGATGCTGCGGGACAATGGCCTTGGTACTCTGCCCGGCACCGCCGCCGAAATTCTTGACGACGAAATCCGCCAAATACTTTCCGCCAACAAACTCAGCACCGCGCAGTGGATTGAAGTGATCCGCACCGCGCACCGATTCGGCATTCGCTCCACTTCCACCATGATGTACGGGCACGCGGAAACGCCGGAGCACTGGGTCCGCCAAATGCGGCTATTGCGCGACATTCAGAACGAAACCGGAGGCTTCACCGAGTTCGTTCCCCTGGGTTTCATCCATCAGAACACGCTTCTTTTTCACCAGGGCCTGGCCCGCAGTGGACCAACGCTAGCCGAGCATCTCAAGGTTCACGCTCTGGCGCGGCTATTGCTGGCCGGGTCGATCAACAACATTCAGGTTTCTTGGGTGAAGCTGAATCGGCAATTGTCGCAGCTTTGCCTGCACGCGGGAGCGAACGATTACGGCGGCACGCTGATGGAAGAAAATATCTCGCGCGAGGCTGGGGCCACGGCCGGGCAATACACCAGCCCGGAAGATTTTCAAGCGCTGATTCTGGAAACTGGCCGCGTTCCCGCCGAGCGCAACACGATCTACACACGCATCAAACTCAAAGTTCCGCTCGCGGAGTTCACTACCGAAGTAATTTCTGAGCCGGAAGTTGCATGAGCGGCGTTTCGCGTCCCATCGCCATTCTGGGCGGCACTGGCCCTGCGGGTACCGGGTCTCGCGTTGCGCTGGGCGCGCGCAGGCGAGACTGTGATCATTGGATCGCGCGATGCGGCGCGCGCGCAAGAAGCCGCCGCCAAGATCAAGAAAAAATCAAAGGGATGCCCGGCAATCAAGCGAGCGTTTCCGGCGAGGAAAATTCTGCCGCTTGCGCCGCCGCGAATATTCTCGTGCTGACCGTTCCGTTCGAAGGCCAGGCCGCGCTGCTGAAAAAACTCAAGCCCGCGATCCGATCCGGAAGCATTCTGATCGACGCCACTGTGGCGCTGGCAGCCAGCATCGGCGGACGCGCTTCGCGCACGCTCGGCGTTTGGCAGGGATCATCGGCGCAGCAAGCCGCCGAACTTGTGCCCAAGGGCGTGAGTGTGGCCGCGGCATTTCATAATCTATCCGCGGAACTCTTGAACGGAGACGAGGATCTCGACTGCGATGTGATCGTGTGCAGCGACGATCCGCAAGCCTCACAACTTACGCGCTCCTTAGCCGCTAAGATTCCCGGCGTGCGCGCGATCGATGGCGGCAAACTGGAGAACGCGCGCACCCTCGAGCAGATCACCGCATTGTTAATCGGGATGAATATCCGGCACAAGGGCCACGCCGGCATACGAATCACCGGATTGCCGCCGGAGGCGTATCGCTAGAGGTTAAGTCATTCGAGGGTTGGCTTCAGGGCTGTGGCAGACTGCTCAAAACCCGGTGCTGATGCCGATACAAACCCACAGGCGCTGAAGCGCGGCTAGCGTTTAAGCACTTAACGGCACGACTGAAGTCGTGCCCTTCCCAAAACCTGACCTAATGGGAGTTTTCAGTAGCCCGCTAATCTTCAACCGCCTGGGCGGTCATCTCCGAGGGTTCGCCGCCGGCCACGGCCTGCGCCACGATCAAACGCCGAGCTTCTACGCGAATCTTAGGCAGTTGCATCCAGAACCATCCAGCACCGAATATCGAGGCTACTCCGCCAATTCCCACGGTGATTGGAGCGCCCAACCGGTCGGCGATCGCGCCGCCCAGCAGAGCGCCAATCGGAGCCATGCCCATGAACATCATCGAATACACCGCCATCACCCGCCCGCGCAACGCATCCGGAACCATCACCTGAATCAAAGTGTTCGAGCACGCCATTTGCAACATCATGGTGTAACCAACCGGCAAAAGCAGGATCACCGAAATCCAGAAGTTGTGCGAGAGCGAGAACACCGTCAGGCTCAAACCAAAACCTGCGCAACATACTGCCACCCAGCGGCCCAAGCCCTTCACCCCTTCGCGGAAAGCCAAAGTCAACGCCCCCAGCAGTGCGCCCACGCCGGTCGCGCCCATGAGTATGCCCAGTCCCTGCGCGCCGCCGTGCAAAATCTTGTCGGCAAAGATCGGCATCAAGACCACATAGGGCATTCCGACAAGGCTTACCAATCCCAGCAAAAGCAAGAGCGCGCGGATCGGTTTGGTGTCATTTACGAAGCGGAAGCCTTCCAGCATATGCTCCAGCGGAGACGCCATCGCGGAGCGCAACGGACTCTCGACTTTCATCAGCAGCAATCCGATGATCACCGCGATGTAGCTCACGGCATTCGCGAAGAAACACCAGCCTTCGCCGATCTTTGCCACCAGTATTCCGGCGATTGCCGGACCGATCACCCGGGCGCCGTTGAACATGGAAGAATTCAGGGCGATCGCATTCATCAAGTCGTCTTTCCCGACCATTTCCACCAGAAAGGACTGACGGCCGGGGATATCAAACGCGTTCACCACACCCAACAAAGCCGCTAAGACGAATACATGCCAGACCTGAACTTTGTGAAGCAAGGTGAGCGTGGCCAGAGCGAAAGCCAGAACCATCGACGCAATTTGCGTGGCGATGACGATTTGACGGCGGTTGATACGATCGGCCGCGATCCCTCCCAAGGGGGAAAAAAGAAACACCGGAACCTGGCTGGCGAAGCCAACCGAGCCAAGCAGCAAAGCCGATCCGGTGAGGCGGTAAACGAGCCACGATTGCGCCACGCTCTGCATCCAGGTACCGATCAGAGAGATCAGTTGTCCGCTGAAAAACAGCTGGAAGTTGCGATGGCGCAACGCCCGTCCTGCAACCTGCCAGCGCGAGGGACGCTCAGACGCGGTTTGTTCCGCGCTTTCCTGAATTGGGCTTTTCAAATCCGGCACGTTTGTCTTTCGTTGGATGACGGTGACTGAGCTTTACATCAATATAACTTGTGCGGGATTTTTTCATTGGGCACGCAAGTGTTAGTCCGCGCATGCACGGAGGGTGTTCAAGTCTTTAAGTGCTTATGGGAGGCGTGCGCGGGAGGTTCATCGAGCCGCGGAGTTGCGTTCGCAACATTCGTTCATTTTTTGGACTTCCCAGACCGAAGGAACTGCGCTACAGTTGCAGTTGCTTTCTTTCCGGCGATTCCCTGGGGAAGGGACACGACCATGACTACGCCACCGGTTAGGGTTGAACGCCGCGTTGGGCAGCGCTTCGCTTTTAACCTGCCAGTATCCTTGCGAGACGTCGCAACCTCGGCCGAAGGTTTGGGCTTCACCCAAGATGTAAGCTCCCGCGGCGCTTTCTTTATCACCGATATGTCTCTCACGGAAGGCGCGGAAATTGAACTCACGCTGAAGATGCCTTCGGAGATCACGCTCGGCGAAAGTATGCGAGTTCGCTGCCGCGGCCGGGTACTGCGGGTCGTAACGCCCATCGACAGCAATTGGAAACCCGCGGCAGAAACGCTGCCCCACCCAGAAGAAAGCAAGTCTGGCTTAGCTGGGCCGAGCGAGATTAAAGCGGATGAAACCAAGATCGGCGTCGCCGTCTGCTTAAGCGGCTACGACTATCTCCCCGAAACCGAGGACGGCTCGGCGGACTTCCGCCGTATTTCGGCGCTCCACAGCGGCAGCGAAGCGGAGCGTCCCGCTACGCCACTCTCCCCTCCACGAGCGCAAGCTCATTAGATCCGCAGGCTGGGATGCTGGAAACCGCAGCCGAACTGGATCCGTAGGCAAATTCAGTCGGGGCGGACTTTATTTTTCGTTCGGCCTTCTGAGTCCTTTCCAATCTTCGCGGCTTAGCATAAAATGCTCTCACTACTGCGGATTGGTTTGAGGAGTCTTGCGGTACACCTCCCGTTCAGGTTTCCGGCTTGCAGACGATTACTCTTCCGCCTCCGTAGTTGCAAATCCGTATGCCCCCACCGGATTACTTAGGTCATTTGGCGAAGAGTACTTTCTCTTTCTAACATGCAAACACCTAGAGAAATCAGCGAGAACCGCGCAATGCATGGGATTGCCGTAGCTCTCCTATCGGAAGATCGAGATCGTTTGCCGGACCTTCAGGGCCGCGTCGAGGCGACGCGCCTGGGCCGGGTTGTGTTTAGCAATATCGGATTCCCCAGCGGGCCGACGGATCCTGTCCTGCGCAAAATTCAGGATTTGCGGGCGGAGATCGTTATCGTCGATATTTCCGCAGACAATCCTTCCGCCGCGGTGAAAGCGATCGAACTGCTGCAATCCAATACGCTTCAGCTCGCGATTTTCGCCAATGGCAGCATGCGGCAGCCCAATATAATCGTGGCCAGCATGCGGGCCGGTGCGGGCGAATACCTCGACGACGACGCAGGCTCCGACGCTTTGCTGGAAGCCCTGACGCGGTTCAGCTCCAACCGCACTCGTACTCGTGGCGGCGCGGGACGAGCCCGAATTTTCACTTTTCTAAGCGCCAAAGGCGGCGCCGGCGCCACCACCGCCGCGGTAAATACCGCCGTTGCTCTTCAGCAAACTCATGGCAGCGTGGTCCTGGTGGATTTTGCGCCCGTTGGCCACGCGCACCTTCACCTTAACGTGCGGCCCAGCTTCGGCGTTCCCGACGCTCTGGAAAACCTGCACCGCCTCGACGCCTCCCTGCTGGATGGCTTGATGACAACGTCGAAAGATGGATTGCATCTTCTGGCCGGTCCGCAGCAGCCTTATCATTCCGTTCCAACTCCGGCTGAATTGGCCCGTCTTTTTGATTTGCTCGTGAATCACTATCGATTCGTTGTGGTGGATACTTCCAGCCGCCTTGATTCGACCGCGCGCTTGCTCTCCGATCTGTCGAATGCCGTGTTAATGGTCGCTCAAACCGACGTGGTTTCGCTGTGGAGCGCGGGCCGCATTCATGCTTTCCTCGAGGAAGGCGCCGGCCGCAACCGGCTGCGTATGGTTCTAAACCGGTACAAGAAGATTCCCGGCTTTACCGACGAAGATATCGAACGCTCCACACGCTGCAAAGTGCTGTGGAAAATTCCCAACGCCTTCCAGGCGATCTCACCCGCGATCGATCATGGCACTCCGGTGGTGCTGCAAGAAAATCAGGACGTAAGCCGCTCGTTTCGGGCGCTGGCAGCGGCATTGGCCGAAGCCTCTCCCACCGACGAAGGTGGGCTCGATCTCGTCTACGCCCAGGAAAAGGGCGACGCCAAAACTAAGCCTCCCGGCCGCCTGGTCATTACCCCCGTCCGCGCTGGACAATAAGTCACGAGGAAACCAGTTTCTTTAACGCTTCGACGTTGCGGCGGTCATCGCCGGGTTTGTCGATTGGTGTTTCGGCAATGAAGGCAATGTGCGCAAGTCGCAGATCGTTAAGCAGAATTCGGAACGGTTCTTTGCCGATAGTCCCCTTTCCGATGTGCTGATGACGGTCGAGCTTCGATCCGCGAGAAGCTTTGGCATCGTTGCAGTGAATTACTTTTACGTTGTTCAAGCCGATGGTTGCGTCGAGATGCTGCAACGTCTGATAAATGCCCTCCTCGGTGACGATGTCGTAGCCGGCGACGTGGGTGTGGCAGGTATCGATGCAGGCGGCGGTGGGGACGATGCCGCGCAGACGGTCGATGACTTCCGCGACCTGCTCGAAACTGCTTCCGAGAGAAAACTCCGCTCCGGCGGTATTTTCGATAAGGATAGTAAGTCCGGCTTGCGCGAGATCGAGGCCTTCGGTGGACGCGGCAATCGCGGCGGCGGTTTGAAGAAGTCCAGCTTCGCGATTACTGCCCCGGAATGAACCGGGGTGAAGCACGAGATAATCGGCGCAAGTTGCAAGGGCGCGTTCTATTTCTCCCCGAAACGCCTCTACGGATTTCTTCAAAAACAATTCGTTCGTGCTGGCAAGGTTTACCAGATAGTTCGTGTGGATTACGAGCGGTTTAAGATTGTATTGCCGGCGCAGACGGAGCATTTGCTCGCAGAGCGGATAACTCAATACATAGGGCTCCCACTGGCGAGGGCTGGTGGAAAAAATTTGCAGCGTGTTGCAGCCGATGCGGTAAGCGCGCTCGGCGGCATTGTGAATTCCTCCGGCGGTGGACGTGTGAATTCCGATGCGCCGGGAAGTGAGGCGGGGCGGGCGTTTCGGCGCGGAGCGGGCGAGGATATCTTGTTCGCGGGCGATGGAACGAGGCATGAGAAGAGTATAAAGGCGTCGCTAAGCGATACGGATAGCCGAGAGCCTGCGCTGAACTCGTCGAAGGGGCGGATGCCCTCACATTTATTTCTAGTGGCTGGGAGCGGACCGAGATTCGCGCGTCAATCGCGAATCGGCCAGATACGCAGCCAGAAACCTGGCTGTGTGTTCGTAGGGTAGAAAAAGCGGCCGGGCAGCGCTGCCGCGGGCTGAGCCGCCGCCTTTCACCCCCACATAGACTCCGCTGTAGTCCGTATCGCCGAGGTTTTCTACAGTGTGCTGGAAGGGAGGGAACCATCTCGCCTCCCCGGGTTTCGCATAAACTTCCTGTGTTTTTCCGTCCTGATCCGTAAAAAGAAGATGAGCCGCGGTGATGTTGACAATCACTCCTTGAGGATGGGAATGCCGCCGGGATTTTTCATGGGGGCCGTAGTGAATATAGACCACCTGCACCTTGTCGTTTTCGAAGGCCAGTTTGTAATGCGTGGGCTCGGTTTTCATCGCATCTTGAGCAAACAAGGTTAAAGCCAGGGACGCGAGAATCGCGATCCGGAAGAGTTTGGGCACGACGCACCTCCACTTTATTGTACGAGCCATTGAGCGAAGCAATTTATTGCGGAGGGCCAAAAGTGCGCAGTCGCGATATCAATCCATCCCGAAAAAGGATCGGTTCGCCGGAGCCATAAGTTTTAGGAAATCGGACATCGGCGTTTATCGTCAGGCGCATAGCGCTATCCCTAAGAATCTGGCAAGGGAAGATAAGTTTGCGGCGCGGAAGCGGGCAAAGGTAGACTTGATGAGCCCCACCGCCGGGCAAGAACTGGGATACCGATGTCGAGCTTCCGCTCGATTTGGACAGCGGGGCGGCCGTACCCGCAAGAGCTTTACTAAGAGGAACTTATGTTAGTGGTCATGAAGGCGCTCGCTACCGACGAGCAGGTGCGTGAGGTCTGCAAGAAAATCGAGAAGCTCGGCTATCGGGCGCACGCCATGCCGGGTGCGCAACGGACCGCGATTGGCGTTACCGGAAACAAGGGCGAAGTGGAGCAGGGCACGCTGGAAGAAATGCCGGGCGTGCAGGAAGTGATCAAGGTTTCGAAGCCCTACAAACTGGTGAGCCGCGATTTGAAAGAAGACAACACGGTGATCCACTTTGCCGGCACCGAGGCGACGATTGGCGGACGGGGGCTGGCGATTGTGGCGGGGCCGTGCGCAATCGAGAGCCGTGAGCAGGCCTTTGCCGTGGCCGAGCGGGTGCATCGCGCCGGAGCGCAATTCTTCCGCGGCGGCGCGTACAAGCCGCGAACTTCTCCTTATTCGTTTCAGGGATTGGGCGAAGAGGGGCTGAGGATTATGGCGGAAATCAGGCAGCAGTATGGGATGAAGATTATTACGGAAGCGATTGATAACGAATCGCTCGATCTGGTGGAAGAGTATGCGGATGTGATCCAGATCGGCGCCCGCAACATGCAGAATTTTTCTCTGCTGAAGCGCGCTGGACGCGCCAAGAAACCCGTGCTGCTGAAGCGCGGCATGTCGGCGACTCTGGAAGAATTTTTGATGGCGGCGGAATATATTCTGAGCGAAGGCAATTACAACGTAGCGCTGTGCGAGCGCGGCGTTCGCACCTTCGCTGACCATACCCGTAACACGCTCGACCTGAGCCTGATTCCAGCGGTGCAGCGGTTGAGCCATCTGCCGATTTTTGTCGATCCGAGCCACGGAACGGGCAAGCGGAACAAAGTTACACCGCTTTCGCGGGCGGCTGTGGCCGTGGGCGCCGACGGATTGATGGTGGAAGTGCATAACAAGCCGGACGAGGCGATGTCGGACGGTCCGCAGTCGCTGTTTCCCGATCAGTTCGATGAGTTGATGGTGCAGGTGCGGCAGATTGCGGCGGTGGTAAATAGGACTGTGCCGGGGATTGGGGTTCGGGAGACGGTGGGGATTGGCAAGTAGAAAAGCGCCAGTTTTGTCCACGAGGTGATCAATTGGACGAGTTGCCGCCGGCCCTCAGCCCGACACGAGTCTCGTGTTCAAGTATTGTGTTGTGTATAATCTGATAATCTGATTCTATGAAAACAACTCCCATCTCGGTAACCGAAGCCGCCCGCAACTTCGCCGACTGCGTGAATCGCGTGCGCTATCAGGAGATCACATTCGTTCTGCTAAAGAATGGCACACCGGTTGCGCGATTGGTTCCGGAGAGCGAGAAGGTTTGCCGGGCCTACGATTTGGCCAAGATTCTCCGTAAGGCGGATTTGCCGGTAGAAGAGGCCAAGGCTTGGAATCGGGATCTGCGCGCGGCCCGCAAGATTCTGAAACCGCCGAGAAACCGCTGGCGCTGACGGTGGACGCCGATGGCAATCCTTCTTGATACCGACGTCATCATCCGGGGCGAGAAAGGGACATTCGATCTCGCCGCCTGGTTAGAGAGTCAGCCTAACGATCCCTGCGAGATCGCCGCCATTACCACTGCGGAGTTGTGGCACGGTGTAGAACGATCTTCGGGCACGCACAGACTGAAACGCGAACGTTACTTGCGAGACATTTGCGCGGGCTTGCCGATTGTTTCCTACACCGAGTCGATCGCGTTTGAGCACGCACGTCTCTGGGCAGCTTTGGAATCTTCCGGCAAAATGATCGGCTTCTACGATCTAATCGTGGCGGCCACGGCTTTACAGCGCGGAAGCGCGGTCGCGACTTTCAACGTCCGTCACTTCGAACGAGTCCCTCGGCTTAAGGTAATTGAACCCAGGTTGTGAAAGGATTGTTCACCGCTTTGCAAAGAACTGTAAAGTTTGTGGCCTTTCTTTCTGACCTGAGTCAAGCTCATACCTTGGGAAGTTTCGGCTTCTCTGCGACGGAAACGACGGGAGGCAAATCTTTTGGAGCAGTCTCTGTAATGTTTCGATTAATACAAACTACTTCGTTGAGCTTGGCAGTAATCGCATTTCTGTTTGTGTATCCCTGCGGATTGTCCGCGCAGCGCGGCGCGGGCGGCGGCCGCACCGGGGGCGGACTGGCGGGCGGAGGCGGCTTGAGTGGTGGAAGTAACGCCGGCGCCGGCCTGGACGCGAAGGATGATCTGAAGGATTTTCACGCAACATTGGCGGTGCAAGCTACCAGTCAGCAATTGATCCAATACGGATCGATCTTGAAAAGCACAACGGACGCCGGCGCTCAGCTACAGGGACTTCAAATACTACTCGCAAACGACAACAACGGAAAAGCGGAACTTGTTGCCCGCGGCGGCGCTCTCCGTCAAACCCTGGAGAAAATACGGAGTGAGAACAAGGCATTTCTGGAAGGGTTTTCCGAGAAGCAAAAATCCGGATTGAAGGAAGCGGTTAAGAAACTGACGAAGTCGGACTCTGAGTTGGAACAACAGGCCAATGCTTTCGATCGACAGATCGACGAGACAAAGTCGGCCGGAACGCAGCGCATCGGCGCACCGATCATCGATGCGGCACAGGGTCTGGAGCGCGTGCTCGCCGTCTTCCGTACCGAGGAATTGAACCTCGGAACGGAAATGAGTATTGCCGCCCCGGACGGCCGGGTTAACTTTACTCTTAACCTCTCGCCGGTAAAGAGTTCACTAATGTTCGCAGGTCAGGCCGTGTCGGTTATGACTTCTGGGACGATTTCGAAGGGCACGGCACAAGCGGGAAAGAACGTATTCGCGCTGGAACTGACCGCTGATTTGTCCGACTTGCAGCAGAGTTTCACCGAGGTGCTGCGCGCCGAACTCGACCAGTCAAATCAGTGCGGAGAGCGGGTCGCCGTTCAGAGTGCAGTTCTCACACCTCTCCCGCCCGCGGGCGTGGCGAGCGCGAAGGTGCATTACGAGCGCTGGGCATGTTTTGGCAGGGATACAAATGAAATCGTGGAAGGCGACGGCACTTTTGAAGTGAAGTTGACGCCAGCGATTGGGAAAGACGGCGCGATTGAGTTGACGCCGCAGACCGGGCGCGTTGAAGCGGAAGGGCTGCTCGGCGATCTGCTGCGCTCGGGTTCGTTGGGAGAGATGCTGCGCAATAAAATTGCCGAGGCGCTGCTTCCCGTCGTGAGAAACGATTCCAACTATAAAGCGATGCTGCCTGCCGCGGCGCAGGGAGACATCACCGTTCGCAGCGCGCATTTCGAGGGTACCGGGCTGGGCAAGCTAAGCGCCGTTTGGATGGATGAAATTCAACTCAGCGACCAGCAGGCAAGTTTGCTGACAGAAGAAGGAAAGACGGCGCCCGCAAATACCGACGAACCGAAGGCCAGCTCGCCACGGACCGACGCCGAAAAAACTGGGACATCGCAACCGCTAACTACCATTCAACAAACCCCGCCTCGCTAGGCCGCAGACCGCCCTCTGATAATCTTATCTTCTAATCTTATCTTCTCCCGCGGAAGCGGCATTTCATCTTGCGCAAACTTCTCATCTTCATCGTTTTGATTCCGGTGCTGACCGGCATAGGCTGGTGGTACTTTCGCCAGCGGTCTCTGCCGGATTACGGACCGGCTTATCGCGAATATGCCTATGTCGCCAACGGCAAGAGCAACACGGTAAGCGTAATCGATTTGCGAACGTTTGAACTGGCGAAGACCGTGGCCGTGGGCCTGGAACCAACGGGTATTGCCGCCAACGGCAGGAAAAACGAAGTGTATGTGGTGAACTCCGGATCGAATAACGTCTCCGTAATCGATGCGGAGAAAAATGCTTTAGTGGCCACGATTGGAGTTCATGGGCGGCCGTTTTTCATCGACGTTTCGCAGGACGGCAAGCGGGCTTACGTGGCGAACTCCGCCTCGGCAAATGTTTCGGTGATCGACCTGGATAAGCGCGCGGTCATAGGAAGTGTACGAGTAGGCTCGTCGCCAGGGCTGGCGCGCATTTCACCGGACGGTGAAACGGCAGTTGTATCGAACCGGGGCGACAACACAGTATCGCTGATCGACGCCAGGCTGCTGCGCGTGCGGGCGACATTGCCGGTGTGTCAGCAGCCGGAAGATATTGCCATTCTGCCGGATTCGAGCAAGGCATTCGTGGCGTGTTCAGGATCGTCACAAGTGGCGTCGATTGCGCTGGCTTCGAGCGCGGCGAAGGACAAGGCGACGAGCGACCGCGTGCTGGCTTTATTGGATGTGGGCAAGACGCCGGTGAACCTGGCGTTGAAGCCGGATGGCGGCGAACTCATCGTTTCGAACTACGATTCCGATAGCATTTCAATTATCGAAACCGGAAACGACGAGGTTGGCAGCAGCGCGCTGATCGGCCAGCATCCCGCGCGCGGTTTGATTACCCAGGACAATTCGCGGCTTTACACCAGCAACTTCGGCTCGGATAGCGTCGCGGTTTATGACATTGATCTCGGGCGCCGGATCGCTACTTTAGCGGTGGGGAGTCATCCCGATGGCCTCGCCTTGTCGCAGGATCAGAATTACCTCCTGGTGCTGGACACTCAGGCGGGTGATGTGACGGTGATCCAGCGGCGGACGCCGCGAAAGCTGGAGCCTTCGGAATATTCTCTTCTGACCATGATTCCCGTGGGCATGCAACCGAACGGGATAGTGGTGAAGGCCTTCATGATGAGCGCCCCAAAGGCGCACTGACAAGCCGCTTGCGGCTATGGGGCGCGACGCTTCGCATCATTCGGGCTTGCTAAGGAAGGCACACAAAAGATAGGCTAATGCGTCACACATGCCGTCACATATGCGGCCGTAGAAAAAAATTTATGCGCGGTGAAAGGGCATCTTTATGCAATTAAAGCTGGCAACCCGAAGCGACGATGGAATTCTGATTGTGGACTGTGTGGGAAGAGTCGTGTTTGGCGAAGAGTCCGCGTTGTTGCGGGAAACGGTAAAGAAGGCGGTTTCGGAAAACAATCGCATCGTGCTGAATCTGGGAGAAATCAGCTACATCGATTCCGGTGGATTAGGCACGCTGGTTGCGCTACGCACAACTGCCCAGAATGCCGGCGGCACCATTAAGTTGACCAACCTGACTAAGCGTGTCGGTGATCTGCTGCAAGTCACCAAGCTGCTGACGGTTTTTGACGTTTACAATTCCGAGGCGGAAGCCATTGACTCGTTTCGCAAGGCGGCTTGATCTGGCCGTCGGCTGGAGTTTAACCCGCGCTGGAACCGTCTTCGATGCCGAACTCCATCGGTGCCGGGCATTTTGCTGATGCTCCCTCGAATAATTTTTATTCTCTGCCTGCTGCTGAGCGCCAGCGGCTTCTTGTCTCCGCCGATTGCTTTGGCGATGGGACTGGCTTTTGGACTGCTGCTTCCCCATCCTTACGGCAATCTCGCGAAAAAGTCGTCCAAATATTTATTGCAGGCTTCGGTGGTGGGACTTGGATTTGGCATGAACCTGCATCAGGTGGTGCAGGCGGGGCGCAGCGGCTTCGTCTACACCATGCTGGGCATCAGCTTTGCGTTGCTCGTTGGCATGGGGCTGGGCGCGCTGTTGAAAGTGCGGAAAGTTCCCGCGTTCCTCATTTCCACCGGAACGGCGATTTGCGGCGGCAGCGCCATTGCCGCAGTCGGTCCAATTACGCAGGCCAGTGACGAAGAAATGGCGATCGCGCTGGGAACCATATTTGTATTGAATTCCATCGCCCTATTGATTTTTCCCTCCATTGGCACCGCCATCAAGCTTTCGCAATCGCAGTTCGGCCTATGGGCGGCGCTCGCCATTCATGACACGAGTTCGGTGGTGGGAGCGGCGGCGAAATACGGCGCGCAAGCGCTTATCATAGCGACGACCGTGAAACTAGCCCGCGCGCTATGGATTGTACCGCTCTCGGTTGCGACCGCGGTGGTTCGCGGAGCAAAGGCCAAGATCCAATGGCCCTGGTTTATCGGCCTATTTTGCCTGGCGGCGGTATGCAACACATATCTGCCGGCAGGAGCGCACGCTTACGCAATTGCCGTGAAGATCGCGAAAAATGGACTGACCGCCACTCTTTTCTTGATTGGCACCGGCATCTCAGTAGCGACGGTGAAGCGCGTTGGGCACCGCCCGTTATTGCAGGGAATTATATTGTGGCTTCTGGTTTCTGTAGGATCGCTTTGGCTGATTCGCATTGGGTGGATTGCGTTGTGAAGAAACCAAGTTCGCGAAAGAACCCGAAACTTCAGATGGAAAATTTTGCGGCAACGCATTCTTCGAAGATGCGGCTTCGCATCGAAGCGGCCATTCGACGAATTCCAAAAGGAAAAGTATCCACGTATGGAGCAATCGCGAGAGCCGCTGGTCTTCCCGGAAAAGCGCGGCTTGTGGCGCAGGTCTTACATCGCGGCTTCGAATTGCCCTGGCAGCGGGTGCTGGGCTCAGGCGGAGAAATCAAGCTGCGCGGGGATTCCGGAATCGAGCAGCGACTGAGACTGGAGGCGGAGGGCGTCCGCTTTCGGGGACGCCGAGTTGATATGAAGGTGTGCGAGTTTAAAGTTCGGACGTCGGGCCTCGGACGTTAGACATCGTGCGGACCTCAGACCTCGGACTTCGGACTTCAGACCGCGGACTTCAGGCCGCAGATGTGAGACCTCGGCCCTGAGCCGAAGGATTCAGGAACCACGGTCGGAGGTCCGAAGCCGGAGGTCCGAAGCCGGAGGTCCGAAGCCGGAGGGACGTCGGAGGTCCGACGTCCGCTTTTCACTTCCTGAATTGCTCGTCGATTTCGACCTGGTAACCCGTGACCATCTTATTCGTCTCGTTCGCCATCCCAACTACGGCCATTAATTCGGCGAACATCGCATCGGTCATGCCCTTCTTCTGCGCTGAGACTGTATGTGAAGCGATGCAGTAACCACATTGGTTGGTGGCGCTCACGGCAACGTAAATCATTTCTTTGGTAAGCGGATCGAGGGCGCCCGGGGCCATGATCTGCTTAATGCTTTGCCAGGTTCGCTTCAACGTCGCGGGATCGTGCGCAATCGCCTTCCAGAAATTGGTGACGGAATCGGTTTTGCGCGTCGCCATGATGTCATCGTAAACCGCGCGCACTTCGGGGCTGGCATCTTTGTATTCGATGAATCCGAGGGTTGACATGAGGGCTCCAGCTTCTAACAGCTATTCACCACGGAGTCACGGAGACACGGAGAAAAACAAAAACCAAGAAACCAAAAACAGGTTTTCTCTGTGACTTCGTGCCTCCGTGGTGAAAAGGTTTCCGGTAAATTATCCGGGCAGCTCTCCGCTGAGCAATTTCCCCAGGTCGGCCGCGGGGCAGCGTACGCCTACGAAGAATTGCCCGAAGAGGGCATACACGGCGCTGACGTGGTCGAAACGCATCTCGTAAATCAGCTTCTTGAAGACCAGCGGATCGTCGGCGAACAGGTCGACGCCCCACTCCCAATCGTCAAAGCCAATCGAACCCGTGATTATTTGTTTTACTTCCCCGGCATAGCGGCGGCCCACTAGTCCGTGATCGGTCATTTGGCGGGCGCGCTCTTCGATGGAAAGCGTGTACCAGTTCTTGTCTTCGCCCCGCATGCGATTCATGGGATAAAAGCAGAGGTAGCGATTCGGAGGAATATCGGGAAACAGGCGGGGATGCATGGCTTCGCGATGACGGTTCAGCTTGCATTCGATCTCGGCCTTCCACTGGTCGGAGTGCGGCTGGATGCCCTGGTCGATCAGCTCTTTATAAATCTTGAGAGTCGAATCGTAGAGTCCCAGCTCGATGATGGAAAGATAGGAAGAGGTCGGTTCCAGATAGTCGCTCAGGCGCAGGCCGGCTAGTCTTAGCTCCGCGCGGTTAAGATCGGCGAACGACTTGCGGAAGTGCACCAGCATCAGATCGCCCTTGTGCCCGATCAAGGAAAATAGCGCGGACTGGCCACCGGAGTTTTTTTCCATCTCGCCGAGAGCGGAGGCGGCTTCTTGAACGATCTGGGAACGCGCGATCTCGGGCAGAGTTCGCCATGCGGTCCAGCGGAATCGCATCATCTGATGCAGAACGCTGTAACCCTCGGTGGTGAGGGGAACCGCCGGAATTTCGGCGGCCGCTTGAGTGCGAGTGGGAGGGATCGCAGTGGTCGTCATGGGATTCTCGGAGTGAGTGCTCATTTAATTTCAGCATCCATTGTACGCAAGTGGCGCGGGATTCGGGGAATCCGCAATTACAATCGTTGTGGCGCGGACTGGACGCGGGTCAACCACGAAGGACACGAAGTTGCACGAAGTAAGAGCGAGCAACCCCTTCGTGATACTTTGTGTCGGTCGGTCCCGATCGCGGCGCAACAGACTATGAATCGACAACCTACGATCTTGCATAAAGCGATCCCAATCCTCTGCGTCTTCGCCTCGTTGCCGGCTTTGCTCACGGCCCAGGCCAAGCGCCTGTGGGTACTGCGCGCACCGGGAGAGATGGTTGAATATGATGCCACAACATTTGCGGCCCGGGAGAAGGTGAAAGTTCCGGCGGAAGCTGCGGCTTCACCGCAAGGTTTATCGGTCAATCATCTCGGCCAGATGTTGTTCACAGCATCGGTGACCCTGCCGCTTTTCGAAGGCGATCTCGCCGCCGATGGCAAAGCCTGGCTCTGGGATGGCAAGACCGCGAACATAATTGCCCGTGAAGTCGAACGCACAACCGCAACCGCGGGATCGAATCTGGCGATTACCGAGTCGGCAGCCACGCCTTTTCTAGCGGCGGACGGAACGCATCTCTACTGGTTTGCCGGCAAAGCGCGCAGGTTGCAGCGCGAAGGCGTAGACCTCTCCACAAAGACGAGCTGGCTGAGTTGGACTACCGATCTCACTGGCGCTGGGCTGCAGGATGTGGCTTCGTCTTCTACGCCAGAGTGCGCCTGCCCCACCGGTGGATGCGAAGAGACTTGCCCTTACGGCGAAGTTTGGGCGCCCAATGAAGGCGTTGGAAAGTTTTTTCTGGTGACGCAGTTTGTGGCAGGTAAAACGCAGCCCATTTATAAATCGACCTCTTTGTACCGCGATGAAGGGGGAAAGTGGACAGGAACGACGCTCGATGCTCCCCTGCGCCGCGTCTTAGATGCGGCGAATGCGAACGCAATTCTGGAATCGATTCCGGACACTGGCTGCTGCGGGTGGTCGAATCAGAGCGACGATCAAACCCTTCTGCATCTCAACGGCAAAACATTGACGATCTTCGACGAGCTTGCTGCGTATAAAAATCCAGACTACGACGTGAGCTTCTACACCGAGAACGGGGAGCTTTCGACCGATCTCAGCGCGGCTGCCTTCACCATCGTCGCCACAGCGCGGGCCAACCAGCCGATTCAGCTTGCCGAACAAGGTCAGGGAAATCCGGAAGAGTCGCTTCGAATTCGCAAAGCGTTGGCAGAGCTGCCCGCGGTCGAGGTGAAGAGTGCGGGCGACACGCCTCGGCGAATCGCGTTTCTGCCTCACGCGGAGCTGGTGGGCTGGCTCGGCGACAAAGAGATCCTCATCGTCGAAGGACATATGCTGGTCGCTTACAACGTCGCGACTGGGGCTCGCCGCAAATCGAACGTCCGCGTGGAGGATGCGGCGCATGTGTTCTTGCGCTGATAGAAGATTTGTGAGGGACAAAGATCATGGCAAGGTGTCCGTGGATAATCTTATAGCAATGTTCCAAGTACATAGAACTCAAGCGATGTCCTGATACAAATTGTTTTCACATTGCACCAGTACAAAGATCCGGCGTTTGCTAGGAAAAGCTCCGCGCGCGTGCTAACCTTGGACACTTTTTTTCTTCCTCATGAACATTCTCGATCTTGTCGTCGGCAAGCCCATCAAAACTTCGGACGAACGGGCCGAGCAGATTGGCCCTGCGCAGGGTGTCCCGATTTTTGGATTGGATGGTCTTAGCTCGGCCGCGTATGGGCCGGAAGCCGCGCTCAGCCTTCTGATTCCGCTCGGCCTTCTGGGCGTTCGCTACATCGTGCCAATCAGCGCGGCCATTATCACGCTGCTGGTAATCGTCTATTTCTCTTACCGGCAGACCATCGCAGCTTATCCCTCGGGCGGCGGCTCTTATACGGTTGCGCGCTTCAATCTCGGGGCTTCTGCGGGTTTGCTGGCCGCGTCCGCGCTGCTGGCCGATTACATTCTTACCGCTGCGGTCGGAATCTCGGCGGGAGTGGGCGCTTTGATCTCGGCCGTTCCGGCGTTGCTGCCGCATACGGTTTCGCTGTGTGTCGGAATTCTGATCGTGATTACGATCCTCAATCTTCGAGGCGTACGCGAGGCGGGGTCGGTTTTTGCGATTCCCACCTACCTCTTTGTCGGCTCGCTTCTTATCGTTATCTTCGGCGGCGTAATTCGAGTTTTGTTGAGTGGAGGCCATCCTACGCCAGCCGTCGCCCTTCCGCCTCCTCCCCGGATAACGGAGGCTGTGACCTACTGGCTGCTGCTGAAAGTCTTTGCCAGCGGTTGCACGGCATTGACCGGAGTGGAAGCGGTGAGCAATGGAGTAAAGGCGTTCCGCGAACCTACGGTGAAAAATGCGCAGCGAACTCTCACTGTGATTATTTTTCTTCTGGCGGTGATGCTGGCGGGAATTTCTTATCTGGTCAAGGCCTACGGAATCGCCGCTACCGACCCCGGCGCTCCGGGCTACCAGAGCGTGCTTTCGATGCTAACCGCCGCGGTTTTCGGCAAGGGATTTTTCTATTACCTGACGATTGGCGCGATTTTGATCGTGCTTTCGCTCTCCGCCAATACCGCCTTCGCCGATTTTCCGCGCCTCTGCCGCGCCATCGCGTTGAACAATTATCTTCCCCACGTCTTCGCTTATCGCGGAAGGCGTCTGGTTTATACCTATGGAATCGTCGTTCTGGCGCTCTTATGCGGCGCAGTTTTAGTTGCGTTCGGCGGAATCACCGACCGGCTCATTCCGCTTTACGCAGTTGGAGCGTTTCTCGCTTTCACCCTTTCTCAGGCTGGCATGGTCATGCACTGGCGCAAAAATCGCAGCGCGGGCTGGCTGAAGAGTGCGCTTGTGAATGGACTGGGCGCTCTGGTGACGGGCATTACAGCGCTGGTCGTCCTGATTGCGAAATTTGTCGAAGGCGCGTGGATCACGCTGCTGTTCATCCCCTTAGTCATCGCTCTCTTTGTAAGGGTCCGAAGGCACTATCACGCCGTCAAAATGCTCACCAACTGCAAACAACCGGTGGATGCAGCCGCTTTGAATCAGCATCCCATCGCGGTGATAGCTGTGGACCGGTGGAGCAGCATTACCCGCCAGGGAGTCGAATTTGCCGCGCGGCTCTCGCCGCAAGTAATCGCCGTACACGTTGAACCCGACGAGCAATCTCTCTTGCTCACCAGCGAATGGGAACATTACGTGGAAAAGCCGTTTCGCGCGGCGGGCAAAGAACCGCCCGAACTGCATTTTTTGCCTTCGCCATATCGCTTCGTCATTATCCCCTTCGTTCAATTCATTCTCGAGCTTTCGAAAAAATATCCCGAACGCAGCATTGTGGTGGTCATTCCGGAGCTTGTCGAAGATCGGTGGTATGAATACTTCCTGCACAATCAGCGGGGACGGCTGCTGGAGTGGGTGCTTTTGGTGCGGGGCAACGAACGGATATTTACCGTCAGCGCGCCCTGGTACATTCACAAGATCGACGGGCATCTTGAAGCCGGACCGCAATTGAGCGCCCCGAAGGATGCGGAGCAGCAATAACCGCACCGGCCGCAGGGCCATAACAAACAAGCTCATAAAAACAAGTTCACAAAAAAAGGCGGACGCGCATTCGGCGCCCGCCATTACATTCGTCCACCGAGTTTAGTGGTGGTCGTTATCTCCGTGACTGTGGCGCCAGGTCCAATATTGTTTTTGCTGGTCGGGCGGCAATTTGCGAAAATCCCGGTGCTCGTCGTAATGATTTTCGCGGGACCACTGATGGTAGTAATCCACCTCGGCACCGTTCCATACGTGATAGTCGGTGTAGTAGGGGTCATAAACCCGGTAATAATGATGTGCGCAAGCTGTGCCCAAGGCGGCAGAAGCCATCGCGGCGGCCAAAACACAAGAACTCAGAAAACGGGACTTGCTGTTCATCTGTAAATGGTCCTCCGGTAAGTGTCGACCACTGTTTTTATTTCTAATGTTTTCATTTCTAACTGAAATCGAGCCGCCCAGCAAATTGGTTGCCGGGATCGGGGAGCAGGTTGCTCAGATTGATTTTAAGAAACCGAAAAGACCGGCCGAGCGTTATTCACCGTCGCAGATTCCTCACCGCCAAAGAACGGCGGTTCGGAATGACAAAGCCTAACACGTAAGGGAACTCCACCAACAGGACGTTACAGCCACTCCCGCATCGCTCTCCTAACTGTATAATCATCTCTTCCGAATCATGAGCTATACCGTTCTGGCGCGCAAATATCGGCCGCAGAAATTCTCCGAGGTTATCGGACAAGAGCACGTTACGCGGACCCTCCAGAATGCCCTCGAACAGGCACGAACGGCGCACGGTTATATTTTTAGCGGACATCGCGGTATCGGCAAGACCACGGTCGCGCGCATTCTGGCGGCGGCATTGAATTGCCGCTCTTCGGATCATCCGTCGGCAGAACCTTGCGGAGTGTGCGAATCATGCACGGAGATCCGCGCCGGCAATGCGGTTGATGTGATCGAAATCGACGCGGCAACCAATCGCGGCATCGATGAAATTCGCGAGCTGCGCGAGGCCGCGCGCTACAGGCCGGCCAGAGACCGCTTCAAAATTTATATCCTCGACGAAGCGCATCAGATTACCGACGCCGCGTTCAATGCGCTGCTGAAAACTTTGGAAGAGCCGCCGGATCACATCGTCTTCATGCTGGCTACGACGCAGCCCGAGGATATTCCGCAGACCATCCGTTCGCGCTGCCAGCACTTCAGTTTTCGCGCGGTGAAGTTCGACGACATTGTCGCCCAACTGCGCGACCTCGTGGGCCGCGAAAATATCGAGGCCGATGACGACGCGCTTGCATTGCTGGCCGAGGCTGGCGACGGGTCGATGCGCGATGCGCTCTCGATTCTCGATCAAGCGATTGCGTCTTGCAGCGGAGGGATAACGGCTGAGTCCGTCCGCAACCTGGTCGGTGCCGCGCCCGCGCACACGCTAGAGGAAGTGATGCAGGCAGTGGCGCGGGGCGCGAGCGACGAAGTGCTGCGCCAAGTCGACCACCTGATTAGTGAAGGCCACAGTGCCACGCACTTCGCGCGGCAGATGGTCCGCTTTCTGCGCAATGCGACGGTCGCCAAGATTGCGGGTAAGGACTCTTCCCTTCTCCAGATTTCCAGCGAAGAGCGCGAACGGGTGGAGCGGATTGCGCAACTATTCGGCGAAGAAGACCTGACGCGGCATTTGCAAATCATGCTGCGCACGCACGGCGAACTGGGATATAAGCAGGAGCAGCGATTTCATCTGGAGCTCGGCCTGCTGAAGATGGCGCATGCGCAACGGATGCTGCCCCTCGAGCAATTGTTGAGCGACGTCGCTGCGTCGTCGAACCTGGGGGGAACAAGCGCGGCTAGAAATCCAGCCCGGCCTGCGATTGTAAGTTCGCCTTCGGCCACGGGAGAGATTCGGCGAACGGAAGCGATTGCTTCGCCTCGTTCAAATCCCATATCGCCCTTTGCGGCGGATTCGGCAAGAAAGGGTAGTCCGCGCCAGGAGTTTTCTTCGGACGGCTCTGGCGGCAATGGAAGCCGCGCGGTTGCGGGCAGCGCTCAGCAGGCAGCAGTGGTTATGGGGGCGGCCGCGCTCTCGATTCTGAGAGAGGTCGAGGAATCGCCAATCCAGGCACAACCAGCAATGCCGCTCGAAGCGAAGTTGCAAGCGGTATCTCAAGCGCCAGCTCCAACCGAGGCCAGCGCGCCGGGGTCGATCGAGAAGCTGCAAACCTTCGTCCTGCAAGCGCTCACAGATGGGAACCAGCGCATACTGGTTTCGATGCTCGAAGCGGGCGAATGGTCGATAGAAGGAAACGAAGTTGTAATCAGGGTTTCGGAATCGCAAACCGTCGTTGACATGTCGTTGAGCGCGGATGCGCGGCGGTTGGCTGTCGCTTCCGCCAGCGGAATTCTGGGGCGCGCAGTCAAGCTCAGGATCGTTCCGGAAGCGAGTGTTGCGGTAGTGGCGAAAAGCAACGGCGCGGCCCATCGATCAAGCGCTACGAGTTCGGGGGTTAGCGGACGGGGCCGCGCCGAACAGGATGCCGTGGTGCAACGGCTGCGCGAGAAGTTTGGGGCGGAGATTCAAACCGTAATCGATTACAAGGACAGGCGATAGCAACTCGGCTTCCGGCCTCCGGCTTTTCGGAGCCCGGGTGCCGGAAGCCGGAAGCCGAGGTTTTATGGGTGGATTCAATCTGCAAGAACTAATGTCGAAAGCCAGGTCGCAATATGAAACCCTGCAAAGAAAGATGCAGGAAACTGTGGTTGAGGCTTCGTCAGGCGGAGGAACGGTCACGGCGAAGATGGATGGGCGCAAGCAATTGCTCAGTCTGCGCATCGATCCGGAGGCGGTGAAATCCGGCGATGTTGAGATGTTGCAGGATCTTGTGCTTGCGGCCGTGAATGAAGCCGCGCGCAAGATCGACGCCCAGATGCAATCGACCGTCGGCGGAATGCTGGGCGGGATGGGATTGTAGAGAATTGGATAAGTTTTGATTTGGTAATTGAGTAATTTTGTCTGATTCGGCCTCGCGAATCTCGACCGTAGCGGTTTTCGAATTGCCCAATTACTAAATTTCTCAATTACCCAATTACTTAATTTTATGTCTAAATTTGCCGAGCCGATGTCGCGGTTGATCGACGAGCTGAAGAAGCTGCCGGGCGTGGGATCGAAGAGCGCGCAACGGCTGGCGTTTTATATTTTGCGGTCGAGCGATGAAGATGCCGAGGCGCTGGCCGCGGCCGTGCGCGACGTCAAGGCGAGCTTGCGTCTTTGCTCGGTCTGCAACAATATTACCGACGTCGATCCCTGCGTTTATTGCACCAGCGCGACCCGCAACCAGCGCCTCGTCTGCGTGGTCGAAGAGCCCACCAATATTTCGTCGATTGAAAAAACCAAACATTTTAATGGCGTCTATCACGTCTTGCACGGCGTGCTTTCTCCGCTGCACGGCGTTGGCCCCGAGCAACTGCGCATCGCGAATCTGATCGCCCGGGTCGATGCGGGCAATGTTGACGAAGTAATTGTCGCCACCAATCCCACCGTGGAGGGCGAGGCTACGGCCACTTACCTCTCGCACCAACTCAAACGCGCGGGAGTGCGCGTAACCCGCATTGCGATGGGAATTCCCGTGGGAAGCGACATCGAATATACGGATGAGATTACGATGCTGAAGGCAATGGAAGGCCGGCGTGATTTGTGACTCACCGCATGGCTGATCCCCCGCGAGAGGCGGCCCATCGAGCGTTCCAAAACGGAAGAAACAAATCTCAAAGGCCAATGCTTTGTGCCTTTGCCAGTCCTTTGGCGCGGCCGGAAATGCTAAAATCAAGCCTTCTCGATAGCTGGAGTCTGTAATTTCTCTTCGATCTGAACTGTGGAGTGGCACATGCAAATCGCCGTCATCGGTTCGGGATACGTGGGATTAGTGGCTGGCGCTTGCTTCGCCGACCTGGGCCATGACGTGATCCTGGTCGACAATGACGAGCACAAGTTAGCCGCGTTGAAGGATGGGCAAGTGCCCATCCATGAAAATTTTCTGCCCGAGCTTTTAGGCCGTCATCGCGGCCAGCGGCTGCAATTTTCCTGCGATCTGCAAGATGCGGTGCGGCAGAGCGCGGCGATTTTCGTGGCAGTGGGAACGCCTCCCACCGATCGCGGCGACGCCGATCTTTCTTACGTGGAGTCGGTGGCGCGGGAGATTACGGGCGCGATCAACGGATACAAGGTTATTGTCGAGAAGAGCACCGTGCCGGTTTACACCAGCGAGTGGGTTCGCAAGATTATTTTGCGAAATGGCGCGGACCCAGACGCTTTTGACGTGGCTTCGAACCCGGAGTTTCTGCGCGAAGGCACCGCCGTTACCGACTTTCTTTTTCCCGACCGGATTTTGGTTGGCTGTGACAGCGATCGCGCAGCCGACGTTCTTCGTGAAATTTATGCGCCGCTGACCAGCGGCGCTTATTACCGGCGCGGCGATGCCATCCCACGGCCGGATCATGCGGCGATTCCCGCTCCCATCATTGTCACCAGCACCAAGAGCGCGGAACTTATCAAGCACGCCTCGAACGCCTTTCTGGCGATGAAGATTTCCTTTATCAACGCCGTCTCTTCGATCTGCGAATCGGTTGGAGCAAACGTGAATCAAGTGTGCAATGGAATCGGCACGGACGCGCGAATCGGCCCGCGATTCCTGAACCCGGGAATCGGCTACGGCGGTTCTTGTTTTCCGAAGGACGTAATGGCTTTTCGCGCCGTGGCTCGTGAATGTGGCTACGACTTCCGCCTGCTCGACGAAGTGATGCGCATCAACGAAGATCAGCGTGAGCGTTTCTTGCGCAAAGTGCGGAGCGCGCTGTGGACGCTTCGCGGCAAGCGGCTGGGCGTGCTCGGACTTGCCTTCAAAGGAGGCACTGACGATATCCGCGAATCGCCGGCCATCTTGATTGTGCAGGCTCTTTTGCAGGAAGGTTGCAAGATTACGGCATACGATCCGGCCGCCATGGATCGCGCTCAGGAAGTGATGAGTTCCTCTCTTAAGTTCGCCGACTCTTCCTACGAGGCGGCGCACGACGCGGATGCGCTGCTCATCCTTACGGAGTGGGAGGAATTCGCCAATTTAGACCTGGCGCGGCTCAACCGCGAACTGAAATATCCCATTGTGATCGACGGCCGCAATTTGTATGATCCCGAAATCATGGCGGCGAATGGCTTCACCTACTACAGCGTTGGGCGAGCGGCGTCTCATCCCGAAGGCGTGCCCGCCGCGCTGAAAAATGGCACCCAGAAAGCATGAGCCGGCAACGCGCGCTGGTAACTGGCGGCGCCGGTTTTCTAGGCTCTCATCTCTGCGACGCGTTGCTCGGCGACGGCTGGAACGTGGTCGCGATCGACAACTTCTCACAGGCCGCCGCGCAAATTTCGACCATCTGGCGAACGACTCGCGATTCGAGTTTATAGAAAAAGACATTTGTGAGCCCTTCGACGTAGGCCAAGTCGATTACGTCTTTCACTTCGCCAGCCCCGCCAGTCCGGTCGATTACACCGTTCATGGCATTGCTACATTGCAAGTGGGATCGCTGGGGACTTTTCACGCCCTTGACGTCGCTCACAAATACGGGGCGAAATATCTCGTTTCATCCACTTCGGAGTGCTACGGCGATCCTCTTGAGCATCCACAGAAGGAAACTTACTGGGGCAATGTGAACTCAATCGGGCCGCGCTCGGTCTACGACGAAGCCAAACGCTTTACCGAAGCCGTGACCATGGCCTATCACCGCTATCACAAAGTGGATACGCGGATCGTGCGCATCTTCAATACTTACGGTCCGCGGATGCAGCTCAACGATGGACGCGTGGTCCCAAACTTTATGAAGCAGGCTCTGCGCGGCGAAAATCTGACAGTTTACGGCGATGGCAGCCAGACCCGCAGCTTCTGTTACGTGAGCGATGAGATTGAAGGATTCCTTCGTCTGGCGAAATCAGACGAACACCTGCCAGTGAATATCGGCAATCCGAATGAGTTCACGATTCTGGAATGCGCGCAGCATGTAATCAAGGTGACGGGATCGAAGAGCAAGATCAGCTATGAGGCGCTGCCGCAGGATGATCCCAAACAGCGGCGCCCCGACATTACGAAAGCGCGGCAGTTGCTGGGGTGGGAGCCGAAGATCGACTTGGAGACTGGGTTGCGGATGTCGCTGGATTATTTCCGGAGAGCTGTGATGAAAGAGGCTACCACTAAGAAGTGAACGGAAGTATTGTTCCTGATGGTCCTGCCGACTCGACCTTTACTACCGCCTTGAATATACGCTTTACCGCCGCGCTGCCCTCTTAGGCCTTCCACCCATGCGCCCATTCGCTTTGGCAGCCGCGCGTTTGGCCGCGCTTCTTGACTTGCCGCCGATTTGGCCCAGCCGCGACGCCATCCATCGCCTTGAGCCGAGAAATCCTTCCAGCAGACTTGGCAGGTATAGGTCGGCATCCAGTTTGGGGAAATAAATGCCCAAGCCGGATGGGCTAATCTCGATTTCGTCGAGCTGCGATGGCTTCGCCTTTTCCAGTCCCTGCGCATCGTGGGGTGAGAAACTTATATGGAGCTTCGAGCTGAGATGAACAACGATGCGCCCGGTAGCGCGGTCATACTGCGCTGCAATCGCCTGCGGAAGCGCAGTTCGCATACGCTCCCCGCGCCGGTTCGCCAATTCGAAATTGTCATATTCTGCCATGAATGTTCTCCCATGCATCGCACAGCGCTTCAACATTGATTCGTTAGAACATGCCCGATATACGCGATCTCTCGCCGTGAGAATCCGTAGTTTTCGCGGACCTCGGCAGGCCCTGACGGACAGATCAGATTGAACACAACTTCGCAGCCTCATCGATCACATGCACATGGACTGGCCTGTGGTCGTTCGGATAGATCGCCGCGCGCAGTCCATCGAATCTGAGAACTGTCGGCACAGCAAATCGTATCGTATCCCAAGTGTTTGGGTTCTGTGGACAGAAACTATAGTAGTGGTGCGGTTTTGATTGCCATGGCTGGGATTAGGAGATCACGTTCGGCCCGTGAAAGCGCGAGACGTCAGTGATGCTGGAGAAATTATAGGGTGACCAGTTGTTCCGCTTTAGCTGGAAGCTTCGGCCGCGGCGGCTGCGAAATCGATTAGTTGCTGCACTCCGTCGCGTTCGCTCCTGGTATTGAGCTTGAAGGAAATGCCCATCCCATAACCTGGATGCGACGCTTTCACTTCGCCGCTCAATCTCAGCTTCATTTCCTGCGTGCGGACAATGATCTCTACAGCGGTGCCGGTCGCGAACGCCAGCGGCATTTCGAGATAGCATCCGCCCGGACTGAGATCGCTGAGATGGCAGTAGTTCCGCACCGCGCTTCCCTGCTGGTAGACCTCAGCGCCCAATCGGCACGCATACCGAATCTGCCGGCGATGATCCGTCTCGGAGCGGAGACGTGCCGCGCCTTCTTGGTCGCGCGTATTGGCCTGCCGTTTATCTTCGGAGTGGACCTCCTCCACCTTTTGGATCTTCGGGCTCGCATTCTGCGGAGAGTTTTCCACCCGGCAATCTTGCGCCACCACATCCTTGGTCGAAACTTTAGTCGGACGAATCGAGTGTTGCACTTCCACCGGTCCGGCGGCCAGCTCCCGGGCGGGCGCTTCGGCCAGGTTCATCTGCAACCATTTGCTGAGGATGCGGCGCGAAGATTGCGGCACATCCACAAACTGCACTCCCGCGCGCCCATTCCAATCCTGCCACATCACCTGGCCCGAGAGCCGCACGGTCGCGGTTTCGCCCGGCAATTGAAACTGAAAATAAACTTTGCAGGTTGGCGGCAGGCGCTTTCCAAAATTTACCGCCATGCCTTCTTCCGCTAGATCGACCAGCGTCGCTCTTTGCTGCTCGATGCCCGCATAATCAATGGTGGCGTGGGTGTGGACCGGGGTTCGGGCTTTGCGCCGCTTATCGCGATGCAAAGCGGTTTGAGCGGCGCGCAGACTGCTCAGCGCGCGCTCATACGAGAGAGGGCCGTACAGCACGAAATTGATGCCGGAGGAAAACATCTCGCGGATGCCCTCCTGCGCGCCCGCCACCACCACGGTCAGGACAGCGTCATTCATCGGCGAAGAACGAATCTCATGCAACAAGCCGATGACGTCGGCGGACTTTTCGCAGTCCAGAACGATCAGATCGAAGCGGTCCTGCGCCTGCCGCATGGCGGCGCGAGCCGGATCGGCGCATATCTCTACGCGCATGCCGAGTTCTTCCATGACCCGGCGCAATACCTGCACCGAAGCTTCGTCTGCGCTGACTAAGAGCGATGAGAGAGTCATACCTGACACGATCCTAGAATCACGCCGGTTCGTGCGACAAGTTACCGGAGTCATAGCGGAGGCCCGCGCCCGAAGCCGAAATTCCCGTAACTCCACTGAAGTCAGGCGTGTGACTTGAGTCACCATCCTAATTACAAAAGACCAATAGTCCTTCGTTGCACCGTGGTGCTTTGACGGTGACGTTGACCCTCCCTACGATGAATAATGCCGGCACGAACTCGGTGCCCGCAGCCATATCGGTCCTCAGCAAATGGCGCTTTGGGCTGGATGGCTTTGAATTCGTAGCACAGGATCGACTCCCCCGACTATAAGGACCTATGGCGTCGAGCAGACAACGCGGCTTCTCTTTGTTGGAAATGATGATTGCACTTTCCATCAGTATCGTCCTAGCCGCCATGGCCGCAGTTGCCTTGCAGCCTACCTTCCGGCAGCAACATGTCAATGACGCCTACAACGGAACCATAAGCGCCTTGCGCCGCGCTCACGATGCGGCTGCCGCCGACATGCGCATCTATGAGGTTGCCTTTACCCAGCCTGGTTTCCCGGCATCCGGCACAATCACGGTGACTCAGGTTGGCACGGGCAGCCCGGTTTTATTTACGACGACGATTCCCAACGACGTCACTTTTCACGTGGAGCCGGGTGTGCCCACTTCTTCGACGACATCGCCCTTCACGCCCGACGGTTTCGGCAGCGCATCGAATGCCTTTGATTTTGACCAGCCCCCCAGCGGCACGGGAGGCAGCAACACAATCTATTTCTATCCTGACGGAAGCGCGCAAGACGCGGCCGGCAACGTGAACAATGGAGTGGTCTACATGGGAATTCCGGGACAACTTCCAACCGCTCGCGCGGTCACGGTATGGGGATATACCGGACGCATCCGGGGATATCACTTGACCAAGGTTGCGAACGTATGGACTTGGAGTCAACAATGACGATCCACCGTTTTGAGTCGCAGCGGCCAAATAACGAATCCGGATTCTCGCTGATCGAAGTGATGATTTCGATGGTGATTCTTGCCGTCGGCCTGCTGGCAACGCTGGCGGCGCTGGAAATCACGATGGCGGCCAATTCGACTTCTCAGCAGGACATGATTGCGCGGCAACTTGCGTCGGAAGCGATGGAAAGCATCTTCAACGCGCGTAATTCTTCGCAGATACCTTTTTCCTCCATCGCGAATACGACGGCGACGCCGCCGGGTATTTTCGTTCCCACTTCCGAGCAACCGAAGTGCGAGGGGCCGGACGGCATTCTGGGTACTGCGGATGACACAGCTTGTTTGACCGCTTCGGGGGTGGAATGCCCCAACGCCGGCGTTGAGTGCCTTTCCGAGGCCGGTCCGGACGGCATTGTAGGGACCGCTGACGACGCGATCGTTTCGCTGGCAAACTTTTACCGCACCATCACGATCACGCCGCTCTCCGAGGACGGTATAACCACCGATCAGACGCTGGTTGAGGTGACTATTACCATCAACTATCAGGTCGCGGGGAACTTCGGCCATACCAGAACCTATGTGCTTAACGAAGAAATTTCCGAGTATCACTAGAAAGGGAGTTATGCGGCGCGCGCCCAAATCGAGTAGCGGTTTCAGTCTGCTGGAGCTGTTGGTTTCGGCAGCGATCGGAGCGGTCATGATTTGCGCTGCGACTAAGTTGTACACTTACGCGCTGCAAGCGACCGCGCTCACACAGCAGAAAGCGGAGCTTCAGCAGGACTTCCGCTCGGCCGCGAATTTATTACAGCGAGATATCAGCATGGCGGGCGCCGGATCTCTGGGCCAGCAAGGAATCGCCGCCAACGCGGTCGGATTGCCGGTGAGCGGAACGCCTCCGGTATATCCCTGCTACGGCTTGACCACTTGCAACTACATCAAAGGCGCGCCGGTTGCGTACCCGACGTCTGCGGGCGTGCCCGATCTCTATTCGATTATTCCGGGACCGAGCCTCGGCATCACGGTTTACGGACCGCAAGGGCCGACTGACATTATTACCGTGGTCGCCGCCGATACCAGCCTGGCGCTGAACTGCTATAACGCATGGATCGATGCCACAGGAACGGTGATCACTTTCCGGTTGCCCACGACCGTGTTGAGCACTTGCGTGTTGCCAGCGACCGTGCTCACTCCCCAGCCTCTCAACGCGGCGGTAATTGGGTTGCAGGCCGGCGATCTGATTGCGTTTGGAACCGAGGCGATTGGCGTGGTCACCAGTGCCGTTTCTTCGTGTGCGCTAACCACCGGCTATTCGGCTTGCTATACCGTTGACTTTGCCGCTACCGATCCCGGACATATCAATCAGCCTTCGGCGGGGACGGGCAGCTTGTCTCAATTTATTGGGCCTGGAACCCCTGCTCCCGCATCGACATCCATCACGGTTTCGGCAGTGCGTCTGCTAGCGGTCACCTACTATCTAGATATTTCTCCGTTCGACGGCGTAACGCCACGGCTGATGCGCATTCAGAACGGGCGGCAGCCCGCCCCGGTGGCCGAAAACGTCGCTTACCTCAAGTTCACGTATGACGTGAACAACGGCGGGTCTATCTATGCGAATCAGGCCACCCTACCCGCCGGCACCACGCCCGCGATGATCACCAAGGTGAATATCGCGCATATGAGCATGCGCAGCCAGGAGATTGTCACCGGCGGCTACAAAGGAATGGGCGGGTATCAGGGTCTCGATCTGCAAACCTCGATCTCCGCCCGCAATCTGACTTCGCAGCAGGAATATCCAATTACCGGATCAAGTTACTAGACAAAATTTTTGGCCGTTCATTTTATGCCATTCATTTTATGACGTTCGGGAGAAAGACACTGGATAGGGAAAATGAGGAAAAACACGATGCCTGGCGCTAAATTCGGTTCTCGAGGATTCACGCTGATCGCGTCCCTCTTGTTGATGTTGCTCTTATCGGGCTTTGCCGTAGCCCTGCTCATGATGGTGAACAGCGAGCAGCGGGCCGGAAGCAACGATCTCAACAACAACTACACCTACCGTGCCGCCGAAGGCGCCATGGAGAAGATGACCTCCGATCTGGCGGCCACTTTCAAGAGCCTGCAATCGCCGACTTCGGCCCAGATTTGCGCCGTGAGCAACACTCCGCCCACATGGGATCCGACCGTCACCTACACTGGAAACGGAAATACGTATAGTGTCGCGCCAATTAATCCCGCCACGTCCACGCCGTGCAGTGTACCGCTTCCGGTCTCCGGTATGGGGCCCGATTCAATCCGGCCCGGATGCCGGACTTTATGCTCAGATTATTCCCGTAAGCCTGAATGTCGTGGCGCAGCGGCTTCTGGGAAACTCCGAAACCGTCAGTATGACTCGAACCGCTGAAGTGGCCTTGATCCCTGTGTTTCAGTTCGGCGTGTTTTGCGACGGCGATTGTTTCTTTGGACGCAGCCCGAATCTTGGATTCGCCGGCCGCGTTCATACTAATGGCGATCTCTATCTAGGTGTTGCGGACGGCTACAACCTGGTGTTTGGCGACAAGATCAGCGCCTTTGGCAACGTGATTCGCGAACAGATGGATAACGGCGTTGTTTCCGCGGGTAACGACAATGGCGGCACGGTAATGATTCCCACGACCAGCGGAGGCTGCGCGACACAATTAGCCAATGTGGGGTCAGCTACTCCTAACACCACCACTTGCGTTGACATTTCCACCTATCTGGGCGCGAACGATGGCAGCGTAACCGGCGGCCACGGGTCCGGGCAAGTTGGGTCAACTTGGTACAACACGTCTCTTGGCACTCCTTATCAGGGCTACATCATCGATGGCAACGGAGTTCCGGGAGGGACTACGAACGGGGCTTATGGCACTGGCGCCTCCGATTTGACGCTGCCGTTTGTGCAGGGCACGACGCTGGCCTATCAAATTATCCGTCGGCCGCCGACGGGAGAATCGACCACTTCCCTGCTAGGCGGATCGCGCCTGGCCAATCAAGCGCAGATTCGCATTCTGCTCAGCGATAAGGAAGCCGATCTGCATGTTCCCGGATGGAATGGAGACACCACGCAGGACGTGGAATTGGCCAGCATGGTACCGCCGAGCGTATTCGCCAATGTCGCGGGACCTTTTACGACTACGGGTGGAGCGCAGAGCGGAATACCCGTCGGCCCCTCCAACGTTATCTACTATTTCGGTGAAGCTCCGTGCGGTGCTGGTTCTGTCGGCACTACCTGCACGGGCACGGGCGGCGGTGATTACAACTTTGTTTGGCCACCATGGGTCCCCGGAGGACCGACCGCCGCACACAATACGACTAAAGCCGAATGGCCGATCATCAATGGATGGTTGCTTGTGGAGGTTCTCAATTCCACCACAGGGGTATGGACCGGCGTCACGAAGGAATGGCTGGAACTCGGATTCGCCCGCGGTTTACAAGTGCCGACCGCCCCAGGCAGCGCCGCAGCTCCGGCCAGCAATACGATTGGCGTGACGGGTAGCAACTTTCTCGCCGATCACAAAAATGCGATTCTGTATTTCCAGCAGACTGCGGATCGGAACGGCAACGGCACGATTACTTCCACCGACGCTATAACTTTTAACTCGGTCTATACCGGCGGGTCGGTTACCACAAGCCCCACCGTTTTCACAGGCTTAAACTCGCAATACAACTGGTACCCCATCAATCTCTATGACGCCCGCGAGGGAGAGAACAACGATGCCACAGGCTTTGCCCATGGCAGCGGCACCGTCAATGGCGTAATGAACGCAGTCGAACTCGACGTGGGCAACCTGCGCAGATGGCTGCTGGGACAGACTGGCACCACCGGCAGCACGGTGAACTTCAGCACAGAGAACGGTTATGTTCTGTATTTCTCGGACCGACGGGGCATGCAGTATGACCCAAATCTAGCCCACAACCCGAGCAACGTGCTTCTTGGGGCGTACGGATTCGAAGACGTGGTGAATTATGCCGCGGGGTCGCCATTTTCGCCTAACGGAACCCTCGAGCCGGTAAATTACAACGGCGTGTCGCCGGAAGACGTCGAACAGTGGAGTGACGGCACCGTGACTACCTATGGCGTGGTCGGCGTGGGCGATGCCTTCGGCACGCAAACCACAACCGACACGGATACCACGGTTCCTCACAATCCGTTCGCGCACCGCATTGCGACCTTTACCATCGGCCGCGCCAATCGGGTCACCGGCGCGCGCCATGCGCTCAAACTTGTGGATGGTTCACTCGGCAACCTTCCGACGATGCCGCCGGGAAATACTACCAATAATTGCTCGGTCAGTTCGGCGAATCCAACTGGTTGCGGCGGATTTACCGTTGCTTCGGAGAACCCGGTTTATATTCAGGGAAATTACAACTCAAACTGCACTGCCTCGGGCGGCTCCGACTGCACTCCGGGCAATGCCAACTATGATCCCACCTGGAATACTCCTCCGGGAGCGGAACCCGTACACGCTGCGGCATCAATTATCGCTGACGCCGTGACCATGCTGTCGAATAACTGGCAGGATGCCGGCGTAAGCGGTGGGCTGTATAACGGCAGCTTGCAGAATCCGACTAACCCCAGCGGACAGAGCGTGCCTGCCGCCACGCCGAACAGGATCGCGATCAACACTTATTACCGCGTCGCGGTTGCCGCAGGCAAGACTATCGCTTTCCTGAACACGACCCAAAATCCGGAATTCTCTTTCGGAATGGATGGTGGCGTTCACAACTTCCTGCGCTTCCTGGAAGATTGGGGAGGAACTGCATCGCAACAGAGCCTGAATTACAAAGGCTCGCTGGTCAGCCTCTTCTACAACACTTACGCGACCGGCACTTTCAAGTGCTGCAACACGGTCTACAACCCTCCGAACCGTAACTACGTGTTCGACCCGTTGTTCACCACGCCCGCGAACCTGCCGCCCGGAACTCCCATGTTCCGGAACGTGGATAATCTGAGCTATCGCCAGAACCAGATCGCGCGGCAAAACTAACTCGATCTGGAAAACTCCTGGACCCCGATCTTCGGATCGGGGTTTTATTTTTTTGTACTATTCCATGAGTTGGGGTTTTTCGCTAAAGTTACGAGCGCTGAAATCGTTCTTATCGGTCAGTATGAAATTCATGGGGACATCATCCAGTTCCGATCTCGATCCGCTTGATCATCCCGCGGCTTCGCGGCCAATCACATCTCGACGGTCATGGATATGGGCGTCATTCTTTTTTTGCAGTCTGATTGCGATTTCCCTGTTCTTTGTTCCCGCATTTATTATTCGTCCTTTTCGCTATCAGTCGCCACGCGCACTTTTTGTCGCCATGGCGCTGCGGCAGCGTGCCCCGCTCGGCACCACGGTCGCCGCTTTGGCGTGCTTTCTTTTGGCTATTGGGTTATGGCGGCGGACGGTTAGCGGCTGGCGCAAGTCTCTTCTCGTGCTCACTCTGTTGCTTGTAACTTTTTCCACGGTGATGGCGCGCCTGAATTATTTTGAATGGATGTTTCATCCCATCGACGGCCAGCAGTTTGTCGCTCAATCCGAGAGCAAAGTTAAGCCGGAAGAAATGGTGATGGCGGTCCGCATCGGCGGCGATGCTCGCGCTTACCCGATCAATCAGATGGCTTACCATCACATCCTGAATGACGTGGTAGCGGGCGTGCCCATCGCCGTCACCTATTGAACGCTCTGTCACACCGGTCTGGTGTGGAGACGCACGGCGAACGGCAGGGTTCTTCATTTTTATCTCGCGGGGATCAACAACCAGAACTTCTTAATGCGCGACCGCGAAACCGGCACCTGGTGGCAGCAAATCACCGGCAAGGCTATTTATGGCCCACTGCAAGGCGCAACGCTTGAGCTCGTCCTTAGCGATGAGCTTACATTCGGCCAGTGGAAAGCCGAATCGCCCCGGGGCCAGGTGCTTGCGCCGGTCGCCAAATACACAAAAGAGTACGACCCTGATTCGGAAACCGAAGTAGCGAAGCTACCCATTGTCCTCAGCTTTCCCGGCACCGAACTGAAGTCGCGCGACGTAGTCATTGGAATGGTCGTCGGCGGCAAAGCTCGCGCATACCCGTGGGAAGCGTTTATAAAAGAGTCTCCGGTGCTTGATCGGGTTAACGGCACGCCGCTGCTCCTGGTTCTTGGCCCTGACGGAAAATCCTTTCGAGTATTCGTTAGCCGCGTCGAGGGTCACGACGCGGAATTTTTTCTGCAAGCGCATGGTCAAGCCGAAGGCGCGGCAACGACTCAAAGCGGCGACCTAACGCTGCTCGACACGCTCACCGGCAGTCAATGGAACTTCCAAGGCTGCGCGATCTCTGGTCCGGAGCAAGGAAAATGTCTGGCACAGATCCCGGCGCTGAAGGACTATTGGTTCGACTGGCGCAATTACCATCCCGATACGACAGTCTACAAACGTTAGGACATTTGCTTAGAATCGCAATGGCACACAGGAGGAACCTTACGTGTCCGCTATTGACGCCATCTTTTGGGATGTAGGCGGGGTTTTGCTCACCAACGCCTGGGACCGCACGGAGCGCGGGAATGCGCTCGAACACTTTCATTTGAACGAAGAAGAGTTTCATTCGCGGCATGAGATGGCGGTTTCTTCCTTCAAACGTGGAAGGATCTCGATCGACGAATATCTTGACCAGACGGTGTTTTATCGTGATCGTTCATTCACGCGGGATGATTTCAAGGATTACATGTTCTCGCTGTCGAAGCCGATGCCGGAAGTCCTCGCCTTCGCCCGCGCTTTAGCCGATTCGGGCAGGTACTTCATGGGCACCATCAACAATGAATCGCGCGAGTTGAATTTGCACCGCATCGAGAAATTCGGCTTGCGGGAAATCTTCCGGCTGTTCGTCAGTTCCTGTTTTGTCGGACTGCGCAAGCCTGAAAGTGGCATTTACAGCCTCGCCATCGAGATCACGCAGATCAATCCGGAGAAGTGCTGTTTTATCGACGACCGCGCGCCGAACCTGGAACCCGCCGCGCAAATGGGCATGAAGACCATACAAATGCGGACGCTCGAACAGTTGCGCGAAGAGCTGGGGAGGTTGGGAATTGCGGCGTAAGGTTTTAGGTTTTTCGTTTATTGGATATTTCTCTTCGCGATCTTAGCGGCAGTTCTTTGCGAACTTTGCGGTCAAAAGCTTTGACCGCCAAAGCACGCGAAGGATTCGCGAAGCACGCCAAGAACACCGGACTACGCGGTTAATGGCCGGGAGCCGATACCTATCCTCTTCGTGGCTGAGTTTTAGCTAGTACGTTCTTCGGAACGTCAGATTCCGCGCCCGAAAGAGTGAGATCGCTGGACCAGCACTCGGAGACCAGTTTCCATTCTCCATTCGGTTGCTTGGCGAAAACCCAGAGATATTTGCCGCGCTCTTCGCGGCGTTTGCCAGCCGTCCCCGGAACCAGCGCGCTATAGCGCCCCACTTCGTGCGCGATATCTCCGACCACTTCCACACGCAGGGGCTCGACGGCAACTTCGCCGAGTCCGGCTTCCAGCGAAGCGAAGAAGAATTCACGCACGGCCATCGCTCCGCGGATGGGAGGAAGATTCGATCGCAGCACCATCGCATCCGCGGCGTAGAGTTCGATCAACTCATCGAGTTGCCGCGTGTTGCAAGCCAGAACCCATTCCTGAGTCAGGCGGCGAACCGCGGCTTCTCCGCGGCTCATCGGCTCGCCCTTGGCGGCGGCCGCCACTCGCATCCGGTCCGCCTCTCTTGCGCTTTCGGGAGCATTGGCGCGAGGCGCCAGCGACGCGGCGTCGGAAGCTCCACCCTGAAAATAGTGGTGGTGGTAATGATGGTGATAATGGTGATTTCCTGCCGCAGCGCCCAGCGCCGGATGAACCTCACCGTGTTCTTGATTCGTTGGCAGCGCCGATTGATGCCCAACGTCGCCGCCCACAGGCGTCAGGAGGTTCTCGAATGGGGGATCGGGAGACAGCGGCGGTTGTAGAGCGCCCAGCGCAATGCCGCAGGAGCCACAGAATTTGTTGCCCGCTCGATTTTGGTGCCCGCAAGCGTGGCAGGGAATCATTGCGCTAACGCTGCTTTCGGCAGTAGTTTCCTCCGCAACGGTTTCGGAATCGGATTGTAGGGTAAGACGCTGCATGGCTTGCAGGGCGGCGGCAATTGCCTGCTGATCGGGCTTGGGGCGCCGAATCTCAGGGTACAGGCGTTGATAGATCTCACCGAGAGCGGGATTGCGCGGCCCGATGCTGGGCACACTTTCAGCGTCATGCGGGTTCGCCCCGCCTACAGGCTTACCGATTTTCTTATTATCTTTTTCTCTTTCTCTGTCCACGAACCAGACCACGGGCTGCTCCAGCTATTCTAGTCCAGCGGATCGAAACTTAGCGGCGCGAAAACTCGATTTTGCCCTCCACTTCGGTGGGAGCGCCATTGCATGTCGCAGGACGGTAACGCCAGCTTCGCACCGTCCTCAGAACGCTCCGGTCGCCGGCGCTGCCTGCACTCTCCAGAATCAGAGGGCTTTGCACGCGGCCATCGGTCCCGACGATGAAGCTCACTTTGATTTTTTGCCCCGCTTCGGCAGAGACAAGCAAAGGATCGGGTGTGGTCAATGCCTCGGGAGGTCGCGTCTCTTCGCAGTGAGAACGCGCGCTCAGATGCGGAACAGCGCCGAACTCTGCGACGCGCAACGGAGCCTTCCAAACTTGACGCTCGCGCTGCGCGATTCCCGCTTGTTGCGATCGCGGCGCGGGAAATTGCACTAAAGCCAAAGCGGTAGCGGCTGCGAAAATAACGAAACCAGGCCAGATGCGCAAAATGGGGGACCTTTCCAATCCGAAGCCCGAATAGCCGGTCTATGGCTGAATTATCGGCAAGCGCGTGGCCAAGCAACATTAATCTAAGTGTATTGTTATCAATTTATTAAAAATAGTTATCTATAGTTTTAAGCGAAGGATGTGAAGGGGATTGCACAACTGGTGCTTTAGGCTGCACAGAAAGCCCGAAGCAAGACAGAGCGGAGCGGTTTACTGCTGGGCGCGACGAATCGTCAGCAGCGTAATCTCCGGCGGACAGTTCAGCCGCATTGGAATCCCAACCGTCCCCAACCCGGCCGTGGTGTAAAGCGGAAGCGGCCCTACCTGATAGGTGCCCAGGACGTATTTCTTCCCCATTTTTGGCAGATAAAGCGGGGGCAGAAGCGGGAGCCGGATTTGCCCTCCGTGAGAGTGTCCTGAGACTTGCAAGTCGATGGGATAGCGCGAGGCTTCGTCGGCGAAATCCGGTTCGTGGGCGAGTAAAATGACGGGCTCGTCGGAGGGGACGCGGCGCAGAGTTTTAGTGAGGTCTGCGCTTCGGCTCAGTACGTCACTCACCCCGGCCAGCCAGAAGCGCGCGCCGTCAAGTTCGATTGCCTGAGATTGATTTGCGAGGACCTGGATATTTTCAGCTTGAAGCGCGCGGGTGACGTGCTCGGGGTCGGTGCCTTCATCGTGATTCCCCAGAACTGCCCACAAACCATTCGCCGAGGACATCTGGCGAAGCAAGCGGGCGCAGGGATCGGCTGCCAGAGCGCCCTTTGCGTCATTGCCGATCAAAGGTACGGAAACGAAGTCGCCGGGCAGAACGATCAGATCGGGATGAAGATCGTTGACCACGGGAATCGCCGCGTGCAAGGGATGCACGGAAAAATAAGCGTCGTAATGAAAATCGCTGAGTACCGCGATCGTGAAATCCTGCAACCGCTCCGGCCAGCGCGGCAGCAAAAACTCCTTGCGTACGAGGTGTGGGCGATTGGGCTCGAGAAAAGTCGCATCGCCGGCCACCGCGACCGCGCCTGCCGCGGCAGCGGCAATAAGAAAGTGGCGTCTTGTGCTGGGAAGAAGAGGCAAACGAAATTCGCGCAACTTGCCGCACGCTCTCATTCCAGCATAACCCGAAGCTGAGAATCGCGCAGAATCAGAAATTGAATGTAGCCAACAGGTCAATCCTGCGGTTCGCCGAGCCATTTGAGAACGGCCCGTTCGTCGCGAGATCGTTCGGAGTGTCAAAAAAACGGGAGCCCAGGATGCCACTGGGGTTACCGAAATTCACTTTATTGAAGACGTTGCGCGCGGAAACGCCGAAGCTGACATTGTAGCGGCGATCCGAGCCGCCGCTGGACATTCCGCCCGGTCCTCCGCCGAAAAGAGGACCACGCGGGCCACCGCCTCCGCCGCCGCGACCGCCTCCTCCACCCGGCGGCCCGCCGCCCGGAGCAGCGTTCGGCCGAGTTGTCTTGGGGCCGAACCCGAACGTTTTGGTGAGCCGCAAATTTACCGTTGCGCGCGACGGGCCGGTACCGTAGTTGATTGGAGCGATTCTTTCGCCTGCGACCGCGGGACTGGCCGGATTGGCATCGAACGTTCCAAGCGGCGTGCAATAAACATTCGAATTCGTGGAGCTGATTGTGACACTTGGACACGTCGAATTTGAAACCACGCCGGGACGATCGTTAAAGATGGAATCGTTGTTGAGGTCGTTCGTGGTGGTGATGTTGAACGGCGATCCCGACGAAAGAAGAATGAAAGGACTCAGGCGAAAGTTCAAAGGCAGACCGAACGATCCCCCAAGGAAGAACCGATTGCGCGTGTCGAAGGATGCGCGTCCGTAATCGGCGCTGATGTCGTGCGAATTCGAAGGAAAGCTGGATACTCCGGCAGTATCGCTATTGGCGTAATTAAGCACATACCATCCAAACAACTGAACTTTCGATCCGATGCGGACATTTGTATTGGCCATCAATTGATTCTGGCGAAACACTCCTTCGGAGATGTATTGGTAGAGGTTCTGGGATGAGGGCAGACAGCTGGGATTGCACGGCGTTCCGGGATAAGGAGCGTCGGCATTGATGGTGAGCAGCTGATCGAAACCGCGGGCATTGAGGTAAGTAACGTTCAGGGTGGCAAACTTTGTGAGTTGCCGCTCCACGCTCATCGCCGATTGCAACGTGTAGGGAGCGTGTACGCGCGAGTTGATCTGGTAAATCGTGGGCGTAACCGGAGTCGCCGCGCCGGTGCAGGATGAAAGCGCGGTCAGAGATGGGCACTCGGGATTGTCGATGACGAACTGTTCCTGATTGACACCGTTCAAACGATCGGCTTCGAGAATTTGCGCTTCTTGAAAGCGGTCATAAAAAATTCCGAAGCCGCCGCGTAGTACAACTTTGGGCGGCGCACTCCTGCCTCCCACTCCCCAGGCAAGTCCCACGCGCGGCGCCCAGTCATTGTGATCCTGAATGCCGGTTTGAGTTTCGAATCGCAAGCCGTAGCTGAGGGTAATGTTCGGGCGCATCTTCCAGTCGTCCTGGTAGTAGAGGCCGGCGTCGAAATTGCCCACTACCAGCGGGGGCACGCCAGTCGTATAGGTAAGTTGAGTGGCGATGGGGATCGTAATATTTCCGGCATTTTCAATCGCCGTGGCATAGGAAATTGGACACGGCGGTTGCCCCGGAGTAGGCACGCAACCCGTCTGCTGGGAGGTCGGCAACAATGAAGAAAACGTAAACGTTCCGTTGAAGCCGGAAGTGGAACTGTTGGCGTCGCGAATGCCGCGGAGTCGAGCCCCAAATTTCACCGTGTGATTGCCGTGGATGATCGAAGTATAGTTCTGAAATTCGTAATGATCCTGATGATCGAGAATGTTGCCCTGGCTGTTTCCGCCGCCTCCGAACGAACCGAGAACGTTGAGCGTGGGCTGGCTGTTGATCGCGTATTGATTATCGAGTTCGCGCAGGTATTGGAAGCGCGTTTCGTTCACAACTTTGCGCCGAACACCTGCGTGTCGCTGATTTGCAGCGTGTGTTCCGTGCTTTCGGAGTTGTAGCCCTGTGAAGAAAGATTGAATTGTCCGATGCCCTCATTGTCGTCGGTATCGCGGTAATACTGGTAACGAATCGTCAGCGTGTTGTTTTTGCTGGGCGCAAAGTCGAGCCGGGGAGTGATGTTGGTTCGAGGCGGGGAAACGGCACAGACTCGATCACCGGAACCTCCGTGAACGTGTTCGGATCGAGCGTGATCGCGTTGACGGCCGAGAGATCGTTAATGTTGCGGTGTTGGGCATTGAAAAAGAACGAAGCTTTTTTGCTGATGGGTCCGCTGATGTTGCCGCTAAATTGCGTGGAATAATAGCTGGGCTGGTTCGCGCCTCCGAAGGGATTCGGCGAGTTGAAAGCGGAGGAATTGTCGTCCGTCATAAACTGGCCGTGAAACTTGTCGGTGCCGGGCTTGGTAAAGATTTCGATGCGGCCGTAACCAAGCTTGTCGAACTCGGCGGAAAACGGATTCTGATTGATGCGAATCTCGCGAATGGATGACTTGGGAGGAAGCTGGCCCGCGGTGAAACCGTCGATATAGAGCTGGCCGCCGTTGGGGCCGGCCGACGGGCCGGCCAGCGCCTGCAAGTCGGTGAGCAACTCGTCGGGGTCGTCTGGCAGCGCTTCTAGTTCTTTGCCGGAGATCACGATGGCCCCCGCGTTGTTGGCCGGATTTACGTCGATAGTCGGCGCGGTATCGGAAACTTGTATTTTCTGTTGCTCGACCTCAATCACCATCGACACATTAAGGCGAAGCGGCTGTGACCGGCAGCGATCGTCACAGTGTCGTTTTCGTAAACGGAAAACCCCTGCGCGATTACGTTCAACGTATATTGGCCTGCGGGCACACCGTTGAATTCGTATTGACCTTGTCCGTTCGCCTGGGTCTTGATCGGCTTCGAAGAAGCGGCCGCAGGCAGGAGGACAACGCTCGCGTTCGCGATAGCGGCGCCCGATGGATCCGTGATCTGGCCACGAAGAGTGCCTGCGGATGCCTGGGCGGTGACGGTTTGCGTTGGCGCGGTTTGCGACACGACGAATGCCGGCCAGAACTGCATCAGAAAAATAAGAAATATGAAACTCGAGCACTTACTTACCTTCATCTAATATTTCCATTCCGCAAAAAGTTGTGGCCATAAATCTTACTTGTGCGACTCCACTGTCGCGCGATTCCACAGTCGAGAGAGCAGCCTATGGGCCGCCGGCGTCACCGCTGGGCGCACTCAGACTCCACGGAGTAAGAATCGATGCGCTCCTGGCACCGGGTGCGGCTTGCAAAATTGGGTCGACCCCGCTGAGTAAGGTCACAACCGTGCCCACCCCCTCGGCACCCTCGGTGGAAAGCACGATGACCGCATCTCCCTTGTGCAGATCGGTTAGAGGAACGGTCGGCAGGCGAGCGAGCAGTTGCTGGAAGTCGGGCGCTCCACCCGAACGCCCGCCCATGCCGCTTCGTGGTGGACCGCCGCCTTCGCCGGCACCTGCGCTCGCATTCGCCTGAGCTTGGCCCGACGTGTTCGCACCCGGCGCACCCGCAATTCCCGCTGCGGTCCGTCTGAAGCGTGCTGCGATCCGCTGCGCCATTTCAGGCGACAACTGACGCAGTTGAGAATCCGGCGCAACTTTGATCACGACATTTTTCTTCGACAATAAATCGTGGACGCTGACGGTCGAGGAACTTGCGTCCGCCGAATTGACCGTGCCGGCAATATTACGGAATGTCCCCGAAACTATTTCGTCGGCCGAGACTTCCGATCCATCGGCGCTGCGGTCTCCACGCGCGCGCACCTGATCGCCGGAGTGAATCTCTGCGAGCGCGCCCGGCTTGGCATCGTCAAATTTCACGGAATCGGGCGCATAACGGCGAATTACCGTGGTCTTCGACACACGAATCACGGTGGTCTTATTGCGTACCGAGATGGTGACGGTTCCAGCGGCGGGGTCAATGGCGGTTGCAACTCCATCTACGCCGCGCTTCTGCCAATCTTGCAGATCCTGCTCCTGCCGCGCTTCGAGGTCGGAGTGTTTCATTACCACAACGGTCGAGGCGGCGAGAGATGAGTTATCGTCGGAAGGTTTTCCACCAACCAGGATTCGGTCGCCGACCTGAACATCCTGCAACTGAATCGGAGTGGCGTTTTTCAGATCCTTCTCGCCAGGAGCGATACGCAGGAAGCGCGTCGTTGGCTGAATGATGATGCTGACGTCGGCGCCAGAATCGGGAGTTAAAGTGATTTCCGCTCCGCTAATCGCCTTCACTGCGCCAAGGCGACGGCTCGCGGAACTAGCGGGCGCGCCTTGCGGAGCCTGCTCGGAAAATGAGGAGTACGAAAGGCAACGCGGAATGAAGTAAAGCGCTCCAGCGGCGCAAAGCGCCGTCGCGAGAATCGAACTGCGAGCGGCGCGGATAGGCCTTTGGTTCATCCATTTACTCTACCGTGAATTTGCATCGACAGGCGCGCGAAACCCAATGATTTACAAAGTTTTACTTCCTATAGAAATTTTCCGGGATGGAAGAACGGAGCTGAAAAAATTAGGCTGTTCTTAGAGAGGCCGCGCGACCACAGGCCTCGCGCCAAATGTCTCGCCAGAGGCGGGTGCCTATTCTGCGACCAGCAAGCTTTCGGCAAATGGCCACTGTTCGTCCACCCATTGCGCTTCGCAGCTGAAGCCGTTTGAGCATGCGATGGAGGCCACTTCTTCGAGCGAGTATTTGTGGCTGCTTTCGGTCCAGATAGTCTCGCCTTCGAGAAAATCCACGCAGATATCTGCGGCAGGAATGTGAACTCTCTGATCGCAAAGGGATCGTAAATGCATCTCGACGCTGCGCTCTTCGTGATTGATCTTCGCGAGGTGCTCAAAATTCGCGAGAACGAAATCCGCGTCCAACTCGCGGTTGATGCGGGCCAGCAGATTCAGGTTGAAAGCGGCGGTCACGCCCAATTCGTCATCGTAAGCACCGAGCAGTTGAACGCTGGATTTTATAAGATCGGTTCCCAGCAGCAGCGAATCTCCGGGCAGAAGAATGCGGCGAACTTCGGTCAGAAAATTTACGGCGGCCGGACGGTCGAAATTTCCGATCGTACTGCCTAGAAACAGAACAAGGAAATGCTGCCCTTTGCGACGTTGCGCGGCCACCTCCAGCAGACCGTCAAGATATTCGCGCTCGAAACCGACGATACTGATGGATTCAATGTCGCTCAATTCGCGCTCGCACATGACCAGCGCCGAACGCGAAATCTCGATGGGATAGTAGGACGTGCGCTGGTGGCGGCATAGGGCTTCAAGAAGATGGCGAGTCTTCTTTCCGCTGCCACTGCCCAGTTCGGCCACTGCGACCGGCGTCGCCAAACGCTCGACGATATCGCGGCTATGCCGGCTAAGCAGGCGCTCATCGGCTCGCGTAAGGCCATATTCTGGCAGGTAACTGATCACTTCGAACAGCGCCGATCCCACCTCGTCGTACAAATATTTCGATAGCAGTTCCTTCTGTCCGGGCTTGGTCAGGCCGGCGCGCACGTCCGCGGCAAATTCATAAGTAGTGTTCGGAGTGATGGTTTGAACCAGCATAAAAAGTCTTCCTCCAGACTGCTTGCTACGATCAGCGGCTTACGCAACGAAACCCGGTGTAGATGAATTGGTAGTGCGCCTGAAACCAATTGCGAAACGACGGCCGGAGCATGCACGCGGCGGTGCGCGGCGATCCGCCCTTCATGACGAAGTGCTTGCCATCAAAGAAATCGGCGGAATATCCGCGATAGAAGGGGAACGGCTCGAAGCCGGGAAACGGAGCGAATACGGTCGACGTCCACTCCCAGCCATTGCCCAACATCCCTTCGACGCCAAACATGCTTCGATTCTGCGGAAACAAATTCACGGGGACAGGGCTCCAGCGAAGGAAATCGAAATTGCCCAACTCGGGGTTTGGCATTTCTTGTTCCGATCCAGCGAATGAGCGATCGCTTTCGTCCGGAGCGCCATACGCGGCGCGCTGCCACTCAGCTTCCGTGGGCAACGACTTCCCTGCCCATCTCGCGAATGCCATCGCCTCCGCAAGACTCACATACACCGGCCAATCGAGCGGCAAAGGAACATCCTCGAACATCGTGCGATAGAACCATTGATCGCCTTCGCGCCGCCAGAATGCGGGATGCGAAATACTGCGCTCCCGTTTCCACTCCCAATCTTTCGAACTAACTTCGGAATTAGTTCCGCCGTTTACTCCGCTCCACAACGAGCGATTATCGTAGCCACCGGCGGCGATGAACTCGAGATATTGCCGGTTCGTTACTTTGTATCGGTCGATGCTGAAGAACGGAACATCGATTGTGTGCGCTTCGAATTCATTGTCCCAGCCGAAAGTTCCGCCTCCGCGCGAAAGGCCTAACGTAACTGACCCGGAGGGAATCTCGATGGTTTCCTCAAGTACAGGTTGAGAAGAAAAAGTTGCCGGTTCGCTATGGCGAATCTTTTTGTCGAACGGCAACTGGTGCAACATATAGGCCAGAGTTTCCGCATGCATCAGGCGGTGCTCAATGGCAACATTCAGCAGTGTAGTGAGTGGAAATCCATCGAGCCCGGGAAGGTTCGACTCCGAGAGAACTTTATCGAGTCTGTCATCTAAAATCTTTCGAATGTTTCGCACGTACTCCCGCACCTGGCCAATCGAAGGCCAATCCGCAGGCTGATCGGTGGGTAATCCACCTGCGACCGGATCGATGCCGAACGCAAAAAGCCGGTCGAACTCGGGATGAAAACTTTTTAGTCCGAGCGCGCGCTCGTGGAATAGATTCCAGTCGAAGGCCTCAAGATGACCGATATAAAAAATGATGCGGTGACGTTCGGCAATCGGGCGCTCGTAAAGCGAATCTGGCTTGACCAGCGCGAAAAGATCGTCGGTGCGACGGCGTGCATCTTGAAGTTGATCGATCAGGGCATGACGGCCGATAACGGCGCTCTGTGTGGCTGGCATTGCGGGTCTCCAAGGTGCATGGTGGGGGTCAAGATTCGCGTCTGCGACCAGCCCACAGCCTGTCGATGCTATGTTTGCCGCACGCCGAGTACCATAGGGTGATGCCAGTACCTGTATTCCATGTCGACGCCTTTACCAGCACGCCATTTACCGGGAATCCGGCTGCGGTTTGTCCCTTAACTTCGTGGTTAGATGACGAGTTATTACAGTCGGTCGCGGCGGAAAACAATCTTTCCGAAACTGCTTATTTTGTTCCCCGCGGGCATAATTACGAGTTGCGGTGGTTCACGTCGCGTTGCGAAGTAAAGCTTTGCGGGCACGCTACGCTGGCAGCCGCATGGATATTACTGCAAATTCTTGCACCTGAGCGTAATTTTGTGCGCTTTGAAACTCGGTTCAGCGGCGCGCTGACAGTCTGCCGCGACGGCGATTTGTTTGCCATGGACTTCCCCGCTTTGCCACCGTGGCAATGTTCGGATCCGCCTGCCGCCTTGACGGAAGGTCTAAGAAGCAGGCCCGTCGATATTGTGCAAATTGCGGACGATTATTTTGCAGTGTATGAAAGCGAGGAGGAAATCAGAAAAATTCATCCCGACTTCCGCTTGCTCGAAGAACTGCATCCCGCGGGAGTGGGAATTACCGCGCCCGGAAACCACGTGGATTTCGTCTCGCGCTTTTTTGTGCCGAGCTATGGTATTCCCGAAGATCCGGTGACGGGATCGACTCACTGCTCGCTGGCGCCGTATTGGGCGCAGCGGGTCCGGCAAGAAGCGCATGCACGCCCGGCAACTCTCGGAGCGCGGCGGAGAATTATGGTGCGAGGTTCAGGATTCGCGCGTAATTCTCAAGGGCTACGCGGTGATGACGCTGCGCGGGGAACTACTGATCTAATTCGCGCCGGAAACAGATATTTGAATGAAGCAGACCCTTAATGAAGAAGTCCCTTGCTTTGCAGAAATTCTCGCGCCACATCTTTCGCGTCGCGACGCTGGCCGTCGAGCGCATAATTTAACTTTTGCATTTCTTGATCCGAAATCTTTCCGCCTAATTCGTCGATTGCGTTGCCTACCTCTGGGTGCTCCCGCAACGTCTCCTGCCGGATCACAGCGACCGCTTCATAGGGCGGAAAATAATGGCGATCATCTTCGAGCACGAACAAATCGAAAGCCGGAATCAGACCGTCTGTAGCGTTCCCTGCGGCGATATCGATTTGCCGAGCTTTAAGCGCGGGGGCCAACAATCCGAGATCCATGACGCGGGGCGCGCCAGCAAAGTGCAATCCATAAGCTGCGGCCAGGCCAGCGTAACCGTCGGGACGCTCCGCAAATTCGTAGCCAAATCCGGCGTGCCATTGCGGCGCGTACTTCGCGGCTTGCGAAAGAGTTTGGAGCTGCAAGCGCCGCGCATCCTCGCCACGAATTTCCATCGCAAACGTATCGTTGAAACCGAATGGCGGTCCTAGCGTAAGTTTGAGGCGGCCCTCAAATTCATTCTTGACCTGCCGGTAGACCTGCGCTCTATCGCCAGCGACTTTTTGTTTGAGAATCGCGGTAAGAGCGGTTCCCGTGTATTCGGGATAAATATCGATGCGTCGAGAGAGCATGGCTTGCTGGCAGATATAGGTTCCCGCCAAATAAAATCGACGCTCCACTTTCAACTGCGTGCGCGCTTCGATTATCTGCGCCATCAATTCTCCCAACATCAACGACTCCGTGAAGTTCTTCGAGCCGATGACGACACGATCGGCATGCGATGGAGCACATGAGCTTAAGGCTGGAATAATTAAAATTAGAGTGGCGGCCGTGCGCCACACTCCGAGAAGCTGGATGCGACTCTTCCCATTCATCGCGGCTTCAGGCGCCTCTCCAGCCACCCCAAAACGAGATCGGCGAGAGCGCCGAATAGCGCCGCCGGAATCGCGCCCGGCGAGAATGAGTTGGTTATTCACCATCGCCAGTCCACGAAAAATAAATTCGCCCAGGCCGCCGGCGCCAATCGCGGCCGCGATGGTGGCGAAGCCCACAGAGATGACGATAGCAACTCGTACTCCCGACAGAATCACGCTTAGAGCCAGCGGCAACTGCACCTGAAACAAAAGTTGTCGAGTCCGTCAGCCCCATGCCGCGTCCCGCCTCCACCACCGCCGGATCGACGCCGCGGATTCCCGTGTAAGTGTTGCGAATCACGGGCAGCAGTGCATACAGAGTGAGAGCAAGAATCGCCAGACGGTCACGCGGTCGCCGAGCCAGGGCACGGGCAGCAAGAATCCAAAGAGTGCGAGGCTGGGAATAGTTTGAATAATATTGGCGCTCGCCAACACAGGTTTGCTCGACCCCGGATGACGCGCGATCGCGATCCCCAGCGGTATTCCAATCACGATCGCGAACAAAGTGGACCACCCCACCAGCCACAGATGCTCGAGTGTGAGTTCCAGCACTTGAGCGTGGTTCTGCCACATGAAATGAAAAAAGTTCATTCCGTGCCTCGATTATTTCCCGGCCCTTCCGGCCCATCTCCAAATGCTCTGACGTAGGCGGAGACCAGTGGGTCGCTCGACCGCAGGAAATCCTGGGGGGCGAGCACCTGAACCAGCCGCCCTGCCTCTAACAATGCGATGCGCGATCCCAGCCGCAACGCCTCGCGAAGATCATGGGTTACAAAAACGACGGTTTTATGCAGCCGCCGTTGCAAAGCCAGAAACTCCTGCTGCAATTCCGCCCGCGTGAGGGGATCGAGCGCTCCAAAAGGCTCGTCCATAAGAAGAATTCCGGGATCTGCGGCCAGCGCCCGCGCCACACCCACTCGCTGCCTTTGCCCACCCGACAATTGATGCGGATAGCGCGAAGCAATTTCGGCGTCGAGCCCCACCATCTGCAGCAACTCGCTGATTCGAGAGCGAATACGTTCCCGCGACCATCCCTCGATCGTAGGCACCAGACCAATGTTCCGCTCCACGGTGAAATGCGGAAACAGGCCAATGTCCTGAATGACATAGCCGAGGCTGCGCCGTAAGCGAATCACATCGCCCTGCGAGTTGGCGACGCCGTTCACGCGCACTTCGCCCGCGCTCGGTAACAGCAATCGATTCACCAGCTTGAGAGTGGTCGTCTTTCCCGAACCACTGCGTCCAGCAGGACAAGAGTTTCGCCCTTACGGATTTGCAAACTCAATCCCGAGATCAACGACTGGCCGCCGGGCAGCGTGTAGGCTACATCGCGAAATTCAATTGCCACGTCGTTTGCCGGAGTCTCTTTCATGCTCTTGCGCCGCGATCCACAAGCGTGCGTGCAAGCATACCGGACTTGGCCTTAGAGTGGAACGTTACAGTCATATAGATGGAGTCCTGAATTCAGAAACCCTGCCAGACGCGCATCCAGAGAGCCAATAGACCGGATGAAAGACTGCGACTACCCTGATAAGTATAGAAATTTCTTTAGGCATGAGTGTGTCTGCGCGCAATCTGTGTTGCTGGATGATGATCGTCTTAACCCCGTTGTGGCTGACGGCTGCCGGCACGAATTCCGCAGTGGTCCACAGCAAGGGCGGAGTATGGGTAAATGGCGCGGAAGCCACGGATTCGACCGCAGTTTTCCCGGGCGATTTGCTCGAGACAAAACCCGGCTTCGTCGCGAATCTTGACGCCGAAGGTTCCTCCGTTCTGATTCAGCCCGAATCGATTGTGAGGTTCCAGGGCAGTTTTCTGATTCTGGAGCACGGCAGCGTAGAAGTTGGAACTTCCACCTCGATGAGCGTTCACGCGAACTGTATCAAAGTTGAGCCCCTTTCCAATGCCCGAACGCAATACGATGTGACCGACGTCAGCGGCACGGTTCAGGTGGCGGCTCGCAAGAACGACGTGAACATCGCCCAAGCCGGCTCAGTTCGAAAGGCCTCCTCGCAGAGCAATCCCGCTTCCATAGTGCGGGAGGGACAACAATCGAGCGGGACGAGACGGTGGCGTGCGGCGCCGCCTCCCGTCCCGAGGCCGCCGGCAGCAGCCCTGGTATGAACACTACTGGCATGAACACTAAGTGGCTGGAAATCGGCGGCGGCATAGCCGGCGGCGGCATCGCGCTGTGCCTGATTCTGTGCAAAGGTTCTTCCACCAGTAGCGTGAGTCCCTCGCAGCCCTGACTTCCTGCGCAGGCAGGCCGTTTCACAATGCTGCCTCATCCGTAACTCCACAAAGCCGGACGCCGCAAAACCTGCGCATGATCCAGCAATGCAGCGTATACTGTAAGCCTTGACCTCGAAGACACCCTAAAGCGCGTTGCGCCTTCGCGATTGAGAAATTCCCTGAGAGGCGAATGACGTGTGCAGGCCAACCGGTTCTGGAAGCTGATTTCTGTGATCTTGATTTCTGCGAGCCTAGGCCGTGGATATTTGTACGCCGAATCGGCGGTCCGCTGATTCGAGTATGCGCGTCTAAAAACTTCACGAGGGGACGGCGACTTCCCAATAGTTTTGGGCCAACAAGCCCATACGGAGAGAAATATGTCCGCAATTAACGGAGACAAAGCCAGATTTAACCGGCGCCGCAGGCAGAAGATCAGCCGCCGCCTGAGTAACGAAAAAATGTTAAAGGCTTTGGCCGAAAAGAATCTGGCGCCGCCTGCGGCTGAAGCGAACCATGCTGAAGCGAACCATGCTGAAGCGAACCATGGGGAGAGACAAGCGTGAGCGCCTCCGTTCCTGGACTGCCGGCGCAGGTTCCTGCGGATGGGGCGGCGAAAAAGAAGCGCGTTCTATTGCTGGACACCTCGCAAACCAAACGTGATCTGCGGGCCGAGACCATGCGCAAATTGGGGATCGAAGTGGATTGTGCTGCCGACGTGATTGAGGCGCGGTGCTGGTGGCGCGCCGATTTATATAATCTGGTCCTCATCAATGCAGCCGAAATCAATGCAGCGGAAGAGACCGGCAGCCGAGACCAGTTCTGCACCGATCTTCGTAGCGCGCACCCTCCGCAACGGATTGCGTTCCTCGTAGGTGGTCCGGAATATCTGGCCACGGCTCCGCATTCCGACGCGCCCCCGGTGGAGGCGGATGCCGACGAGTTGCACCGGGAATTAGTGGCGGCGCTACTGACCGAAGGTTCAAGAAACTCGCCGCAACAGCGGTGGGGCATCCTTGAGGCTTGCCGCAGGATTTCCAGCGTTCGCTCCGTGAGCGAAGCGCGTTCCCGCGCGATACGAGAGACTCCGCGACCCTCGCGTTGGGCCGAAGCCGTGGACCGGCATTCCGCCCCCGAGGTTGCCAAACCACAACCCACATTCGTTGTCGAAAGAGAAGAAATTCTATGAAGAACTTGTATGTAGGCAATCTGCCGCACAGCACCACGGAGCCGGAATTACGCGGTTTGTTTGAAGCGCATGGTGCGGTAGAACGCGTAAGCATTGTGACAGACCGGGAAACCGGACGCGCCCGCGGCTTCGCTTTTGTCGAAATGAGCAATCCCGGCGAGGCCGACAAAGCGGTTGCGGCATTGAACGGATCTCAACTCGGGGGCCGGGCATTGAAGATCAACGAAGCGAAACCCAAAACGGACACTCCGCGCGGGGGCGGCGGAGGAAAGCGTTTTGCAGGCGGCGGAGGCGGAGGCGGCGGCAATCGCGACGATTACCAGGGCCACGCGCGCCAGCCCCGCGAACCGCGCTGGTAAGCTTTTATCCGACCGAAGAATTGCCGATAATATTTTTCGTGGGATAAGCTGTGCCGAAGCCGTGCGCGAGTTCGGCCAATTTCCTTCCGAACTTGGAATAAGAAGCAAAGCGCCAGCCGCTGTTGCCAACATTGACGATTGGAGACTGGAATGCCAGGACGAGGACGATCAAGCTTTACCAAACGCCAGAAAGAACACACACGCCAACAAAAACAGCGCGACAAAGCGGAACGGCGCATCCAGCGAAAGGATGAACCTTCGGGAGCCGGAGATTCCAGCGAACTGGATCTGGAGGAATTGCGAAGACATGCCGCCGAACAAGCGGCGATGTTTCAACTCGGAGCCGACGACGGCGAGATCTCCAGCATCCCGCGAGAACGCGGACCGGAAAAAACCGAGCCCTGATATCCGCAAATAATCTGGGAGTCAATATTGAAAAAAGGGCGCGTGCTTAGCACGCGCCCTTTTTGACTTGTTCGGTTGGTTTCTCGCCCTTACGCAAAAACTTCTCCCGGCAGTTTTGTCAGAGTCCGGCTGGCCAGCGTATTCTCAACCACGTGTTCCGAGCGCTCGGCATTTGCCCAATCCACCTGCTTGCGCTCGATACGCAGTTTCAGAGCGCGCTCGATGTGCCGGAGTTCGATCACTTCACCGCCAGACACCAAACTGGTGGCCAGACCATCCGAGCCTGCGCGCCCGGTGCGTCCGACGCGATGGATAAAATCTTCCGCCATCTTTGGCAGATCGTAATTGATGACGTGCGCAACGTCGTCGATATGAAGTCCACGCGCGGCCACATCGGTGGCCACGAGGATATTGAAGCGGCCCTGTTGGAATCCGCTCAGCGCTCCGTTGCGCTGCGATTGCGACCGGTCGCCGTGAATCATGGCCGCTGAGAAACCTTCGCGGGCGAGTTCTTTTGCCAGCCTTTCGGTGCCGCGCTTGGTGCGGGCAAAGATCAGCGTCTGGCCCTTTTCGGCGTAAAGCAACTGGCGCAACACATCCGGTTTTTCCGCCGGACGCACTTCGTAGGCTTGCAGGCGGACGCTTTCAACCGGCTTGAGCACCGATCCAATCGCCACCCGTAGAGGATCGCGCATCGCGTCGTTCACCAGTCCGGCGACCGATTGCTCGAGAGTCGCCGAGAAGCACAACGTTTGCCGGCGCTGCGGCAGCACCGCGAGAATGCGGCGGATGGCCGGCAGGAATCCCATGTCAAGCATGCGGTCCGCTTCGTCGAGCACCAGAATCTTGATGTCGCGCAGATCGACCAGCTTGCGGCTAATGAAATCTTGCAGACGCCCTGGCGTGGCAATCACCAGATTTGCGCCCGAACGTACGGACTGAATCTGTGCCTTCTCTGATACGCCGCCGATGACCAGCGCGGCTTTCGACAATTCCCGGCCGCGCAATTTTTCGTATTCTTCGTTGACTTGAATCGCCAGCTCGCGAGTAGGAAGCAGTACCAGCACGCGCACTTTCTGCGAAGGCTCGCGCTGGAGCATTTCGATGATCGGGATCAGAAACGCCAGTGTCTTTCCGGTGCCAGTCTGCGCCGTGGCTAAAACATCTTTGCCCTCAAGCGCGCTGGGTATGGCCTGCGCCTGAATTGGCGTAGGGATAATAAATTGATTCGTCGCCAGCCTCTGCTGTAACGCAGAAGATAGCGGTAGTTCCGTGAAACTTGTCATTCTTGATTTTCTTTCTGGAGGGGCCCGAGATCGCAATCCTCAGACACGTGTCGTGAGTTCCCATGCCGCTCTGTATTTTGATTGACGCTGAATAAACGGCGGGCAGGAAAAGCGGAGATGAATCTGATCCGGTAAGGATCACCGCGTCACGAGCAAACCGTGGCAGTAGCGTTGGTATTGATTGTAGCACAGAGGATGGTGCAGTCAAATGTAAGTGTGGAAGCGGCAAGTAACGAAGGTCACATGCAGACCTCAAGGGAAACGTGTGGGGGCCCCGGGCGGAGTCGAACCGCCGACCAACGGTTTAGGAAACCGCTGCTCTATCCATCTGAGCTACGGGGCCGTCCTTTTGGAATCAAACACTTACATAGGCTAAAGGTAACTTGCTCTGGTCCGATAAGTCTGCTAACGTGGATTTGTCGAATTTCACGAGGAGCACCCCTATGAGACGCACAATCAAACAGCAGTTACTAGCCCACCAGCAAAACGCGGTCGTGTCTACGATCCAGCTGCCGCGCGAACGCCGTTTCCGCCGTCAAACCGGACTCGTTGCCGAGCACCGCGCCGGATGGTTCCTCCGGTATTATACCGACGATCAAGATAGCCGCCGAAAGAGAGTTACCGAGAAGCTTTGCGACAAAGACGCGAAACACTACAGTGCCGACTGCACCCCAGTGGTTCTCCTTCGTGAATCTCGGATGGCTGAAATCAACGCCATCGGACACGCAGAACGGATTGCTCCTGTTGGCGAGCAAACGGTCGGAGAATTCTGGACGCGCACGTATTTCCCGTGGGCAAAACAAAATCTCCGAAGGTCTTCTTGGCACGGGTACGAGCGGCTCTGGAAACAATATCTTGAAAAACACATTGCGACGAAGTCCCTGAGCAAGTACAAAACTATCGACGGTTCGTCCTTTTTGAACAGCCTGACGTCGAGGCTCAACAGAAACACACTCAGCCATGTGCGAAGTCTGGCGTCCGGCATATTTACCGTCGCTTTGAACTCACCCGGCTCCAGCTTTGCGGGAGTCAACCCTTGGCGCGATGTCAAAATCTTGAATAAGAAGAGGCCTCCGAAACCGGTGGTCGCTTATACGGACGGCGAAACAAATGCGATCTTGGCGGCAATCCCGAGCACGGAGGCGAAGCTTTTCTTCTCCGTCTGCGCGGTGCTTGGCCAGCGGCCCTCCGAGGCAGCGGGACTTAGGTGGGAGGACTTCTCAACCGACAAGGTGCGGATTGAGCGCGCTGTGGTATACGGTCACGTAGGAGAAACAAAAACGGAACAGAGCAAACGCACGCTCGACCTCATTGAGCCAGTGAAAACCCTCGTGGCGACGTGGCGTGAGGAGTGCGGAAAACCGAGCACCGGTTGGCTTTTCGTAACGCGACGAGGTAAAAAGAAAGGGGAACCTGTAGATAGCAACGCGTTCGCACGGCGCTACATCGGGCCGTTTGCGAAGAATGTCTGTAGTCGTTGGTGCGGATGTTACAGCGGTCGACATGGCGCAGCTACTGAACTCTATAATTCCACCGGCGACGTCCGAGCAGCGAATCAGGTGCTAGGCAACTCTTTGGAAGTCGTCATGAAACACTACATCAAGCCAGACGCTGCGCAAGGCCGCGCGGGGCTTAAACTTCGCGAGGCGGCGCTGAATCAGGCCACATCCTAAACTTGAGGCGTTACGATTCCCTCACAGGTCCTTTGTTATCAGCGTTCGGCATGTCGTAAGATCGTTACGATATGCCCCGCAAACGGCTCTTTGCAGACAATGCAGATAAGCAGAGAACGTACCGCGCACGGAAGAAACAAAAGCGCCGCCGTCCCAAGGATTCACGGTTCTGTATTGAGCCCGGTTGCCCCGGACTGCACGATCACGGCTCGAAGTTTTGCAAATGGCACGTGCCTCGATTGCCGGGATTTGAGTAGGGTGTGGGATTCAGGAACAGAGGGCCACACTCCACAGAATTAGCGATCCTGGCGCGACGTGGCGCAACGACGAGCCCATCCTTTGTGGCCCAAGGAGGGGGCTTTCGCCTCCGAGGGTGACGCGTGCTAAGCCTTTTAGAATCAGTGGGGGGCTCATCCCAGTCCGTTAGCTATCGGACCGAAAGTGCGAAATATTTGGCTTTTTAGCGCAAAGCGTATGGTTTTGATAACCGCTGCCACTTTGTAACGCAAAGTGCTTTCACAAGGGCTCGCGTGCGCGGTAAACCAGAGTGCAAAGTGCAGCGGGTCCATAGAGGGGATGCACTTTTGCACTCCGGTTGGACGTGTCTCGCGGTCGCGCTGCTCGCTGGCAGGCGCGAACCCGCCGAGCCTCAAGGGGAAAGTGCAAAGTGCAATTGCACCCACTTGCACTCGATTGCACCGCTCGCCAGTTACCTTCGGACATGGCCAAACGTAATGAGGTCGCTTGAAACGTAACTTGGAGGTTCGCACAAAGCGTGCTATCTTCAAACCCGTAACCACCACTGCCGGGCTCTAAAAAAGGGTCCGTAGCCTGAAAAAGCGTGGTTGCATATCGTATGCCAACAATCTGCATACGCATAGATTGACCGGAGGGGGCAGCGTGTTTCCGGACTTTGCTGGTCACCATCACCCAGCAGCCTGCCCGATAAACCTCAGCCATTGGCGCTATAGTATTCGCCAGGTGCCTTGAACAACATACGGGGCCTTAATTAGGTCGGAGATTCAGCTCCGATTGTCGGAAACCATACCCGAAGTTCATGAGCCAAGGTCAGTCTCACTTCTAGGTCGGTGAAACCCATCGAGCCTTGATCCGAAAGGGTCGAGGTGTCTTCGATGGGCGATTCTCCAAAACCAAACTTTATCGACATAGCCACGCCGCTCATCGAGTGGGGCTACCCCGTCATTCCTCTCGGCGGCGATGATGGCAAGTCTCCGGAAATCCTCGGCCCCAACTGGCCGAATCAGGCTGCCCGCACACTTCAGCAGGTACGAGACCTTGCGAAGCGGTTTCCGCAAGCGAATGCCGGTGCTGTGCGCGACGAGTCACAGTACTCGATTGACTTCGACAGCTTCGACTGGTTTTTCGAGGTCTTCCTTGATGGAATCACAAAGTACGAAAGCAAATTCCCGTTAGTTGTCACTCCGCACGGTGTGCATCTTCATGTGAAAGGCCCAAAGCCCGCATGGGCTCGGCCTGTGCCAAATCCAAAATACAAGAAAGACGGCAGCACGCCGAATGAAAAACCGAGCATCGTTGAATACCCGACACAAGTCGTCATGCCCGGAAGTATCAACAACGTCGGTTCCGAATATAAGTTTCACGGCGAGCGCCGCGAACCGGGCGAACTACCAAAAGACTGGCTGGACAAACTTCAGGGTTTATACGCCAAAGACCTAACTCCGCGTGCGCTGAAATGCCGTGCCCTGAAACCGGGCCTCTCGCTCCCATCGATTCTCGATAGCACTGAACTCAAAGGTAAGTACACGGTGGAAGAGAGAGACGGTCGGGTGTGGTTCAACTACCACAAACACCTAGGCCGCTGCCTAGTCAACGGCACAGCGCACCGCGAAAAATCTAACAACGCCCACTGCGGCTTCTTCCAGATGAAAACCGATCCGAGCGATTGGGGGCACTTTTGTCAGTCCGCTCGCTGTAAGACTGTCGAGGGCGGCCAGCGGAATGCGGCCTTAGCTGGCCTTGGCTTACAGCTAAAAGACTTAATTCGCCCGAGGTGCCGTGACGTGGCGAAGAGCCGCAACGAACTAGATCAGCGCCCCCTGGAGTTTGTAGTTGATCGGTTCATTCAGGAAGAAGGTATCAACGGTATCGGCGGTCCTAGTGGTCACGGCAAAACCTACATGATGCTGTCACTAGCAAAGCACATCAGCCAAGGCACCGAGGCGTGGGGATTTTTAGCATGCAAAAAGTTCCCAGTCCTCTACCTTCTCGCTGAGGGAGGAGACCGTGCACTGCTGAAGAGATTGAATGAACTAAGAATTGAAGACTCCGAAGATTTCTTGATGCGAACCATGAGTCAAGGCCCCACCCTGGCGCTCGACAATCCCGATCTGATTGAGCTTTCAATAGGCCGCGTCGTCTTTCTTGACACCTTTCCGCGTTGGCTACAGGGTCGCGAAGAAAATTCCTCAACCGCGATGGCAGAACTGTTTCAGCTCGGCCTGGAGATGCTTACTGCGGGGGCGGTCGCAATTGTTTTGGCCCAGCACTCGGTCAAGGGCACACAGAAGAAGCCCTTTACCATGACTGCCGACTGCGTATTTCGTGGTTCGGGCGACATCGTAGCGAATATGGCAGCAGCGCACGGTATCTACCAGCTAGATAATCGCGACAAAGATCGCACGCTTATTCATGTCGAATGCGTGAAGCCTCGTGACTTCGAACCGTGGGGGCCATTTCAGCTTGAGGGCAAGCCTTGGATCAATACGGAGGGCGATTTTCGGTGTGTGGCGAATCGTTCCGCCCCCGTCGGCTCGGGATTCGCAGATTGCAACTGGTTCGACGCAGCAAAGAAAGCATTCAATGCTGACCTTAAAGGAAGCGAGCCGGAGCCGAAGGAAGACTCTAGACTGGCAATCATTTTAGAAAAGCAGAAAGATGCGGCAACAACCCTCAAGGAGATCGCTACCGACATGGGAATTTCTTTGCGAACAGTTAAGTACATTCTCGCAAAGAAAAAGAAAGCCGACGAAGAAGCGCAGCAACAGGCTGAACTATTACACGAATTTGGAGATTTGGGAGGCGACGATGAGTGATTACGCAGTGTTAGACCAAGCAATGAAGCAAGTATTCGGAATCTACCGAACCGGCTGGACCGAGCCTAACAGGGTCCGCTTCCTTGAGCGTCTTGTCCGCACAATCTGGAAGCGTGGCCCTCTAACAACGGGAACACTGTCAGGGCTTCTACATATCACGGTGAATGATGAACTGTTCCAACAGGCGCTTACCGCTCTGAAGGAATGGAACATTATCAAACTGGAACGAAGGCCGTGGGGCAGCGCATACGTGGCTGAGTTGATAGCTGAAACCACTTCTATAGGTACGGGGTTCGCAGTTGATTTGATTTGCGAACGGCAAAAGCATCACCTGCCTGCCGAGGGAGAGTAGTCATGGAAATCTTAACGGTCGAGCAGCTAGCCGCTGCACTTTCGATGACCAAAAGGCAAATATACGGACTCACGAATGCGCGTGCCCGCGCCAAGATGAAGACGCCCTTCCCCGTCATCCGCATAAACGGGAACTTGCGTTTTTTGCGCTCTAGCGTCGAGCAGTATCTCGAACAGCTTTCCAAGGAGAATCAGTGACTCATCCACGTGGCAACCGAAATTCGGAGGCGAAAATCGAAGCGCGGCGGGCTGAAGTAGCTGCTGCGATTAACGCCCCTGAGCGAGTCACCAGAAAAGACCTGGCTGATTCTCTTGGCGTGAGCACACCGACGCTGTGGCGCGACCTCAAGGCGATTCGCGCCCGTTATGTCGAAGGCAGCGAACAGGACGTGCTGGCATTCAAGCGGTCGCAGTACGAAGCCCTCATGCGGATTGAGCAAGCGCTAATCGAGGGCACTATTCCAGCAGATGTGGCGAACGCCATAACGCGCATTCGCAGCGAAGTTGCAAAACTTCTGGGTCTGAATGCTCCCGAGCGGCGCATCACGGCGCACGTCGATGCTTCAACCACGCAAGTGCAGTACCGATTCTTGGAGCACTCGCACGGCTTGAGTGCCGAGCAGATTGAGGAAGTGTTTCGCTTCATGGACGCGCTGCCACGTCGCACGGTGTCGATTGCCGATTGCTACCCCGGCCAGAGCGGTAAGCCAGTGCCGCAGCTTACAGAAGGAGACAAGGAATGATTGAGCCGACTCCATTCGAGTTCTGAGAAGCAAAGCGTGACAAGAAGTACATCACCGAACCTGTTGATCGGGCGCGGTACACGTCGATTCACATTACTTTGGCGAACGGTCAGCACTTAATTGTCGAAGAGCCGCCTCGTTCGGGAAAATCCGAAGCTGTTTCGGTGTTCTCCGTTGCATGGTGGCTAGCAGGTCGCCCTAATTTTAAGTTCGGCTTGATAACGCATTCCCAAGGCCTGGCGAATAAGTTTGTCGGCGCAGTTGCACGACTGCTGCACGACCTTGGCTTCGAGTTTGAATACGAGCGTGCAAACGAGTTCAAGATAAAAGGCTCGGCTGGCATCGACCCTTCGTTCTGGGGTTCGGGCATCGAAGGCGGTCACACTGGCAAAGGCTGCAACCGCTTGATTATTTCGGACGTCCTTCGCAGCGGAACAGATGCCATGAGTCAAAAAATCCGTGAGTCGATCATCACGAACGTCGTATCGACTGGCATGAATAGGTTAGAGCCATACACCGCTGACGATGGCTCGATCATTCCGGGTGCCGTGACGGTTGAGCAAGCACCGCTGCATGAAGGTGATCCGCGAGGGTGGTTTCTCTCTGAGAGCCAGTTGCCTTACGTGCAACACCACTATCCAGCAATTAACGACGACGGTCGCAGCGCATGGACGAAGAATACCTACACGGACGAAATCTTTTACTCCCCCGCGTATGACGCACTGACCAGAAGGACACCACGCGAGACACTAAACGCGATCAAGGCATATTCGGCTGGCTACTACTGGAACTGCCAGTACATGCTGGAGTGCGGTCTCGGTGACTTGATTTATTACGACCTGACACGCTGCCGACGGTATGAACAGTTTCCATCGGTCGATACGTGGTGGGCTGGTTGCGACTTTGCGAACACGGCGACCGCAAACGGATCGCGCACGGCGTTCTGTGCCCTCGGCTATTCGGCGGGAACTGGTCGGTTGTCGCTGCTCGGAGCGGAAGCTGGTCGCTGGCGGCCCGATGCAATGGGCGAGCACATGGTCGCCTTTTTGAACGCAATCTATCGGCTTACTGGCCGATGGCCGGAAGCGATCTGCGTAGAAATGGCCGCTGGTGGGTACGCCATCGAAGATCGGTATAAGAGCAACTGGCCGATGATCGTTCCGATCACGCCGAAGGGCAGCAAAGAGGAACGCTGCGGTGCTAACTGCTATGTCGTAAATCAGGGTGGTTTGTGGTTGCCACAAGACGCACCGTGGCTCGCAGACTGGGAAAAAGAAGTAGGCGGATTTCCACTCGCAATTTTGAATGACCAGCCAGATGCACTGAGCCATTGCCTTGATTACGCGATTCGGCCCAGTCAGTTCAGGCCCCGCACCACAGAATCCGTGCAGGTCTACGACGCCCTCGAAGAATACAACCAGTCGACCAGTTCATTCCGCGATATGGATTCGTTCGATGCCCACATGAGCGAAGCGGAAGCGTATCTCCGCTGGAAGGACAACCAATGAACTTACTGGACTTAGGTTTTACCCAAGCGTACCGCCGTACAGCGCAGCGCCTAGCCGATTCATTTCAGGCCGCGAAGAATGCAGCCATCGCACGGCGATACATGAAGATCAAAGAGGCTCGGCAGAACGCTGCAATAACCCTTTTGTTGGACGATGCCAAGTTCCATCGCTTGAATCCGATGACACTGCTCGGACCACAGGATGACGGCTCGGGCTACAAATCCGCTCTGTCGGAAGACTTTCAAGACGAGCCGGAGGATTGGTAAATGACGGCTCTAGAGCGTGGTGTCCTGATTTTGTACGACGTTGCAGACGCCTTATATGGGCCGCGAAAGCGTCGGATGAGCGGCGACCAGAAGCTGGCAGAATTTCAGCGGTTGCTAAAGCGGGCATCTGCGGAGCGCAGAGAGTTCTTGCTGTCTGCCGCGACAGTAGCGGGTATCGAAGATTTTGAAGGTTTTTTAGGCGACCAGAAAATGAGGAGACAACATGAGAATTTCACCGCAAATGATTCAAGAAGGTTGGACCAACAACGAGGACGGTGTTTGGGTTGCGCCATCCAAAGCCACGAAGAAGGCTCTGGCAGCGCGTCGAGAACGAGTCAACCTTGTGGAGGCTCGTCAGGAAGTCGGCAGCGACAACCGTAGAGACGACTCGCCTACTGGTTCCACTAAGAAGGAAGTAGAGAACGCCCAGCTACATGCTTACCAGAGAGTCGGGTTAAGCCGTGCTGAGGCGATTCGTGCGGTCGAGCTTGGTAACGGGAAGGCTCGTTTCAACAAAAGGTAAATCAACAAACCACACAGGAGGAAATTTTATGCAACTAAACGTGGATGAAATTCTTCAAGATAGCGGTATACGTCCGTTAAATTCTGATCGAGTCGCGCACTGGAAGAAAGAATTTGAGCAGGGACGGGACGTTCCCGCAATTCTTGTGGATGGAAATCTCGTCGTCGTGGACGGAAATCACCGTCTGACTGCCGCTCGGCTTCTCAAGCACACAACCATCGCAGCGGAGCGGCATATCGCTACACCGCTAGACACGAACGGACGACAGAAGATTGCCGACGCTATCAGTGCCGCGACGAAAGAAGCGGTGAGTCGAATACCGTTCATTGATCGGCGGAACGCAAGCGAAATCCGTTTCCAGCTTGCGTGCAAGAAGAACCAGATCAGGCTGCAAGAGGAAGATCAGACCAAAGCGGAACAGTACATCGTGAAGGTCACTGGTCAGATAGCGGCGCTCCAGACGTTGCTCAAGAAATATCGCAAACTCTTGGACAAATCTCCGCACTACGCGGGATTGATTGACGAAAACAGTTTGAAGGTCGGCAGGCTGGAACACGACCTAGCGTTCGCAAAAAGGGATCTGGAGCGAATCCAGCGCATCCTGAAATCCCACAAAAAGCTGCTGGCTGAATTTCTGTCACAGACTCCCGCGAAGGGATTCCCGACCAACGGTGAAATGTTGGTGGAGGATGACGACTTGAAAAAAGCGGAGAGCGAGGCGCGGGGCGAAAAGTTCCCGACGATTTACTAAACAAAAGTTTGGGCGGTGATTCGTGACCGTGGTTACTCCGCCACGGACGGAGGATGTCCGTTTGCCAAAACGGTCATCGCCCAATTCAAGATTCCTCAGAAAGCGGCATGGCTCAGCCTTCTGGGGAAACGCTGGGCCGGATGGTGTCGGGACCGCAGGCAGTGGGTTGGTCGCCCGCTGCGCTTGCCTCCACCCGACCCTATCCGGTTACAGGCCGACAAAGGATCGGCATGAAACGAATCCACGTGGAACTTCACTGTATGCACTTGCCGCCTGATGTGCGCGGCAGCAACGGTATTGATTGGGGGAAGTATGCGACGAAACGAACAAAGGAAACTTCTAAAGGCTCTGGCAGACCTGCAAGACGCATTAAAGCAGTCGTTGGAAGTGACGGAGTCGGCAGTCTCGGCGCTGGGCGAAACACAAGCGTTGCTGGTTCGGAGCGAGGCTAACGCCAAGTCGTGGCGGCAGTTGTGCGAAGCGGCACAGAATAGGCCAGGGGTGGTTGAGATCGTCTTAGTACCGAACTGCGAGTGGGCGAACTAAAAGCTACTTCTTCTCAACTGTTATGTCGTCCACCCAATATAGATACGCCACGTCGTCATCTGGCGGCGTACGCAGAAGGTCTGGTCTCTTGTCGGCGATCAACTTGCTGAGGTACTTTTCTAGGTTTTTCCTATCCGACTCTAACCACTTTTTGAGTTCGTCTGACAGTGGTGGGTTAACCCTCATTTTGATGTGAATCTCGTATTGCGTAGTGTCGGGTGTGTAGGGCATTCCAGTTTCTCCTCAGCCCGCGAGTGTAGCACCTTGCTGTGGTAGACTCTCGTGCATTTAAGCGAATGAATGAAAAACACCGGAATCAAAAGCAGCGCGAGGAGAAATCCGAATGAAAATCATGACGTAACTCCGCGTATAGAATGTGCTTCGGCGTGCTTGTTAATCCGAGTCCGTTAGCGGGTCCGTTAAGGTGGAAACGTGGCGTAACACGGGGTAAATGAGGCTTTCACGGTTTACGTAACGTACAGATAACGCAACAGATGCCTCGTTTTCATTTCGTTTAGGAAACCGCTGCTCTATCCATCTGAGCTACGGGGCCGATCGGACCAGTTCAATTATCGCACGCGTTTTCATGGAAGCAGATGTGGCCCGCGTTTGAGCGCGAAGACGGTGAGACTGCGTACTCGCTTTATCACTCGCGCGGAAACTGAACTTAACAAAGGGACATCGCGGCTCGACTGGGTTGAGGTGATCCTCGAACCGGGAATTAAATTCTTGACAGTCTCATTTCCACTGTGCTAAACCCTGCGGGTCGAGTGGTCTGGTTATTGGACGTGTTCCAAATCAATTTTCGTTCTTGAACCTGCGTCTCAGGCGTTGGGTTGAGGTGCGTCAGGCACCAGCCCGCGATGCGGCCTCGACGTTTTCATGTCACTCCGAAAGGGGAAAAGCATGCGCTCGCTCACCATTTCCTTCGCGCTGGCGGTTTTAATCGTGGGTTCGACGGCTCAAGCCCAAAGTACGCCAGCCGACGGCAAAGCTGCCGCGGCAGCGCCCTTAGCGCCGGCATCCGGCGGACCAGCTTCGAACGTGGCGAGCGAGGACGAGGTCAATCAGCTTCGCGGCGAAGTTGCGGCGCAGCGCCAGACCATCGAAGAACTGAAGGCGTTAGTCGAAAAGCTGGTGCAAACCAGTACCCGCGCCGACAACGGTGCTCCGGCGAATAACGCCGCGGCCCAGGTTCGGCCGGTTTCAAGCGCAGCCGCAGTTAGCAGCAGCGTGCAGGTGGACGCGCCCAGCGCAAGCACCCCTCGGCTGATGAACGCGGTTCTTCTGGAGCCTGAGCCTGCGGCTCCGATTGGCGGACAAGCGGCTGTGGCGCCAAAGAAAGATGCTCCACTCACCGCCGGATGGAACGGCGAGCATTTCTTTATCCGCAGTGCCGACGGACAATTCACACTTAGTCCCTACGGCTACGTCGATAACGACTACCGGGCTTATAAGGGTGATGGCGCTCCCGCCGATACTTTTGTTCTGCGCCGTGCCCGCTTCGGCTTTCAAGGCAGCTACGGTTCTCACTTCGATTTCGCCTTGTTGACCGACGCCGCGGCTACATCAGGCTCCGTTGTGCGCGACGTCTATCTCAACGTAAGAATCCGGCCCGAGTTCCAATTTCAAGCTGGACAGTTCAAGGTGCCGTTCGCGCAGGAAGCCGGAACCGGCGCTACCAACCTGGATTTCGTGGAACGTGGGTTTCAGGCGATGTTGTATCCCTCGGCTGCCTCGGCATTCCGCAGCCCCGGCGTCGCATTGCACGGAGACATCGACGGCGGCGTGGTGCAGTACTGGTTGGGAGCTTTCAACGGCAAGGGATATGCGGTTCTTAACACTACCAATCAAGCGGAGTTCGTGGGGCGACTGCGCTTGTACCCGTGGCGCAAAACGAAAAGCGACTGGCTAAAGCAACTGGCCTTTGGCGGATCGATTGACCGCGCGCGCTCCCGCGGACTTTCGGGAGATCAAAGCTTCAGCGGAGCCCTTCCCGACGCCGCATATAACTTTTTCCCGCAATTTGCCATTAACGGACCTATCCAGCGCTATAACGGCGAATTTACCTATCTCAAATCCGGCTTTTCTCTGCGTGGCGAATTCGATCAGTTGAATATGTCCCGCGACAATGTCGGCTCCCTCCAAGAGGGAGGGCTCGGCTTTATCAGTCTTCCTTCGATCATCGCCAAAGCCTGGGACATTAGCTCGACCTATATGCTTACCGGCGAAAAGCAGCCGGAAAACGGCACGCCGCGAGTGCATCATCCGCTGTTTGGCCCCGACACTCCTGGCGGCAAAGGGCGCGGTTGGGGGGCTTTCGGCGTTGGGCTCCGATACATGGGCATTCATGCCAACGAACCGGGCGCGAATTACCTGAACTATTACACTCCGGGATTCGTGCCTACCTTCGATTACCACACTGACGAGATCACGATGGGGCTTACCTGGTATCCCAACTATTGGGTCAAGTACTCCAGTCAACCTGGGCATCGATCAATTGAAGGATCCGAGCACAATAGGCGCAGTGCCTCAGAACTACTACGTGGTTTTGCAGCAGTTGCAATTCAGGTTCTAACCGCGACGTGCACGCGGTAGCGCGGTAACGACGAGGCGGAACGTGAAGTTGAAACGTTTAGAGATTGAGGCCGGGGCTGGCCGCAGGCCGGTTCCGCAGGGAAATTGCAGGAGGGAATTTCGAATGAGACCGAGGATTCTTCTTACTATTCTTCTCACCGCGCTATTTGGGATCTCGATGGGTTGCGGCACCGCGCCGAACTGTCCCACTTGCGGAACCACGAAAAACGGCGCTTACGCCATTATAAATGTAATTCCCGTGCCCGAGCACAATCCTACTGGCGAGCCGGGCGGTCCCTTCAATTCCTTCGACATCAGCTGGATCGCGACTACCCCTGCGGTGGGACTGTCGGGCGCAACAATCTCGATTACATTTCCGACCGTATCGGCATCGCGGTGCAAGTGATCGATACCTCACAGGACTCGCGGTTTTTCGATTCAAGGCCAGAATGGAGTCTGCTGACGCGGGCAATGGCGACAGCCCTTGCGCAACAATCCCGCAACCGGGCTACACCGGAGCACCCCGACCCCGAACGTCGAGATCATTCCACCCACCGTTGACGTGTTTGGCAATTTCATCCGCTACGCATGCCGAACCGATATGTCGACTGCCACGCCTCCGGGGCCCACCTTCCATCTCAACACCGGTTTCGGTGCCAGCGATAACTTCGGAGGCTTTCCCGGCGCGCAGTGTTGCGCTTCCCGCGCCAATGGCGTGAACCCGATGTCCGGACCAGACGGCAAGAGGTACCGCCGACGGCAAGGTACTTTTCGTCGGTAACGGCAGCTCCAACGTGATCGTTTTCGATATGACGTGCGATGAACGTGACCACTAATCCGGTCGACTCCACCCAACGTTCTCGCCACTATCCCTACAGGGGTTTCGGCGGACTACGACGGACCGCAGGGCATCTCGGGCTGTATCGCTTCATGGAACGGCGAAGCTGGCTCGGCGACGGATTGCGGCGATGATCGCGCCGACGAAATGGCGTATGACAACACGCATCATGTTCTCGCGGTAATCAACGGCGATCCGGGATTGCCTTTCATCACCTTTATCGACATGGAGTACATCGTGGGCGCAACCCCGCCGCGGACATCGCTTGCGGATCCCACTGGCCAAGGGGATTTGCACTGCCTTCCGATTGACATGAATCTCGCTTATGGCCCATATCCCGTGGGTTATAGCGCGACTACGGGTACTTTCCCATACCCTGCGGTGCCGGGAGGGCCTTTTGGCTATCCTCTTCAAGGGACCGGAACGGGAATTATTGGGACAGGCACGGGTGGCAACGGCCAGCCTCTCCCTTCTCCAGCGCTGGACCCAGGCGTCGGCGGTTCATTCAATCCGCCTCGCTGCATTATCGGGCAGATCTATTACGACGGCGCTGGCGGAGCGGCATCGGGAGGATTGGGACTCACTATCTAGCGTCCCGGTGGATACTGTCGGAAATACCTTCGCCTGCCCCGATCCCTCCAATCCGCATGTTTTCAGCGGAGTTTCCGGATCGGCCGCAGCCGACGGCCCGGCGGGTCTGCCCGGCATCGGCACAACTCCCATGGGCGTTTCGTACACGATTCCCTGCCATCACGGGCCTGTCATCAGTTACAGCACTGGGGCATTTCTGCGGCCAGGCGCCCTTTACAGACAGCAGTTGTGCCGGAGCTATAGCACCGGCCGGATTGGGCGGAATGACCTTTGATCCCAACAGTGGCTTTTGGTTGCTGACAAACGAGAATTCAGTCGCCACCACTCAGATCGGCAGCGTGGATGTGATTGACCTTCAACTTGGAACCGGCAATGGGCCGGTGGTGGTGAACAGTTGGCCGATTTACGACTGCATGCCGACCGGAATTACGCAGGGACCGGGAGATAACTTCCTCATCGGCTGCGCCGACCACGACGGCGAGACGTTTCCGGCCAACGAATATATCGTGACCAATACCACCGGAAATATAGCCTGCGTGCCGCCAAATACCGGGATAGCGAATGCGCCGCAAAACATCAACTGTACGGAAATCACACAGGTGGGCGGGGTGGATGAGACTTGGTATAACCCCGGCGACAATAAGTACTATGTGGCGGCGCGCGATTTTCTGCCCAGCGCGGTTATGGGCGTGATTGACGCTAAAACCAATCAGTGGCTGTACAACATGCCGACCGGATCCAACGCACATAGCATCTCGGTAGACCCGAGCACCAATCATGCTTTTGTGCCGCTTCAGGCCGGCACAGTTTGCAGTACTCTCGCTTCCGCCGGTTGCGTCGGGGTCGCGGCAGAACAGTAAGGCGCCCGGACTACAAGGTGGTATAGTTTAGCGGGCACGCGCAGTTGTGTCCGCGAAGAAGAGGAAGTTATGGAGAAGTATTCCAAAACAACGCTGCGGCGAGTACCTTGTCTGATGCTATCGTTCCTGCTTCTTTCCGCGTTGCTGGCGGGCGCGAGCGAGGAACCCACATCCAAGCCCACCGATCTTCCTGCGACCGTGATCGCACATCTGCCAATGCCCCAGGCAACGGGAAGCCAGATGTTGTTGCAAAAGGAAAACGGCAAGCAATATCTCTACGTTCAGCAAGCCGCCAAGCAGGGCTTCATGGTAGTGGACGTCTCCAAGCCCGAACAACCAAGCCTGCTGAAGCGCGCGGCGGAGTCGAATCAGGCAACCTCGGGAAATCTGGAGATGGTGAGCCCCAACGTCGCTATCGCGCAGGCTCCAGAAAAAACGCCTGCCACTTTGAGCAGCAGCGCACACGCCACCGAGACGGTTCGCGTGCTTGACTTAAGCGACCCGAAAAATCCCAAGACGCTGGAAACATTCAACAAAGTCACCAGCATCTTGCCTGATGGCGGCCACGGGTTGATCTACCTCACCAACAACGACGGATTGTGGATTCTCCGCTACAATCGCCCGTCGTTGATCGAACCGGCCAAGAAGAAGCCTGTCTGCGATTCGGAGGCGGAGATTCAAGCCATGCCGCCGGATTGCCAGTAGTAGTCGACTTCGGTCGAATCTTGGGCGCGCTTCGCTATCGGTTTACATCCCGCGCCGAACAGTCCTTATCGAGAGTTCGGATCGACGTAATCGTCAACGTCACCGGTGCCGCCGAGCCCATGCGCGCCATTGAGTCGGAGCTTGTGCTCATGCTCGGAGCCTGGTTGCCAGTTACTTCCACTCTCTGGCCCAAGTAATGGCGCAGCTTGATCTTGTGGCCGCCTTGCAGCTCATAAGTGACGGCCGGATCTTGTTTCATCAAGGTGTAATCGCCGTTGGAGCGGCTGACGCAGCCTTGAACGGTCACCTGGCCGTTGGAATCTTTGCTGGCCGGTTGCGCGCTGTTGGCATTGTCCTGGGCTACGACAAAGCTGGCGGCGAGAATCAGTATCGCGAACCCTAGTTTTTTCATCGGAGTTTTCCTTTCAAACTTCATTCTGCAAACTTCATTCTGCAAACAAGGTGGGATGACGCTTCCTTCCGCAAGGTTGGCGCGAAGCCAACGTTGGCGCGAACCCAGCGTGGGTGCGAACCTTAAGTTGGCGCGAACCCGGGGCTGCCGACTACTTCACGTGCGTTTCCTGATAATGGACGATCTTCCAATCGCCGCCGCGCTTTTTCCACAGTTCGCTGATGTATATCCGGGAAAAGCGGACTTGCGATTTCGGCGGAAATTGCATCGTGACTTCATAAATGGCGAGGGCCGCGTCGGGGCCGGCGGGAATCAGTTTGAAGCCCCACAGCGTATAGTCGGTTACATTTTGAACTTCCAGTTCGTTTACCGACTGTAGTTTATTGCGCTCTCCTTTGCCGTCCACTTCTACGCCTTGATATTCCTCGGCCAAAAGGTCGGCATAGGCTTTTTTGTCTTTTTTCTTGATCGCCTCCCACTCCGCTTTGATCTTCACTTCGAACATGGCTTCTTGTTGAGTCGCAGCACTGGCTCCGGCGGGCTTTCCATCTACTCCGAACTGGGTTGGCATCGTCGGTTGTTGCGCCGTGGAAACACTTGGAAACCCAAACACGGAAACGACCGCGCAGATCAAGGTCAAGCGATTTCGCATGAAACCTCCGGAGTGAGTTGGGAAGAGAAATGCAAACGAATGTTAGCAGTTCGCTTGAACCAGCCTCAAGGCTTCAATGCCCTTTCGTTTACCGACCTCAGGTCTCAGGGCATTCATCAGAAATTCACTCGTTTGTAATGGCTTTGTAACATTTGGCCGTTAGAACGGGATATCCCACTCGAACACGGGAAAACCTTTCTCAAATGTGAGTGGGATTTTTCTGCCTTTGTTTATTCCTGCGGTTCTCTTTTAAGATGAACGGCTTTGTACGAGATTCATTACGAACGAAAAGAAGGAGAGTGTGTAAATGAAATCTGCGTGGAAGTTTTGCGCAATTGTTTTTCTGTCGACGGGGCTGGTAGCGCAAACCGGCACGGCGGCTAAACCGAGGAAAGCCAAGCCTAGAACGGTCACTGCGGCTGAAGTTGAGGCGTTGAAGGATGCAATAGCCTCGCAGCAAGCCGCAATCGGAGCTCAGCAGCAGCAGATTCAGGCCTTGCAGGACGAACTGCATCGAAAGGATCAGGCGGTGCAGCAGGCGCAGACCACTGCGGCTGACGCCGCCACGAAGGCCGACGCGGCTCAGGCTCAAGCGAGCCAGCAGCAGCAAACGGTCGTCGAACTTAAGGGCGACGTGACCGATCTCAAGACCAACGTCACCAATACCGCATTAAGCGTCCAGGAGACGCAGAAGAACGTTACGGCGGCCATCGAGAATCCCGTAGCGCTCCATTACAAAGGCATCACGATCACGCCGGGCGGATATCCTGGCGGCAGAATCTGTGTCGCCGCTCACGCGCGTTGGGAGCCGACATGCAAACTCCCTTCAATTCTTTGACCGTGCCGGGAGCTTCCAACAGCAGCATTTCGGAGTTCTTCGGATCGGGACGCCAGTCCCGAGTCTCGATGCTGGCTCAGGGGCAACTGGCGAACGTCAAACTCAGCGGCTATTACGAAGCTGACTTCCTCTCGGCGGGCATAACCTCAAACAACAACGAAAGCAACAGCTACACGCTGCGTCAACGGCAGGTATGGGCCCAGGCGGCCTTCAACAATGGCTGGACCGTAACCGGCGGCCAAATGTGGAGCCTGGTGACGGAAACCAAGCACGGCGTCGATAACCGCACCGAAGCGATTCCCATGACCATCGACCCGCAGTATACCGTCGGCTTCAGTTGGGCTCGGCAATACGGGCTGCGCCTCGCCAAGAACTTCAACAACAAGTTCTGGTTCGCGGTATCCATGGAAAACGCGCAAGCCACAGTTGACCACGCACAGCAACGGGGACGACTTCCTGGTGGGCTCGGCCGGGCTCGGGCGGCGGTCTCTACAATGCCGGCGCCAGCGCCACGCGCCACCGGCACTGCGGCCAATCTCGCCAACTATTCGTTCAATCCCTTCGCCCGACTTCATCGCCAAGGTGGTGTTTGAGCCGGGATTTGGACATTACGAAGTATTCGGAATTTACAGCCGCTTCCGCGACCGCGTCTTTCCTTGCGGCGAAACTCAGCCACAGCGACTTGCGGCGGCAGCGCGGTCGACGGACCGAACGCTCTTGGAGCCTATAACTCCTCGAAGAACGGCGGCGGCGTTGGCGCCAATGCCCGCTGGTCCTTCGACAACAAGCACCTTGATTTCGGATTGCACTTCCTGGGCGGCAGCGGAATCGGCCGCTACGGAACCAGCGGCCTTCCGGATTCGTCGATTCACGCCAACGGAACCTTCGATCTGGTCAAAGCCTACCAGGGCCTCGGCACTTTGGAGTGGCACGGACCGAAAGTGGATGTCTACTTCAACGCTGGCGCGGAATATGCCGGCAGGGCGTATGACTTCGACCCAATCTCTGGCAAGTATGTCGGATACGGATCGCCTTTCTTCAGCAACACCGGTTGCTTCACCGAACTGGCGCCGGTAGTGGGCAGCGGATTCTTCCCAACCGTCCCGGAAGTTGCACGGCCGACACGCGCGTAGTCGAAGAAGGCACGGTGGGTATTTGGTTCAAGCCTTATGACGGATCGAGAGAAAAGGTGAACCGCGGCCGCATTCAGTTTGGACCGCAGTTTTCCTATGTCGACCGCTATGCGTGGTCCGGTGTAGGCCAAACCCCGCATGGGCTGGACACGCTGATCTACACGTCGTTCCGGTATTACCTGCCTTAATTGAACGCGATGGACGAGGCTTAATTCGCAGGAATCAAACCTCGCCCGGACCTCACGGCATTCTCGGCACCCGAAGGAAAGCAGTCCTTCGGGTGTCGAGCCGTTTTGTAAAGGACGTTGCTGGAAGCTTGTTGCTCAACAGTCGCTCAACAATCGTGCCGCGTAGGTTGCTCCGCGCGCGGCAAATGGTTTACCCTCGCCGCAGTCCAACATGCATACATCCAGAACAATTTCCCACGTCGCAACCGACGGATTCGCGCATGCCATGCGGCGGGAGATTTACGAGCAGCCCGCGGCTATCGCCAAGACTATTGAACAGCATTTGAAAGACGACATTCTTTTCCCCGGCGAACTGCGCGCCATCGAGAGCGCGCTCTTGACCTTCGAGAAGCTGATCATCGCGGCCAGTGGATCGAGCCGCCACGCGGGCCTCGCGGGCGAAATCATGATCGAAGATCTTTCCGGCGTCGCGGTGGATGTGGAATACGCCAGCGAATACTGTTATCGCTCCACCCACGCGGCTGTGGACCCGATCGTGATGGTGGTTACGCAATCCGGAGAAACGGCCGATACGATTGCAGCGCAGCGCGAGGCGCTCACCCGCGGAGTAAAGACTATTGCCGTTTTCGAACGTCTCTGCCGCTACGATTCCTCGCGAAGCCAGCGCGGCCCTAATCACAGGAGCCGGCCCCGAACTCGCGGTCCCCGCAACCAAGAGTTTCACTACGCAGGTTACGATCCTCTATCTCATGGCCTTGTTTCTGGCGCGCAAGCGAGGGCGAATGACCTCGGAAGTCACCCGCTCTTACTTGCAGAGACTGCTACGGCTTCCCGAGGCGATTGAAAGCAATTTGCGGCTCTGGGACGACCTCGCCGAGCAATTCGCAGAGAAACATTTTCAGGCGGAAAAATTCCTGTATTTAGGGCGCGGCGTACACTACGCAATCGCCCGCGAAGGCGCGCTCAAGCTTAAGGAAATTTCTTACGCCCACGCCGAGGGATATCCCGCGGGAGAGCTGAAACATGGGCCAAACGCGCTAGTTGACGAAACGCTTCCGGTCGTCGTATTGGCGACGCGCGACCAGCTCGATCCGGACTCGGTGCTGCGTTACCGGCGCACGATCGAGGTAATGAAAGAAGTTAAATCCAGGCGCGGGCGGCTGGTCGCGGTAGCCACCGAGGGCGATGAGGAGGTGGGCGGAATCGCCGATAGCGTGTTCTTCGCTCCTCCGGCGCCTGAACTATTGCTGCCCATCGTTGAGGTTATCCCGCTGCAATTATTCGCGTATCACGTGGCGACCAAGAAAGGATACGACGTGGACCGCCCGCGAAACCTCGTGAAGGCGGTGATCACCGAATAAGCGGGCGCGCATGCGTCCCGACCCGGGCCGGCAGCCGGGCTGCTAAAATAGTTTCGTAATGAAGCTGCATATTAACGGCGAAGAGAGCACTTTCGCGGAGACAGAGGCTAGCGCTGCTTTTATGCTCGCAGCCCTGATCGAATCGCTAAACATGAAATCCGACCGCGTTGCTGTCGAACTCAACCGGGACATCGTCCCGCGCGACCGCTGGCCGCACACTCAGATCAAAGACGGGGATCGGCTGGAGATCGTCCACTTTGTCGGTGGCGGCTGCGCGGCTCGTTAAGCCGCATTGCCGTAGAAGTCAACCTCAACTCCCGTAAACTCTCCACAATTGTCTTCCCGAGCGAAGCGAGGGATCTTGGTTCCTGCCGAGCATGGCAGCATACTCACCACAAGCTAACACCAAGATCCCTCGCTTCGCTCGGGAAGACAGTAAAGTGGGAAGACAGTTGTGGAAGCCGTTGGTGCCACGTTGGTTGCGTGTCCGTAAATCGTCCCCGCACTCTTCTAGTAACCCCATTTCCACACGATTCCTCGTTGACACCGGCCAACTCCTGTCTAGAATGTCTGAAACATTAACCCAGTAAATTGTTTCAAACATTAACCGGAAACCATGGCAGATAGTTTTTCATCGCAAGAGGTGATCGCCCTTACCGGCGTGACCGCGCGCCAGCTCCAATGGTGGGACGAGCGCGGGGTAGTCAGGCCCGAGCGCAAGGGCCATCGCCGGCTCTACTCCATGCAGCACGTCATGGAGATAGCGGTGATCTGCGAGCTGCGCCGCAAAGGATTTTCGCTGCAAGGCGTCCGCAAGGTCATGCGCTTTCTGCAACGCGAGTTCGGCAAAGGCCTCGGCGAAGTGGTAAATCGCAACTCCGACGTGCACCTGCTCACCGATGGCACCCATCTTTACCTCGAAACGAAAGCCAAACAGATTGTCGATATCATGAAAAATTCGAGCCAGCCTATTTTGGGAATTTGCCTTAGTGACGCGGTTCGCCAGGTGCGCGCCGAGGTGCTCGCTCGAAAGGCGAATACTTCCGTAACTTCGCTGGCGGAGCGCCTCCGTGCTAGAAAGACTTCTTAGGGTCACGCGCCGTAGAAAGTTGTGGGTCCACAGGAGGAACCATGGTCGCCGAACTTGATGTGTTGAATGAGTGGATTCCCGAACAGATGCAGCCCGGAACCGTCTTCGTGTTGGAGAACGCGGGCGAAGTCGGCGAAAAAGAAGATCCCTACTGGGCAGTGCTCGCGTGCCCTTCGTGCGGCATGCTGGGCCTGATCACGCGCCGGCAAATCAACGGCCTGATCCCGGTAATTTGCGGCTCGGAAATTTGCTCAGCGCAATTCTTCATTCGCGAAGCCGAAGTGGTGGTGCGCAAACCGTTCTAGCGTAGTGCGAACAGCTAAGAAAAGCAGTTCCCCCCACTACGTTTTCGTTCCCTGCGGGAGCGAAATGCTCCGGTCGGGATGACAATCTAACACACTTTCTCTCTGTCACTCTCTATCTCTACTCTCTCTATCTCTTTATTGGCGTACTTCACTCATTTCCACCGGAACCTGATCGATAATCTCAATCCCAAACCCCTCCAGCGCCGCGACTTTCTTGGGATGATTCGTCAGGAGCCGGATCCTTCGCAAATTTAGATCGGACAAAATCTGCGCGCCGATTCCGATTTCGCGCTGCGTTTGACGTTCGTTATCGAGCAAAGATGGCAGCTTGCGTCCGCGATGAAAAGTGAGCGCGCCGCGTTCGCCGACTTTCTCGAGCGAAAAGCCTGCGATGTTTGATGCAGGTAAATTAAAGCTCCGCGGCCTTCGTCGGCGATGCGGCGCAGAGAGCCTTCCAAAGTGGCGTGGCATTCGCATCCGGTCGCTCCGAAAACGTCGCCCATCAGGCAGTGGGCGTGCATGCGGACAAGGACCGGGGTCTCGCTATTCTCGACCTCGCCCCGAATTAAAGCGACGTGCGATTCGCCGCCATCCACTTCACTCTCGTACGCAATCAGGCGGAATTCGCCGAAGCGCGTTCCGACCAGCGCTTCGCCTACGCGATGCACGTAACGCTCGTGCGCCATACGGTAGCGGATCAGCTCGGCAACAGTCAGCATCTTCATGTCGTGCTGCCGGCAGAACTCGATCAGGTCCGGGACGCGCGCCATGGTGCCGTCATCCTTCATGATCTCGCAGATGATTCCGGCGGGAATCAACCCGGCGAGGCGCGCGAGATCGACGGAAGCTTCGGTCTGCCCGGCGCGCACCAGCACTCCGCCCTTGCGGGCGCGAAGCGGGAAAACATGGCCGGGCCGTGCCAGGTCTGACGCTTGCGTCGCAGGATCGATGGCCACCTGAATCGTCCGCGCGCGATCATAGGCCGAGATGCCCGTGGTCACACCGGTGCGCGCGTCATCGCCTCGCAAAAAGCGGTGCCATATTGCGAAGTGTTCTCGGCGCTGATCGCGATCTTTATGTGGCGCCGCTGGACTAATTACGTATTGCTGGGAGACGATTGGCGCGTGAAGCCCAACCTGACTCTGAGTTTGGGGCTGCGCTATGAAATGCAGACGAATATTCACGACAAGAACGACTGGGCGCCGCGCTTCGGATTTGCCTGGGCGCCGGGACAGAGCAAAAACAACCCGCGTCCCAAAACCGTGTTTCGCGGGGGATTTGGCATCTTTTACGACCGCTTCAGCGACCAAAATGTGGAGACTGCGGAGCGCTTTGGATACGGCGCCAGCCTGGTTCAGCAGTACACCATCACCAACCCCAACTTTTTCCCCAACGTTCCGCCCATCGCTCAACTCGAACAAATGGCGCTGACCTCTCCCGTGGCGCAGACCACCTACGAAATTGTCGTCGGCAACGTGCACCGCCTTATGCGCAACTTTCCGAATATCGTGAGTTGCTCGTTTCAACGCTCCACAACCGATCGGTGATCAGCCCCAGCCCCAACGGATCCGTGGCATTCAACGGGTCATCCCCGGTGAACGCGTAGGGCTGCCCGGTCTCGGCCAGGTCCGGATCGACGCTCAGGAACTGGTCCGTGCTCGGGTCGTAGTAACGGTCCACTGCCGATGAAGAAATCGGCACACCGCGGGCACAAATCCGCCGATCTCCCTCAGGTGAACGCGATGCACATGTCCATGTTCGTGTGCAGCCCGACGACGGGAACCGCCTGGCCGACATGAGTCTCGAGTCAGAGTTTCACGTTACCGACGCCGCTCTCGTCGATGCCATCGAATGGATGCCGCCTCGGACGAGCATCGCAAGACCACGTCAGCAGTGGGGCGCTACTAGGGCCTCATCCTTGCAATCAAGCCTCTGGCTGTCGCTCGTTATTTCACCAAAGCCTCGTTTGCCGAATAACCCTCCGATATACCGAGAAGTTGCTCTTGGCCATCCATCTCGCGCCCCTCACTGATCCGGAGCCGACGCCTGACGGGCAAAAATCTAATGCGTCATCCTCGCCTGCGAATCCCCTGTCGCCTATCGTCCTAATGACCTGAGCAGTGACAGACCTTTCTACGCATGCGGAAGTGAAATGCTGCTCAAGGTCTTGTCTACAGGGTCGCCTCAGTGTCGCTTAGCTCCACCACGCCTCTTGCCCGAGCGTTGCTGCAGGGAGTAGAGGCAACCGCAAGGCGAGTCAGAGGCACTGGTGCATTCGCGTGCAGATTCAATTCTTTGAGTCCGATCTCTGTTCACTGCGCCAAGCCATCATCGTCATCGAGCAGACCAGCTACGTCTTCCAGGTGTATAACCGCTACGTACATCGCTATTTTTGACGACAAGAGATCGTTATCCTGATGGGATTCCGGACCGAGCAATGCGTCGAGGAGATCCTCGACATCTCCAATCTCATTTAACAGCGGCGAGCTCGATCCCTTGCTGTTGGTAGCTTCATACTCGATCGTCCGTAGTCTGGGCTCCAGAACCACGAGCTCTTCGAATGCTCTCGAGCGGTCGAGGGCTGCAAAGCGATCGAAGTTGGACATTCGCAGGCGATCGGACTCGGAGACGCCTTCCATCGGCGCACCTTCCGACGCTGCCTTGAGGGCTCTCCAGGCACGATTGTGTTCGGATATTTCAAAGGGAAATGAGAACCTCTCGAGCAGGTCAATCGCTGACTCGAAGGTCGCGCTTCTCTCCTGACGAACGTTCCGCGAGCGTCTCTATGAAATCATGATCGGAGATCGCAGTTGCAGCAAGGTCCAGAGCGAGTTCAACGAGCTCCCGTCCCGTATCGCTGTTGATCTGTCGAAAGGCGCGGAACTCCTTGCCGACATCCAGCAGCGCACGAATCCGATTGAAGTAGCTCACCCGTTCACACTACTGCTACCGCTTCCTAGCACTCCGAGCACCACCGGTTGCACTGAAATATGTTGTCGGGATCTTGGTGTCCCAACCAAAAATCGACAAGGTGTGAACATCGACGGTGACATAGGGCACGGCCCTGGGGATTCCCGATCGCCTGGCCGCCTTGCGGCGTGCGTCTTGTGCGGCGGTGATCAGCCCATCACCCTGGTTTTGGACCAGGCCTGCAGCGTCAAGAAGACTAATGAGGGCGTTAGCCCACTTCGGCAGGGGTATGCCTTGAGCGCGACGTCAACATCTCCAGCCCCATTCAAGACGTGGCCAAGAACAAGCGCCTGCCTTGGGGTGATCTCGAAGAACTTGTCCAGCCCCATCGGATCTGTCGCATTCAGTGGATCGTCCCCCGTGAACGCATAGGGTTGCCCGGTCTCGGCCAGGTCCGGATCCACGCTCAAGAACTGGTCCGTGGAGGGGTCGTAGTAACGGTCCACTGCCGATGAAGAAATCGGCACACTGCGGGCACAAATCCGCCGATCTCCCTCAGGTGAACGCGATACACATGTCCAAGCTCGTGTGTGCCCCGACGGCGGGAATCGCCTGGCAGACGTGACTTTCGAGTCAGAGCTTCACGTCACCGGCGCCGCTCTCGTCGATGCGTTTCGAATCGATGCCGGCTCTGATTGAGCATCGCAAAGCGCGCCAGCAGTGGGGCGCTACTACGACCTGGACCCAGCGACGGAAGGACCCCAACCGATTCGCTCGCCAAAGCAGCTATTGACTGTCCTGCTGGTGCTGGATGGCTCGTCTGGGCATCTAAGACTTCAGAAAGTTCCACTTTCAAGAAGTCCGGAAAAGGATCTGCGATTGAATCGTGCTTCAGCTTTTCCCTACGTATTGTCGCCCGATCTTGACCTTCAGTTCAGCGTCACGTAGCGCCCAGGCGCAAGCCTGGCGTTTGCGTACCGCCCAGTAGATAGAGGGGGCGATCGCTAAGGCTTAGCAAATCGGCTCGACCCCGAAGGTCGCTTTTGTGCGCCTCTACGTACAACGCTCTTTGTTCGATCGACGGTGGCGCTCCACCGACCAGAAAGCCAGGGCCGATCTCTTGATCTCGTTGTCCCGGCGCACATCCCGTTAACACTCGACCATCCGTTTGTGCTCGCCAGTTGTCACTCCCGGGCGCTCGCCCGTATCGAAATGTTGGCGCCGGAATCAGTTGCGGACCCGACTCAGAGTGCACGCCGAGCCTCTGCCCGATCTCCTCGAATCCGCAGTCGGTACGATCGCGCTCCCGGCGCCACTCAAGCACTGTTCGCACCACCCGCTGCTTAAGTTCAGGTGAGTACTGCTTGTGGGAAGGCATCGGCTCTATCCTTTCTCCGAGAGTTAGAGCCTCCAAATTCCGGGGCGATTCAGTTCGAAGGAAACTACGACTGTCAGAGTGCAACGCCAGAACTGGTGACGAACCAGACCAACGAGTCTGCACGAAACTTAGTCCGATTCACTCCCAATCAATATGGGAACACTGCGAGTCCCCAGACTCCTCCCACTACGAGGGTCAAAAAACATATGAGGCGGAAGAACCAAAACGGAACGGCGCCGATGACAATCATCAGTCGAACAACCCTGTCGAACGCCGAATCCTGCATTCGATCCCAAGCCAGTCGCAAGATTCCATGAAATCGTCCGGACCAATTGCCTATGTTGAATGTCATGGCCAGGCCAAACAAGATCATAAAACCATAGAGCGGCAGGACAAAGACCGCTTCACCGCCGTTATTGATCGCTAACAACTTGGTCCCGAGTCATAAGACACGATTGGAGTGAACGGAAGCTGGACCTGAACCCCCTCGTCAAACTGGAGCCCGGCATCGCCATTTCCAATACCGGGAAAGCCACCCCAGACAAAGTTTATGCCCAACGGGCCGACGCTTGTGCCCGTGCTGAGACTCCAACCGTGCATGTAGTTTTCGATGGCGCACTTATTCTTGGTCTTGCTGCCGTTCTGGTTGTAAATCACGCCTTGCTCACCCGAAAATCCTGCTTGTACCCCGACACTCCAACCAGAATAGTGCTGGCCGGTGGACGTGACGTAGGTGCAATGTTCAATTATGAAGCCTCCGCAACTGCCATGGTATTGAATCGCCGTCGGGACGCTATTTGTCGCTTTGACAGTGGCTTGGGCTTGCTTGCTTGGGGGCTTAGGGGCGGTTCCGTGGTTCCCACCTGGTTCGTATCCACCGGAACTTCCTGGGCTGGGCGCTGCCCCGCCAGTACCCCCGCCGCCGGGACCGCCATAACTCGGAGGGCAGATTCCTCCGCAATTCAGTCCCAACGGATCCGTCGCATTCAAAGGGTCATCCCCCGTGAAGGCATACGGCTGGTCGGTCAGCACCAAGAGTGGATCGACGCTGAGGAACTGGTCCGTTGCGGGGTCGTAGTAACGGTCCACTGCCGATGAAGAAATCGGCACGCTGCGGGCACAAATCCGCCGATCTCCCTCAGGTGAACGCGGTGCACACGTCGACGTTCGTGTGCGGCCCGACGACGAGAACCGCCTGGCCGACATGAGTTTTGAGTCAGAGTTTCACGTCACCGACGCCGCTCTCGTCGATGCGCATCGAACGAAGGCCGCGCCTGATTGAGCATCGCCAAGCGCGTCAGCAGTGGGGCGCTACTAGGGCCTCAGGTCGGACTCGTCGTCGACGTACTGAGTTCCGATTTTCATAGCGCCACCAAACACCTATTGCCTGGAAGATCAGTCCAGCAGGAACCTGCTTTCCCGACGAGGTCTCCACGACTCGTTCAGCATTCTAAGAAAAGTATCGGTCATTGGAATATCGGTAACAGACAGTGAACTTTGAATCACCTCAGGGAATAACGCACGATACTCAACCCCAGAAAACACCCTGCCATTGGTATCTTTGATCATCCAACCGTCAGGGTTTGCTTCCGACTTTGCCACAAACAGTCTCATGGGAGGAAGCGCCTCTCTGCCGGGCGGTATCGGAAAGCGACCGACGGTGCGTGCGTCTGCGGAGTTCCGAAAGTCACGCCAGTTAATTTCAATCGTGTATGCCTCTTCCCCCCGCAGGAGACTTTCAAGATCTAGCTCCTCCGCAGAGTCAATTTCAATCCCATCTACATAAAACACGCGAACCAACTGCCGGTATCTTCCGTCACCAACGAGTTGCACAAATGAGCGGTGACCTGATTCATCGGTCACCATAATGGTGTCGCCAGGAAGGACTCTCTTAGACATTGCTCTCTGCTCCACACTGCCTACCGCGTATGCGTCAGCCAGTCAGACATGACCTTGGGCTAGGCCTTGATCTATTCCAAACTTGAGTAGGCTTGGGGATTCGTTCGGGAGGGCCAGTTCGGACATGACCTTCAGGGCGACATAGTTCGCTTCGATCTGCCAACTACCAGTTCCAACCGCTAGCTGATTTATCTGATTGAGGGCCTCAGGGCTTCTCCCTAAAGCGACCGCCCCTGCAACTGTTGCAGAGTCGTAAGTGTAGTTCTTCGATGCACTTGGATTTGCAACCCCGTTTTTCTGGTTGTCCAAGACGCCCCCATTTCGCTTCATTCCAAAGGCCTCAATCAGGAGTTGCTCCAATCCGGCAGCGGCTTGCTTTGATAGGTCGCCTGCGTCAAGCACTCTCATTGAAGATAGAGGGGACAACTTGCCCGTATTCTTGTGCTCCGATTCCCTCCTCGGCGTGCTATTACTCCTGCCGACGTAATAGATCTCTTCCTCCTTGTTCAGCAGAACATAGACCGAATGTAAGCCGAGCGGATCCGTTGCGTTCAGCGGGTCGTCCCCGGTGAACGCGTAGGGCTGCCCGGTCTCGGCCAGGTCCGGATCGACGCTCAGGAACTGGTCCGTGGAGGGGTCGTAGTAACGGTCTACTCAGCGGTCTGGCGCATTCTTGGTCGTTTGCACGTAGTGCACCTTCGTTGACGTGGGAGAACTTCGAATCTTGTGCCTTGCTCAGGCTATTGGCTCGAAAATTGCGCGGAACGCGTCGTTTTGGCGGTGTGCCCTCGACGATGCTTCGTGCGAGGGCGATCGAACAGTCCGCTATTCGTTGCCAGTCGGATGTGTCGCTGCATGCACCGCTTGGAGCTTGGCGATCGAGACACGGGCGTAGAGCTGCGTCGTCTCCAACTTGGCGTGACCCAGCATCTCGGCCACGTAGCGGATATCGGCACCACCGTCGAGCATGAGGGTGGCGACGCTGTGGCGAAAAAGGTGGCAACTCCCCCGTTTGGTCGGTGCCCCGGCCCGGATATAGGCCGTGACTGTTCGTGACAGCCAGTCGGCGCAGAGTGGTTCACCGGTAGATGAGAGGAACAGGAACTCGTTGTCCGATCTCGAAGAGAACTTCGGCCGTATCAACTCGACGTAACGACTCACCCACAACAGCGCTCGGGGGCTGATCGGCACATGGCGATCACGCGGTCCTTTGCCCTGGCGCACGAAGAGCGTGCCCCGGCCGTGGTCGATGTCCCAGATCTTGAGGCCGATCAACTCGGCTCGGCGGATGGCGCTCGAATAGAAGATTTCGAGGATGGCCCGGTCCCGCAGCCCGAGCGGGGAGGTGACATCGGGCACAGCCAACACGCTCTCGGCTTCTTGCGCACTGAGCGTGGCTTCGGGAAGGCGGTGCTCTCCCTTGGGCAACACGACCCCGATGGAAGGATCCATGGCAATACGTCCCTGCGAGGCGAGCCAGGCGAAGAAGCTCTTCACCGGCACGATCCGCTGGGCCTGGGTGCGAAACGACAAGGGGGCACCGTCGCGCTTTTTGTGATGGTAGAGGTGACGCTGATAGGACTCCAGAGCGGCGAAGGAGACCTGGGCCGGATCAGTGATGCCCAGTTCGGCGAAGAAGGCGGCCAGAGAAGCGAGGTAACGAGTCCGGCCCGCCACCGTCCCTTTGGCATAGCCGTGCGTGCGGAGCCAGGACAAGTAGTCCTCGATGGCCAACAAGAAGGGCGTCATGCGGGGAGTCGATCGTGATCTGTACCTACGTCTACGTTGCACTGGCCGATTTCTTTTTGCCTATATGCGAGTGCTGTCGCCACAGGGTGGTCCGTTTCACCAGCGTGACCACCCATTTGACCCTGTGAAGGCATCTCGCGCACCCCTCGCGCACTCTCGCGAGGTTCACAGGGTTCTTCGGCCAGCCGGTAGGCGTGTCGCCGTCCCGCTCCCCCGTAGACGCAGTGCAGATATTCCAAGGCGACCAGCCGGTCAAGACCAATGCGTATCTGGTGCTCTGAGTACCCGAGGGCCTCGCGGAGTTCCCGGCGGGTGAACGAGACGCTGTCGAGTGCGCAACCCTGGCGTTGCGCCTTTGCCTTCACATGGGCCGTTGCACCGGCCAAGAGCCGCTTGGTCTGCGGTGCCAGCTCGTCGGCTCCTCGGGCCAGGACCTCTGAGGCGAGTTTCACGCCGAGGGTTACGTCGGCCTCGCTCGCCTCGATATAGCGCACGCTGCGACCGTCGATCTCGATCGTGTTGATGTTCCGCTGGTACTGGTGCAACAGGGCGCTGGCCGAAATGAGGGCGATCAGCTTTTGATGGTCCCGCCGATGACGGATGGCATGGTCGGGGAAGTGCAGGCTCATTGCATCTTCGATCACCACGGGGAGGGGTTCCAAAAGACGCTGGGCATTTTGGTGCAGCCCGATGACCGATTCTCGGCGCATCCGATGGAGCAGCCCTTGCAGGGTGGCTGCCCTGCGCTGGGCCACGTGGATGGCTCTGGTCTGGGCCCGCTCTTCGTCCACCCCGAGCACGACCAAGCGGTTGGCCAGCTCGGGGTCGATCTCGTTCGCCGTCGTGGTGAGGATCAGTGCAATCGGACCCGCTACGGCATAGGTCGAGGTGCGCAGCTTGCCGCTGGTTGGGTCCTTGCCGGTCGAAGCGATCGAGAGTTGTCCTTCGCTGACCAAGAGCTTGAGGGCATAGGAGGCCCGTGAGGCACCTTGCTCTTCGGCGATGGAGAGCACCTTGTGGGACAGGTCGCCATCGCCCAGGTAATAGAGCGACTGCCCGGTCACCGACGAATAGCTCATGAGGTCCTCGTCGGGCACCAACCGGAGCACCGCATCGGCCAGGTCGGACTTCCCCGCCGAGGTCGAGGACTGGACGACCACCCCGAAGGGACGCTCAGAGAGTCGAGGACCGTGGCCAAGTAGGTGACCAATAGGTTCGTCTCTTCCCCGACTATGCCGAGCACCCCGAGGTCGGCCACGATGCGCTGGCACAGCTGCGGATCGCCCAAGAGAGCCAGTGCTGCTTCTCGTTCCTCGCTGTTCATCTGCACCGTGTCGTCGACTGCGACGTTCTTGCTCACCGCGCCTTCAGTGGCGAAGAGGACTTCGCCGAGCTGTCGACGCAATATGTCGGCATCGGCATGCAGTTCGGATGCGGCGGCATCGATGAACCCGGCCCGTGCCTTGGCCTGGCACAAATCGATGGTGTCGAGATGGAAACGGCCACTCCCCTCTTCGGTCACCGACAACGCCACCCGCAGCACGTCGGGCGTCTTCGCCCGATCTGCCCCCCGTACTCGCCAGCGCAGCGAACCGAACGCCACATACAGCTCTTCGGCGTCGCCGGTGACCTCTGCAGCTCCTGATGTGCTTACCTCCTGCGGAACGATCGCCGCTTGCGAGGATGCACTACTAGTCCCGTCGGCGGGCGTGTCCTGTGCCGATACCGGGGATGACGCCACCTCTGCGTTGTCCAAGAGAGAGGCAAGCGCAAAAGCTCGATCGGTAGATCCGGCCAAGAGTGTGGCCAACGGCGACGGGGTCTCGACCACCCGGCAGGCGACGCCCATCTTGGCCAGCTTCTCGGCCACCGGGCGCAGTGACGGACCGAGCAAGGTGAGAGACCGCAAGCCATTGCCTTTCAGCAATGTCACGTCGGAGCGTGAGAACCCGCTGGGGTCGACCAGGAGCGACCACGTTGTGCGTCCCCGCCGAAAGGAGCACCGAGCGCGTCAGGGACACTGGGCACAACAACGATGTCCTCTTGATGAAGCGCCCCTTCATGGAAGATGCCACCGGGGAGCCCCTTTGCCCACAGTGGCTCATGGCCCCGACCGAAACGCCGGCCGAAGAGCTGGGTGATCTTTCCATCAGCGTCCAGCACCGGGACGACGATGGAACCGACGAAGTGCTCGTGCCCCGACGAGCGAATACATGCCCAGCTCGACCAGACGACGACGCAGCGTTGCCCCGTCCCTTCGGTTCGCCTCGGGCAACGTGTAGCCGAGGGTGCGGTCCGAGCCCCGATGCGAAGAGTCTGCGCCAACGTCTGATCGATCCCGTGGTGAGCCAGCCACTCCGACCCAGGAGCCGAATGAACCAACCGGCTGGCATAGTGCTCGACCACAGCAGCGAGGATCACCTCGTCCTCGGCGCTCGGATCACAAAGGAGGGGCAACACCGCTTTTGTCTCTACTCATGACAGCGCCGCCCTTCGTCTCTTCAGAACAATGCGCTCGGCCAAAGACTGGCGCCCCTCGGCTTCTTGACGATGCAGCAGTCGAGCGAGCGCCGCCGTGGTGTCGGCGATCCCCGTGGTGCCGACCAGGACGGCGAAGCTACTCAGATAGCCGAGCAATCCGGGCAACAGTCGTTCGAGGAGCTTGGCTCCAGATGCAGCACGGATACGCTGTGCTCCATACGCCCCCTGAGAGAAACCGGCTTGACCGATGGCCAGCCAATCCGGGTCGAGTGGCCACCGAGCCTTGGTCTGATCCGCACCTTCAACCCGCAGACTCAGCCACTCGGCCGTGCAGTAGCGCCAGAGATGGCCAGCGTGCTCGATGGCCTGCTCGGGGGTATCGATCCCGAACTCGGAGAGAGCCAGACGGCCGATCTCGAACTCGATGCGCCAGACCTGGGCTCCGTTGTGGTGAGCGCTGCCCCACAGCTCGCTCACGTAACCCGATCCGTGTTCCTCCATCTCGACCGTCTTGTCGTAGATCCGGGCAAAGAGGGTCTTTGAGGTCCGTGCCCGAACTCAAATCCGGTAAGCACTCCGGCGTCCTCGTTCGTCCGGCATCTTCTCGCCCGGCAGACGAAGCGGTGGCGGTCCTCGCCAAGGAGTCCCCAGTCCTTCGACGTCGCAGAACACGTCGAGGCGGCTGACACTGAGCACCACCTCTTCGCACTCGGCTTCGAGCAGCTGGCGGAACCACGACAGTGCAGCGCTGGGGCCGACACCGTGCAAGAACTCGGCCACCGGCTGGATACGGAAGGTCGGCAACTTCGAAGAGGTGCCCACCCCGATCCGCCCGTTCTCATGAACCAGGCAGAAGCGATAACGCCCAAGGCCATGCGGAGCAATGGTGAACTCCACTCCACCGAACTCGAACGGCAGCAGCAGCGCAACTCTTCGGCCGCTGCCCGGCCTTGCGCAAGCCGAGTGAGCAGGGACTTGGCTATCTCGCCTCGACCAGACAGATAGAGGGCGTCGATGCCCGAAGCGAGTTCAACGAGATGGGCACCGCCTGACATAACTTGTCAGTATAGCGGGACTGACAGCATCTGTCAGTTCGAGGTGCATGCGCTGTAGGCTCGTCACGAATGCAAACGATTCCCACATGGTGAAAGCGAAGCGGGCGCCACAAACCTGGCTCGAGCTCGCCGTGGCCAACGCAGGTATGCGCCTGGGTCTGCGCGGGCATGTCGTGGGCGCTCAGTTGGGCCATCGTGCGCGCAGCCACGGGTGACGATCCGAGCGCCGAAGAAGTTGCTGCGTGGTGGAAGGAGAACCCACGCACCGCCTATCGCGAGCAAGCGTCCTTTCGCAAAGCCTTCCCGGACTTGGACACGCCAGCTCGCCTGTTCGTCAGCCGTGAGGCAAAGGCCCTGGTGAACGAGTTCGTGGCCTCGATGCCAAAGGGTGGTGCGCTCAAGCAGATCCGAGCGCTCGAAGAGGCGAGCAATCCGTATCGGCTACATGACCGCAGATCTCTAAAGCGCACCAGCGGCGGGGAAAGGCGCTCCCAGGAGCCTGGCGGGGCCAGGCTCCTCAACCAGTGTTCCTTGGGACTGACCGGGTCCCTCAAGGCTTCCCCACGGGCGACCTGCGGTCGGCCTTGACCGACCCTCCTCTGTGCTGCGTGCGTCCGTCGCATCAGCGCCGCTGGCCGTCGCCCGGCCCTCGTGCCTCGGGTTCGGGGCATCCGCCAGTGGCGAGGTTACGAAGGAGGGCAATGCAGAGATGTTGGTAGTGCTACGTCACGAAGCGAAGGGTGATGCAGTTAGAGGGTGCTGTATTACAGGGGGCGCACCCGGAGCGGGGCGGGGGCTCCAAGGACCTGTGAAGGATACAGCTGTCGTCTTGCAACTACTCAATCAAGCAACCTGACTCAGAAGCAGGATCATCAAGGCCGGATCATTTTACGCATTTGCGTAAAATCCAGCTCATTGCGCCTCGACCACGTGCACGTACCTCAACTCACGTCCAAAAGTCGCTGAGTGTCGATCCATCGAGTTCCTCAGCAGTGAATCTTCGGATTGTCTCATCCACGCCGAAAAAAATTCCCTCAGCAATCAAGTGTTCAAGGTCAAAAGTTGAATCGCTCTGCGGTTTGCGAACAGGGGAAAGATATGCTCGAAGTATCTTGATGGAAAACTCAGATCCCGTACTCGCTCGCATGACAATCTCCAAATCCTCTTGATCAGCCTTTCCGACTAGTTGAGCGCGTACAAAACGGACAGCCACACGTGGATTCGCTTCGACCGGCACGCCGGTCTTGAGGGCGCTCCGAATCCGATTGGGCATCCGTCGCTTTGGACTCTCCACGAATAAAGAAGCCAAAGTCCGTAAAGTATTCTGAAACCGCATTGAGAAGCTCCTGGGATCTCGGCTGTAGGTCGGTCACGTCAATCTCGTCTCTTGAATGTATTGAAGGTACTCACGATTAGCAGAGATCGAGGCCATCGAAGTGACAATCATCAAAAGTTTGACTATCTGCAGAAGGAGGATCTTCGATATAGGCGGTTGTAACACTTCCATGCTGATCATCGACAACCGCTCTGATCGTGAAGTCTTCGGGTTCAGGAAGGTTAGGAGAATTTGATGTCACTTGGAAGGATTTTACGTATGCAACGGTTCCGCCGCGACGATCGGGTGGTTTTCCTCCAGCGATTGTCACTCCAATCTCGTACAGCGACAAGCTGCTTAAACTCCTCCAAAATGCTTGTTGTCCTCCTGAATGTGATTAACCCCATAGCCTGACTGACCTGGTCGGTTTCGCACTCCGCACACAAGATTTACATGCTGGTCACCTCGGCGATATTTTGCCGCAACATAGCTGGCTGACTTCCCGGCACAGCTGTACAGTCCCAACGGATCCGTTCTGTTCAGCGGGTCATCTCCGGTGAAGGCATACGGCTGCCCCGTCTCGGCCAGGTCGGGATCGACGCTCAGAAACTGGTCCGTACTCGGGTCGTAGTAACGGTCCACTGCCGATGAAGAAATCGGGGCACTGCGGGCACAAATCCGCCGATCTCCCTCAGGTGAACGCGATACACATGTCCAAGCTCGTGTGTGTCCCGACGGCGGGAATCGCCTGGCAGACATGAGTTTCGAGTCAGAGCTTCACGTCACCGGCGCCGCTCTCGTCGATGCGTTTCGAATCGATGCCGGCTCTGATTGAGCATCGCAAAGCGCGTCAGCAGTTGGGCGCTACTGCGACCTTGCGAATTCGTCCCGACAAAAGTCATAACTCGCACTCTCAACTCGACAGTCAGAAGTTTTCAGAGTCAGTCGCCGCCGCGTCTCCACGCATTAAGATCGACATTCCAATATTCATCCTTTGCTCGGAGACAGAAGTCAATCCCTGCGTGTATCTCTTTTCGAGTTGGTTGACGACCTACTCCCTCAATGAAGTCCGCAATAGTTGCGTCTATGGCCTCTCCGACTGCATCCGCCGGACCGTCACCCCAAACCATCTCTGATTCCTCGACGAATGAATATCCGTCCTTGTCTTGACTCCACCAACCCATTTTGCCACCTCTCTGAGATCGGTCCCGGTGAATCAGACCCTTGTCATTGCAGTCAAGAGTTTTCAAATTGAAGGCACACCTCACGGGTCCTGAACCCACTGCGTTGGTCTTCTGGGTCCTGCGGCCTCTAAAGATCGATGCGCGATGCGATTATTCGACTTGGCGTCTCTCCGAGCAAATCCTGGCCGTCGTGCCACAAGGTATCGCCGCCGAAATGCGATCGAATTTCTGCTAAATCGAGCTCAGGTAGCCGCGTAGCGATAGCTAAGTGCCGTAACGCTGGATTTCTGCAGACGCTCACAAGGTCGTGATCACTGGGGTATGCCCTACGAAGTCCAAGCATGGAAAGAACTGGCCAGTGGGCAAGCGCGCTAACAGAACGAAGTCGAGCCAGATTATCGAGGGATAGGTGCATGATCTCTGGCAGGCCGAGAGATACAAAGTCCTCGATCCCTGGTTCGTCGTTTAGGGCCAGCATCTCCAGGGGGCGCCTTGCTAACGGCGCGAGGTCCTCACCCGTGAGTTTGCGAATGTGTGAAAGCCACAGACGTTTGAGGTGAGGCATCGACGCCAGCGGACTCAAGTCCGTCACCCCGGAAAACAGGATCTCGATCCGCTCTATCGATGGGTGTCCCGCTAGCGCGCCGAAACTCCGAACTCTTGAGGTCCGTAGTCGAAGAGTCTTTAACTTCGAAAGGCGCGCAAGACTCTCAAAGCCCTTAGCATGTCCCTCGATCCAAATCTCTTCCAGATTAGAGCAGTTCTCAACGAACGAGAGGGAGGGTTTGTTGGTCTTCGTGTCACCAAGTTCCAGATTTCGAAGTTGCGTAAATTCGGCAAGGAGATCGAAACTCGTAACCGCACGCACCTTGATCGCCAAGTGCTGAAGATGTTCGAATCCCTTCAAAGTTGCAAGATCAGGATCGAGGGAGTCGAAGTTGAAGAGTACTCGCTTCTCTGGGAAAAGAGCGGTGGCATCCCGCAGGGCATTCAACAGATCTTCGGACCACATGTCGTTCACGACTATGTGGGTTGGTCCCTCAACTATGCGAAAAATATCGTCCGGCGTGGCTGCCCTCCTCATAACCATGACCCTAATCTAAAGCGCCGCGAGCTGTTCATAACAGGGGCCGAGGTCTAGGGCTCGGGAACAACCACGTCATCATCAGGCGCCGTCCCACCAAAAGACGGCGGGGGCGCCCCTGGGGCTACACCTAATGCGTCATCTGTAATCGCCATCTGAAACAAGTCAGGCATTCCCGTTTCCTGTGCAATGTCAGGATTGTCAGCGATCACTCCTAATCCCGCTTTCACCGTCTGGTCATAGGCTGGGTTATTTGGTGAAATAGAGTTGTATTTGTTAGACAAGTCAGGAACATTTTCAATTAGAACTTGTTCTAGCCCGGTCTGCTGCTCGGCCGTCAAATCGTCTGGGGTGCTCAATCGTTCAGCCCGTTGCTCTTTGGGGTCGGTGATCCGCCTGTTCGGTCCTCGCCCATGTTCTTTCTCCCTAACCGCAACGTCTCGCTTTGTTTTCCCGACGTATTCTATTTTTCCGGTCTTCAAATTCCTGATGACGTATACGGATAGAGGCTTCAGCCCCAACGGATCCGTCGCATTCAGCGGGTCATCCCCAGTGAACGCATAGGGCTGCCCGGTCTCGGCCAGATCCGGATCGACGCTCAGGAACTGGTCCGTGCTCGGGTCGTAGTAACGGTCTATACAGCGGTCTGGCACATTCGTGGTCGTTCGCACGTAGTGCACCGTCGTTGACGTGGGCGAATATGCGAATCTCGGCCTACCGTCAAGACGGATCAGGAAAGAAGGCGCGAACGCGTGTTTTTAAAGGTGTTTATGGCATTGAGGCGTGCCCATGCGCAACCGAGCGCGCGCTGAGTCATGTGCCGATCCCGTCGTGATCTGTACCTACGTCTACGACGCAGCGGCATTTCTCGTTCTGCCCTTACGCGACCGCTTCGCCCACAGGGTGGTCCGTTTAACCAGCTCTGTGGGCACGTTCACCCTGTGAGCAGTTTTCGCGCACCCCTCGCGCGCCCTCGCGAAGTTCACAGGGTTCACCGAGTTGATTGCGACAACAAGGAGAAGATGTCGATCCCCGAGTCGGGTTCTCGGATGCCTGCCGACATCACCAGGATAGTTCGTCATTGCTGAGGCAAAGACGCGCCTGGTTTGCATCAAGGCGAATGAGGTCGGTTCGGTGAACGAGTTCGTGGCTTCGCTCCCAAAGAGTGGTGCGCTCACACAGAGCCCAACGCTCGAAGAGCCAACCATCTGCATGGGCTACACATCCGCACACTTTTGGAGTCGCACCGACGTCACCAAAGGCGGGGAGAGGCGCTCCCAGGAGCCGGCAGGGCCGGCTCCTCGAACATTGTTTCTTGGGACACTGACCGGGTCCCTCAAGGCTTCCCCACGGGCGACCTGCGGTCGGCCTTGACCGACCCTCCTCGGTACTGCGTGCGTTCCGTCGCAGCAGCGCCGCTGGCCGTCGCCCGACCCTCGTGCCTCGGGTTCGGGGCGGCCGCCAGTGGCGAGGTTACGAGGAGGGCAATGCAGAGATGTTGGTGGTCCTACATCACGAAGCGAAGGGTGATGCAGTTAGCGGGTGCTGTATTACAGGGGCGCACCCATCGATTACCGCCCCTGCGGCGAAACGGCGAGCGGATCGCTGGCCAGAACGATCGAACCCGTCGGCTGTGAGGTCATTCGCCGCCAGTCTGACGCATCGGGTTCCTTCGCCGCCACGAGTCCGACATTGCTATCCATGCAGAGAAAAACACCATTAGGGCGATCCAGACAATCGCAGACGCCAACAAATTCTTACCCTGTGCCATCAACACAAATAGCAACCAGATCCCAGTTGACATGATGATGCTTTTGAAGAGGAGACCAAGAACCGGGCGACGCGAGGACAAACGCGCAACCCAGCGCGAAAATCCAGTTTGGAACATAACTTGACCATTGCGTGTAAATTTCTGATTGATTTTGGCGAATACAGGGTCCAATGGGTACCTCATCATCTAGAGGCTATCAACCATTCGAGCCAGGCATGTTGGGGGGAATATCATCGCCGAACCGGATTCCGGCAGCGCAACCACCAATTGCTCCCGCAACTGTCAGCCCACCGGGCTCCACAGCGGTGCCTAGGGCTGCTCCCCCGGCCCCGAATACCGCACAGTTGACGACATCATCCGTGATCGTGCTGAGATCTAAGAGGATCTGTGTCACCGAAACCGAAGCGTACGGCCTCGCAATCTCGTTCCCATTCTTGTCCCATTGACAAGGATCTGTGCCGCAAGACGTGTCACTCTCCCAAGGATGGGCGGCTGCCTGTTGTGCGACTGCATCCGCTGTCACATCAACCTTATTTTCCGCGGACCACGAAGGAAATATCGGCTTGTCACTGGCCGGAACCTTCGTGTGGGGCTTGATCAGCACACCTGAAGAACTGGGACCACCTCTTCCACTGGAGACACACTTTCCATTTCCGACCTTGCCGTATTTGTTTCCCTTGTAGTAGTGAGTCTCTCCTTTGATGCAGTACCAACCCTTGAGACCCAACGGATCCGTCTCATTCAACGGATCATCCCCGGTGAACGCATACGGCTGTCCTGTCTCGGCCAGGTCCGGATCGACGCTCAGGAACTGCACATTGGCCGGTTCGTAGATGCGGGTCACCAGGTATAGGAATCCGGTCTCGGCGTCCGTGTTGTCGCCACTGGCGAAGCCGAGCCGGTTGGGGTCAGATCCGGTCGAACCCAAGAGGTTTCCATAGGGGTCGTAGGTGTATGTCTCGACCACGCCACCGCTGCCGTTGGCGATGACTTGCGGGAAAGCGAGTGGATCGTGCAGGTAATAAAGCGGCGTGGAATCGTCTTCGAGAAGTGTCGTCGAGAGCGCGTCGTAGATGCAGCCCTCGGTGGTCGGCGAGACCGTCTTGCTCATCCGAACTCCATCAACGTTGTAAGCGTAGGTGTCGGTGCTCCCTCCGACCGGGGTGGCGCCAACGAGGTAGCTCGATCTGATCGTAGGTGTAGTCGGACGGCGAACCGCCGCCAACGGTGGTTGAGTCGCTGTCGTCGATCGAGTCGTAGACATGGGCGGTGGAAGTCCCCACCGCCGGCTCCAATCCGAACTGCACCACGGCGGAATCGTCGCAGGCGCCGTAACTGGCCGTCGGCGTGCTCGAACCACCGGCCTGGGGCTGCACCAGGGCATAAGCCAGAGCGGCCCTGAAGGTATCGAGAACGTCGCGCTCGAGGGTTGGCCCATTTTGCCAACTGATTCACGTTGTTGACAATACCGGTAGGCGCGAACCGGGCCCGCTGCGCGTCTGCTGAGCAGGCCGCCGTTCGGCCGATCGTGCGCCTGAGCCGGACATGGCAGCGTCGAAGGGGCATCGCTGCACCGACATGCCCACTGTCGTCCCTCTCAGTCGAAGCTCATCATGCTCAACCTTGGCCAATCGCACCTCCGTGGCGAAGTCCCGACCGCCGCTCAACGTCAGCGCATGAGATATCCGCGTCGACGTCGGAAGCGGCCCTTCTCTTTCGGCCGTGGGTTCTGTCACCTCGTCCAGCGCAGCGACCCCGAGAGAACCTCGGGGACAGGGCCCAAGCGGCGCCGGCGGCAATGCCGCCGCGAACAGGACACCTGTTCGCCTATCTTGCTGTCTCCGTCATGACGTGCGACGACCTTCACGATCGGCACTCGGGGCGGAAGGGAGACGAGCCTTACGGACTCTCGTTTTGTCTTCGTACTTCGTTCGAATAGCGGAGCGCTGTCCTCACAACAGTGCGACTGATGGAGAACGACGGCAGTTGAGACGCGATGAGTCCTCGTTCCTCGTGAGCAAGCGCAATGTCGCTCCCACCAGGGCAACGAGGGCGAGAACGCGAGTCCCCCGTAGCGTTGCCAAGCGCATTGGATGTGATTCGGCGGCCGTCGATTCGGTTGGTTTGTTCGCATGCAAAGAACTGGAGGGGCGAATCGGTACGCGCTCTTTGCTACTTGGTGAATCCTTTCGGCGTCGTCATGAATGGGTTCATGGTGGCCACCATGAACCCATTGCGCTGGGATGATGCTCGTCGCTCCGGTTTATCCGACCAAAGGCGCAGCCAAGCGCCTGCAGGAGAGCCTCGCGGATCGTGAACCCTTCATGATTGGAACCATGAAGGTCTCACGCAGGGATTTCTTATGTCGACGCCTCTTACGCGACGGCCCGTGCAGTTACGCGCCCTCCAACCGGTGGCTGTGATCATTAACCCCTTCATGATTCGAAGCATGAACCCCTCACGCAGGGTCTTTGTCCGTCCTGTGGTCGATGGCGGGTGGGGCGCTCGTCGCCCCGCCTTCTCCCGTCATCGATCACCTACACGCGACTTCTCGCACCGTCGGCGGCTGTCAATGGACGACCATGGGCCGAGCGAGGATCATAAAGGCCGACCCTGGCGCCGGCATGGCCGGCGACCTCTGGGGGCGAGCCGTATTCCGCAGCGACGATTGACTGACGGCGGCGGTGCGACACCAAGCGAGGCAGGCGTTCCCGGCGCGCCGTTCGCCCCCACACCCTCGAACGCATCATGAACCTTTCATGGTCTCCGTCATGAACCCATTCACCAGCCAAAAGCCTCATTACGAGAATCGTGAAGGTCCGACACGGCATCTTTGAAGCGCAAAAGATTTCTTGATCTTTCTCCAACCATGAAGGTTTTCATTACGGTTTTCATGAACCCCGCTCTTCATGGTGGGAGCCATGGACTCCCAGACAATCCGACAACTCCGCAACGAATGGCGGGCCATTGGCACGTCTCGCATCTCGAGGACCGCCTGTCATCGACTGGCTGAGTGTGAGCCTGTGATCGCCCGTCTCGACATAGACGATCTGGCCGGGTTGGTAAGCGCCCTCCTCCCTTTCATCGGCTGGGTTGTCGCGCAACAAAGCGGCCGCGGTGATTGCGGCGAT